>NZ_JBVIJT010000016.1:0-192669 GCF_055581265.1 Streptomyces sp. NPDC031466
ACAAACGCGACTACATCTTCAACGGCACCCTCACCGTCGCAGCGATCGCCATCTGGCTCCGCGACACCGTCCAAGAGCCATCAGAAACGACCTAGTCCGCGTATGCGGCTGCGACTGCGACTGCGGAATCCACACTCCGCGTCGACTCGACGAGATAGCATGATCGCGCTGCGCACCTTCCCGAAGGGTACGAGGCTGCGGTTCCTGAGCTCACCCCAGTGAGTTGCGGGTGAGGAATGGTTGTGCCCGTCGTGTGGTGACATGCGACGCGAGCGTGGATGCCCGGTAGGGCGTCCCCCTGCCATTCCGATCTCACTGCTTTGGAGTGGCCATGACCTCGGTCGAGTGCAAGCCTGCGCGTCGTGAACGGATCCGCGAGATCCTGATCGAGATTGCCGCCGCAGTCGTCTCCAACCTCTTGGTGACGGCCCTGGTGGCGATGGCAGGTCTGCTCTTCTAGTGCAGGCCGGTGGCGGGCCCGGTGAGTCCGCCACCTCACTCATACGACAGCTCTTGTCAGAACAGCCTCATCTCAGGGGCTTGTGACCCCCCACTCTTCCGACTCCTCCCCTTGTTCTTTCCCCGCCCCCGTCCTCGGCCAGGCCTGGGAAGATGCGGCGTACGCGCCTCCACCGGAAGGTTCTCCCAAGTGGGACGCAGCCCATGAATCTCGACTTCGCCGACGAGACTCTTGAGATAGTCCCGGGTCTCCTGGTCGGTGGAATACAGCACCGTGGCACGACTGGCCCGGGTCATCAACACGTGATAGGCGTGCCGGACGAGACGCGCGAACTCGTCGTCATCGACTCTGCCGGCCTTCACTTTGGGATCGAACGAACCGGGCTCTGCAACCCGCTTGATGCCCGGATCCGCGGTCTTGAGTTCCTTGCCCCGCCGAAAGACCCACCGGTCACCGCGGCGCACCATGTCGTCACCCATGAGCACCCCGCACCAGTCCCATTCGAGTCCCTGCGCGGTGTAGACACAGCCGATCTGACCCAGGCCGTTCTCGTGCACGGACCAGATCCTTGACGGCGGCGCCTCGTTCTCGCAGAAGCTTTCGCTGTCCGCGTTCCACGGCCGGTGCCACTCGCCGATACGGACGTCGGCCTCCAGTCGTCGCTCCTTGCCGAGCGGCTTCGTCCACGGCCAGCAGTAGCCGGCGACCATGCGCCCAGACGCACCGGCCCGTACTTCTGTCCGAATGATCTGCTCGAGTTCTTCCGGGGTGTCCGCCACCTCGATGTGCATCAGTCCGTCGGGGCGCCACTTGCCGGGCTCCTCGTCCGTCACGCCCAGCAACGCTTTCACCCAACGAACGTAGGCGTCGCTGCCCCCGCATCGGAACTGTTCCCTCAACTTGTAGGGAATGACGAGAGCGTTGCGCCGCTCGGCTGCGTCCTTGATCAGATCGACCGTTCCGACCTCGTTCGGTCTCACGGACTGTCCCTCGTCCAGAAAGAACACCGTCAAACGGGACGCAGCCAGTAGCTCGTCGACCTGCGGTCCTGTGCCCTGCTCTTCGGGTTTCCAGAATCGGCTGGTCGACCGATCCCGGAGCCTGTGTGCCTCGTCGCAGATCAGCACGTCCAGGAGCGGGTCAGGTGGCGTGACGAAGCTGCTGAAGTAGGTGAACGTCTCCCTGAACTGCCGATCCCCGTAGCCAACGTGTTCTTGGAGGGCCCCGTTGAAAGCCCGGCTGCCGCTGGCGTACTTGACCGTACGGCCTTGAGCCTCCAGCTCCGCCTTTATCTGCAGGCCGATCGCGCTCTTCCCGGTTCCCGCCCCACCCGTCACGAGGAAGACCACACGCCGCTCGTCCGGTACCAGGGCGGGATGTCGAGGGTCCGGTAGGACCCTCGACGCAGTCTCCAGAACTTGATCCGCGACCTCCTTCTGCCGCCCTCGCAGAGTGAAGACGGTGTCGGCTCCGCGGGACCAGATCATGGCATCGAGGAGCGGAGTATTGCGCAGGCCCATGCTCTGCAGCATCCGCTCTGCCGTGGAGGCCGCACCGTCCTCCGCGAAGTTCATCCTGAGGTCGGACAACAACTGCTCGCGGCGGTCACTCGTGTAGACGCGGGCGTAGGCCCCTGTCGGCGCGTCCACGTCGATCAGGGTTCTCACGGATTCGTCGGTGGCGTTGTGCAGGTAGGCGAAACCGCCGCATTCGAAGTCGGCACCCTGGAACGGACCTCTAGGGCTCGTGAACGCCTCATAGTTTGCGCCCAGTTGCAGCGCCGGATGCTTCTTCTTGTCTTTGATTCCCGGCACATGCAAAAGGTCCGCGGTCGCCCGTTCCACCCGGCTCACCGTCGACCAACGTTTCAACTCGACCAACTGCACGGAGGGCACGTGGCGCTCTGGATGGCGCCCCACCAGAACGACGTCGATAAGGCGGGGATCGCCGGGACAGACCGCCTCGTCGAGGGTGGCCGCACACTCGACGATCATCTCCACGTTCCCCCGTCCCACTGCGACCAGGTCACTCGCGAGGCTCACCAGGCTCTCCGCCCAGGCGGAGCGCTCCGACTCCGAGGCGTCCGCTCCCCGGAAGTACCGCCACCGGGCGGCAAGATGCGGCACCATCCGGTCGCGCGAGTCGAGAGTGAGCAGATCCTGAGCCGACAGTCTCAGAAGGAGCATGGACACGAGGTGGTTCCCCCAGGGCACGAGTGACTCGTGCGGGTGGGGGCATGTCCTGTCCAGGAAGCCCGTCGGGCCGCAGTTCGGTTGTGGTGATCTTAGGTAAGGCCTGGCCTGCCGAAAACATCACGATGGCTGCCGGCCGGAACTTTGGCGATCGTGGCTGGATCACGCGGTGCGGGTCACTGGGTACCCCTTGAGGCCCGGCAACACGGAAATTGACGTCCCATCCCAGGCAGTCTCATTGCCCAGCGATCGAGACGAATCGCACAGGTTCGGACAACACGGCAACCGCAGACTCCGAGCCGGCCAGACGGGCGGAAAGCGTCGCTTCCGCCAGCCTCGGCGGCAGAGCCTGGGCGAATTTCAGACCTCGTACGGCCCGCTCATCGACTGCGGGAAGACAGAGCCGGTCGGCCGCACCGGCGGTGTGACTCTTCCAGGACGCCGGCGTCACGTCCTCACGCAGCCGGATCCAGTGATCGTTGACGCGCTGGCCCGGCACCGCCACCTCATCGAGGGTGGCCGCCAGTGTGGCATTGGCCCGGTGCCCCGCCCACGTCCACCAGCGCATGCGACCATCGGCATCCCGGATGATGAGCGTGCCTCCCTGATGCACCCGCTCCAGGAAGTGCTCACGCGCTTCACTCAGGGACCGGACCGCCCGCTGCGTGAGTTTGACGGGTGGATCTGCGCCCAGCAGCACTTCGCGTACCGCCCGCGACACTTCGAACGATGCTCCGGGGCCGAATCCGGCGCTGCTCCACTTCGCCTTTCCTCCCCCGTCCACGGGCTCCACGAAGCAGCGCTTTCGTCGCCAGTCGATGTACGTGACCAGCCAGCTCCGCCCGCCGAGCAACAGGCGGCGCGGCCCGTTCACCCGCTCGGTGAGCAGGCTGGGATCGGTTCGACCGATCTCTGACCGGCCGTGCAGCACAGTGAATTGCGGAGGCGCAGTGAAGACTGCCGTGAGGTGCATGAAATGGCGGTGGCCAAAACGCCGTTCGGCTTCCGGGCCGATGAACAGGAGTCCTCCGTCCCGGTCCAGATATCCCTCGTCGACCAGATGTCGCGCGATCGGTTCTGCAGCGCTGCCGAAGGGTCCGAGACCGTTCCACCACTCCTGCCACAGGTTCTCGCCAACTCGGTGCTCCTGCAGACAGAGAGCAAGCAATTGCTGCGCGACAATGTGACGCGGCTCAGGAGGAGCGATCACGGGCTCTACCCATCCCCGCGACCACTGCAGAAGCAGCCCGGCCGCGTCCAGGAGCCCGGATTCGTCCAGCGCCAGGAAGAGGCAGTTCCTCAGGGTGTCTGCCCTGCGCCCAGTGCGGCCGAGGCGCTGGAGGAAGGAGGCGACCGAGGATGGCGCGTCGATCTGGATCACCCGGTCCAGATCACCCACATCGATGCCGAGTTCCAGTGTGCTGGTCGAGATGATGACGCAGTCGCGTTCTTCCGCGAAGGCTGTCTCCGCCCGTCTGCGTTCCTCGAGGGAGAGCGAGGCATGGGACAGGAAGGCCGTGATCCCTTTCGCGCGGAGTTTCTCTCCCAGTTCCTCCACAAGTCTTCTTGACTCGCAGAAGACAAGGCGCTTCTCTCCTCTGTGGAGCGAGGCAATGACCGTGGCCGCGTTGTCGAGGGAACCGACGTAGTCGAGCTCGATGTCACCCGGCGGAATGACGGCGGTATCCCCTGCCGCCGACGACCCTGGTCCGGCCAGGTGTGGGGCTACGACCTGGGCCGGCCGTTTCCCTGCGCCCGATCCCTGGAGCCACGTGAGCAGCTCCTCCGGGTTGCCGACCGTCGCCGAGAGCCCGATGCGCTGGAGGGGCCGGCCCACCACCCGTTGCATCCGTTCAAGGACTGCGAGGAGATGCCACCCTCGGTCGTCTCCGGCGAAGGCATGCACCTCGTCGACCACCACTGCCCTGAGCCCCGAGAAGAAGGACGCATGGTCGACATTGGCGCTGACCAGCATCGCCTCCAGCGACTCAGGGGTGGTCAGCAGGATGTCCGGCCGCTCGGCCAAGATGCGCTTCCTGGCCCCGGCGGTGGTGTCACCGTGCCAGAGCGCGGCCGTACGTCCCAGCCATGACGTGTAGTTCTCCAGGCGCGGAAGCAGATTGTTGAGCAGGGCCTTGAGCGGGCAGACGTACAGCACCGAGGTGCCGGTCCACCGGTTCTTCGCCATGCGCGAGAGCAGAGGGAAGCACGCGGCTTCCGTCTTCCCCCCGGCTGTCGGAGCCAGGAGCACGGCGTCGTCGCCTGCGAGAACCGGAGCTACCGACTCCTCCTGAAGCGGACGCAGGCTGCGCCACCCCAGCGTGTTGACGATGTGGTGGACGAGCGCCGGGTCCAGCTCGCCGGAGACGCTCACGGCAGCTCCAGCTCGATGTCATCCGCGCGTCCTGCAGCCGCGTTGCGCTCTGTCTCCGTGAGTTCGGACGAGGTGACGGTGAAGGCGTAGTGGAGCCGTGGGTCGAAGTCCTCGAACTCGTCCACCCGGTCCAGGACGTCGGCGACCAGCTTCCGCAGGAATACCCGGGGTGCGACTCCGACCTTCCCACCGAGTCCGCCGGTGACAGCCACCGCAAGGTCGCCGATGTACGCGTCGTCGACCCGCTCGCTGATCCGGTCCGGATGACGTGCCTCTTCCCGGTACAGGTTCCGCACTGCTCGGCCGAGTTCGCCGAGATGGGGAAGATCGAAGCCCGCCAGACGAAGCTGGACCGCACGGGGGGAGTCGAAGCGGGGGTCCGTGGTGAAGTCGGTGGCGAGCCGTTGCGCGAGGGGGGCGAGTCTCTGAGCTCCCTGTTGGCCGTCGTAGAACGCCGGGGTTCCGGTGATGACGAGGAAGAGTCCGGGGAAGCGTCCGGCGTCGATCTCGTCGAGAAGTTGCCGCAGGGCGTTGAGCCCCTTTTCCCGGACGTCGCCTCGGACGCGTTGCAGCGTTTCGATCTCGTCGAGGACGAGGAGCAGTCCGGGGTGGCCGCAGTCACGCAGCACGGTGAGGAGCCCCTGGAGGAAGCCGAGTGCCGCGAAGTGGTCGAGGTCCCCACGGACGCCGGCCGTACGGCGCGCAGAGGCTGCGACGGACTTCTGTCCGCCCAGCCAGGCGATGAGCGCTTCGGCGGTGGCTCCGTCCCCAGCCGCGACGGCCCTGCGGTAGCCGCGCAACGCCGCGGCAAAAGCAGGCGTGGTGCGGGCGACTTCCGCCAGCCGTCGTTCCATCAGCGCGTCGACCGCCTCGGCAAGCCCCGCCTCGTCCTCTTCGTCGGCCTCTCCGGCGTCGAGGACTTCCTCCTCCAAGGTGTAGAACCACGAATCGACCACGGCGCGCAGGGCACTGGGCTGATGTGTTGCGGTGGTCAGCCGCTCGGTCAGCCTGCGATAGACCGTCTCCAGCCTGTGCAGCGGAGTCTCCGTCTCGGAGATCTGCACTTCGGCCGTGGCCAATCCCGCTCTCTTCGCACGTTCGGCGAGCCAGCGGGCGAAGAAGGTCTTGCCGGAACCGTAGTCTCCACGAATCGCGTGGAAGGCGGCCCCGCCCCGCGAGGCCGTCGCCAGGTCGTCGTCGAGTGCCGCTTCGAAGCGACCGAGGCCGACCGCGAGGAGGTCGAGACCCGCTTGGGGCACGGTTCCGCGCCGCAGCGCGTCGATGACTTCCCGCCGTCGGACCGCGCTGGCCTGGGCCACAGGGCCCGTCATCGTGACCCCCCAGTCGGCAGGAACTGCCCGCGCAGCAGCGTCTCATCGAGTTTGACCGTGTGACCGCCGTCGATGAATCCGAGCACGGGGTAACCCTCGACGTTCAGAAGCCGCTGGACAGTGGCGACGAAGCCCTCGATGTTTCGTCGCACGCGTCCGGTGGCCGAGATCGCTGCCGCCAGGGCGGCCGGGGACATGGTGCCGCCCGCTGCCACCAGCTCATCGATCACGGCCGCCACGATCTTTACTTCCGGCGCCTTGCGAACGTACGCCTTCTGCGCCTCGTAGACCTCGCTCGCCACCACCTGGTCGCCGAGGCTGAGCGGTGTGGCCAGGAGTTCCTCACCACCGCGCCCGTCGGCCGTCACTACGTCCGCGTCCGTGAACAGTCCCTCGGATTGCTTCGGAGTCTTGCTCTGCTTGGGCTTCGAGGAGGTGACTTCACATGCCGTTACAGGCTCCACCTCCGTCGCAGTGGCGGCAGAAGCCCGCCACCACGACGGTGCTGCTTGCTCCCTGGGAAGCGGATCCCAACCCTGAGGCGCCAGCTCGGCCGAGGGTGCGAGGACCAGCACGGGCACGGTTACTTCGGCCAGGGCAGCACCGCCGTGGTATCCGGCCCGGCGACCCGAGTAGCGGATGTTCTCGCGCCAGGGCGCGACGATCGTCCCGTCTCCATCCAGCACGCGGGGGCCTCGCAGGGCTACTTCCCCCTCCCGGGCATCCGTGCCCGGCCGCCAGCGGGCGGACCCAGCCGGCCCGTCCACCTCGACGGGGGAGCTGCCCGGTTCACGCTCCAGAACGTGCCCGTGGTCGGACGTCAGAACGACGGGTCGCCCGTAACTACGGGCCGCGGCCAGCAGTTCGCGCAGGTAGGTGACGTCGTGCAGCGACCATGCAGTGCGCTGGCCCTGCTGCCCGGAGTCGAGAGCGTCGTCGATCGTGTTGAGGACGACTCCGACTACGGCGCCCGAGGCGAGTGCGAGCAGCAGTTCCGGGGCAAGGAAATGCCCGGCGTCTCCGCCGATCGAGGCCTTGTGGAAGAGCTCGGCGTCCTTGCGACGCTTCCTCCAGAAGGCAGTGAAGCCGGATGATTCCACTGACTGACCGCCCGCTACCGCAGACCCTGTCAGCAGTGAGGCCCTGCTCACCTGGGTCACGGAGGGGAACGTCGTAACCGCCGCGAGGCGCTGTGCGGGTTCGCCCTGTGCCGGACGCGGAATGATCTCCCGCCAGCCCTCGCGTTCCGTCTCCTCCCCGAGCTGGGCCGCAACGGCACTGTTCATACCGTCCAGCACGATGACAAGGGGGGGCACACCGGCGGCCAGCGGTCGTACGACGGTCTCCAGGACGTTCTCGACCACCAGAGCGCCGCCCGGCTGCTGAGCAGTGGCATGGAGTGTCCAACCCGCCAATTGCCGGGCGAAAGCCTCGTCCAGTGCTTCCCTACGGTCCCGCCCTTCGGTATACAGCGCGCGCAGATGCCGCGCGGCTTCCCGGTCGCCCCCGGGATCGCCGCTCCACAGCACCGTGAGCGCCCGGTCGGCCCAGCCCCAGTCGGCTCCATGGGCTGCGACTCCCGCCGCCACCCCTGTGACGGCGGGTACGGGCAGGCGCAGCCAGCGTGCGAGGCGTACCGCCATCTCCGCGACCCGTACGCGGTCGGGGAAGAGCCCGGCCAGGGCATGCCCCTTCAGGTCTGCGAGTTCGTTCTCGCCCGCGTCCGGAGACTGGCGGGCCGCCGCGATCACCGCCCCCAGCTGGGCTGCGAAGCTGGAGGGGAGAAATCGGCTGGCAGCCAGGCCTGTCGTGAGGCCGGCGTCGCGTGCCAGCTCATCGGCCCGGTCGAGTACCGCGAACACGCGTTGTCTGGCACTGTCGCTGCTGCGTGCCTCGGAGATCCAGCGGATCAGTGTCCCTTCCACCGAGTCCGTGAAGGCGGTGAGTTCGGCGCGCCGAGGGCGTGCCTGACCGAAGAGTCCGCCGACGGCGAGGACCGTGTCCGGGCTCGCCGCCGGATCGCGCAGCGCCGCGCCGAGCAGGCCGAGTGCCATGGCGTCCGCCCCCCGCCCCGTTTCCGCGAGCGCGAGCAGCACGGGTACCGCAGGGCCGGCCACCTCGCCGAGCCACTTCTTCAGCTCGTCCCGCTCGACGTCCTTGAGTTCGGCGAATCGGCGGGGGCCTGCCGTCGTGCGGGACCAGGCCAGCAGGGAGTCCGCGTCGATGGCGGTTTCTCTCGACGTGTCTGCGGAGCCTGGGGGCCGGGCCAGCCCGAGGCGTACGACGACCAGGGCGCGCAGGGCCGAGTCTCGGGTGAGCACCCCTGCGGCTCTCGGCCAGCCGCCTTCCGCAGGTTCGGCGTCGAGCAACGCTTCCAGCAGCCAGTCCTCGCGGTACATCCGCATGTCCAAGCCGGCGGCACCGAAGCGCTGCAGGACGATCTCGGCTCGGTCCACGGTGAGCGTGCGACGGCGCACCGCATGTCCGCGCAAGTCCCAGCCGAGCTGTGAGTCGTCCACCCCGGTGGTGACGACGAGCAGGCTGCCCGGGGCTGCGTCCGCGCGGTGCTCCTGCCACGCGGCGAGCAGTCCGAGGACGGACGACTCGTCTCGCACGCTCACCCGCCGCGGCTCACCGCCCACCGTAGCGGTGAAAGCGCCGGTGGCCCCAGGTGCGTAGCGGCCGTGGATCAGCATCAGAGAGCGGTCGCGCAGCGCGGAAGCATTCTTTTCCAGTAGGGCTTCGATCGTGCGGCGGCCGACCTGCGGAAGAGGTTGGACCATCAGTTGCCAGCCTCTTCGGTGTCGGCCGTCCCGGCATCGGCCTCGACGACCTGCCACGAGACCTGGACGCGGGCGCCGGGATGAGCGGTGAGGAAGGTGCGGAGCTCGCTGCTGAGTTCCGCGACGGTGGCAGCCAGACTAGCTTCGAGCCGTGTCGGTTCGACGAGGTACGCACCGTGGGAGCCCGACGGGCCGGGGGTGGGTGCGACCGGCCCGGTAGGAGCGGCAGTCCCTGGCCACACTGCTCCCTGTCGGGGGTCCACTGCCTGGGGTGAGGCGGTGGGCACCGACGGGTTGCCGTGCTCGGTGAGCCGGATGTCCTCGGCGGTCGGCTGCGCCGGGGCCGGCGGCGGGGTCACCGGCTGTGCCGCCTGCGCGAGCCGGGTGGCCTCCCGCATCAGTGCCATGGCCGAGCCCTGGATGCCGGCGAGGACCGGGGCGAGGGACTCGTCCCGGGACTCATGGCTGTTCGCCACGCGTTGGACGGTTGCCAGGAGTCCGCGGGCCCGGTCGCCGACGGAGTCGTCACGCGTCGACAGCTCGTGAACTGTGTCGAGCAGCGGAGGCCATTCCTCGGAGTGGAGCTCGGAGAGCACATCGGGCGCCTGCTTGAGGGCAGCACCGATCTCCTCGTCGCCGACCTCGTAGGCGATGCCTGCGATCTCCTGGACGGCGAGGGTCGGATCGCCGGTGCGCTGTACGCGTGCCATGAGATCGGCGGCGGCCTTCAGGGACTGAAGTCGCGGCGCCTGCACACCTCCGGGCCCCTCCAGGCCCAGCCGGCCGGCGTGCTTCTGCAGCAGGTCGCGCACCCCCGCAACGGCCTTGCGGTGTTCGTCCGCGACACCCCGCACCTTGTTGGCGAGCTGGGCAACGTTACGGGCGAAGAGCACCGGCGAAACGTGCACCCCGAAGATGACACCCGCCCTGCGCAGAGCATTGTTGAACGTGTCCTCGTCCGGCAGCGCCACTGCCCGCAGCCCATAACCGGGGCCGATCTTGTCGAGCTCGGGGGCCTGCGGAATCGTGGAGGTCTGGTAGATCCAGGTGCGGTCGTCGACCAGCGCGTAAGCGGCGATGAGCAGGTTGCCGACGTGGCGGTCGAGCCCTTCGTAGCCCATCTCGGAGATCCAGGTACGGATGGTCTCCACGGCGAGATCGCCGTCGGCGTCGGCACTCTCCGCGGCCCGCTTGTTGATGCGCAGCCGCCAGTCATTGGTGACGACGAGCGGACCGTCGTGCACCTCGCCGAGCCCGAGCGCGTGCACGATCTTCCGGACCTTCTCCAGGTGGTGGCCGTCGACGACCACACGCCGCGACCCGTCCTCCATTGCTCGGGTGATCCATTCCAGCGTGGTCTTGAGGTCGCCCAGGGTGATGGGCTTGCGGGTCAGCCGGGGGTCGAAATCGGGGTGCTTGGGGTAGCGCGCCGCGTACATCTCGTCGGCGAGCAGCAGCAGGTTCTGTTCGAACCCGACGGCAGGTTCCGGCCGGGTCCGGTCGAAACCGCGCTGGAGGGAGATCAGGTGCTGTCCCTCCGGCACCTGCGCACCGACCGTGCCGGGCTCGGCCCGGTTGATCCCGTACAGCTCCAGGAGCGATGTGGTGAGCCGTTCGGTGAGGCTGTCCCGCGAGGCCTTGAGCTGGTTTCGGATCTGAGTGCGTTCCTCTGCGGGGCGGGTGGCGGTGTGATCCTCCAGCCGGTCCCGCTCCAGCAGGTAGTTGATCTTCAGGAGGCGGCCGAGCTGCCGCCCCGTCTGCTCGGAGAAGAAGTCGGGCAGCCAGACGAGGACGGGCTCGTTCCGACCGGCCCTCCGGAGCTTGTCGACACGCTGGACGTCGTCCATGGGTGAGTGGTCGGCGTCGTCGAAGGGGTAGTCGAAGACGATGCGGATGTTGCCCGGCAGCTGCGGCGTGAACTCCTCGTCCGGCAGGTGGGTGTCACGCACGTTGCCGAAGACCATCTCGACCCGGCGCCTGGTGCCGCGCCAGACGACCTCCCGCTCACAGACGAAGGACTCGGTGTCCTTGACTCCTAGCGCCCGCCACAGCTGGTCCTTGATCCACTGACGGCGGTAGCCGAGCTGGTCGGCGGCTCCCTGAACCTCTTCGAGGAGGGGCTCCACGTCCAGATCCGAAAGGTGCAGGTGGAAGACGGGGTCGCTGGTGTCCCCCTCGCTGCGCAGCTCTCCGTCGTATTCCACCTGGAGATCCCGCAGCCGCTTGACGGCCACGGAGCCCGCGTCGCCGACCCGTGTGCGAATCGCGCCGTGGTTCAGCGCGGCGAGCCGACTGCCGGTGAGGCGGGTCAGCGCGGGCACATTGGGGGCGAGGGCTGCCAGCAGCAGCGTCTTGACCAGCCGGTCGTCGGTCTGGAAGCGCTTGTCGTCCTTCGACTTGTACTTCTCCAGAAGGGTGTCCTTGACCCGACCGTGGAAGCGGTGCGCGATCTCCGACTCGCGGCGCAGCTTGGGCGTAAAGGCTGCACCAGTGCGGTCCGCGATGACGTCGTACAGGTCTCCGAGCGGGATCAGCTCCCCGAGCTTGAGGTCGTCGCGACGCCGGCGCAGCAGCTCCTGCACCAGCTTCAAGCCGGTCCGCTCGCGCTGCAGGGCGCCGGAGAGGTCGACGAGCACGTTCAGCAGGGCCGGGGAGAGCGGGTAGAGCTCGCGGAAGTCGTCCCAGCTGGCCTCGGTGCGGCCCTGTGCGTCGAGGAGCACCTGGCGCACCTCGTCGTTCGACGACTCCACGATCTTGAACGCGTCGTCGCGGACGGACTCCATGCCCGGCTTGGGGGAGAGCACGCGGTGCTTGATGATCTCGACGAGGTTGCTGTCCTCGAGGTCGACGACGTCGAAGCGTTCGGCGAGGTACTCGATCTGCTGCTCGAGGTTCTCGACGTCGGCGCCGGCCACGTCGCTGCCGATGAGCTGGGACAGGTCCCGCTGGCGGGAGATGAACGACACGATCGGCACCGGCCGGCCACTGTCCGCGGACTCGATCAGCTTGACCAGTCGCTGCACCTGGTCCCGGACGAAGTCCTGCTTGCCCATGTTCGCCTGGAGCCACAGCACCAGCTCGTCCAGGAAGAGCACGACCCCGGTGTAGCCGAGAGACTGGGCATGCCTGGAGATGATCTTGAGGCCGTTCTCCAGCGGCACATAGGCCCCTGCCTCACCGCGGACGCCCTGGGCGTACGAGGCCATGGGCCCTGCCAGCAGCGCGGAGACCAGCTTCTCCCGGTACGGGTCGTCCACGGCGGAAGCGCTGAACGCCAGGTCGAAGTCGGCGCCGCTCCAGCCGCCCGCAGCCGACACGCCGACACCCGTGTCCAGCGGCGCCATGTCGTCGGGGTCGGCTTCCACGGGCGCGGCGCTGCTGGGGGCGAGCGCCGCAGCCCCCTTGCCCAGCCACTGCAGGAACTTCGCGTCGTCGGCCAGGAACGCCCGCTGGGCCCGGGCGTCGGCGAGCAGGGCGTCGGCCCGGTAGACGGGGGGCAGCGGCTCGTCGGGGTGGAGTTCGCGCACGGTGTGCACGTAGCCGCCCAGCAGCGCCGAGTCGAGGTCGGTGGAGCCGACGAGGTGGTAGGGAACCATCAGGAACCGGCTCTGCCGCAGCCAGTCCTGGTGCGGGGCGACCACCTCCATGAGGCGGGGCTTGGCGTGGACCGCCGAGTGGTTGTTGAGCACCGCGTGCAGCACGGACAGGAAGTGGCTCTTACCGGAACCGAAGGAGCCGTGCAGATAGGCCGCGTGCGAGTTCCCCGTACGTACCGCGTTCGACACGATGCTCAGCGCATGCCGGAAGGCACCCTGGAGCTGCTCGGTGACGACGTACTCGGCAACCCGTGCGTCGGTCTCGCTGAATCCCTGAGAGAGCTCGATCTTGAAGTCGCCCGCATGGACGTCTTCCTTGATGTCGATGACATCCTTCAGGAAGAGCTCGCTCGTAGGCATCAGGCGATCAGTCCCTCGGTCGGTGGCTTGGCGTACGTCACACGGTGTGCGCTGGTCGGCACGCCTCAATCTTGCCAGGCCCACGGCTTGCGGGACCCGGCCCCCGCAAGATCCACGCCACTCCAGGGCACCCTCGGTCACTTCTCCCTCTTCACGGGTCACGCTCCGTGCCGCTGGGTAGATTGGCCGCCGGGGTAAGGGGTTCCGACGGGGGCGGGGGCGGTACGTGGGGTGGCGCGAGGAGATCACTACGGCGCTCGGCGAGTGGATCGCGATCGAGGGCGGTGCGGGGAGGCAGCCCCGGTGGCAGCGCATCGCGCGCGCGGTCCGCACCGGGGAGCCCGGAGGATTCGCGGTGGACCTCCGGGGTTCCGACATCGGCCCGGACCAACTCGACGGCCTGCGGCTCTCCGGCCCCGAAGCCGACGACATCGAGGCGAACGGCTTCACCGTCTCCGAGGCGGTGCAGAACGGCTCGCTCCTCACCCTGCGCGTGGCCGAGTTCGCCGATGTCGCGGACCCTCATGTGTGGATGCTGAAGCAGCCGCCCACCTTCCTCATCGAGGCCTTGCGCGACGGTATCGCCGGGCTCGGCGAAGCCCCTCTGGCCGCCGCGCTGGCCGGCCGGGCCATCGGCGGGACACCCGCGCAGGCCCCGGATCCGCCCGGTTTCCATCCCGCGCAGGGGGATGCGTACCGGGCCTGCCTCGGCTCGGGTGTCCTGCTGGTGTGGGGACCGCCGGGCACGGGCAAGACCACCGTCCTCAAGCGCGCCATCGGCGACCTGATCGCCCGGGGCGACCGGGTGCTGCTGGTCTCCGCGACCAACATCGCCGTGGACAACGCCCTGCTCGGAGTGGTCCGGGAGAAGCGCCACAGCCCGGGCGACATCGTCCGCGTGGGCCCGCCCCACCTGCGGGAGGTCGCCGAGGACGCCTCGGTTTCCCTGCCGCTGATGGTCCGGGAGCGCCTGGCGGAGGTCGCCGAGCGCCGCCGGACGGTCGAGGCCGAACTCGTCGCCGCCCGGAACCGGGCCGACCAGCTGGCCGCCCTGAACACGGTTCTGGCCGGTTTCGATCCCGCCGCCTACTTCGCTGCGCTGAAACTGCTGCGCACCCCGGGGCAGGACCTGGCGGCTGCTCTGGGGCGGGTGGCCTCGGCCGAGACCCGGTCGGCGGAAGCGGTACAGAGCTACGCGGATGCCGCGCGGGTGGCGCAGGAGGCGTCCGACCGCAGCGCGGCCACGGATGCGTCGCGTGAGCAGTGGAAGCAGGTCGAAGGGCTGCGCAAGGAGCAGGTCCGGGTCCGGCTGGCAGCGGAACGCCGCGAAGCCGCCGCGCTGCTGACGGAGGACTCCTGCGGTGAGCTGCGGGAGGAGTTACAGGAGCTCGAAGCCTTGGGCCCGGTGGCCCGGTGGCGTAAGCGGGAGAAGATCACGGAGCTCCAGCAGCAGCTGCACGACGCCGAGCAACAAGCGATCAGGGACCGCCGCGCGGCAATGGACGCGCGTACGACGGCGACCACCCACATAGCGACGCTCGACACCCGGATCGCCGCACTCATATCCGCCATCCCGTACACCCCGCAGCAGATCGACAGTCTCGAAGCCGACGCGGAAGCCAAGCTGATCGCGGCGGAACGTGCCCAGGAACTGTGCCAGGTCTGGGACCGGGAGTCGGCCGAAGCCACCCAGGCGGCCTCGCAGGCCCAGGCTGCACACGATCTGACCGCAGAAGCCGTCCGGTGGGGGTGGCCACAGCGGTACGACCGGGCTCAACGGCTGCGCCCGGCCGTGGCGGCCGACGCCGCCGGACGCCCCGCGCTGGAGAAGCAGTACGAGGAAGTCCAGGAGGAGTACGAACGCCTCGCCCGCAACGCCCAGGGCGAGATCATCAAGGGCGCGAAGCTGGTCGCCACGACCCTCGCCAGGTTCCGCACCAACCGGGCGGTCTTCGAGGGCCCGTACGACGTCGTCCTGGTGGACGAGGCGGGCGCCGCCACCCTGCCGGAGGTACTGCTCGCAACGGGAAAGGCAGGCCGTGCCGCCGTCCTGCTCGGGGACTTCATGCAGCTGGGTGCGGTCATCCCGCCTTCGCTCAAGGAGCCGGACCGGGACGACATCAAGCGATGGCTGCTCCCCGACGTCTTCCAGCACTGCGGGATCGTCGAGCCGGCGGACGCGCAGGCGCACCCGGCGTGCGTCACCCTCACCGAGCAGCACCGCTTCGGCCCCGCCGTGATGAAACTGGCCAATGATCTGGCGTACGGCGGCGTGCTGCGCGGCGGCAGCCAGGCGCGGGCGGCGCGACCGGCGGACGACCCCGAGATCGTCCTCATCGACACGGACGGCCTGCACGAACTGGCCAGGGCCCATCTGACGGGAAGCCGGAAGGGGTGGTGGCCGGCAGGTTCCCTCATCTCCCGGGCGCTGGTGGAACTTCACCGGGAGAACGGCGAGGAGGCGGGCATCGTCACCCCGTACGGGGTCCAGGCCGAGGCCACACTGGAGGCCCTGCGCGATGTCGAGGGCTCCGGGCGGCCCCTGGCCGAGGTGGGCACGGCGCACCGGTTCCAGGGGCGGGAGTTCGACGTCGTCATCTTCGACACCGTGGAGGGGGCGGACAGCAGGGAGCTGTGGATGGCCCTCGCCCACCGGCAGCCCGGAGCCGACGAGTGGAGGCGCAACGGCGTACGGCTCTTCAACGTAGCCGTCACCCGGGTCAAGACCCGGCTCTACATCATCGGCAGCTGGGAACGTATCCGCGGGGCCAAGGCGGGAACCGCCCTCGCGCAGCTGGCCGGGATGATCGGCACCCCGGGCGTCCGACGCCTCCAGGCCAAGCACCTGGTCACCCCACCGCACGCGCCCCCCACGTATCGGGGCGAGTTCGGGGCCGCGCTCGCCGAGGTGCTGAGCCGGCACGTGGAGGTGACGGGGATCGACGACGAGCGGGACTTCTACCGGGCCTTCACGGACCAGATCCGGCAGGCGCGTGAGTCGCTGTGGTTGTGGGCCCCGTGGGTGGCGAACCGGCTCCGCTCCCTGCTGCCCGAACTGCGGGACGCTGTCGGCCGCGGAGTCCGCGTCACCGTCTTCATCCGCGACGACACGGACAAGCTCCAGCGTCAGGACAACAACCAGTCGCTCATCGCGGACCTGCGTGCCGTGGTCCACACGGTCGTCCCGATGTACGTGATGCACCAGAAGATCGCGGTGATCGACGAGCGCACGGTCATGCTCGGCAGCCTCAACGTGCTCTCGCAGCACGACACACGGGAGGTGATGCTGACGATGCGGGGCTCCCACTTCGCCCGGAAGCTGCTGGAGCACGAGCACGCGGAGGTGTTCGCCCGCCCGCCGAAGTGCGGTCGGTGCAAGGGCACGGAGATCGAGATCCGCCGCTACAAGCAGCGCAACTGGATCTGGCGCTGCTATGCCACCGCCTGCAAGACCACCGCGAAGGGCAGCTCGAACGCCTGGACCCAGGACATCCGGCTGCCGGGCTCGCGCTGAGCACGTGTTCAGTGGAGGTACGGCTGCTCCAGGCGCAGGGGGCAGTCGGCCCACACGGTCTTGCCCGGCCCGACCCGGTCCCGTACGCCCCACCGGAGCGCGAGGGCGTCGACGATCACCAGACCCCGGCCGCCGTCCTCGCCGGGAACGGGTGGGTGCTCGGCGGGCGGCGCCTCCGGCCGACGGGGGTGCGTGTCGGACACCTCGACGCGTACGGCGCTGCCGCCGGGGGCGAGCAGGAGCCGCAGCTCGAAGTCCCGCCCCGGAACCCGGCCGTGCAGCGCGGAGTTGGAGGCGAGCTCGGCGACGACGAGCGTGAGCGCGTCGAAGGCCGCCGAGCCACGCGGAATGCCCCAGGCGACGGCCTCGACCTCGGCCAGCATCCGGGCGAGTCGCGCGCCGCGGCGGGTGGCGGAGAAGCGCTGGGTGAACGTACGTACGGTGACGGGAGCTTGGGTGTGAGGAGCGGTCATGGGCCTCAGCGTTCCGGCCGTCGGCACCGCTCGGCAGGGACGACACTGGTACAGATCGCTCTGTACTGGTTCACCCGCTGGACTGGGCGGGTAACCGTCCGTGACCATGGGTCGGTCGGGCGGGTGCGCGTGCGGAGGGGCGGCTGTGTGATGAACGAGGACCACGGCGGCGGTACCAACAATGAACCAGAACTCTCGGACAGCCTCAAGACCTTCGGGGCGGTGCTCAAGGTCCTGAGGGAGGAAGCAGGCCTCACCCAGGAGGAGTTCGCCCCTCGGGTGCGGTACTCGGCGCACTACATCGCCAAGATCGAGCAGGGCAAACGCTTCCCGCCGGGCGATCTGTCGGAGCGGGCGGAGGAACCGCTGGGGGTGGTCGCGACGAAGGTGCTGGCGGCGGCTGCGCGGAGCCTGACGCGGAAGGCGGGGCTGGCGTCGCGGTTCCATCAGTGGGCGGGCATCGAGGAAGAGGCGGTGTCGCTGTACGCGTACGAGTGCAGGGTGATTCCGGGGCTGTTGCAGCCGGAGCCGTACATCCGGGCGATCTTCGAGCGGCGCCTCCCGCCGCTGACAGAGGAACAGCTCGAACTCCAGGTCGCAGCGCGACTGGCGCGGCAGCACCTCTTCACAGAGCGCCCCAACACCGCATTCTGCTTCATGATCGAGCAGGCACTTCTCGAACGCCGCTTGGGCGGGACCGAAGTGGCGAGGGCACTGCTGGACTGCCTGCTGGAGCAGGGCGGTCGTCGCAACGTGGAGATCCTGGTCATGCCCCTGCGACAGGAGGACCACTCGGGGTACGACGGGTCCATGTATCTGGCCGAGACAGCGGTCAACCAGTGGCTCGGATACGTGGAAGGTCACAGCACCAGCACCGTGATCAGCGATCCGAAAGCAGTCAGTTCCATGCTTCAGCGCTATGGCAAGATGCGCTCACAGGCTCTGAGCCGTCAGGACACCGCGAGCCTGTTGGAGCGGATGCGAGGAGCGCTATGAGCACCACCGAACTTGCCTGGTTCAAGAGCAGCTACAGCGGCGGGGACGGCGACAACTGCGTCGAGGTCGCCGTATCTCCCGAAGCCGTCCTCGTCCGGGATTCCAAGGACACCCACCTGCGACCGCTGGCCGTATCACCCGACGCATGGTCGGCCTTCGCGGCGCACACTGCTGACACCCACCTCTGAGACGGACCAACTGGGTGGCGGGGGCATCCACGCCGCCACCCAGTTGCCTGGCGCTACTCGTCGTCCAGAGCCCTCTGCTGGACGGGCTTACGCCCCCGCGTCTTCTTCACGGGTCGCCATGCGATCAGCTCTGCCGCGCCGACCTGATGCTTGCGCAGCTGCTCCTCGTACTCGGCCACCAGTTCCTCCGCCGGTACGTCGCCCCACTCGTCGTCGTACTCGCTGTGCCACTGAACAACCCAGGGCATGACCTCACGCAGGCCGGCCAGCAGCGGAACGATCCGCTCGGTGTCCCAGCCGTCCCGGGTGGTACGCGCCTTGAGCAGATCGAACAGCGCCTGCGCCTGATCCTTGTGGTCCCAGCCGGCCCAACCCAGCATCAGCGTCGAGTCGGCGTCCGGACCGGCCTCGGGATACGAGATGAACCGCTCCTTGGGCACGTCGAGCTTGCCACGGTTCGACCAGTAGGAGGCGCGCAGGAAGTCGGAGGGCTTGTACCTGGCCGGCGAATCGATGTCGAGCCGCTCCCCGGTCCGGTCCTCCTTGCGCTGCAACTCCCAGACGTCTTCCCACTCCTTGCGCGTGCGCAGACCGGAGTCCTTGTAGCGCATGGCAGCGAGGTAGGGCACGTGTTCGTCGGCAACAACCTCCGACAGCACTTGCGCGAGGGGAAGGTCCGGCTTGCCGAGGTGATCGGACGCGTAGAGCGCAGCAACGAAGGTGAAGTCCTCGTCCGTGCTGAGCTGGTCGGCAAGATTGTTGACGGTCATGGGCCGAGGACGCCGGAGCCCGTCACGGACCTCGTACCAGAGGCCGGTGTTCTCCATCCGGTCCAGCAGCCACGACCGCAGGGCGGCCCGCTCCTTCTTCTCCCAAGGCTCAACGGACCAGCGCCGCTTGTGCTCGGGGCGCTCGATCAGCCCGATGCCCTTGGGCTGACGGCTGATGAGGTCGATGCGAGCCTGGACAATTTCGCGGTACCAGTCCGGCCAGTGGGTGGGGATCTCTGTAATGGGGATTGAGTGGTGGCGCTTGAACCACTGCTCAACAGCCTCATCCGTCTCAGCTTGCTCCGCGATCACGAGCTCGAATGCGCGCTCTCCAAGACGTACCTCGGGCGGGGCAAAACCTTCACGAAGAGGCGTCAGGGTCCGCGCTACTTCTGCGTCGCCGAGCAACCCATACAATCCGTACACCTGCCAGTCCAGCTCTTCCTGGACGGCAATCATTCGCTGCTGAATACGCGCATATCTGACACGAGCTTCATCAAGTACGTTCCGGAGAGGCACCCCTCGCTCAACGAACGTTCCGGGCTCCACGCTTGCCAGCTCTTGCGCAAGCGAATCAAGCTCCCGCCCCAGCTCCAGAGGAAGGTTCTCAGGGAGCGGAAACTCCTGGAGCTTCGTGCCGGTGAACTCAAAGAAGCTCTCCCACGCGTAGCGCCCTGTGGAACGCTCACCGCCTCGGTTCCCCTTGTCCTGACTAACCTGCTTCAGCCAAAAACAAGCAGTCGACGAGTTGAGGACCCCCAACAATTCCAGATGCTCCTCCTCCCCAGCATCACCAGGAAGCTTAATCACTGGAGCACTCTGCTTAAATACCTTTCCCCCACGATCCAGCGCAAATTGATTATGTGTCGCGACGAATGCGAAGGAGATACCCAAGGGGACCGAGTATCGCTCCGGGTGCCAGCGACTCCACTCGTACCAGGTCAGCCCGATTTCCTCATGAGTTCCACCCGGCTCACGCCGAATACGAAGAATACTCCTACGCGGCCAGAGCAGGTGCGCAAGATTTTGATCAGAATCGTCCGCGATCAAACCCTCCCCGTACGGGAAGAGGGCTTCGGTTTCCGGCCGTACGCCCCAATCACGGATCGCCGTCCCTTCAACCAAGGGTACAAATTTCGACGATCCGACTCCGCGGCGAGCCCAATTCCCCAAGGGGGCAAAATACGCTTCGTCGGCGCCAGTGTGAGCGGTGCGTCCGATCAGTCGGACGCGACTCCCCAGCAGGGGATTCTGCGCGGATGACAAGCGGGAAACTAGCCCTGCAGCCCCTCCGCCACTGAGGGACCAAGGAGCGTCGGCAAAGCTACTGCGCTCCAGGTCATCGACGGAGACCCAGGCGGACTCACTTCCAGGTCGCCGGTACTGATCCTTGATGGCGCGCCAGACTTGGCCGTCTGCCGCATTGGACGGCTGATCGGGCTCACCACGCACTCCAAGTACGGCTCGGATTGGACGGTTCTCGCCCGGTACTCGATTCCTACCTACCAGGATGACTGTAGGAGTGCCATGGCCAGGAATGTAAGCGCCTGAAGTATCGATCACATGAGACAGCTCAACACGAAGCCTAAAGAAGACCTGGATGAGATCCCTGCCAAATTCACGCTTCATGAAGGAGTTTGCGGTGATCTGCCCTACGAATCCACCACCCCCAGAAACCCCACCAACTCCCTTGAACGCCAATTCAAAGAGTCGTTGCGCGAAGGGGACGGAGAGCGCGTACTGGCCGACACTCGCATCGTACCCCTTCTTATAGTTCTCTTTCTCCAGCTTGTCCTTGACGGTGATGTACGGCGGATTCCCCACCACCACGTGGTACGACCCCCGCCCCAGCAGGTCCACCCGCTTCGCGTAGTCCCATACGTCCTCCGTGGAGTACGCGAACGCACCCTCCTCGCGACCCGCAGACATCTCCGCGAACAGCGTGTCCAGGTCCGTCTGGATACCTGCCGCATCCCGCCCGTGCAGCAGCGAGTCCCCCACCGCCACGTTGATCGGGAACGGCGGCGCGTCCGCCAGCCGCCGCGAGCCCGCCGCCCGCATTGCCGCCACCAACAGCCGGAATCGCGCGATGCTCACCGCGAACGGGTTCTTGTCGCACCCGTGCACGGACTCCAGCGAGCGGCGAACCAACGTCCAGACATCCGTGCCCGGCTCGGCCGCGCGCCACTTGTCCATCAGGCGGTGGAAGATGCCCAGCAGGAAGTGGCCCGACCCGCACGCCGGGTCGATGGTCCGCAGGCCCCGCCGCTCCTCACCGTCCGGGCCGGTCCACACCGGGTCGAGGCCGAACTCGTGCTCCGAGACCGCCGGCTCAAGCGTGAGGTCGAGGATGAACTCCTCCACGAACTCCGGCGTCTGGAGCAGCGCGTACGTCTTACGGGCGTGCTCGCTCAGGTCCTGGTAGAGGTCGCCGAGGAAGCGGGTGTCCCACTCCGGGTCGGTGAAGTCGTAGCGGATCTCGCCGCCCGCACCCCACCGGCGCCAGAAGGACAGCAGCTCGGTCGCCGCCTCGTACCCGGGCATGATGTCCCACAGCGGGTTGTGGTCGCGGTCGAAGAGGCCGGCGGCGGTGGTGTTCGACTTGGCGAGGTGGTCGAAGGCCGCGAGCAGCCAGTCGCGGTTGTTGAGCCTCGGGTTCTCGCGGAAGAACGCCTCGTGGCGGGCCTCGGCCACGGCCAGCCGGTCGCCGGGGCCTGCGATGAAAGGCTCGTCGATCAGGCCGTTGTCCTCGCAGAAGCGGACGAACACACAGGCCAGCACCCAAGCCGCAGCCGACTGTGTGACGCGCTCGTCGCGCCAGGACTCGTACCGGGCCGCCGTGCGACGGGACTCCTGCGCCTGCCGGTACTCCGTCTCCAGGCGGGTGCGGATCTCGTCCTCGGACTCGGTGCGCGCCCTCAGGTCGTCCTCCAGAAGCAGGACCTGCCGCTTCAGATCCTTGACCAGATCCTTCAGGCGTTCCGCCCGGTCCGCACCGGCCGTGGTGTCCGTCACTGTTCGCTTCCTTCTCGCCGCACTGCGTCATCCGCCGCATGGCCTGCGGCTGAGGTACTCAATCCTGCCAGCCTACGGACCGCTGTCGGAGCCCCACGGCCCCCGCAAAACCCCCACCAGATCCTTGATCATCCGGATAAAATGATCGTCGTGACGGCTCCGACCACCCCGACGCGCCCCCGGCACACCTTCCTCAAGGCGGGCCACGACCTCTACAAGGCTGCTCTCCAGCTCTCGAACGGCGGCGCGCTCCCCGGCCCCACCGATCACCTGGCCGGACTGGCCGCGGAATGTGTGGCCAAGGCGATGCTCATCGACTTCTTCGGTTCGGTGCAGGAAAGGCCCACCGCCAAGCCGTACAGCCCGACGATCGAGAACATGCCGGGGATGGACAAGTTCAAGGCAGCACACGGCCACATGCCCGGCGCGTGGGAGCACCTGATGATGGTGCTGGACGGTCGGAGAGGGGCCGAGATCCGTAAACACATCCCGCGGCAGAACCCGTTCAAGACGCCACACGACAAATGGCACGAGGGGCACCGCTATGTTGATGGCGACACCCTGTCCCCCGAACGCATCGCCAGGCATCTCGCAGCCACGCTCAGCCTGATCACCGCGTACGACCATGCGAAGTAGAGAAACGACCTGACCTGATGACCTCACTTCCTCGTTTCGACGAAGCCTGGGAAGCCGCGTGCGATCTCGCCCGCCTTGCCGCCCGGGACGGACGGGACGTCGTACTCGTCCGTGATCTGTCCGGTCAGTCCACTCTCCTGGTCGACGACCGCGCCGATGCCGAGCCGCTGGACCCCGAATCCGAAACGGTCGTGTCGCTCCGCGAGGGGTTCGCCGCCAAGGTCCGCCCCTTCGCCGGGGACGATCCTGTCCAGACGGCCAGCTCGCTCTTCGTCCCGGAGATGTTCTTCGGCGCGGCCGAGCTCATCGTGCTGGAGGAACGGGAGCGGGACGGCCCCGGCCAGGTCGCCGTACTGGAACGCACCGTCGTCGGCGGGGACTGGGCAGCCGTGGGCGCCGAGGTCGAGCAGCAGCCGGTTCGCCAAACCCGCCGCCTCGCCTTCTACGGATTCAAGGGCGGCGTCGGCCGCTCCACCGCCACCACCGTCCTCGCCCGCAACCTCGCCGAGCGCGGCCACTGCGTACTCGTCGTGGACCTTGACCTGGAATCCCCCGGGGTGTCCAACCTGCTCGCCGAGCCGGGGGCCACTCCCCCGCACGGCATCGTGGACCACCTGGTGGAGTCGGCCGTCGGGAACGCCGATGGTCTTGAGCTGGTCAGCCGTTCCTCTATCCTCCCGCCCGAGCAGGGCAACGGCGAGGTGTGGCTGGCTCCGGCTGCCGGGACTCCGCTCGCCGGACGGCCGTACGACTACCTCGCCAAGCTGAACCGAATCTACAGCGACCTTCCCGCAGACGAGCCGGGAGGCACGCCCCGCCCCTTCGCCCAGCGGCTGGAGGACGCCATCGCCGCATGCGAGGCACAGGTGGAGGAGAAGGGTCGCCGCCCCGACGTGGTGTTGCTCGACAGCCGCGCCGGCATCCACGACATCGCGGCCGTCACCCTGACCAAACTCTGCGACCAGGCCCTGCTCTTCGCGGTGGACAACCCGTCCACCTGGGACGGCTACCGGATGCTCCTGTCCCAGTGGAAGCTGCGGCCCGATCGTGCCCGCGCCCTGCGCGACCGGGTCCGGGTCGTGGCCGCCATGTTCCACTCCGCAGGAGACATAGACCGTCTCAACACCCTGCGGCGGCATGCCTACGACGTCTTCATGGACACGCTCTACAACCTGCCCGACGACGAGTACGAGGAACCTTTCCTCCCCGTCAAGGGCGAGGTGGACGACAAGCCCTACGCCCCCATCCCCATCCTCTTCGGCAACGATCTGGTGGGGCTGGACCCGCTGCGCAGCCGCAACTGGCCCGAGCTGCCGTTCGTCAGGGCCGCCTACCGCGAGTTCGTCGACACGGTGGAGAAACTGGTGCTGGACCCGTACGAGGACAAGTCATGAACGACCCCGCCATCCAGGCGACCCGCACCCTGCTGATCGACGCGCTCAGCTCCGCCCCCGACGCGGACACCAGCACCCCCGACCTCCGTACGATGTTCACGCCCTCCTCGCACCGGCTCGCGCTGGACCCGGACGTGACAGTCGTCCGCGGAGCCCGCGGCACCGGAAAGACGTACTGGGCCAAAGCCCTGACCGACCCCGAGCTTCGCGAGGTCGCCTCGGCCTCCTACATGATGCCGAGGCTGGGCCGGATCGAAGTGATCACCGGGTTCGCCCAGGGCGGTGGCGACGACCCGGTGTTCCCCGGGAAGCGAGCGCTGGCCGCCCTGGTCTCCCAGGGTGTCGACGCCAAGGACCTGTGGTCAGCGGTAGTCCTCATGGCACTCAAGGTGCCCGAGATCCTCGCCTTCGAGTCATGGTCCGAACGCATCGAGTGGGTCGGCCGGAACGGCGAGAAGTACGAGGCCGCACTGCGTCGCGCTGACCGCGAGACACGGGAGCGGGGCAAGACCCTCGTTCTGCTCTTCGACACGCTCGATCACCTGCACAACGACCGCGGCCAGCTCGACCGACTGTTGTCCGGACTCTTCGAGGTGGCTCTGGAGCTCCGGCTCACCACCGGAACGCTGCGCGCCAAGATCTTCGTACGGCCGGACCTCTACGAAAGTGCCCCCAAGGCTTTCGCGGACGCCTCGAAGCTCGGTGCGAACGCCACCGACCTCAGCTGGAGTCGGGAGAACCTGTACGGGCTCCTCTTCCACCAACTGGGCAATCACACCAGCGAGCAGGCGAAGGCATTCCGCAAGGCGACCGGTCAGTGGCGGCCGGAGGGCGAGGGCCGCTTCATAGCTCCGGTCGATGTCATCGCCGACCAGAAGCGGCAGGAAGAGGTCTTCGTGACGCTGGCCGGCCCCTTCATGGGCACGGACCGCCGTAAGGGCCACACCTACACCTGGGTGCCGAACCATCTTCAGGACGGCCTCGGCCGGGTCAGCCCCCGCACGTGGCTGCACGCGCTCCTCAGGTCGGCACAGCTGACCGGAGAGCGATACGCCGGCCATTCGCTGCCCCTGCACTACGACGCGATCCGCGAGAGCCTGAGCAGCGCCTCCAAGAACCGTGTCGAGGAGCTGACGGACGACATCGGCTGGGCAGCACTCGCCGTGGAACTGCTCGAAGGCAGCCAGGTTCCCATGGAGCCCTCAGCCGTGCGCTTCGCGTGGGAGTCCAACCGGCTGTCGGCCAGGATCGCGGAGCTGCTGGAAGACGTGAAGCAGGGCAGCGGCCCGCGCAACGCCGAAAGTCCCTCAGCGATCCTTCAGGAGCTACTCGATCTGGGCGTCATGACCGAGCGCAGCAACAAGGCCATCGACCTGCCGGACATCTACCGGCTCAACTTCGACATCCGGCGCAAGGGCGGGGTTGCCCGTAAGCCGGTGATCTGACCCGCTCGGAGAGAGCGGGGTGCTGTTCCCGGCCCGGCCGGAAGCAGCACCCCGCCCTCACACCTTCCCCAGTGTCTCCAGGAACGCCCCGTCCAGGTGCGCCTGCTCCCCGTCCCCGCCGATCACCTCGACCGTCCGGCCGTCCAGGTGTGGCAGCTGCGACCGGGTCTCCACCGGGCACAGCAGCCACAGCCCGTGCGGGTTCTCCACCGGTCGGCGGGCCGCGCCCTGGAGGCCGACGAGGAAGGCGCGGCCGCCCTCGTCCCAGTAGCGGGCGATCAGGCCGGCGTCGTGCAGGAACAGGATCGTGCGGGGCAGGGCACAGCGGGTCTGGAGGTCCTCCCCGACGCGCTGCCAGACGGCCCGTACGAAGGTGGCCAGGCCCGGCTTGATCCGGCCGGGTGCGGAGGCGCTGTCCGCGCGCAGCACCGTCTGCCAGTCCTGGCCCTTCTCCTCCACCAGTTTCCGGAACTCCTCCAGGAAGACGGCGCCCACGTCGACGGGCAGGACCGGGAAGGCAGCCGCCACGGCGTCCGCGACGCCCGGCAGCCGGACGCCCTTCACCGTCAGGGCGAGGAAGCCGCCGCGCTTGGCACTTGCCATGAGGCGTTCACGCACCGCTCCGTGCGGGTCCTCCCGCTCCAGGCGAGTGACACGGCGCGGCGGCAGGAGACTGGTCAGACCGCCGGAAGCCGTCACGGGGTGGGCCGTCCTGGCGGCGGGCAGCTGGAAGGTGTCGGAGTCGAGGTCGTAGCGGAGGTCGAACCGGGCCGCCTGCAGGGCGTCCTCCAGCTCGACGTGGGTGGGCTCACGGCCGCCCGCGAGCACCTGGAGTTCGGGGAAGCGTGCCTTGACCCGTGCCACCAGCTCAGCCGGGTTGATGCCCCGGTCAGCCCGTACGCCCGCGCCGGCCTGGGAGATGCGCAGCGCGCGCTCCAGTCCGAGGTCCCGCGGGTACAGCTCCAGACGCGGCGTGACCTCGACGACCGGGGCGATGGCCGCGGCGAGCGCGACGAGACGGGTGTCGGCGAGGGGTGCGAACCCCTCCGGCGTCGGTACGGCCCTCAGCTCACGGACCACCTCCGCTCGGCCCGGGAGCGGCTCCTGCCGGGCCAGGCGTTCGGCGGTGGCGCCGAGCGCCGCCGCGTAGTCGGCCAGTTCCCGTGGGCTGGGGTCGTCGGTGCCCGGCAGGGACTCCGAGGCGAGAAGGACGGTGTCGCCACGCCGGTGGACGGCGAGCCTGGGCTCGTGTCCGTCCGTCTCGTCGCCGGTCTCCGCCTCCGCTGCGGCGCGTACGACGGCCAGCGAGCGCGCGAGGGTCCGCTGGGGGGTGTCGTCGTCGGCCCCGTGGCGGGCACGCAGTTCGACCGCCGCCTCGGGGGCGGTCATCACACGGCCCGAGCTCTCCAGGATGTCCGCGAGCTCCGAGCGGACCGGTGCCAGCCATTCCGCTTCCGCCCACTGCTTGATCTCGATGCGGTGGTGGCGGGAGACCGGCGGCTGCTTGATCTTCAGGTGATCGGCGATGCGGGCCTGCACGGGCCAAGGACCCAGCGGGGAGAGACCGCCGTCCTCGGGCGGGAGCCCCAGGGTGAGCCGTACGACCTGTTCCCGGTGGGAACCCTTGCGGCCGGCCGCGGGAGTCAGCAGCGCCGCCATGTCGTCTATCGAGAGGATGCGGGCCGACTCCGCGCCCGGAGCGTCGGCGTGCCCCTCGGTCGGCCTGGCGGTCCGAGTCGGGGATGGTGCCGCGTTGCCCGGCTTGCCCCGGAGGGCGGCCGCCCACTGCTTGCGGCGCCGGTTGAGTTCCTTGCGGACGAGGGCGCCCGCCCCGCGGGCCTTGGAGATGGCGTACGGCTGGATCTCCAGCAGCTGGCCGACGGTCGTCGCACCGAGGCCGTTGGCGACGGAGACCGCGCGGGGGGACAGGCCCGCGGCCTCCAGCACGGTGGTGGCCTCGGCCGCCGCGGCCGCGCTGTCGCGTGCCTCTTCGGCGTCCTCGGCCACGGTCCCGACAGTGGAGGGAGTAGTGGTGGGACGCGTCGCGTCCGCGGCGCGGAAGACCTCCTGCCAGGCATCCCTCATCTGTCGCAGGGTGTCGAAGCGCTGCTCGATCTCACGGTGCAGCGCCCGTTCGAAGAAGGCCCGGAGGCCTTCCGCCAGTGCGGGTTCGAACAGCTCGCTCGCGATGTGGAGTTCGGCTGATTCGTTGGTGAGCGGATCATAGAGACCGTCGCCCCACAACGGGCGTTCGCCGCTGGCCATCTCGTGCAGGGTGACGGCTGCCGCGTAGTACTCGGCGTGATCGTCGTAGTGGCTGCGGCGCACCGAACCCAGGAAGGGATCGAGGTAGCCGCGGGTGCCCGCCTTCACATCCCGGTCCGAGGCGTCGGTCAGGGAGAAGTCGAAGAGCTTCAGCTGCCAGGTACGGTCCTTGCGGCGCTGGATACCGAAGTTGTCGGGCTTGATGTCGCGGTGGCGCACCCCGTGGCCGGCGAGCTGGTCGAGCGCTTGGAAGAGGTCCTCGCCGAATCGCTCCAGCTCGTGGTAGGTGAGCTGTCCCTTGCCGCGGAGCCGGGCACCGAGCGACTGCTCGCCGGCGTACTCCAGCTCGAGGATGGTCCGTCCGCCGATCTCGCGCAGCTCCTCGCCGCGCAACTGCACCACGGCTCCGCCGCCGACGAGTTTCAGAGCGCGGGCCTCGGCACGCAGCCGCTCCGCCTTCTCCTCGTCCAGCGCCACCTTGAAGACATGCTCGTCGATGCGGACGTTGCCGTCCTCGTCCTCGACCGCTCGCTCCACGAGGAGGGCGCGCGCCGTGGCGCCGGTGCCGAGGACCCGGCGTACCGACCATTCGGCATCGATCGCCTGCCCTGGCATCGCCTCCAGCGGGTCGGCTGCAGCTGCTTCCGGGGAGTCGGGCAGGACACCGGCCCGTTCCGCCTCGTCGAGCAGGTCCAGGAATGCTTCGGCGGAGCTCAGCCGGTCGTTCACATCGGAACGGGTCGCCTGGTAGACCAGTGCGTCCAGTGCCTCCGAGACACCGTCGGCGACGGCGAACAGGTGCAGGCCGGAGTCGGCGCGCAGGCGCTCGGTCAGCACGCTGCGCTGCGGTGCGGGCGGCTGACCGGTCAGGATGAGATGGGCGACCGCGCCCAGACCGAAGATGTCGAGATCCGCAGGATCGGCGTACGGCTGGTCCGTCTCCGGTGCCAGGTAGACACGGGCCTCGTCCTCGATCAGGGCGGCATCGAGCGCCGAACCGCCGATCGAGCGGAAGAAGGTGGCATTGCTGTCGAAGTCGCGTGCGGCGGTCTGCCAGTCCGTGATCCGGAGCTCGGGGGCGGCGCCTTCGCTGCGGAAGGAGACGTAGACCGACCGCGCGGCCAGCGCTCGGTGGTAGAGGGACCGGTTGTGGGCGTAGCGGACGGCTTCGGCGAGCTGGCGGACCAGGTCGAGACGCATCTCGGGGGTGAGCTTGCCACCGTAGGTGTCCAGGTACTGGTCCAGGCGCAGATCGCTCTGCCGGTGGCGGAAGAGGATGGCCGGGCCGCCCTCGTGCTCCCGGAACTCGACGGCATCGACGATGCCACGGTGGTTGATGCCCTGCAGCACCTGGTACTCGCGGCGAGCGGCACGCTCCGTGGATTTGCGAGCCGCCTCGGTCGCCCCCTGGCTGACGAGATAGATCCGGACCCGGCCCTCTTCTTGCACGAGGCCGTCGTCGCGAACGGCGAGACGGTCCTCCCAGGTGGCACCGGCGTCGAGCGGATGCGGGCGGAGCTTCCAGGCATCGCCGAACCGCAGGTGCCCGGTGGACTGCCGGATCCCGATGGTCCGCAGCAGCTGCGGCAGGGTCTGCCGGGCGAACTCGGGCGTGATCCGCCGCTCCGGCCGGTCGGGGGGCAGACCCAGGAAGTCCTGCCAGATGCGGTCAAGGCCGCTGCCGCCGTCGTCCCGCCCGTACACGCGGATGCGCTGGACCTCGTCCAGGTGGCTGACGAGGTCGGGCGCCGACAGGAACACCGCAGGCTCGATTCGCGGAACGATCCGCTCATCCATCCCGAGCTTGCGGGCCGCCCAACGCAGTTGGCTCCGGAGTTCCTTCGACTTGAGGTCGTTGAAGTGCAGCGGGTTGTTGATGGTCCGCGTGCGGTCGCTGCCGCGGAAGTTCCAGGTGGAGCCGGTGTTGTGCAGCTCTCCGGGGTGGCTCTTGATCTCGATCAGGAACAGGCCCGCGGGGACCGCGACGAGAAGATCGCACTCATTGATCCGCCCCGAGTGCGCGGTGAAGGAGAAGGTGGCCCAGGCCCGGTAGGGCTCGGCAGCGGGCAGCAGTCTCCGTACGTGGTCCAGGGCCTCCTGCTCCCAGGCATAGGGGGAGGGCCGATCCTGGAACCACTGCTGGACGGGCTTCGGCGGGCCGGGCTTGGGCACCGGCTTTCCTCCCGCTGCTGTCACTTTCCGGCCTCCATCACACCCCGCGCCCAACCAGACGGGCAAACCACCTGGTAGAGCCTATCGCGCGCCTACTCGAAACCATGCGGTGTGCATGGTCATGCACCGATCCCTGCGATCAGGTGCTGTCATCGCTCATCAGCTGCTCGATGGCAGCCAGCACCTGGCCCAGCGCCTCCGGTCGGCTGGACGGTGCCGCAAGCGAAACCCACGGCCAGCCCTTGAAGCCCTTCGCCCGTTGCGCCGCGAGCCTCTGCTCAAGTCCGTCGACGGCCGGCAGGGCGTTCGCGAAGGCCGAAGTCGCGTCGCTTCCCAGGTGGTGGGTGATGGACCCGAAGCTGAAGGCGAGATCGTCCTTGTCCGGATCCTCGCGCAGTGACAACGTCCAGACGGGAACCTCCCTGCCCGAGGCCGGAAAGTAGACGGAGAAACTGGGGTACCCCGCTCTTGCCCGCCTGGCCTGACCTCGACTGTGTCTTGTTGGCTGTGGCCACCTCGCCGTGAACTCTCGGGACGAGTACACGGTGATCACCGCTGCCCCTGTACTGGGTCAGCTCGACCGCGTAGACATCGGTCTGCCGCAGCTGACGGTTCAGAAACTCGACGATGGCCCTCAGTTCCAGAGGTATCCGGTCCGCCACGAAGAGCAGCCGCATCCGCCCGGCCGCGAGCCGCTCCTCGACCGTCGCCCAGAACTCATCGGGCGACTGGCCGCCCAGCAGCTCCTGGTAGGCGTCCTCGAGAGGCCGCCCGTCCACCGCACAGGTTTCCTCGAAGGACCGCCGGAGCAGCGCGGCAGGCCAGTAACGCGCCCCGTTGGCGGCGTAGTCGAGCATCTGGCCCACGACTTCCCGTCGTAAGCGTGTGTCGGCCGCCCGCTTGACCTCCACCAGGGTCGGCACACCGTCCGCGTCCACGAACAGATGGTCCAGCCAGTACGCGGAGCCGCTCTCGGTACTGGTGGGGACTCTCATCTCGCGCGCCACGAGAACGAGCCGAAGGGATCGGCCGTCGGCGAGCGAACCGAAGTCCAGGATCCGGGGATGGCGTGCGAGCAGCGCCTGGAACTCGGCCTCGGTATCGAAAGGGGCAGGCTCCAAAGCGTTCAGCCCCTCGCCGAGCAGAAACACCGGTTGTTCGGCCACTTCCATCCCCATCCACATCCCTACGAACGTCGATCGCCGCTGCCCACAGGCTCATCGAACTGCACTGACAACCGAGCAGGGATCGGTCGTGGCCAGGTCGGTACCGTCGTCACACAAGGTCGGACAGCAGTACGTCGAGGACCGTCTCTTCCTCGACACGGACAGCGAGTTCCAAGAGAGCCTGCTGTAGATCCGGGTCCCAGAGAGCCTCGGCCGGCTGCCCTGTGAGTGGCAGGCCGTCAGGCCTTGCGAGCACCGCGGCGCGGTAGTCGGCTGCCGTGTAGCGCCAGGGCCGCCAGGGGACGCGACGCAGCAGTGCAATTGCGATGCGGAGCCCGCCCCAGTCAAAGTCTCCGTGGTAGATCAGTGCTCCCCCACGCTCGTGCAGGTGGCGTAGGCGGCAACGCCGACCAGCCGGGCCGCGAAGGCGGGAAGCGAGACGAGCGGGTCTGCGGAGAGGCGCTCAGGTCAGTGGCGACTTGGCCGAGGAGGTCTTGAGCTGTGGCAGGTGTGTCGGCGTGCGACGTACCAGGTCGCCGCCACGAAGCAGGACGGCCGCCCTCAGCACCGAGGCTACATCTCCGTCCGCGTACGCCAGTAACGCCGTCTTCACTCCCTGTGCCGCACGTTCTGGAGCCACTGACACCCGAGTCGTCAGCAAACGACCGGAAGTCTCAGAAGCGGCCAGCAAGTGAACGCTCGTCCACGCAGGTCAAAGCCCCCCTCACCCACCCACCAAGCGCCTTCTACACGCATGATCGCGGGCCGAGGCCTCATTAGGTGCGGTCTCCGGCATGCCAGCCGTCTCGTTCGAGCAAATACATGTGGAAGTGCCCGCCATCGACGGCCGAAGCTGACAGCATCTAGGCGCCGAACGTCCAAGGTGAGTTGGAGGCGGGCCATTTGGAGCGGCAGGTCAATGAGCGTCAGCTTGCGGTACTGGAGTGGGTGGGAACCGGGTCCCCTGCCGGTGTTTGGGAGACCAGCTCCTACAAGACCACGTGCCAGGCACTGCAGAGCCGGGGCTTGGCCACGGTCTCCCGAAAGGGTGGGCAGTGGAGCGTCGTCCTGACGGCTGCTGGCCAGCATTACCTGGCACACGGCACCTACCCTCCACGCGGGTCCCGCCCGCGGAAGACCCAGGTCGCCACTCCGCAACCGCCGCCCACCCGAGCCCTGGAGACTCCGGCAGCCGAGCGAAAGCCAAGCCCTCCCCCACAGCCTCGCGTGACGTTCACGGAGCAGTTGCTGCAAGAGCTCGCGGAGGCCGGCGGCAAGATCGTCAAGAGCGGCAGCGGTCCCGGCTTGGAGAAGTGGCCGTCCCGCGTCGCCGCGGCACGCAGGTCCGGAAGGGTCCCGGAGGCGAAAGAGCTAGACGGGGGCTGGTGCCGTGGCGGGTACGAGATCCAACTCGTCGACATCCCCGCCTGGCGCCTCGCCGTCCTCGAACCCGTCCGCGTGCCCTCCCGGCTCGCGCGGCCGCACACCGTGGTTCCGGGCCATGCAGAACGAACCCCAGCCGCTGGGCCTCACCAAGTCCGTCCAAGGACGCGCCCTCAGGCTTATCCAGGCGCTGATCATCACTGCCGAGAACGAAGGACATTCCAGTTCGGCAGGACAGACTGGCTCCGCGCCCCCGTCCCATCGCCGCCGCAGGGCAGATCCCCACTTCACCATCACGGCACAGGGCCAGGCAGTGGGGTTCCTTGTCCTCCAGGAGCAGGACCGGACGGAGCACGTCGCTACCGAGAAGGAACTCGCCGAGGCCAAGAAGAACTCCTGGATCAGGATCCCCCGCTTCGACTACACCCCGTCCGAACGCCTCCGCTTCGTCCTCAGCGGCGGCCAGCCGCACCGGGCGAGCGAATGGGCCGACACCCCCGGCCGCTCCCTCGAAGACCAGCTCGCCGAGATCGCGCAGGAGGTCACCCTTCGCGGCGAAGCCGCCGAACGCAGACGTCTCGACGAGATCGAAGCAGCGCGTCAGAAACGCGTCCGCTGGGAAGCCGCCATGGAAGAAGCGCGCGTCCAGTACGCCGAGGCGTACCGCGTCAGGCACTTCGAGGCGCAGGAAGCCGCATGGCGCCACGCCATCCGACTGACGGAGTACGTGAGCGCCGTACGCACTCGGGTCGAGGCCATGCCCCCAGGCCAGGACAGGAGCGAAGCCGAAGCGTGGATCGACTGGGCAGCAGCCCGCGTGGAGCGCCTCGACCCTCTGAACACACCGCCGCGACTGCCCGACATCCCCGAACCACGAGCCGACGATCTCAGGCCCTTTCTCGGGCACTGGAGTCCCTACGGCCCCTGACACAGCACGCACCGGACACCCCACCGAGCGTCACGGAACGTCACTACCGAGAAGCGGATGAGACAGTGGCAGCCAACAGCTCGGCAGCCAGCGCCTCAGCCACCTCAAGGCTCCTACGACCACGCCCCCGAGGGCTCCAGCCAGCGGTTGACAAATACGCATGACGAGCCATCAGAAACCGTGCCGTCCGTGCGTCAAACGTGCGTCACGTGCGTCAGATTTGCGTCAAGATATCGCACCTAACGCACGTAACTCCCATAACGCACACTTGGAGAAACCGCAGGTCAGGCGTCCTTCTTCACCGGCTCCAGGATCGCCACACACTCCACGTGGTGCGTCATCGGAAACAGATCGAACGCCCGCAGCGACCGCACCCTGTAGCCGCCCTCGCGGAAGTAGCCGAGGTCACGGGCCAGCGCCGCCGGGTCGCAGGCCACGTAGGCGATGCGGCGGGCGCCCAGGCCCGTCAGGTGGCGTACCGTCTGCTTGCCCGCGCCCGCGCGCGGGGGGTCCAGGACGATCAGGTCCGCCTCGGTGATGCCCGTGCGCGGGAGGACCGATTCGACCTTGCCCTGTTCGATGCGGACGCGGTCGAAGCCCGCGAGGTTGTGGCGGGCGTCCTCCACCGCGCGCTTGCCGGACTCGATGCCGAGGACCGCGCCCTGCTCGCCGACCCGGTCCGCGAGCGCGCCCGCGAAGAGGCCGACGCCGCAGTACAGGTCGAGGGCCGTGTCGCCCTTGCGGGGCAGCAGGCCCTGCATGACCGCCAGCATCAGCGTCTCCGCCGCCTTCGGGTGGACCTGCCAGAAGCCGCCGCTGCCGACGCGGTACGTGCGGCCGTCGGCCCGCTCGCGGACGAAGGCGCGGCCGTGGACGCGGTGGACGCCCCCGTCCTTCTCCCCCACCCGCATCACCGAGACCGGCTTGTCCAGCTCCACGATCGGCAGGCGCGCGCCCGGCTTCGGGGCGAGGATCACCTGGCGGTCCTGGGAGCCGGTCGCCGCGATCGCCTCGATGGAGGCCATCCCGGACCAGTCGCGGCTCTCGATGCCGAGTTCGGAGACCCCGGTGGCCGCGATCATGCAGTGGTCGATCGGCTCGACCTCGTGGGAGCGGTGGCGGCGCAGGCCCGCGTTGCCGTCCGCGTCGACCGCGTACTGCACGCGCGTACGCCATGCCGGGACCTCGCCCGGCGGCAGCTTGTCGCCCTCGGCCGGCATGACCGTGCCGTCCCAGCCCGCCTCCTCGGGGGTGAGCCCGGCCAGGCGCTTGAGCTGTTCGGTGATGACCTCGCCCTTGAGGCGGCGCTGCGCGCCCGGCTTCGCGTGCTGCCAGTCGCAGCCTCCGCAGCGGCCGGGGCCGGCGTAGGGGCAGGGCGCCTCGACGCGGTCCTTGGAGGCTTCAAGCACCTGAACCGCGTCCGCCCGCAGGAAGCGCGCGCCCTCCTCGCCCTCGGTCACCCGGGCGAGGACCTTCTCGCCGGGCAGCGCGTGCCGCACGAAGAGCACCTGGCCCTCGGCGGTGCGGGCGACGCAGTGGCCGCCGTGCGCGACGGGGCCGACCTCGACCTCGTGCTCCTGGCCGACCAGGGACACGGCCTCGCCGGCGGACTCGGCCGACGCGTCCCCCGCCTGCGAATTCTTCGGTTCTGCCTGCATGGCGGGGTGACTCCACAACGTAAAAGGGGAACAGCCGGACAACAGCCCACCAGTCTACGTGGGTGTCGCCCGGCCGCTCACCACTGCGCCGACGCCCACCACGGCGCCGACCGCTCACCACGGCGAGGGGGCCGAGGGCTCAGGCCTTCTTGCTCGGCTCCCTGTCCCCGCCCCGGTCCCCACCCTTGTCCTTGTCGCCGCTGTCCTTGGCCCTGTCCTTGTCCTTGGCGCGCCTCGGCTTCTCCACCGGCCCCCGTCGCACCGCGCCCGGCGCGTTCCACTCCTGGCGCCTGCGGGCCCGCTTCTTCGCGACCTCGGAGGAGTCCAGCTGGTAGGGGACGGAGGTCACCATCACGCCGGGGGTGAAGAGCAGGCGGCCCTTCAGGCGCAGGGCGCTCTGGTTGTGCAGCAGGTGCTCGTACCAGTGGCCGACCACGTACTCGGGGATGATCACGCTGACCACGTCCCGGGGGCTCTCCCGGCGCAGGCTCTTCACGTACTCGATGATCGGCCGGGTGATCTCGCGGTAGGGCGAGTCGAGGACCTTCAGCGGCACGGTGATGCCGCGCCGCTCCCACTCGCCCTTGAGCGCCTTGGTCTCGGCCGGGTCGACGTTGACGCTGAGCGCCTCGAGGGTGTGCGAGCGCATCAGCTTCGCGTACGACAGGGCGCGCAGCGTCGGGCGGTGGATCTTGGAGACCAGGACGATCGAGTGGACCCGGGAGGGGCGCATGTTGTCGTCGGAGGGGGTCTCCGGGGCGGCGATCTCCTCGGCCACGCGGTCGTAGTGGCGGCGGATCGCCGTCATCGTCACGTAGAAGATGCACATGCCGAGCAGCGCGACCCAGGCACCGTGCGTGAACTTGGTGATGAGCACGACGACCAGTACGAGGCCGGTGAAGAAGGCGCCGAAGGTGTTGATCGCGCGGGAGCGGATCATGTGCCGGCGCTTGTTCGGGTCCTTCTCGGCAGCCAGGTGACGGTTCCAGTGCCGGACCATGCCGATCTGGCTGAGCGTGAAGGAGACGAAGACGCCGACGATGTAGAGCTGGATCAGGCGGGTGGAGTCGGCGCCGTAGATGACGACCAGCAGGGCCGCCGCGCCCGCGAGGAGCACGATGCCGTTGGAGAACGCGAGGCGGTCGCCGCGGGTGTGCAGCTGGCGCGGCAGGTAGCGGTCCTGGGCGAGGATCGAGCCGAGCAGCGGGAAGCCGTTGTACGCGGTGTTGGCGGCGAGGAACAGCACGAGCGCGGTGGCCGCGGCCAGGATCATGAACAGGAGGCTGCCGTGGCCGAAGACGGCCTCGGCGACCTGGGAGATGACCGGGTTCTGGACGTAGTCCGCGCCGGCCGGGACGCCGTTGTGGAAGAGGTCCTTCGCCGGGGTCTCCGCCATGCGGACCTTGGTGACCATGGCGAGCGCGATGATGCCGCAGAACATGGTGACGGCCAGGGCGCCCATCAGGGCGAGGGTCGTCGCGGCGTTCTTGGACTTCGGCTTGCGGAACGCCGGGACGCCGTTGCTGATCGCCTCGACGCCGGTGAGCGCGGCACAGCCGGAGGAGAAGGCCCGCAGGAGCAGGAAGACCAGCGCGAAGCCGGCGAGGCCCTGGTGCTCGGGCTTGATCTCGTAGTCGGCGGTGGGCGCCCGCATGCTGTCGCCCAGGACGATCCCGCGGAAGGCCCCCCAGGCGACCATGATGAAGACGCCGGCCACGAAGACGTACGTCGGGATGGCGAAGAGCTTCCCGGACTCCTTCACGCCGCGCAGGTTCATCAGCGTGAGGAGGATGATCACGGCGACCGCGCACAGGACCTTGTGCTCGACCACGAAGGGGACCGCGGAGCCGAGGTTCTCGATGCCCGAGGAGATCGACACGGCCACGGTCAGGACGTAGTCGACGAGCAGGGCGCTCGCGACGGTGAGCCCCGCCTTGGGGCCGAGGTTGGTGGTGGCGACCTCGTAGTCGCCGCCACCGCTCGGGTAGGCGTGCACGTTCTGTCTGTACGACGCGACGACGGTGAACATCAGCACCACGACCGCGACGGCGATCCACGGGCTGAAGTGGTACGCCGACACCCCCGCGATGGAGAGGACCAGGAGGACCTCCCCAGGCGCGTAGGCCACGGAGGAGAGCGGGTCGGACGCGAAGACGGGGAGTGCGATGCGCTTCGGCAGGAGCGTTTCTCCGAGCCGGTCACTGCGCAGTGCGCGCCCGATGAGGATCCGTTTGGGCACGTCGGTCAGTTTGGACACGCAGAGGATCGTAAGCGTTCGCAAGGACACCCGCCCACCCACCACCCCCATCTGCCCCGGTTAACCGCCGTGTGGGAGGCTGCCTTCTTTAGAGCGCTGCTCAAACCAGCCGTCGGGGCCCTCCCCGGCGCCTTCGGCGGCAAAGCCCCCGCCCGGCCCCCCGAAGCGGCCGGCCGACCGCTCCTGCGCTCGGCGGACCGCACCGGACGGCCACCAGGTCAGGCGGCCGAGGAGCAGCAGCGCGGCGGGCAGGATCATGACGCGGATCACGAACGCGTCGAGCAGGACGGCCGCCGCGAGGACGAAGCCCATCTGCTTCATCTCCAGGATGTGCAGCATCACGAAGCTCGCGAAGACGGTGACCATGACGATCGCCGCGCTGGTGACGATCTTGGCGGAGGAGGCGATGCCGTCGAGGACCGCCTGCCGGGTGGGCACGCCGTTCAGGGCGGCCTCGCGGATCCGGCTGACCACGAAGACCTGGTAGTCCGTGGAGAGCCCGAAGAGGATCACGAAGAGGAAGAGCGGTACGCGCGAGGAGATCCCGCCGAGTGAGACGAAGGACAGCAGGTCCTCGGCCCACCGGCCCTGGAAGACCAGGACGAGCAGTCCGAGCGCGGAGGCCGCGGAGAGCAGGTTGAGCCCGACGCCGAGCAGTGCGAGGACGGCCGAGCGGAACGCGTAGAGCGTCATGAGGAAGGTCATCAGGAGCAGGAAGCCGAGGACGAGCGGCAGCTTGTCGTTCTGGTGCGCCACGTAGTCGACGCCGCGCGCCACCTCACCGGTGACGGCCGTCTCGACGCCGGGCAGTGTGCCGACGGTCGCCGGCAGGTAGTCGGCGCGCAGGTGTTCGAGCGAGCCCTCGGACTCCTCGGAGTACGTCGGATGCGGGGTGTTGAGCTCCAGGGTCGTGGTCCTGCGGTCGTCGGAGGAGCGGATGAGCGGGGCACCGGAGCGCTTCGAGAAGAGCGGGTCCGCCTGTGTCTCGCGGGCCAGCTCGCGCAGCGCCGCCGTCACCTCGCCGGCCCGCGAGGCGTCGGCGCGCACCACGACGAGGTGGCGGACGCGCTGCTCCGGGAAGGCGTCGAGCAGCCGGTCGTACTCCTTCATCGCCGGTATCTCGCGCGAGAAGCTGTCGCGCGCCGGGTTCTTGAGGTGCATGTTCAGCGCGGGCAGCGCGAGCCCCAGCATCACGAGGACCGACAGGCCCAGGGTGAGCGCGGGGTGCTTGCGGGCAGGTGTGAGCAGGGCGTGCCAGACCTTGCCGGGCTTCTTCTCCTCGTACATCCGTACGGGCTTGCCCTGGTCGCGGCGCTTGGCGGCGCGACGCTCCGCACGGCGCTCGGTGCGGCGTCCCAGCTTGACCAGCAGCGCGGGAAGGACCGTCACCGAACTGAGCACGGCGACGGCGACGACCAGGATCGTGCCGGTGGCGAGCGAGTCGAAGATGACGTCACCGGCGAGGTAGAGCGCGGTCGTGGAGACGATCACGGCGAGCCCGGAGACGACGATCGCGCGGCCCGCCGTCGCGGCGGCGGCCTCGACGAGCGCCTCGGAGGTGAGGCGGCCGCCCGCCCGCGCCCGTTCCTCGCGTTCCCGCTTGAGGTAGAAGAGCGTGTAGTCGACGCCGACGGCCATGCCGATGAGCAGGATCATGCTCATCCCGACGCCGGTGTCGGGCAGCAGGTGCGAGGCCACCATCGCCAGGCCCATGGTCGCCATGATCGAGGTGACGGCGAGCAGCAGCGGTACGCCCACCATGACGACCGAGCCGAAGACCACCGCCAGCGTGATCAGGGTGATGGGCAGCGTGATCGCCTCGGAGAATTTGAGGTCGTCGTTGCGCTGGCCGTCCACGCCCGCGCTCACGGAGGCGTCGCCGGTCTCCTCGATGACCAGGTCCGGATGGGCCTTCGCGGCCTCCTCGGTCTGGGCCCGCAGCGGTGGGACGTTCTCCTGGTCCTCCTGTTCGGAGCCGTTGAGTTCCACCTGGACCCGCAGGACGCGCCCGTCCGCCGAGCGCACCGGCTCCGCCACCGAGGCGACCTCCGGCAAGGCCTTCATCCGAGCGGTGACGTCCTTGACGGCGGCGTCGGCGGCCGCCTCGTCCAGCGGGCCCGACACGGCCCGGATGAGTATCTGTTCCGTGGGCCTGAGCTGGACGCCGCCCTCGACGGCCAGGGCCTCGGCCCGCCCCGCCTCGCCGACGCGGAAGTCCTGCGACGTCGCGCTGTTCATGCCGGCGGCGATCCCGCCGCCCAGGCACAGCACCACGAAGACGAGCCATCCGATGATCGCCCGCCATGGGTGCAGCGCGCTCCACCGGGCCACGCGCACCGTGGCCGATCGCTTTCTCATGTCCGTCCCGCCCCCACCAATTCGACCTTGCCTGTCATGTGTAAGTGGAGACTGACAGGTGAAGGAATGAACCGTCAACTGTCATGCCGAGGCGTCGGGACGTGGATTGACAGCGGAACCCGCCATACGTAAGCCTTGACTGACAGGTAGGGACAGGTGTGGTGACCAACGCGAGGGCGGACCATGGACAGCGAGGAGCTCCTGGCCTTTCTCGCGGCCGTCGGCCACGCCCAGCGCATCCGGATCATCAGCGAGCTCGCGTCCGGCCAGCTCTACGTCAGCGAGCTGGCCCGACGGCTCGGCGTGTCACGCCCCTTGCTCTACATGCACCTCGAACGCATGGAGAAGGCCGGCCTCGTCGTCGGCCGCCTGGAGCTCTCCGACGACGGCAAGGCACTCAAGTACTTCGAACTGGCGCCCTTCGACGTGCGGTTGAACGTGGATACGATCACCGCGGCCGCCCGGCAGGGTGCGGCGGACCAAGCGAGCCCCGCGGATCCGTCGGACCGGACGGGCGAGGACGAACAGCACTCAGCAAAGGGGACGCCCTAGTGGAAGACGTGATCATCCCGATCGCATTTTTCCTGATACTCGCCGGCGCGATCGTCGCCGTCGCCTACTTCCAGTCGCAGCGCAACCGCGAGCGCGACCGGCAGTACGCCGAGGCCATGCAGCAGTACCGCGAGGTGGCCGAACGCGCCAGGTCGGAGCAGGAGGCGACCCGCCTGCAGCTGGTCGAGCTGGGCCACCGGCTGCAGACCGTGGAGGGTCTGCTGCGCAGCGTGGACTGAGCCGCGGCCGACCCGTCCGACAGGTGCACGGGGGTGCCCCGGGCCGACCGCGCGTGTGTAGCTTGGGCTCCGGTCTGAGACGCTTTTACCGTTCAGCCTGAGCACAGAGTATTGACACAGCCGGAAGGACGGTCGTGCACATCGTCATCATGGGCTGCGGGAGAGTCGGTTCCGCTCTCGCGCAGACCCTGGAACAACAGGGGCACACGGTCGCCGTGGTCGACCAGGACCCCACGGCCTTCCGCCGCCTGGGCTCCGGGTTCGGCGGCCGCCGCGTCACCGGCGTCGGCTTCGACCAGGACACCCTGCGCGAGGCCGGCATCGAGGAGGCGGGCGCCTTCGCCGCCGTCAGCAGCGGCGACAACTCGAACATCATCGCCGCGCGCGTCGCCCGCGAGATGTTCGGCATCGAGAACGTCGCGGCCCGCATCTACGACCCGCGCCGCGCCGAGGTCTACCAGCGCCTCGGCATCCCCACGGTCGCCACGGTCCGCTGGACCGCCGACCAGATGCTGCGCCGCCTGCTCCCCTCCGGCGCCGAGCCGCTGTGGCGCGACCCCACCGGGGGCGTGCAGCTCGCCGAGGTGCACGCGTCCCAGGCCTGGATCGGGCACAAGATCAGCCAGCTCCAGGAGGAGACCGGCGTCCGCGTCGCCTTCCTCACCCGGCTGGGCGAGGCGGTCCTGCCCACCTCGCAGACGGTCCTGCAGGAGGGCGACCTGGTGCACGTGATGATGCGCACCGATCAGGTCGACAAGGTCGAGGCGGCGTTCGCCGAAGGCCCCGAGGAAGGCGGTCACTGATGAGGGTCGCCATTGCCGGAGCCGGCGCCGTGGGCCGCTCCATCGCCGGTGAGCTGCTGGAGAACGGCCACGAGGTCCTGCTGGTCGACAAGGCGCCGACGGCCATCTCCGTCGAGCGCGTGCCGCAGGCCGAGTGGCTGCTCGCCGACGCCTGCGAGATCACCTCCCTGGACGAGGCCGCCCTCCAGCGCTGCAACGTCGTGATCGCCGCGACCGGCGACGACAAGGTCAACCTCGTCGTCTCGCTGCTCGCCAAGACGGAGTACGGCGTCCCGCGCGTCGTCGCCCGCGTGAACAACCCCAAGAACGAGTGGCTCTTCAACGAGTCCTGGGGCGTCGATGTCGCGGTCTCCACGCCGCGCCTGATGTCCGCGCTCGTGGAGGAGGCGGTGAGCGTCGGCGATCTCGTGCGGCTGCTGCGCTTCAGCCACGGCGACGCGAACCTCGTCGAGCTGACGCTGCCGCCCGAGTCCGCCCTGGCGGGCACGCTGGTCGGCGACGTGCAGTGGCCCGAGGACACCTCGCTGGTGACGATCATCCGCGGTACGCGCGTCCTCGCGCCGTCCCCGGACGACTCCCTGGAGGCGGGCGACGAACTGCTCTTCGTGGCCGCGCAGGCGCGGGAGGAGCAGCTGGAGGACCTGCTGTCGGTGCGCCGGGAGAGCTAGCGGTCCTTGCGGTACGCGGTGGGGGGCGCCCGGTGGTCACCGGGCGCCCCCCACCGCGTATGTTCACCGCGGGTCCGTCGTTCCTGGTCGCGCAGTTCCCCGCGCCCCTTACAGGGCGCCTTCCTGGCCCCGCGCCGCGGCCTTGCGCTCCTCCTCCGCCTTCTCGGCGGCCTCCATCTCCGCGAAGACGTCGATCGGCGGCGGGGCCTTCGCCAGGAAGACCCAGGTGAGGTAGACGGCGAGCAGGAACGGCGGGATCTTCAGGGCGATCAGGACCCAGCCGAACTGCGTGGTGTCCGCCCACCAGTACAGCGGGAAGAGGACCGCGCACTTGGCGAGCAGGATCAGGCCCCAGGCCCAGCTCGCCTTGGCGTACGCCGTCTTGCGGCCGGGGTTGCGGGTGCGCCAGGAGAGGTTCTCCTTGAAGACCGGGCCGAGGATCAGGCCGATCAGGGGGACGCCCGCGAGGGTCGTGATGATGTAGGCCAGGGCGAGGCCCAGGGTGTAGAGCATGCCCGGCAGGTAGAAGTCCTTGGCGTTGCCGGTCATCATCGCGAAGACCACACCGAAGGCGACGCCGAAGACGCCGCTGAAGGCGTGCTTGACGGTGTCCTTCCTGACCAGGCGGACCACCACGAGCACCAAGGACACCGCGAGGGCCGCGATGGCCGACATGTGCAGGTCCTTGTTGATCGTGAAGATGGTCACGAAGAGCAGGCCGGGAACGACCGTCTCCACCATGCCCCGCACGCCGCCGAAGGCCTCGAAGAGCGCTGCCTCGGTCACGGCCCGGGAATCGGCGTCCTGATCCGTCTTCCCCTGGTCCGTCGGCTTGTCGAGGGACGTCACCGGCTACTCCCGTCCGAGCGGTCTGAGTTCGTATTTGGGATTGAACAGCACCCGGCGGCCCCGGCTCATCGAGATCCGGCCCGACGCGAGCAGCTTGCGCCCCGGCTCGATGCCCACGATGGAGCGCCTGCCGAGCCACACCACGTCCAGCGCCGCGGAGCCGTCGAACAGCTCGGCCTCCAGGGCGGGAACCCCGGCGCGTGGTCGCAGGGTGACCGTGCGCAAGGTACCAGTAACGGTCACTATCTGGCGGTCCTGGCAGTCGCCGATACGGACACAGCCCGCGGTGTCGGCGTCCTCGCGCAGCTCCTCGGACTCCAGGTCCTCCTGGGAGGAGGACAGCCGGTCGAGCATGCGCCGGAAACGGCCCGCCGGCTTTTCGGAACCAGGAACAGCACTCATACAGAAAGCCTACCGGGGGCCGCCGACGCACCGGAAAGCGGTGCGCTCACCTGCGCTCATGCCCGCTCACGGCACAGCTCACCGCTCGAAGCGGTACCCCATGCCGGGCTCCGTGATGAAGTGCCGCGGATGTGCCGGGTCCGCCTCCAGCTTGCGGCGCAGCTGCGCCATGTAGACGCGCAGGTAATTGGTCTCGGTGCCGTAGGAGGGCCCCCACACCTCTTGCAGCAGCTGCTTCTGGCTGACCAGACGGCCGGTGTTGCGGACCAGGACCTCCAGGAGGTGCCATTCGGTCGGGGTCAGGCGTACGTCGCGCCCGTCGCGGTTGACCTTCTTGGCGGCGAGGTCGACGGAGAAGTCCTCGGTGTCGACCATGACGTCGCCCTCGCCGGCGCCGACGGGCTCGGCCCTGCGGACGGCGGCGCGCAGGCGGGCCAGCAGCTCGTCCATGCCGAAGGGCTTGGTGACGTAGTCGTCGGCGCCCGCATCCAGGGCCTCGACCTTCTCGTCCGAACTGTGCCGGGCGGACAGCACGAGGATCGGCACGCGCGTCCAGCCGCGCAGGCCGCGGATGACCTCCACGCCGTCCATGTCGGGCAGTCCGAGGTCGAGCACGATCACGTCGGGGTGGCGGGCGGCGGCCAGTTGCAGCGCCGTGGCGCCGTCGGGGGCCGCGTCCACCTCGTACTTGCGCGCCTTGAGGTTGATCACGAGGGCGCGCACGATCTGCGGCTCGTCGTCGACCACCAGCACCCTGGTCATGCCGGCCTGCCTTTCTGACTTCTGGTTCGGGGTCACCGGGTGACCTGGGCGGGAAGCTCGGGGAGGGCGGGCTGCTCCGGCGGGCGCCCGGCCACCGCCCGCAGGGTGAGGACCATGGTGAGGCCGCCCCCGGGGGTGTCCTCCGCGGCGAGGGTGCCGCCCATGGCCTCGGCGAAGCCGCGGGCGACGGCGAGGCCGAGGCCCACGCCCGCGCCGCGCGGAGCGTCACCGTAACGCTGGAAGGGCTCGAAGATGCGGTCCTTGGCGGCATCGGGGACGCCGCGGCCCCGGTCCACGACGCGGACCTCGACGCGCTCGCCGAGGGCGCTGGCGGAGACCTTGACGGGCTCGCCCTCGGGCGCGTACTTCACGGCGTTCTCGACGATGTTCGCGACCGCCCGCTCCAGCAGGCCCTTGTCCACGGCGACCATCGGCAGCGTCTCGGGGATGTCCAGCTCGGCGCTGCCGTCGGGGACGCCGCCGAGCGCCATGGGGACGACCTCGTCCAGGTCGATCTCGCGGATCAGCGGGGTGACGGTGCCGGTCTGGAGGCGGGACATGTCGAGGAGGTTGCCCACGAGGTGTTCCAGGCGGTCGGCGCCGTCCTCGATGCCCGCGAGGAGTTCGGCCTCGTCCTCCTCGGACCAGTCGACGTCGTCGGAGCGCAGCGAGGTCACGGCCGCCTTGATGCCTGCCAGCGGGGTACGCAGGTCATGGCTGACGGCGGCGAGCAGCGCGGTGCGGATGCGGTTGCCCTCGGCGAGGGCGCGGGCCTGGTCGGCCTCGGACTTCAGGCGCTGGCGGTCCAGGACGACGGCGGCCTGCGCGGCGAACGCGGCGAGGACCCGGCGGTCCGCGGCCGGGAGCACGCGGCCGGACAGGGCGAGGGCCATGTGGTCGCCGACCGGCATGTCCACGTCGGCGTCCTCGGGGCGGCCCGCCGGGCGGCCGTCGCCGGCGCTGCCCGCGCAGGTCCAGGGAGCGGTGTCGCCCGCGCGTTCCAGGAGCGCCACGCTCTCCATGGCGAACGTCTCGCGGACCCGCTCCAGGAGTGCCTCCAGGCTCGTCTCGCCGCGCAGCACGCTGCCGGCGAGGAAGGAGAGTATCTCCGACTCGGCGCGCAGCCGGGCGGCCTGGTGGGTGCGCCGGGCGGCGAGGTCCACGACGGAGGCCACGGAGACGGCGACGCCCACGAAGACGACGATCGCGAGGATGTTCTTGTTGTCGGAGACCGTCCACAGGTGCAGCGGCGGCGTGAAGTAGTAATTGAGCAGCAGCGATCCGAACGCCGCGGCCGCGAGGGCCGGCAGGAGGCCGCCGAGCAGCGCGGCGGCGACCGTCAGCGTCAGGAACAGCAGCATGTCGTTGGCGAGCCCGAGGTCGGCGTCGACGTGGGTGAGCAGCAGGGTCAGCAGCGCGGGTCCCGCGACGCCGGCGAGCCAGCCCCAGATGATCCGGGAGCGGCCGAGGCGCGCGCCGCGGGCCACCGGCAGGCCGCGCCCCTTGGCGACCTCGCCGTGCGTGACGATGTGGACGTCCAGGTCGGGCCCGGAGTCGCGGGCGACGGTGGCGCCGACGCCGGGCCCGAAGATGTACTGCCAGGTCTTGCGGCGCGAGGAGCCGAGGACGATCTGGGTGGCGTTGACACCGCGCGCGAAGTCGAGCAGGGCGGCCGGTATGTCGTCGCCGATGACGTGGTGGAAGCTGCCGCCGAGGTCCTCGACCAGGGTGCGCTGGACGGCGAGCTCCTTGGGCGAGGCGGCGGTGAGGCCGTCGCTGCGGGCGATGTAGACGGCGAGGATCTCGCTGCCGGAGCCCTTGGCCGCCATCCGGGAGGCGCGCCGGATCAGCGTGCCGCCCTCGGGGCCGCCGGTGAGTCCGACGACGATGCGCTCGCGGGCCTGCCAGGTGGAGCGGATGTTGTGCTCGCCGCGGTACTGCTGGAGGTACTCGTCGACGCGGTCGGCGACCCACAGGAGCGCCAGTTCGCGCAGGGCGGTGAGGTTGCCGGGGCGGAAGTAGTTGGAGAGGGAGGCGTCGATGCGGTCGGGCTGGTAGATGTTGCCGTGCGCCATGCGGCGGCGCAGCGCCTGGGGCGACATGTCGACCAGCTCGATCTGGTCGGCGCGGCGCACCACTTCGTCCGGCACGGTCTCGCGCTGGCGTACGCCGGTGATCGACTCCACGACGTCGCCGAGGGACTCCAGGTGCTGGATGTTGACCGTGGAGACGACGTCGACGCCCGCCGCGAGGAGTTCCTCGACGTCCTGCCAGCGCTTGGCGTTGCGGGAGCCGGGGACGTTGGTGTGGGCGAGTTCGTCGACCAGGGCGACGGCGGGGGCGCGCTCCAGGACCGCGTCGACGTCCATCTCGGTGAAGGCCGTGCCGCGGTACTCCAAGTTGTTGCGGGGCACCTGTTCGAGGCCGTGCAGCATCACCTCGGTGCGTGGCCGGTCGTGGTGCTCCACGAAGCCGACCACGCAGTCGGTGCCGCGCTCGACGCGCCGGTGGGCCTCGGAGAGCATCGCGTACGTCTTGCCGACGCCCGGTGCCGCGCCCAGGTAGATCCGAAGCTTGCCGCGTGCCATGGCCCCATTGTCTTCCCGAAACAACTGTGTACGCAGCATCGACCTTACGGCGCACCATTACGGCATTACGGACAAGGGGGTGCGCGGTCCGCGTCCTTGACAGAACCCTGATGCGGGCCGATGGCCCGGCGCGGCCGGGATCAGCGCGGATTGTCCGCGTGCGTCAGGGTCTCCCAGGCGACGAAGAGGTTGTTGGAGCCGGCGGGGCGGTTTCGCTCGGTGAGGTTGCGGGTCTGGGTCATGGGGTGGCCGAGGCGTCCGGCGAGGGCGTTGTGGCCGACCTCGGTGACGGGTCCGAGGCCCCGGTGGACCGTGCCCCCGCAGAGGGCGGCGGGGGGCGCCTCGCCCAGTTCGTACCTGGCGTGGAAGCCGAGGCCCTGGCGCAGCCGCTCCCCGACGTCCGTCGGGTAGAGGTCCTGGCCCTGGATGCGGCTGGTCTCGGCGACGTGCGAGATCGCGGAGAGGCCGTATCCGGTGTGCGTGAAGTCGCGGCACGTCTCCTGGCTGAGGCCCGTGGTGAACGTCCCCTGCCCCTGCCAGTACTTGACGATCTTCTCCCGGGTGTCGAGGTTCTGCCGGGGCACGGTCCGGGGCAGCGGCCCGTCGGAGGCGAGGTAGACGTAGGCGGCCGTGCGCGTGCGGAAGGTGGCCATCGCCTTGTCGTAGGAGGCCTTGTCCTCCAGGAAGACGGAGATGCCGATGGCGGCCTCCATCATCGAAAGCTCCCAATTGCCGTTCGAGTTCGATCCGTTGATGACCTCGGGCAGGTAGACGGTGCGCAGCATCGTCGCGAAGCGCCCGGAGTTCGCCCAGTTCCCGGGGTAGGTGTACTTGATGATCTCGGCGGCGCGCGGCCAGCTGGAGCCGGCCCAGCCGGTCTGGAGAGGGGCGTTGCTGTTGGTGTGGTCCTCGATGGTGGCCGACCAGGCGTCCATCAGCTCGATGGACTTCTTCGCGTAGCGCTCGTCACGCGTGAGGTACCAGGCGAGGGCGGTGGTGTACGCGGCGATCGCGTCCTCGCGCTCGTCGGTGCAGCCGTGGTTCGGCTCGGAGTGGCTGCCGCACTCGACCACCGCCCGGGGCTTGGGGGTACGGGAGAGGGAGGCGTAGCGGCTGCCCATCATCTGGTCGTAGGCGGACTTCCAGGGCTCGGCGCCCGCGGCGACTTTCTCGCGGGTGAAGTCCAACTGGCCCCGCGAGACGGTGACTCCGGGGTGGACGAAGGTCGTGGGGGCAGCTTCGGCCTTCCCGGTTCCGGACCAGGGCAGGAGCGCGATGACCAGGGCGGTGGCCGTGGCGACGGTCCCACCGAGGGAGAGACGGGTTCCGCGGCGGCGGTGGCGGCGTACGGGAGAGGAGGCATCCGGCATGGGGACCATCCGTTCGTCTTGGCTCGTACGGTCTCGTGCGTTCTTGTATGTGAACTTCACGTGCCTTTCTGAACGCGCGCGTTGGCCCGTGACCATAGGTACGGACCTGCCTGCCGTCAAGACGCGGCGGCGGAACCGCATGGGCGCATGCCAAAGTGGCCCGCGGCGGTCCGGACGAACCGGAACCACTGCGGGCCACACGGCAGTTGTGATGCCGTCAGGCGGTCAGGACGCCGACGGCGTCAGCGCACCTCGGTGATCTCGGGGCCGCGCTGGAGCTGGCCCATGCCGCCCGAGAAGCGCGAACCTTCCTGCTGGTCCTGCTGGACGCTGCTCTCGGCGACCATCTGCGCGTCGTCCGGCAGCTTCAGGACGATCGGATCGCGCGGCGCCATCGGGCCCTCGCCCCGGACCACGACGGTGTCCCGGAAGATCTGCTCCAGGAGACCGGCGGCCTGCGGCTGCACCGCGCCCTGCCCGGAGATCACACCGCGCAGGAACCAGCGCGGCCCGTCGACGCCGACGAAGCGCACGACCTGCACGCCACCCGTGCCGTCCGGCAGCTGCACGGGGACCTGGGCGCGCAGCTCCCAGCCGAGGGGGCCCTCGACCTCGTCGATGACACCGCCCTGCTGCGTGATGCCGCCCGCGATCTCCTCGCGGACCTCGCCCCAGATGCCCTCCTTCTTCGGGGCGGCGAAGCCCTGGAGCTGGATGGCACTGTCCTGGAGCACGACGGTGGCGGCGACGATGGCGTCCCCCGCGACCTCCACCCGCAGCTCCATGCCCTCGACCCCCGGCACGAAGAGTCCGCCGAGGTCGACCCGGCCCTCGCCGGGCTCGCGGACCTCCGAGATGTCCCAGGGACCGTCGGGACGGGGCTCCGGCTCGAGCCTCACGCGCGAGCGCGCGACGTCGGGCCGGTCGTTGCTGTCCACGCCGTCGACGACCTGCTCGTCCGCGCCTGCCGCGTCCTCGGCGGCACTGTCCTTCTTGCGACGTCCGAACACGTCACTGTCCTTCCCGGTCAGATACGACCGATGCGTATCGATTCCCACCCGTTTGTCCGCCGGTGCCCGCCGGTTCGCCCGCGCTCTCGCCCGGGCCGACGCCCACGGCGGCATGGCCACCGGTGGACCCGAAGCCCCCCTCGGCCCGCGCCGACGCGGGAAGCTCCGCCACCTCCTGGAAGCGCACCTTCTCGATCTGCTGGACGACCAGTTGGGCAATCCGGTCGAAGCGCTCGAACCGCACGCTCTCGCGCGGATCGAGATTCACCACGATCACCTTGATCTCTCCACGGTACCCGGCATCCACCGTCCCCGGGGCATTCACCAGAGCGACACCGCAGCGGGCGGCCAGCCCCGAACGGGGGTGCACGAAGGCCGCGTACCCCTCCGGGAGCGCGATGGACACCCCGGTGGGCAGCACGACCCGCTCGCCGGGCGCCAGTTCGCAGGATTCCGTCGTCCGCAGATCGGCGCCGGCGTCGCCGGGCCGCGCGTACGACGGCAGGGGCACTTCGGGGTCGACGCGCCTGATCAGCACGTTCAGTTCGCCGGAAGGGGTAGGGGACGTCACGGGTTCACCTCGAAGGCGCGGGCGCGCCGGATCTGGTCCGGGTCGTTCATGGCCGCCCGGATCTCCCGCGGGCGGCCGTTGTCGATGAAGTGGTCGACCTTCACCTCGATGAAGAGGGCGTCGGCGCGGACCGCCACGGGCCCCTCGGGGCCGCCGATCCGGCCGGTGGCACTCGAGTAGATCTTCCGTCCGGCGACCGCCGTGACCTCGGCCTCCAGGAACAGCACGGTGCCCAGCGGCACGGGCCGCACGAAGTCGGTCTCCAGGCGGCCGGTCACCGCGATCACCCGCAGCAGCCAGTTCAGCGAGCCGAGCGTCTCGTCGAGCGCAGTGGCGAGGATGCCGCCGTGGGCGAGGCCCGGGGCACCCTGGTGCGCCTCGCGCACGGTGAACTCGGCGGTGACGGTCACACCGTCTCCGGCCCGCGCCGCGAGGTGCAGCCCATGTGCCTGCCCGTCGCCGCAGCCGAAACAGTGTTCGTAGTGCGCGCCGATCAGCTCGCCGGGGGCGGGCGCGTCAGGGTGCCGGACGGGCGCTATGGCGTCGGCCGGGGGCTTCAGAGCCGCAGATGTACCACTCACAGGCGCAGACCTTACCTCCGCGTCGGCGCTCGCAGCTCCCCGTGCCAAGCTTGGTTCCATGCAGCCTTACGAAGAACGCCTCACCGCGCCCCGTTCGTGGTGGTTCGCCTCGGTCCTGGTGGGTGTGGCGATGGGCCTGATCATGCTGCCGTTCGGCACGCTGCCGCTCCTCGGCGGCCTGGTCGGCGGCACGGCGGTGGCGGCCGTCGTCACCAGCGCGTACGGCTCGGTGCGGATCCGCGTGGTCGCCGGCTCGCTGGTCGCGGGCGACGCGAGGATCCCGGTCTCCGCCCTGGGCGAGGCGGAGGTCCTCAGGGGCGAGGAGACCCGCGCCTGGCGCTCCTACAAGGCCGACCCGCGCGCCTTCATGCTGCTGCGCGCGTACATCCCGACGGCCCTGCGTGTGCCGATCACGGACCCGGCCGATCCGACGCCGTACGCGTACGTCTCGACGCGGCACCCGGAGGCCTTGGCGAAGGCGCTGGACGCGGTGCGCCAGAACACCCCGTAGACCGGCCGGGCGGCCGGCCGGTCAGCTCCCCAGCTCCTTGGGGCCGCCGGCCACCCGCAGAGGATCGTCCGGCGTCTCCAGGGGCGCCAGCTCCGGCAGCGCGTCCCACGGCACCTGCTGCTTGCGCAGGTCGGCCCGGATCTTCTCGGCGAGCTTCTTGGTGTCCCGGCGGTTCATCACCGCCCCGACCGCCGCGCCCACCATGAAGGGCATGAGGTTCGGGAGGTTGCGGACCATGCGCTTCATGATCTGCTGGCGCAGTTCCCGCTTGACCTGGCCGCCCAGCGCCGCGTTCAGGGTCGAGGGCTTGCCCACGTCCACGCCGCGCTCCTGCGTCCAGGAGGTCAGATAGGCCGTGCTGCGCTGCTTGAGGTTGCCTTCGGGCCGTCGGCCGTAGACCTCGTGCAGTTCGGCGATCATCTTCAGTTCGACCGCGGCGACGCCGGTGATCTCCGCCGCCAGTTCCGCCGGCATCGCGGGCGGCACGGGCATCATCGCCGCCGCGCCCACTCCCGCGCCCACCGTGGACGAGGCGTTGGCCGCACCGGAGACGAGCTTGTCCGCGAGCTGCTCGGGGCCAAGGCCCGGGAACTGCTTGCGGAGGGTCGCCAGATCGCGGACCGGGATCCGCGGGGCGTTCTCGATGAGCCGGTCGGCGAGATAGCCGATGCCGGCCCGGCCGGCGCGCCCGCCCTTGCGCACGCCTTCCTTCATTCCGTCCGTGACGGCGGCAACGCGGCTCCGGGACCCGGGTGTCCGAGTGGTCCCGGAGGCCTTGCCGGCCGCCGTCTCGTCCGGCGCCACCTCAAGGGCGTTCGCCGGTTCGAGCGAGGCTGATCCGCTGGCGGAAGAGCCCCGCTCGTCGTCACGCACGCCGTCGCCGAGGGCGCCGGCTTCGTCCGCTCCGCGGTTGCGGAGACGGCGCTTCCTGAACGGGGTCGAGCCAGTCATGGCCGACCCCGCCTCAGTCGCAGTCGCGGCAGATCGGCTGGCCGTTCTTCTCCTTGGCCAGCTGGCTGCGGTGGTGCACCAGGAAGCAACTCATGCAGGTGAACTCGTCCTGCTGCTTCGGGAGCACCCGGACGGCGAGCTCCTCGTTGGACAGGTCCGCGCCGGGCAGCTCAAGGCCCTCGGCGGCCTCGAACTCGTCGACGTCGACAGTCGAAGTCGACTTGTCGTTCCTCCGGGCCTTCAGTTCCTCGATGCTGTCCTCGTTGAGGTCGTCATCGGTCTTGCGTGGGGTGTCGTAGTCCGTTGCCATGTCGCTCTCCCCCTCTGGGTGTCTGCGGTGTCTCCAGCGCACGTAACGCGTGAGAGGCCGGGCTTGTGCCCGGCCCGAGGCGGAGATTTTGCCTCACATCAAGGTCTGTTACTCAATCGACACCCAACCGCACCCCTGAAGAGGTGATCGGCTTGGATGGCGATCGGGACCGTACACGGTCCGAATGTCGCACTCACGGGCGCCACCCCGTGTACTTCCCGTGATCAAGACCCCCGAAAACCCGGATTTTCCCGGCTTTCCGACGACTTTCGCGATCACGGAGAGTAGAGAGCCGATAAATCGCCTTTGTGATCGATCACACACGAACTCCTTGGGATCGAGCCCCGAGAATTCCGCGCAGAGCGAACACGCCGACACGTTCACGGCAGCGCCTCAGATGGGGAGCGTGACACGCATCACGAGCCCACCCCCCTCACGCGGCTCCGCGATGATACGGCCCCCGTGGGCCCGCGCCACCGACCGGGCGATCGACAGGCCGAGCCCGACGCCCTTGTCACTGCCCGTTCGCTCGGTCCGCAACCTGCGGAACGGCTCGAAGAGATTGTCGATCTCGTACGCGGGAACCACCGGCCCCGTGTTGGACACCACCAGGACCGCCTGGCCGTGCTGTGCCTCCGTGACGACCTCGACCCAGCCCTCGTCCGCCACGTTGTACCGGACGGCGTTCTGGACGAGGTTCAGGGCGATGCGCTCCAGGAGCACGCCGTTGCCCTGCACGACGGCCGGGGCCCGCTGCCCGCGGATCCGCACGCCCTTCGCCTCGGCTTCGGAGCGCACCTGGTCGACGGCGTGGTCGGCGACCTCGGCCAGGTCGACGGGCTTGCGCTCGACGATCTGGTTGTCGCTGCGGGCGAGCAGCAGCAGGCCCTCCACGAGCTGCTCGCTGCGCTCGTTGGTGGCCAGGAGCGTCTTGCCGAGCTGGTGGAGCTCGGGCGGCGCCTGAGGGTCGGAGAGATGCACCTCCAGGAGCGTGCGGTTGATCGCCAGCGGCGTGCGCAGCTCGTGCGAGGCGTTGCCGACGAACCGCTGCTGGGCGGTGAAGGCCCGCTCCAGGCGGTCCAGCATCTCGTCGAAGGTGTCGGACAGCTCCTTCAGCTCGTCGTCCGGGCCGTCCAGCTCGATGCGCCGGGTCAGGTCCGTGCCGGCCACCCTGCGGGCGGTGCGGGTGATGCGGCCGAGCGGCGACAGGACACGGCCCGCCATCGCGTACCCGAAGGCGAACGCGATCACCGCGAGCCCGAGCAGGGCCAGAAGTGAGCGGCTCAGGAGATTGTCCAGGGCGTTCCGGCGCATCTGGTTGACGCACTCGTTCAGCGCGGAGTTGAGCTGGGTCTCCGTGGGGTGCGCGGGCAGCAGCCGGAAGTTCGCGCAGCTCTCGCTGCTCACCGAGGAACTGCCCGTGACCCGGAACGGCAGGTCGCTGCCCACGTTCAACGCCTGGGCGGCGAGCAGATAGATGATCGAGAGCAGCAGGATGCCCGCGATCAGGAACATGCCGCCGTACAGCAGCGTGAGCCGTATGCGGATGGTGGGACGCAGCCACGGGAAAGGCGCTTCGACCTTCCTCGGGTCCCATGTCGGTTTGGGGGGCGCGGCTGGTTGCGCCGGGGTCGCGGCCACCGGGGTCAGATCCGGTAGCCGGAGCCCGGCACCGTCACGATGACGGGCGGCTCGCCGAGCTTGCGGCGCAGCGTCATGACGGTCACCCGGACCACGTTCGTGAACGGGTCGGTGTTCTCGTCCCAGGCCTTCTCCAGGAGCTGCTCCGCGGAGACGACCGCGCCCTCGCTGCGCAGCAGCACTTCGAGGACGGCGAACTCCTTGGGGGCGAGCTGGATCTCCCTGCCGTCCCGGAAGACCTCGCGGCGGTTGGGGTCGAGCTTGATCCCTGCGCGCTCCAGGACCGGCGGCAGGGGCACACTCGTGCGCCGGCCGAGGGCACGCACGCGTGCGGTCAGCTCGCTGAACGCGAAGGGCTTGGGGAGGTAGTCGTCGGCGCCGATCTCCAGTCCTTCGACGCGGTCGCTCACGTCGCCCGACGCGGTGAGCATCAGGACGCGGGTCGGCATGCCGAGCTCGACGATCTTGCGGCAGACGTCGTCGCCGTGCACGAGCGGGAGGTCCCGGTCGAGCACCACCACGTCGTAGTCGTTGACGCCGATGCGCTCCAGGGCGGCCGCCCCGTCGTACACGACGTCGACGGCCATGGCCTCCCGGCGCAGTCCGGTGGCCACCGCATCGGCGAGCAGCTGCTCGTCCTCGACGACGAGTACGCGCACGTCGCTGTCCTTCCGCTGTGCCCCTGCGGGCAGGTTTGTCTCGGGGTAGGGCTCCATCCTGCCCCTTTCGGCCATAAACCGGCTGTAAGGCGGTCGTCGGCCCCGGGAACGCGGGATTTTCTCCGTCCTCCGAGGTTTCTGCGGAAGGGAGCGGGGGGAGGACGGCTTTACACCCGCGATCACGCTTTGTATGTGGCGTACCACCAACCCGCTTTCTCCAGGGCGGCTTGAGACGTGATCGCCCCTTCTTGAGGGCACACCCCCGTGCCATCGACCCACGACCCAGCCGAGGGGGCGCAACCATGGACGCATTCACCGCAGGTCTCCTGCAGCGCATAAAGGCCACGGAGTCCGACCTCACGATGGCCCGTGAGACGGGAGACGACTTCCTGGCCGAGGTCGAGCAGGCGGAGCTTGAGGACCTCCACCGTCTGGCGGCCGAGCACGGAGTCGAAGTAGGCGCCGTGCACGCCTGAGCGCACACGTACGGCTGAGCACATACGCACGCCGCACATACGCACGCCGAGCACACAGCACAGGGCCCTGGCATCTGGACGCGATGCCGGGGCCCTGTGCTGTTGTCGGCCCTGCGCCGGCGGCCCCGTGCCGGCGGTCGTGGGCGCGGTCAGTCGTGCCAGGCGCCGAGGTCCTCCAGGAGGCCCTGGAGGGCCTCGAAGAGGCCGGGCGGGGCCGCGATGGCCAGCTCGCCCGAGAGGGGCTCTCCGGGGCGGCCACCGGTCAGCGCGCCCGCCTCCCGGGCGATGAGGTCACCGGCCGCGAAGTCCCAGGGGTGCAGTCCGCGCTCGTAGTACGCGTCCAGCCTGCCCGTCGCGACGTCGCACAGGTCGATCGCCGCCGACCCGCCGCGCCGGATGTCCCGCACCTTCGGGACGAGCCGGCGGGCGACCTCGGCCTGCCGCTCCCGGCGCTCGGCGAGGTATCCGAAGCCGGTGCCCACCAGGGCCTGTTCGAACGGCGGCGCCGGGCGGACGAACGCGGGCCGGTCACCGACGAAGGCGCCCTGAGCGAGGACCGCGCGGTAGGTCTCCCCGCGCATCGGCGCGTGCACGACCCCGACGAGGGTCTCGCCGTCCTTGCGGGCGGCGATGGACACGGACCAGTCGGGGCGTCCGTACAGGTAGTTCACGGTGCCGTCGATCGGGTCGACGACCCACTGCACGCCGCTGGTGCCCGCCAGGCTCGCGCCCTCCTCGCCCAGCACACCGTCGGCCGGCCGGCGCTCGGCGAGGAAGTCGGTGATCAGCTTCTCGGAGGCGATGTCCATCTCGGTGACGACGTCCACGGCGCTCGACTTGGTCGCCGCCACGCCCAGGTCGTCCGGGCGGCCGTCGCGCAGGAAGACCCCGGCTCGGTGCGCGGCCTCCAGGGCGACGTCGAGGAGTTCGGCCTTGAGCGCCTTCAGCGGGTCCGTCATGGTGCTCCTTGTGCTCCGCGATCTCGGGGTCATGCGTACGGATTCACGCGTACGGATTCAGGCGTACGGATTCAGGCGTACGGGATCACGCGTACGGGCTGTCGGCGCCGGCGGCCGCGGGCTTCGGGGCGCGGGCGGGGCAGCAGCCGACCGGGCACACGTCGTGGCTCGCGCCCAGCGCTCCCAGGGCGCACGGCGTGACGGCCGCGCCGCTCTCGCGCGCCGCGCGCTCCAGGACCAGCTCCCTGATCGCGGCGGCGAACCGCGGGTCCGCGCCGACCGTCGCCGAGCGGCGGACCGGCAGACCCAGCTCCGCGGCCTTGGCCTTCGCCTCGGTGTCGAGGTCGTACAGGACCTCCATGTGGTCGGAGACGAAGCCGATCGGGACCATGACGACCGCGGGGACCCCGGCCGCGTGCCGCTCCGCCAGGTGGTCGCAGATGTCGGGCTCCAGCCACGGGATGTGCGGGGCGCCGCTGCGCGACTGGTAGACGAGCTGCCAGGGGTGCTCGACGCCGGTCTCCTCGCGCACCGCGTCGGCGACGAGCCGGGCGACGTCCAGGTGCTCCGCGACATAGGCGCCGCCGTCCCCGTGCGCCTCGACCGGGCCGGAGGTGTCGGCCGCGGCGTTCGGGATCGAGTGCGTGGTGAAGGCCAGGTGGGCGCCGTCCCTGACCTCGTCGGGCAGCTCGGCGAGGGACTTCAGGACGCCGTCGATCATCGGGCGCACGAAACCCGGGTGGTTGAAGTAGTGCCGGAGCTTGTCGACCTTCGGCGGCTCCAGTCCCTCGGCCTCCAGCGCGGCGAGGGCGTCCGCGAGGTTCTCGCGGTACTGGCGGCAGCCCGAGTACGAGGCGTACGCGCTGGTGGCGAGGACCAGGACGCGGCGGTGGCCGGCGGTGACCATCTCGCGCAGGGTGTCGGTGAGGTACGGCGCCCAGTTGCGGTTGCCCCAGTGGATCGGCAGGTCGAGGCCGTGCTCCGCGAAGTCCTTGCGCAGGGCGTCCAGCAGGGCGCGGTTCTGGTCGTTGATCGGGCTCACCCCGCCGAACAGGAAGTAGTGCTGCCCCACCTCCTTGAGCCGCTCCTTGGGGATGCCGCGGCCCCGCGTCACGTTCTCCAGGAACGGGACCACGTCGTCGGGGCCCTCGGGGCCGCCGAACGAGAGCAGCAGCAGGGCGTCGTAGGGAGTGGGATCAGGCGCATCGGACATGCGACCGATCCTGCCACCCGCCACCGACAGCCGGAAAACCCCGGTGTGTCCGACACGGGGAGCACGCTGCGTCCGACACGCGAATCACGGTGCGTCCGGCACCCGGGGAGCCGTAAGCTGTATCAGCCACCTTCACGCCTTACCGGAGCCCGCGTCCCTCCCGGCGCGCGGCGCCGGCGCTCCAGCGGAGTCCACGTGCCCAGCCCCTACCGCGCCATCTTCGCCGCCCCCGGCACCAAGGCGTTCTCCGCCGCCGGGTTCCTCGGCCGCATGCCCATATCCATGATGGGCATCGGCATCGTGACGATGGTGTCCCAGCTGACCGGGCGGTACGGCCTGGCGGGCGCGCTGTCGGCGACCGTCGCGCTGTCCGCGGCCGCGATCGGGCCGCAGATATCGCGGCTCGTGGACCGGCACGGCCAGCGCCGGGTGCTCAGGCCCGCGACCCTGGTCTCGCTGGCCGCGGTGACGGGGCTGCTGCTCTGCGCGAAGTTCGAGGCGCCCGACTGGACGCTGTTCGTCTTCGCCGCCCTGGTCGGCTGTGTGCCGAGCGTGGGTTCGATGATCAGGGCCCGCTGGGCCGTGCTCTACCGCGACACCCCGCAGCTGCACACCGCGTACTCCTTCGAGTCCGTGGTGGACGAGGCGTGCTTCATCTTCGGGCCGATCATCTCGATCGGCCTCTCCACGGTGTGGTTCCCCGAGGCGGGACCGCTGCTCGCCGGTACCTTTCTCGCCGTGGGCGTCTTCTGGCTGACGGCCCAGCAGGCCACCGAGCCGGTGCCGCATCCGCGCGAGCACCACACCAAGGGCTCGGCGCTGCGCTCGATCGGGCTCCAGGTCCTCGTCGCGACCTTCGTCGCGACCGGCGCGATCTTCGGGTCGATCGACGTGGTCACCGTGGCGTACGCCGAGGACCACGGTCACAAGTCCGCGGCGAGCCTGGTGCTCGCGCTCTACGCGCTCGGCTCCTGCCTCGCCGGAGCGGTCTTCGGACTGCTGCACTTCAAGGGGGCGCCGGCCCGCAGGTGGCTGCTGGGTGTCTGTGCGATGGCCGTGAGTATGATCCCGCTTCAACTGGTCGGGAACCTGCTGTTTCTGGCCGTGGCGCTGTTCCTCGCGGGCCTGTCCATCGCGCCGACGATGATCGTGACGATGGGCCTCGTCGAGCAGCACGTACCACGCGCGAAACTGACCGAGGGCATGACCTGGGTGAGCACCGGGCTCGCGGTCGGTGTCGCGCTCGGCTCGTCCGCGGCCGGCTGGGTGATCGACGCCGCGGGTCCGGACGCCGGGTACACGGTTCCGGGCATCTCCGGAGCCGCCGCGGCCGTGGTCGGGTTCCTGGGCTACCGCCGGCTGAAGCGGCCGGTTCCGCAACGGGGAGGGACCCATGGGCACGGCAACGGGCACGGGCAGCGGGAAGAGCACAGCGACGTGGCGTAACTGGGCGGGCAACGTCACCACGCGGCCGGCCAGGGAGGTCACGCCCGCCACGGTGGACGAACTCGCCGAGGCCCTGCGCGCGGCCAGGGCCGACGGCCTGACGGCGAAGCCGGTCGGCACGGGGCACTCCTTCACGGCGGCCGCCGCGACCGACGGCCTGCTCATACGCCCCGGTCTCCTCACCGGCATCCGCGCCGTCGACCGGGCGGCGGGCACCGTGACCGTGGAGGCCGGCACCCCCCTGAAGCGCCTGAACACGGCGCTCGCCCGCGAGGGGCTGTCGCTCACCAACATGGGCGACATCATGGAGCAGACCGTCTCCGGAGCCGTCAGCACCGGCACGCACGGCACGGGCCGTGACTCGGCCTCGATCGCCGCGCAGATCAAGGGGCTCGAACTGGTCACCGCGGACGGCACGGTGCTGACCTGCTCCGCCGAGGAGAACCCCGAGGTCTTCGCCGCCGCCCGCATCGGGCTGGGCGCGCTCGGTGTCATCACCGCGATTACCTTCGCCGTCGAGCCGGTCTTCTTCCTGACGGCCCGCGAGGAGCCGATGACCTTCGACGAGGTCACGAGCGACTTCGACGCGCTCGTCACGGAGAACGAGCACTTCGAGTTCTACTGGTTCCCGCACACCGGCAACTGCAACACCAAGCGGAACAACCGCAGTCCGGGCCCCGTGGCCCCGCCCGGCCGGGTCAGCGCCTTCGTGGAGGACGAGTTGCTCTCCAACGGCCTCTTCCAGGTGGTCAACTCCCTCGGCCGAGCCTTCCCCGCGACCATCCCCGGCATCGCCAAGGTCTCCAGCAAGGCCCTGTCCGCCCGTACGTACACGGACATTCCCTACAAGGTCTTCACCAGCCCGCGCCGGGTGCGCTTCATGGAGATGGAGTACGCCGTTCCGCGCGAGGCCCTCGTGGAGACCCTGCGTGAGCTGAAGGCCATGGTGGACCGCTCGCGGCTGCGGATCAGCTTCCCCGTGGAGGTCCGCACGGCGCCCGCGGACGACATCGCGCTCTCCACGGCCTCGGGCCGGGAGAGCGCGTACATCGCCGTCCACATGTACAAGGGCACGCCGTATCAGGCGTACTTCGCGGCGGCGGAGCGGATCTTCACCGCGCACGAGGGGCGGCCGCACTGGGGCAAGCTGCACACGCGTGACGCGGAGTACTTCGCCGAGGCCTACCCCCGCTTCGGCGAGTTCACCGCCCTGCGCGACCGCCTCGACCCGGACCGTCTGTTCGGCAACGCCTATCTGCGGCGGGTCCTCGGCGACTGACCTCTACGGGCTGGTGGTCTCGCCCTGCTGCGCGTCGCCACCGGCGCCCGTGCCGCTGCCGGTCCCGGTGCCGCTCGACGGCGTGGGGGCCGGGGGCGGCGTCGGCGTCGGGTCCGTCTTGGAACCGTCGTCTCCGGAGTCGGTGCCGTCGTCCTTGTCCGTATCCGTGCCGGTGCTCTTGTCGGGGTCGGCCGCCGGGCCGGTGCCCTCGCCCTGACCGGGCGTCCGGCCGCCGGCCCCGCCCGGATCCTGCGTCGCGCCGCCGTCGCCCTCGGGGGAATCGGGGTCGCCCGTCCCCGAAGTGCCGTTGTCCGAGGGCACGCTTGACGGACCGGTGGGGGGCGTGGACGGCTGCTCCTTCCGGGAGGAGTCGTTCCCCGTGAGGTTGCTGATCGTGGTGCCCGTGCCGCCGCTGAAGTCCTCGCCGGAGACCAGCTCGTACGTGGTGATCCCCGCCATGGCGACCCCGAACACGACGGCCCCCGCGATCAACGGCCGCTTCCAGCTGCGGATCTGCGCGCGGTGCGTGGTGCCCTCGGTGAACTCGTCCGACGGGAGCGGCGGTTCGATCGGCACACCCGGGGGCGACGCCGGGGCACCGACGTGGAGCACGCGCGTGGCGTCCTCGCGGGGGACGAGCCCGGTGGCGTCCTCGCCCGGCAGCAACTGCGTGGCGTCGGCCGGGCCGAGCAGTTGTGTCCTGTCGGCGTCGAGGTCGCAGGCCACCGACGGCAGGACGGTCGTCGGGTCCGCGTCCGCGGCTCCGGACACGAAGGCGGTCGGGTCCGCGTCCGCCGCGCCGGGCATGACGGTCGTGGGATCGGCGTCCGCCGCGCCGGGCAGCGCCGTCGTCGCGGCCGGCCCGGTGCGGGGAGCGGCGCCGGTGTCCTGCGGCCTGCCCCAAGTGGTGGTCACGGGCCCGGTGGCGGACACGGCTCCCGGATAAGAGGCGGTTCTGAACGTCTCGGGCACCGCCGGCGATGTGGTCGCGGGCACCTGGTGCCCCCTGGGTACGGGCACCTGTTGCGCCTTGGGCTTGGCCTGAACCGCCACCACGCGTATCTGTTCACCCGTACGCTTGAAGAAGTGCTGGAAGATCGTGCCACCACAGGTCGCTATGCCGCTCACGACACCGGCGCCGAGGATCGTCCCGTAGACGCCGAGGTTCGAGGCGAGCTTCGCCGCCACGACCGCGGCGATGGCGCTCCCCGCCACCTGCGGCACGCTGAGATCGAGGCGCCGCTTCTCCTCCGGCTCCTCCTGGTCCTTCGACTCCTGGCCGGAATCCGGCTTTACTCGCATCTTCGACCCTTGCCTGCCTTTCTCACCTTTTCGGCTCACCACACGAGAGGGGGACGTATGGCCGAAGCGATTAGTTCCGTTTCTGCTGTTTCCGTGAAGTGCGCCACCCATGCGCCGGTCACCGGGCCGGAAATGGCCACCAACTCCCTTCCTCGGGGAGAAGTTCGGCGGCGCGGCGGTCCACCCGCATGGCCCGAATGGAGTACTGTTGCGAGCCCTGGGTCCGGTCTCCCGCCAGGGTGCCCGGGGCCTTCCAGGGCCGCCGGGTGGGGGGCTCGCTGCACAGGGTGACGAACGTCGTCACTTAGAGTTGCGAACAGGCGACCGTGTCACAACGGCGATCCAGGGCCCCTGCCCGACACGCCGGGCAACTCGGCAAGGTTGTGGCAGGCTGCACCCGGGCAGGCCACACTCGACTAGCGGAAGCAGCGACGCACGTGACGTCGGCAGGCACCACCCGGGAGGTCCCCATGCCCGAACTGCGTGTCGTGGCCGTCAGCAACGACGGCACACGGCTGGTGCTGAAAGCTGCGGACAGCACGGAGTACACGCTTCCGATCGATGAACGGCTGCGTGCGGCCGTCCGCGGCGACCGGCCCCGACTCGGCCAGATCGAGATCGAGGTGGAGAGCCACCTCCGCCCCCGCGACATCCAGGCACGGATACGTGCCGGTGCGACCGCGGAAGAAGTGGCCCAGTTCGCCGGCATCCCCGTCGATCGCGTGCGGCGCTTCGAGGGCCCCGTGCTCGCCGAGCGCGCCTTCATGGCGGAGCGCGCCAGGAAGACTGCTGTCCGCCGCCCCGGCGAGAACACCGGCCCCCAGCTCGGCGACGCCGTCCAGGAACGGCTGTTGCTGCGCGGCGCCGACAAGGACTCCGTCCAGTGGGACTCCTGGCGCCGCGACGACGGCACCTGGGAGGTCCTGCTCGTCTACCGCGTGGCGACCGAACCGCACTCCGCGAGCTGGACGTACGACCCGCCCCGGCGGCTCGTCCAGGCCGTGGACGACGAGGCGCGCTCGCTGATCGGCGAGAGCGACGACATCGCCGCGCCCGAGCCCAGCTTCCCGTTCGTGCCGCGCATCGCCCGGCTCCCCCGGGACCGCCCGCTGGAGCGCCCGCTCGACCGCGCCCTGGACCGCCAGCTGGAACGGCAGAGCATCCCGCCCGCTCCCGGCGACCCCACGGAGGACGGCGAGGACGCGGGCACCGTGGTCGCCGCCGAGCAGGAGCGCGACTCGCTGACCAGCCTCCTGGAGGCCGTACCCAGCTTCCGCGGCGACATGGTCGTCCCGGAGCGCCCCGTGGTCACCGCGGAACTGGCGCCGCCCGCCTCGGAGGAGGGCGAGCAGGAGACCGACGCCGAGGAGGCCCCGGCGGCATCGGCCGGTGCCGGTTCGGCCTACGCGGACGTGCTCATGCCGCGCTCGGTGGCCAGCCACCGCGACCGCCTCGTCGGCTCCACGGACCGTCAGGCCGAGGCCGACGGGGTACGCCCGGGGCGCCGCGCCGCGGTGCCCAGCTGGGACGAGATCGTCTTCGGTACGCGCCGCAAGAAGCAGGAGTAGCACCCCGAGCACGCCCGGGTACGAGGGAGGGGCCCCGCGCCATCTGATGCGGGGCCCCTCCCTCGTATGCCCGCCCCCTACTGCGGGTCGGGTCCCATGGCGACCGGGCGCGCGCCGTCGGCCGACCACTGCGACCACGAGCCGACGTACAGCGCGGCGGGGATTCCGGCCACGGCCAGGGCCAGCACCTCGTGGGCGCCCGAGACACCCGAGCCGCAGTAGACGCCGACCTCCCCGGCCTGCGAGGCGCCGAGCGCCTCGAAACGGGCGGCCAGCTCGGCGGCGGGCTTGAAGCGGCCGTCCGCGGCGACGTTCTCCGTGGTCGGCGCCGACACCGCGCCGGGGATGTGCCCGGCCACCTTGTCGATCGGTTCGACCTCACCGCGGTAGCGCTCGGCCGCTCGGGCGTCCAGGAGGAGTCCCGAGCGGGCCAGGGCGGCGGCCGAGTCGGCGTCGAGGAAGTCCGTGCTGTTCGGAGCCGGCTCGAAGGATCCGGGCCGCGGGCTCTGCCCGGCGCCGCGCTCCAGGGAGCCGGTCCACAGGGCCAGGCCGCCGTCGAGGACGCGCACGGAGGTGTGTCCCGTCCAGCGCAGCATCCACCACAGGCGCGCGGCCGCCCAGTTCTGGCCACCGTCGTACACCACGACGTCCCGGTCCGGGGAGACGCCGGCCGCCCGCATCACGGCCCCGAAGTGGTCCAGGTCGGGGAGCGGGTGGCGGCCACCGGATCCCGCGGGTCCTGCCAGGTCGGCGTCCAGATCGACGAAGACGGCGGACGGGATGTGCCCTTCTTCGTACGCGGCGGGCTGCGAGCCCTGGTGCTGCCAGCGGACGTCGAGGAGGACCGGCGGATTCTCGCCTGCCAGGTCGCTCGCGAGTTCGGATGCGGAGATGATGGCGTTCATGGGCCCATCCTCGCGCATGGGGTGGCCGTACGGGCCGGGTCCGGCTACCCTGCTCCGCCGGACGACGCCCGAACACGGGGCGTATGGGACCCCGCACGCTTCGTGCGGCGGACGGACACCGCACGGCCCTCCCGCGACAAGGGGTGAGACACCGCAAAACGGGCATCCTCCGCGAGAAGCCGGGCGGCACGGCCGGGGCGCGCGGTACGGCAGGTGGTGCGAGCATCGGCAGGGGCGCGCACGCGCGCGGCGAAGGTACGCGCGTTCGGGAAATCAGAAGAGAGCGGCCACCACGAGGGCCGAGGAGAGGGTGACGATGACCGAGGCACAGGCGTCCGCAGGGCGGCGCGACGGCGCGGGAGCCGGTCGGAGCGCCCCCGGCACACCCTGCTGGGTGAGCCTGATGGCGCATGGCCTGGCAGCGACCCAGGAGTTCTACGGAGCGCTTTTCGGCTGGGAGTTCAAGCCGGGACCCCAGCAGCTCGGCCCCTATGTCCGGGCGCTGCTGGACGGCCGGGAGGTCGCCGGCATCGGCCAGCTGCCGCCGGACCGGCATCTGCCCATCGCCTGGACGCCCTATCTGGCGACGGACGACGCGGACGCCACCGCCGAGACGGTGCGGCACTGCGGCGGCACGGTCGGCGTGGGGCCGATCACCGCGGGCCAGGCGGGCCGGATGGCCGTCGCCTCGGACCCCACGGGCGCCGTGTTCGGGCTCTGGCAGGCGGCGCGGCACCTGGGCAGCGCGGTGGTCGGGGAGCCGGGCGCACCGGCCTGGAACGAGCTGGTGACCCGGGAGACCGCGAGCGTCGTGACGTTCTACCGAGCCGTGTTCGGCTACACCGAAGAGGCCGCCGCCTCCGCCGACTTGGACTACCTGACCCTGCATGTCGACGGCCGTCCGGTCGCGTCCGTGCACGGTGTGGGCGACGCGCTGCCGCGCGACCGGGGCCCGCACTGGATGACGTACTTCGAGGTCGCCGACGTGGACGAGGCGGTGACCCGGGTGGCCGAGCTCGGCGGCCGGACCGTCGATCCACCCCGGGACAGCTCCCGGGGCCGGGTGGCGACGGTCGCCGACCCGGAGGGCGCGGTCTTCAGCGTCGTGCGTTCACCCGCCGGGGCCTGAGGTCAGGCGCGGGCGGTCGCCGCCGTGTCCACCGGCAGGACGTCCGGCGAAAGGGCGCCCGCCCGTGCGGTGGCCGCCGTCGTACGGCGCCGGTGGTGACGGCGGCACAGCACCTCGTACCCCACGTCCGACGACTGGTCGACGTCGCCGATGACGACCTGGGCGCCCTCGACGACCATCACGCCGCCCACGGTGCGCGCGTTGTGGGTGGCGCGGGCGCCGCACCAGCAGAGGGCCTCCACCTGGAGCACCTCGACACGGTCGGAGAGCTCGACCAGGCGCTGGGAGCCGGGGAAGAGCTTGGAGCGGAAGTCGGTGGTGATGCCGAAGGCGAAGACGTCCAGGCCGAGGTCGTCGACGACCCGCGCGAGCTGGTCGATCTGCTCGGGCGCCAGGAACTGCGCCTCGTCCGCGATCACGTAGTCGGCCCGGCCGCCCTGGGAGAGGTGGTCGACGAGATGGGCGTAGAAGTCGAAGTCGTCCGCTGCCTCGATGGCGTCGGTGACCAGGCCGAGGCGTGAGGAGAGCTTCCCCGCGCCCGCGCGGTCGTCCCGCGTGAAGATCATCCCCTGGAGTCCGCGGGCCGAGCGGTTGTGCTCGATCTGCAGAGCCAACGTGCTCTTTCCGCAGTCCATCGTTCCGGAGAAGAACACCAGCTCGGGCATGGGGGGTTGCGGACCTTTCGGGGGCGTGCGGAGTCGGCGCGCCGGCGGGGGCGCCTCAAGGGCGTATGTCTACGAGCGTACTTCGAGGAGGGGGACGAGCTGCTCCACGGGGGTCATGGAGCCGTGCATGCCGACGAGCGCGGACTCGTTGGGCTCGCGTTCCGAGGCGATGATCGCGACGTCGTCCCGCGCGGCGGCGATGACGTCGCCCAGACGCTCGTACACACGTTGATCAATGTGTGGACCGAACCATCCGGCGGCGATCGCCTCGTCGCGGGAGGCGACCCAGAACTGCTCGCCGAGCACCTCGCGCCAGACCGTCACGACGTCGTTCACGGCGCCCGGCACCGCGTAGACGTGGCGGGCGCGGCCCTCGCCGCCGAGGTGGGCGACGCCGGCGCGCAGCTCCCAGTCCTCGTCGAAGTCGATGCGGGAGGCGTCGTCGAAGGGGATGTCGAGCATGCCGTGGTCGGCGGTGACGTACAGGGCGCTGCGCGGCGGCAGCCGTTCGGCGAGCCGCTCGGCGAGCCGGTCGACGTACATGAGCTGGCCGCGCCAGGCATCGGAGTCGACGCCGAAGCGGTGGCCCTTACCGTCCACTTCCGCGTAGTACGTGTAGACCAGGGACCGGTCCCCCGCGGCCAGTTGCCGGGCGGCGAGGTCCATGCGGTCCTCTCCGGAGAGCTTGCCCCGGAAGGTGCCGCCGCTCAGGGCGATCTTGGTGAGCGGGGTGTTCTCGAAGGTCGGGGACGAGACCTGGGCGGTGTGCACGCCCGCGTCGTGGGCCTGCTGGAAGACCGTCGGGTAGGGCTGCCACGCGTGGGGATCGGTCCAGGGGTTCCAGCGGAGCTGGTTCATCAGCTCGCCGGTGGCGGGGTTGCGCACGGTGTAGCCGGGCAGGCCGTGCGAGCCGGGCGGCAGGCCCGTGCCGACGGAGGCCAGCGAGGTCGCCGTGGTGGCGGGGAAGCCCGCGGTGATGGGCGCTCCGGTGCCGCCGCGCGAGCTGGGGAGCAGCGAGTGCAGGAAGGGCGCCTCGTCCGGGTGCGCCTTGAGCTGCTCCCAGCCGAGACCGTCGATCAGAAAGACGCAGTTGCGGTCGGCGGGGGCGAGTTCGGCGATGGCCGGGTTCTCGTAGCCGGGCACGCCCTGGTGGGCGACGAGCGTGGGCAGCAGGTCGGCGAGCGAACCCGAGCCGTAGGCGGGCACGGGGGCCGTGTCGAGGGCGATCGGTTCCACGTCGTCCCAGGCGGGCAGGGACATCAGCGGGCGGTGTCCGCGGTCGCCTCGGACAGTGCCTGGGCGAAGGCGAGGGTCTGGCGCACGGCGTCGGGGCCGTCGCCGGCCTCGCTGACGCGCAGGCTCAGGTCGTCGGCGGTCGAGCTGCCCGTGTAGCCGTGGTCCGCCTCGCAGTTGGGGTCGCCGCAGGCCGCGGGCTCCAGGTCGATGCGGGAGACCGCGCCCCAGCCGATGGTCAGGACGACCTCGCGGGGCGGCGTGCCCGGAACGTACTTCTCCGGGTTGGCGACGACGCGGCTGAGCACGACCGAGGAGATCCGGCCGATCTTGACCGACTCCGTGGAGGTCGTCGCGTAGGGCGCGGGGGACGTGCTGTCCGCCGCCTGCTCGTCGGTGTGGCTGACGATGAAGCGCGTCCCGGTCAGGACGAGGACGGTCACGTGTCGGCGCACTTCGTTGGCGTCGAAGGTCGTCTCCTGGTGGACCAGGTACGACCCGATGGCCTCGCCGCCGATCGCGGCCTCCACCGCCTCGGCCACGAGGGCCGGGTAGTAGCCGCTGCGCTCGATCGCCGCGCGCAGCCCCTGGGTCGTCGTACCGGTCTTTGCCATGCCGTCCATCCTACGGCCCGGCGGGGGGCGCACGGTGCCCCCATGGCGCGCTCGTGCCCGGGGCGTACGCCCTTCAGTACCCGGGGAGCGTACGCGGGCCGAGATCGTCGCGGGCGGGCGGCGGCGCGAGCCTGACGGAGGCGCCGAGGACGGACAGGCCGCGCTGGGCGACGACCACGGGCTCCAGCGTGACGCCGACCACCTCGGGGTGGTCGTCGACGAGCCGGGAGACCCGCTGGAGCAGCTCTTCGAGGGCCGGGGTGTCCACCGGGGCCGAGCCGCGCCAGCCGAAGAGGAGGGGGGCGGTCCGAATGGATCTGATCAGGGAGGCCGCCTCCCGGTCGGTGACCGGGATGAGGCGGTGGGCGGTGTCGCCGAGCAGCTCGGAGGCGGCTCCCGCGAGCCCGAAGGAGAGCACGGCCCCGGCGGCCGGGTCGATGACGGCGCGTACGACGGTGTCGACTCCGCGCGGCGCCATCCCCTGGACCACGGGACGCAGCTCGGCGGGCTTGCCGAAGGCGTCGGTCAACTCCTGGTAGGACCGGCGCAATTGGTCCTCGTCGGTGAGGTCGAGCCGCACTCCGCCGAGGTCTGCGCGGTGGCGCAGGTGCGGGGCCGTGGTCTTCAGGGCCACGGGGTAGCCGAGGGTGCGCGCGGCGTGCGCGGCCGCGTCCGGGTCGGGGGCGGGCAGCGCGCGCCGTACGCGGATGCCGTAGTGCCTGAGCAGTTCGTGGGCGTCGGCCTGGGCGAGGGTGGCGCCGCGGGGGTCGTCGTCCTTGGCCAGCAGCGCCGCGATGCGGTCGGCGGCGCCGCTCTCGTCGATGTCGTCGTACTCGTGCACCTTGCCGGGTTCGGCGGCCTCGCGGCGCCACTGCGCGTACTTGACGGCTTCGGCGAGGGCGCGGACGGCTCGCTCGGCGGCGGGGTAGGCCGGGATGCGGTACTGGTCGGCGGCGGGGGCGGTGGCCTCCACCATGGACGCGGGGGCCTGCGCGGTGACTCCTGGGGCCTGCGCGGTGGCTGCGGGAGCCTGCGTCGTGGCTCCTGCGGTCTGCGTGGTGGCCGCGGGGGCCTCCGGTCCGGCTGCCGCCGTGGGCGGGCGTCGCGGGGCGTTCGTGGCGTCCGCCGGCGGTTTCGGCGGGGCGTCGGGCCCGGTGCTGGTGGCGGCGGACAGCGCTTCGGCGAGGCCGCCCAGCTCCACGTGGACGACGGCGACCGGCTTCGCGGGGCACCCCGCGGCCGCCGCGCGCAGTTCCGTGGCCAGCGTCTCCGGGTCGGCGGCCGCCCCGTCCTCGCGCACCCAGGGGATCGCGTTGACGATGACCGCGTCGCAGCCCTCGTCCGACAGCGCCTCGGCGAGCGCGGTGCGGAAGTCGGCCGGCGCGGCACCGGTCGTGAGGTCGCGCGGCGGCAGGGGTCGCAGCCCGTCGGCGACGCACGCGTCGTACGTGAGGAGCCCCAGCGACTCGGAGTTGCCGAGGATGCCGACCCGGGGACCGGCCGGCAGCGGCTGCTGGGCGAGCAGCAGCCCCGCGTCGACCATCTCGGTGACGGTGTCCACACGGATGACGCCCGCCTGGCGCAGTAGGGCGGACACGGTGGCGTGCGGGAGGCGCGTGGCCTGTACCGCGTGCCCGGTGGGCGCGATCCCGCTGTGCCGGGCGCCCTGGACGACGACGAGCGGCTTCGCGGTCGCGGCCCGGCGCGCGAGGCGGGTGAACTTGCGCGGGTTGCCGATGGTCTCCAGGTACATCAGCGCGACGTCGGTGTCGGGGTCCTCGTACCAGTACTGGAGGAGGTCATTGCCGGACACGTCGGCGCGGTTGCCGGAGCCGACGAACGTGGACAGGCCCGCGCCCCGCCGGTGCAGCCCGGACAGCAGCGCGATGCCGATGGCGCCGGACTGGGTGAACAGACCGATGCGCCCGCGCGCGGGAGGCTCGGGGGCGAGCGAAGCGTTGAGCCGCGTGCGGGGCGAGGTGTTGATCACGCCGAAGGCGTTGGGGCCGATGATGCGCATGCCGTACGAGCGCGCCTGGCGCACCAGTTCCCGCTGGCGCGCACGCCCTTCGGGGCCGCTCTCGCCGTACCCGGCGGAGAGCACCACCAGGCCGCGTACGCCGTGCTCGCCGCAGTCGGCGACGACGTGGGCCACCTTCTCGGCGGGCACGGCGATCACCGCGAGGTCCACGGACTCCTCGATGGCCGTCACGGAGCGGTGCGCGGGGACGCCGTCGATCTCCGCACCCTCGTCGAAGGCGCTGTTCACCGCGTACAGGCGCCCGGTGAACCCGCCCTCCTGGAGGTTGCGCAGCACGCTGCGGCCGACGCCGCCCGGGGTGCGGCCCACGCCGATCACCGCGACCGAGCCCGGCGTCAGCAGCCGCTGCACCGAGCGTCCCTCGGCGCGCTGTTCGCGGGCGCGCTGCACGGCCAGGGAGCGGTCGGTCGGCTCCAGGTCGAACTCCAGGCGGACGACACCGTCCTCGAAGCTGCGCTTTTGCCGGTAGCCGGCGTCCGTGAAGACTTTGATCATCTTGGTGTTGGCGGGCAGCACCTCGGCGGCGAACCGGCGGATGCCCCGCTCCCGCGCGACCGCCGCGATGTGTTCGAGGAGCGTGGAGGCCACGCCACGGCCCTGGTGGGCGTCCTGCACGAGGAAGGCGACCTCGGCCTCGTCGGCCGGCGCGCTGGCGGCCATGCCACGCTCGTCGATGCGGTCGTAGCGCACCGTCGCGATGAATTCGCCGCCCACCGTGGCCGCGAGTCCCACCCGGTCCACCTGGTCGTGGTGGGTGAAGCGGCGCACGTCCTTGGCGGACAGCCGGGGGTAGGGCGCGAAGAAGCGGTAGTACTTCGACTCGTCGGACACCTGTTCGTAGAAGCTGACCAGGCGGTCCGCGTCCTCGACCGTGATGGGCCTGATCCGCGCGGTGCCCCCGTCGCGCAGCACCACGTCGGCTTCCCAGTGCGACGGGTAGTCGTGCCGGTCCTGCCGATGCCGATCCTGCTGATCCGACGGGGTCTGCATGGGGCCAGCGTACGGGTCGCGGGGGCATGCGGTCCGGGTACGGTCGAGGAGGACCGGCGTTCGGCCGACGGAGCACCCGCCACGGCATGCGACAATGGTCTAGACAAGTGTGAGACACCTGGAAGGGCAGCAACACATGGCTGAGCGCCGCGTCAACGTCGGCTGGGCCGAGGGCCTTCACGCCCGACCCGCCTCCATCTTCGTCCGCGCGGCCACGGCCGCCGGCGTCCCCGTGACGATCGCCAAGGCCGACGGCAACCCGGTCAACGCCGGCTCGATGCTCGCGGTGCTCGGCCTCGGCGCCCAGGGCGGCGAGGAGATCGTCCTCGCCTCCGACGCCGAGGGTGCGGACGCCGCCCTGGACCGTCTGGCGAAGCTGGTCGCGGAGGGCCTCGAGGAGCTTCCGGAGACGGTCTGAGCCACCCAGCGCGTTCGATCGCGCAGCACTTTTGAAGGGTCCACTCCGGAACACGGGGTGGGCTCTTCGCTTTATCCAGGGCAACTCAGAGGAAATCCGGCGCGAGTCGGTGCGATCCGGCGCGTTACCGCGCGCTCCGGCGCGTTCCGAAATTCACGCAGAATGAATTCTCTCGAATAACGCCGCCCTGTGACTTGTATACGGCACGCGCGTTAATTCCTAAGGCTCACCGTGTTGACGGGATGTTGCGGATCCCTCACACGGCCCGCGCTCGCTGTATGGCGCAATCGGTGCGCGCCCGCGGTCCGCTCCATCTGGTCGCAGGTGAGCGCCCTGGCCCGCTCCCCGTCCCCGCGGCCCACCGCGTCGACGATCGCCGCGCGCTGCGCCCACGCGTCGAACGGCGCCGCTGACGGCTCCACGACGTACATCCAGGCGATCTTGTGCCGGAGCTGGGCGAGCAGCGCGATGAGGCCGGGACTGACGGAGGCCTGGGCGAGCGTCTCGTGGAACCAGCCGCCCAGTGACCGCAGATCCTCCCCCTGCCCCCGCCGCGCGCGCTCCTGGCCGAGCCGGACGAGGCCGCGCAGGACCTTGAGGTGCGCGTCGGTGCGGCGCCGGGCCGCGCGGGCGGCCGCGAGCGGTTCGAGCAGCATGCGCAGCTCCAGGAGGTCGGCCGCCTCCTGCTCCGTGGGCTCGGCGACGCAGGCGCCCGCGTGTCGGCGCGTGACGACGAACCCCTCGGCCTCCAGGGTGCGCAGGGCCTCGCGCACCGGAACGCGCGAGACGCCGTAGCGGCGGGCCAGAAGCTCCTCGGTGAGCCGGCCGCCCCTTTCGTGGACACCGGAGACGATGTCGTCCCGGATGGCCGTGCACACCGAATGCGCGGGAATACGCATGACCGGACCTCCGCCTTAATCCCCGCGAAACGCGGTCGACCGACGCTCGTTCGGCAACTCTATTGCAGAGTGCCGGAATTACCGACGGCGGGCCGCAATCCATGGATATCTTTTGGCCAAGCGCGGAAGGGCCGGAAAACCGCGAAGACCCCGGCTCGGGAGAGCCGGGGTCTTCGGTGTGCTGAGAGGTCAGACGTTGACGCCGTGCGAGCGCAGGTACGCCACGGGGTCGATGTCCGAGCCGTACTCGGGGCCGGTGCGGGCCTCGAAGTGGAGGTGCGGGCCACTGGAGTTGCCGGTGGAGCCCGAGAGGCCTATCTGCTGGCCCGGGGTGACCGTCTGACCGACGGTGACGCCGAGCGAGGACATGTGGCCGTACTGGGTGTACGTGCCGTCGTTCATCTTGATGACGACGTTGTTGCCGTACGCGCCGCCCCAGCCGGCCTCGACGACGGTGCCCGCGCCGACCGCGTGGACCGGGGTGCCGGAAGCGGCGTGGAAGTCGACGCCGGTGTGGCTGCCGGAGGACCACATGGCGCCGCCGGTCTGGTAGCCCGTGGAGACGTACGAGCCGGAGATCGGGGAGACGTAGGCGTTCAGGCGCTTGCGCTCGGCCGCGCGGGCGGCGCGCTCCTTGGCCTCGCGCTCCTTCTTGGCCTTCACCTTGGCCTCGGCCTCGGCCTTGCGCTTGTCCTCGGCGGCCTTCTTCTTGGCGGCCGCTTCGGCCAGCTTGGCGGCGGCGGCGTCCTCGGCCGCCTGGCGCTGCGCGGCGGCCTGGGCGTCGATGGTCTCGGCGAGCGAGCCGCCCACGGAGATCGCCTGGGTGAGGCCGGTGTGCTCCACGGCCCCTTCGTCGACGGCGGCGAGCGCCGGAGCGGCCATGCCTCCGATGACCCCGGTGGTGGTCAGCGCGGCGACGCCCGCGACGTTCGCGGTCGTGCGGGTGAGGCGGCTGGGACGACGGTGCTTCCCGGTGGCACGGGTGAACGCCATGAAGCGGCTGATCCTTTCCTTCCTTCTCGCCTACCGGGTTAGCTGACGGGTTCGGAGCAGGAAGGTCTCCTACGAGCCCCTCACCTGACGGCAAGGTGCCCGATTCACCCCAAGGGACTGTGGGTCCCCGGCTCCCCTGGCTCGCACCGTACGGGGACTCGGCGATGACTGTCCGGTGCCGCGGATGCGACGTGGTGTGTGACGGACAGCCGGATCGAAGCTAAGCGCCCCCTCTTTCAATCGACAAACGGATCGACACTTTTGTTGCGCACGCCACACGGCAGACGGGCAACCGCCATACAAACTCGGACATATGAGGCCCCGGCGACCGAACCGGTCACCGGGGCCTCGAAACGCGCTGACTCTCGCTCAGCCGCCGCCTCTGGATCGAGCGCGGCCTCTGGTCGGCCGCAGCCTCTGGTTCAGCCGCTGACCACGCTCACCTCGCCGATGCCGAGCGCCCTGACGGGCTCCTCGATCTGCGCGGCGTCACCGACGAGGATGGTCACCAGGTGGTCCTCCGGGAAGGCGCTCACGACGGCCGCGGTGGCCTCCACGGTGCCGGTGGCGGCCAACTGCCGGTACAGCTGTGCCTGGAAGTCGTCCGGCAGGTTCTGCTCGACCTGGTCGGCGAGCGTCGCGGCGACGGAGGCGGCCATCTCGTACTTGAGCGGGGCCACGCCCACGAGGTTCTGCACCGCCACGTCGCGCTCCGCGTCCGTCAGGCCCTCCGCGGCGAGCGTGCGCAGGACCTTCCACAGGTCGTCCAGCGCGGGGCCGGTGGAGGCGGTGTCGACCGATCCGCTGATGGCGAGCATCGCGGCGCCCGAGCCGTCCGGAGCGGACCGCAGGACCTGGCTGAACGCCCGCACTCCGTAGGTGTAGCCCTTCTCCTCGCGCAGGACGCGGTCCAGCCGGGAGGTGAGGGTGCCGCCGAGGCAGTACGTGCCGAGGACCTGGGCCGGCCAGATCCGGTCGTGCCGGTCCGGGCCGATGCGGCCGATCAGGAGCTGCGTCTGGACGGCTCCGGGGCGGTCCACGATGACGACGCGGCCCGTGTCGTCGGCGGTGATCGGCAGGCTCGGGCGGGGCTCGGCCGTGCCGCCCGTCCAGGTGCCGACGGTGTCCGCGAGGACGGCGTCCAGGTCGGTGCCCGTGAGGTCACCGACGATCACCAGGGTGGCCGTCGCGGGGCGGACGTGCTTCTCGTAGAAGGCGCGTACGGCCGCCGAGTCGATGGCGGTGACCGTCTCCTCGGTCCCCTGGCGGGGCCGGGACATGCGCGTGCCGGCCGGGAAGAGCTGCCGGGAGAGTTCCTTGGCGGCGCGGCGCGCCGGGTTGGCGGCCTCGTGCGGGATCTCGTCCAGGCGGTTGCGCACGAGGCGCTCGATCTCGCTGTCCGCGAAGGCGGGGGCGCGCAGGGCGTCGGAGAGCAGGCCGAGCGCCTTCGGGAGGCGGGAGACCGGGACTTCGAGGGAGACCCGGACGCCGGGGTGGTCGGCGTGCGCGTCCATCGTGGCACCGCAGCGGTCGAGCTCGGCGGCGAACTCCTCGGCGGAGTGCTTGTCGGTGCCTTCGTTGAAGGCCCTCGCCATGATCGTGGCGACGCCGTCGAGACCCTCGGGCTCGGCGTCCAGGGGCGCCTCCAGGTGCACCTCCACGGCGACGACCTGCTGGCCCGGGCGGTCGCAGCGCAGCACCGTGAGGCCGTTGGGCAGGGCGCCTCGCTCGGGGGCGGGAAAGGCCCACGGCTTGGCCGTGCCGGCCTGGGGCTGCGGGTGGAACTGCATCGTCGCGGCCTCGCTCACTTCGCCGCCTCCTCTTCTTCGGCGTCCTCTTCCACGGCGTCCTCGGCTGTCCCGTCCGCGGTGGCCACGGGTTCGTAGACGAGCACCGCGCGGTTGTCGGGGCGCAGGCGGGCCTTGGCGACCTCCTGGACCTCCTCGGCGGTGACGTCGAGGACGCGCTGGACGGCGGTGAGGGCGAGCTGCGGGTCGCCGAACAGGACCGCGTACCGGCACAGTTCGTCCGCGCGGCCGGCGACCGTGCCGAGCCGGTCGAGCCACTCGCGCTCCAGCTGTGCCTGGGCGCGCTCCATCTCCTCCGGGGTGGGGCCCTCCGCGGCGAAGCGGGCCAGCTCCTCGTCGACGGCGGCCTCGATGACCGGGACCTCGACATCGCCGGAGGTCTTCACGTCCAGCCAGCCGAGCGAGGGGGCGCCGGCCAGGCGCAGCAGCCCGAAGCCCGCGGCGACGGCGGTGCGGTCACGGCGCACGAGCCGGTTGTAGAGCCGGGAGGACTCGCCGCTGCCGAGGACGGTCAGCGCCAGGTCGGCGGCGTCGCACGCGCGCGTGCCGTCCTCCGGCAGGCGGTAGGCGGCCATCAGGGCGCGGGCCGGGACGTCCTCCTCGACGACCTCGCGCAGCTCCTGCCCGATGCGCTCGGGCAGGGAGCCGTCGCGCGGCGGCTGCTTGCCGTCGTGCGAGGGGATCGACCCGAAGTACTTCTCGATCCAGGCGAGGGTCTGCTCGGGGTCGATGTCGCCGACGACCGAGAGGACCGCGTTGTTGGGCGCGTAGTACGTACGGAAGAACGCGCGCGCGTCCTCCAGCGTGGCCGCGTCGAGGTCGGCCATGGAGCCGATCGGCGTGTGGTGGTAGGGGTGGCCCTCCGGGTAGGAGAGGGCGGTCAGCTTCTCGAAGGCCGTGCCGTACGGGACGTTGTCGTAGCGCTGCCGGCGCTCGTTCTTGACGACGTCGCGCTGGTTCTCCATGGACTCCTCGTCGAGCGCGGAGAGCAGCGAGCCCATCCGGTCGGCCTCGAGCCACAGGGCCAGCTCCAGCTGGTGGGCGGGCATCGTCTCGAAGTAGTTGGTGCGCTCGAAGCTCGTCGTGCCGTTGAGCGAGCCGCCCGCTCCCTGGACCAGCTCGAAGTGTCCGTTCCCCGGCACCTGCTCCGAGCCCTGGAACATCAGGTGCTCGAAGAGGTGAGCCAGGCCGGTACGCCCCTTGACCTCGTGGCGGGAGCCGACGTCGTACCAGAGGCAGACGGCGGCGACCGGGGTCAGGTGGTCCTCGGAGAGCACCACGCGCAGGCCGTTGGCCAGCCGGTGCTCGGTCGCTGTCAGGCCGCCGGAGCCGGCCTCGGCTGTGGCCGTGTGACCCATGGGCATGTACGTCCCTTCGATCGCTGGATCTTCGCTGGATCAGAACCGTTGCTGCCAGTCCTGCCACTGTATGCAAGCGTGCTGACACCTGACGAAGTTCCCGGTCCGCTCAGGGCGTAGTCCCGGCCGTGACGTCGCCGCCGCACGGGTCGTGGTCGGCGTTGTCAGTGGGACGGTCCACAATGGTCGGCGTCAGAACCCGCACTTGTTGGTGAAGGAGCCGCAGCAGCGATGGCCCGCCGCAGCACGAAGACCCCGCCGCCCGACGACTCGTTCGAGGAGAGGATCCTCGACATCGACGTCGTCGACGAGATGCAGGGCTCCTTCCTCGAGTACGCGTATTCGGTCATCTACTCCCGGGCCCTGCCGGACGCCCGCGACGGCATGAAGCCGGTGCACCGCAGGATCGTCTACCAGATGAACGAGATGGGTCTGCGCCCCGACCGCGGCTATGTGAAGTGCGCCCGCGTGGTCGGCGAGGTCATGGGTAAGTTGCACCCGCACGGCGACGCGTCGATCTATGACGCGCTGGTGCGCATGGCCCAGCCCTTCTCCATGCGCCTCCCGCTGGTGGACGGCCACGGCAACTTCGGCTCGCTCGGCAACGACGACCCGCCGGCCGCCATGCGGTACACCGAGTGCAAGATGGCCGACGCCACCTCCCTGATGACGGAGTCGATCGACGAGAACACCGTCGACTTCGAGCCGAACTACGACGGCCAGGAAATGGAGCCCACCGCCCTCCCGGCGGCCTATCCGAACCTCCTGGTCAACGGCGCGTCGGGCATCGCGGTCGGCATGGCGACGAACATGCCGCCGCACAACCTCGGCGAGGTCATCGCCGCGGCCCGGCACCTGATCAAGCACCCGGGGGCCGACCTCGAGACGCTGATGAAGTTCGTGCCGGGTCCCGACCTGCCCACGGGCGGCAAGATCGTCGGCCTGACGGGCATCAAGGACGCCTACGCCTCGGGCCGCGGCTCCTTCAAGATCCGCGCCACGGTCGCCGTGGAGAACGTGACGGCGCGCCGCAAGGGCCTCGTCGTCACCGAACTACCCTTCTCCGTGGGCCCCGAGAAGGTCATCTCCAAGATCAAGGACCTGGTCGGCGCCAAGAAGCTCCAGGGCATCGCCGACGTCAAGGACCTCACCGACCGCTCGCACGGCCTCCGCCTGGTCATCGAGATCAAGAACGGCTTCGTCCCGGAGGCCGTCCTCGAGCAGCTGTACAAGCTGACGCCGATGGAGGAGTCCTTCGGCATCAACAACGTCGCGCTGGTGGACGGCCAGCCGCTCACCCTCGGCCTCAAGGAACTCCTCGAGGTCTATCTCGACCACCGGTTCGACGTGGTGCGCCGCCGCAGCGAGTTCCGCCGCGGCAAGAAGCGCGACCGCCTGCACCTGGTCGAGGGCCTTTTGGTCGCCCTCCTCGACATCGACGAGGTCATCCGCCTCATCCGCTCCAGCGACAACTCCGCGCAGGCCAAGGAGCGGCTGATCGAGCACTTCTCCCTGAGCGACATCCAGACGCAGTACATCCTGGACACGCCGCTGCGCCGGCTGACCAAGTACGACCGCATCGAGCTGGAGTCCGAGCGCGACAAGCTCAACGGCGAGATCGACGAGCTGACCGGCATCCTGGAGTCGGACGCCGAGCTGCGCAAGCTGGTCTCCTCGGAACTGGCCGCCGTCGCCAAGAAGTTCGGCACCGACCGGCGGACGGTCCTCCTGGAGTCGGCGGGCTCCCCGGCCGCGACGGTCTCGCTCCAGGTGGCGGACGACCCGTGCCGCGTGCTCCTGTCCTCGACGGGCCTGCTGGCCCGCACGGCCAACGGCGAGCCGTTCTCGGACGGTGAGACCAAGCGCGTCAAGCACGACGCGATCGTCTCGGCGGTGCCGGCCACGGCGCGCGGCGAGGTGGGTGCCGTCACGTCCCACGGAAGGCTGCTGCGCCTGTCCGTGGTGGACCTGCCGCAGCTGCCGGAGACGATGGGCGCGCCCAATCTCTCCGGTGGGGCGCCCGTCTCGGAGCTGCTGCCCCTGAGCGGGGACGAGAAGCTGATCTGCCTGATGACGCTCGACGAGTCGTCGCCGGGGCTCGCGCTCGGCACCGCGCAGGGCGTGGTCAAGCGCGTGGTGCCCGACTATCCGTCCAACAAGGAGGAGCTGGAGGTCATCACCCTCAAGGACGGTGACCGGATCGTCGGCGCGGCCGAGCTGCGCACCGGCGAGGAGGACCTGGTCTTCATCACGGACGACGCCCAGCTGCTGCGCTACCAGGCCTCCCAGGTGCGTCCGCAGGGCCGTCCCGCGGGGGGCATGACGGGCATCAAGCTCGCGGCGGGCGCGAAGGTCATCTCCTTCACCGCGGTGGACCCGGCGGCGGAAGCGGTCGTCTTCACGGTGGCGGGCTCGCGCGGCACCCTCGACGACTCGGTGCAGACGACGGCCAAGCTGACGCCGTTCGACCAGTACCCGCGCAAGGGCCGCGCCACGGGCGGCGTGCGCGTCCAGCGTTTCCTGAAGGGCGAGGACTGTCTGAGCTTCGCGTGGGCGGGCCCGACGCCACCGCACGCGGCCCAGCGCAACGGCATGCCGGCCGAGCTGCCCGAGATGGACCCGCGCCGTGACGGCTCGGGCGTCTCGCTCGCGAAGCCGGTGGCGGCGGTCGCGGGGCCGGTGTAGCCGCGGCTCGGTCCGTGGGCCGAGTCAACGGACCCGGTCCGCGGGTTCAGTCCATGGGCCCGGCGTCGAGATCCTCGGCGTCCGGGTCGGCGGCACGCGGGTCTTCGGCTGCGGGCCTCTCGGTGTCCGGGTCCGCGGCATGCGGGTGGTCGGCGTCCGGTTCCTGTACGTAGCGCAGTACGCCCCACATGCCCTGCTCGTCGGCCTGCGGGGCGTACGCACGACAGGCCCCCAGCTCCTTCTCCAGGGCCGGTACGTCGATGCCCGACCCGATGAGCACCAGCTGGGTCAGGCGCGGCTCGCCCGGAGCCCACGGCTGCGGATAGAAGCGCAGGAACCGTCCGACGGCGTGCACCTCGTAGCGGTTGCGTGGGTCGGCGGCGCCGAAATCGACGTACCCCTTGATGCGGTAGAGCCCTTCGGGCCTGCTGTCGAGCAGGGCCATCAGGGGACGCGGCCCCAGGGGCACCTCGGAGGTGAAGGCGAGGCTCTCGTAGGCGGAGTGCAGGTGGTCGTGGTGCTGCCCGCAGGCGTCCCCGGAGTCCGCGTGGCCTTCGGGGTCGGCGGCGTCGTCCGGCAGATCGTCGAAGTCGTCCCGCAGATCGTCGAAGGAGAGTTGGCCGACCCGCTCCCCCACGGGCGCCCGGTCGAAGAACAGCTCCACGTCGACCCGCCCGAAGGAGGCGGCGACGACGGCCGCCCGCCCGGCGAGGTCGCGCACGACGCCCAGGACGCGCTCCTGCTCCGCCGAGGGCACCCGGTCGGCCTTGTTGACCACGACGAGATCGGCGATGCCCAGGTGCCGGTCCAGTTCGGGATGCCGCTGCCTGTTGGCGTCGAACTCGGCGGCGTCGACGACCTCGACCAGCCCCCCGTACACGATGCGGGGGTTCTCGCTGGCGAGCAGCATCTTCACCAGCTCCTGCGGCTCGGCGAGCCCGCTCGCCTCGATGACGATGACGTCGATCCCGGCGGAGGGCCGGGCGAGCCGCTCCAGGTACTCGTCCAGCTCGCTCGCGTCCACGGCACAGCACAGACAGCCGTTGCCGAGCGAGACGGTCGAGTCGCCGAGCTGCCCCGCGACCGCCATCGCGTCGATCTCGATCGAACCGAAGTCATTGACGATCGCCCCGATCCGGCTGCCACCGCTGCGGTGCAGCAGATGGTTGAGCAGGGTGGTCTTGCCGGAACCGAGGAATCCGGCGAGAACGATGACCGGGATCTGCTGCGTGTTCAACCGTGGGCCCCTCATACCGGCGTGCGTACGGATCGCGGCGGGTCGACCCGATGGGCGGAAACCGGACCTCGGCGGATCCCCCCCGTCGGAATGCGAGCCTCGCCGGACCCCGTGTGGAAAGTGACGATCGCCCCAGGATAGGCCTGCCGGGACATGCCGCGAAGTGAACGACTGTCAGCGGCGCTCGCGGGGCACACGTCAGGCATGGCGCCGTGACGCACGGCCCATACCCCCTTCTGTGCGCCGCTTCTCCGCCTCCCCGCCGATCAGAGCCGCTCGGCGCCCGGGGAGACGGCAAGCGCACCGCCCACCGCTCGCCGGTCCGCTGTCCCGTTCCCGGGGGCCCTCAGAGGTCCTTGCGGGGCTTGCGTCGCTTGCAGCTCTTACGGTTCGCTCGTCGTCAGCCGGCCGTCGGCACCGGCTGTGGTGCGGGCGGGCCCACATAGCGGGCCGCGGGCCGAATGATCTTTGAATCCCGCGCCTGCTCCAGGATGTTGGCGCTCCAGCCCACCACTCGCGCCGAGGCGAACGTCGGGGTGAACATCTCGCGCGGCAACCCGCACAGCTCCATGACGACCCCGGCGTAGAACTCCACGTTCGTGTGCAACTCGCGCCCCGGCTTCAGCTCCGCCAGGATCGCCTCGACGTGCCGCTCGACCTCGATCGCGAACTCCACCATGTCGCCGCCGAATTGCCGTGCGATGTCCCGCAGCATGCGGGAGCGGGGGTCCTCGGTGCGGTAGACGGGGTGCCCGAAGCCCATGATGCGGTCCCCCGCGAGGACCCGCTCGCGGATCCATCCGTCGATGCGGTCACGGGTCCCGATCGCGTCGAGGGTGTCCAGGGCCCGGCTCGGTGCCCCTCCGTGCAACGGCCCCGACAGCGCCCCGACCGCCCCCACCAGGCAGGCCGCCACATCGGCGCCGGTGGACGTGATGACCCGCGCAGTGAACGTCGAGGCGTTGAACCCATGGTCAATGGTTGAGATCAAGTACTGCTCGATGGCCCGCGCCCGGTCGGCGTCCGGTTCCGAACCGGTGAGCATGTAGAGGTAATTGGCGGCGTACGACAGGTCGTCCCGCGGCTCCACGGGATCGAGGCCCTGGCCGAGCCGGTACAGCGCGGTGAGCAGGGTCGGCACGACGGCGGACGCGGCCAGGGCGTCGGCACGGCGACGGTCCTCGCCGATGTCGTACACCGGGCGGAAGCCCTTGGACGCCCCGAAGAGCGAGAGGGCGGTGCGCAGCCCGGAGAGCGGCCCCGACAGCGCACTGGCGCGGGCGATGGCGGGCAGTGCCGCGCGGACCTCCTCGGGCAGATGGCGCAGCGAGGCGGTCCGCGCGGCGAAGGCGGCGGCCTGTCCGGCGTCCGGCAGCTCCCCGTGGAACATCAGGTGCCATACGTCCTCGAAGCTGCGGCTCTGTGCGAGCTCGACGGCCGAGTACTGGCGGTAGTGGTAAAAGCCTTCGTATCCCCTCACGTCCCCGAGTTCCGTCTCAGTGACGACGACACCCGCGAGTCCTCGTGGGACCTCGACCGGTGCGGTGGGGGTGGCGGCTGAGCCATTGATCGGCATGTTGTTCCTCGACTTCCTCCCTGGACTTGATTCGACTGTCCATGCTTGACTGAGACATTGTCAATATTGATCAGATCAATGCACACATCCAGATGTCGGGATACGGATACGGTGTCGCCCATGACGGATCAAGGAACCGCGCAGGACGGCCGACGGCGGCTGAGCACCAGAGAAGCCGCCGAGTTGCTCGGCGTGAAGCCTGAGACCGTGTACGCGTACGTGAGTCGCGGCCAGCTCAGCAGCCGGCGCGGGCCGGGCTCACGGGGCAGCACGTTCGACGCCGGGGAGGTCGAGGCGCTGGCCCGCAGGAACAGACGGGCCCCTGCCGCCTCGACCACGGGCGACGAACTCTCCGTACGCACCCGCATCACGCTCATCGACAGCGACCGCTACTACTTCCGAGGGGTGGACGCCGCCGAGCTCGCGCTGACGCACTCCTACGAGGAAGTCGCCGAGTGGCTGTGGACCGGCGTCCTGCACCCCGGCGTCCGCTTCACCGCCCCCGCCGACACCGTCTCGGCGGCCCGTCGCGCGGTCGGCGCGCTGCCCGAGCACAGCGGACCGGCGGATCGGTTGCGCGTGGCGGCCATCGCGGCCGGAGCCGCCGACCCGCTCCGCTTCGACCTCTCCGAAGGCGCGGTCATCGGTACCGCGCGCACGCTGATCCCCACGCTCGTCGCCGCGCTCCCGCCGATCCTGCCCACCCACCGGGACGAAGGGCCGCTGGCCCGGCGGCTGTGGGGCCGGCTGAGCGGCGTCGGGCCCGACGAGGCCGCCCTGCACGCCCTGGACACGGCCCTCGCGCTGCTGGTCGACCACGACCTCGCCGCGTCGACGCTCGCCGTGCGGGTCGCCGCCTCGGCGCGAGCCCACCCCTACGCGGCGGTGTCGGCGGGGCTGGGCGTCCTGGAGGGCCCGTTGCACGGCGCGGCCAGCGGTCTCGCCCACCGCATGCTCCTCGACGTGCTCGACCGGGGCAGTGCGACGCCCGTGGTGGCCGACGAACTGCGTGCGGGCCGCCGCGTGCCGGGCCTCGGCCACCGTCTCTACCCCGGCGAGGACCCGCGCGCGCAGGCGCTGTTCGGCCTCCTGGAGGTGATGCCCAAGGCGGGTCCCGCCCTCGCCGCGGCCCGCGACGTGGTGGCCACCACTGCCCGCCACACGGACCTGCGGGCCAATGTCGACCTCGCCCTGGCCGTCCTGACCGCCTCGTCCGGGATGCCGGCGGAGGCAGGCGAGACGATCTTCGCGGTGGCCCGTACGGCGGGCTGGATCGCGCATGCCCTGGAGGAGTACGGCGAGCGGCCGCTGCGGATGCGGCCCAGCGGCCAGTACGTCGGCGTGCGCCCGCCCCAGCCGATGCCTTCTACTTCGTCGGCGGACCTCTCCGAAGAGGCGTGATCCACTGCGGCGGAGGACGCAGGTTAGGCTCGCCTGCGTGAGTATGTGCGCGACCGCCTCGCGGGAACTGGACGAGCCCCTCGCGGGAACCGCGGCCACCGCCAGGACGTGGCTCCTGGTGGAACAGCCGGGGCCCTGGGGCGCCAAGGCGCTGACGTCCAGCCGCCTCGACCCCGAGGTCGGCCGCGCGCTGGAGAAGGCCGCCGAAGGCACCGGTGTGCGTATCGCCCTGATCCGCCGCCCCGGGCGCCACGCGGACTGCCACACGCCGACGCGGCAGCAGGTGTACGTGGCGCACACCGTCCCGGGCCGCACCTGGTTGCGCTCCCGGGTGACGGAGGATCCCAGGGAACTGCTCGACCTCGATTTCGCGGCTCTCGGCGCGGGGGACCACGGCGGCTTCGGCACCGCGTACGCGGGCGCGCCTCTTGCCCTCGTCTGCACCAACGGCAAGCGCGACCGCTGCTGTGCCCTGCTCGGCCGACCCCTCGCCGCCGAGCTGGCCGCCACCGGTGAGGAGGGGGTGTGGGAGATCACTCATCTGGGTGGCCACCGCTTCTCCCCCACGCTGCTGGTGCTGCCACACGGCTATGCGTACGGCCGGATCGGGGCACCCGCCGTCAAGGAGATCCTCGAAGCGGTCCGCGCGGACCGTGTGGTCACCGAGGGCTGTCGGGGCAATTCCGCCTGGGAGCGGCCCGGACAAGCCGCCGAACTGGCCGTACGCACCTCGACGGGCGAGGACGCCGCCGGGGCCCTGACCGTCGCCGGGACCGACGGCACCGCCCCGCGCTGGGAAGTGACCGTGGCGCACATGGATGGACGCCGGTGGCAGGTCACCGTGGCCCAGGGCCCCTCACGACCGCCCCGCCCGGAGAGTTGCGGCGCGGCTCTCAAGACCCCGGCACGGATGGACGTGGTGGCGGTCCATCCCCTTACGGAACCCACACCGGCGTGACTCAGGGGACTCACCCCGCGGCGACTGTCGCGATCCGCCCCGCAGAGATCCGTCGCCCAGACACTGGCCTGATCCGGACCACGGTGGCTGACGAGATCCCTGCCACAGTGGCTTCGGAGTAACCCGCCACCGGCCGTACCGTTCGTACGCATGAGCCCCACCCCGTCCGCGCGACGCCTCCGTCTCGGTCTGCCGCGACGCGTGTTCTCGCAGGTACTGCTGATGCAGCTGGCGATCGCCGCCGGGGTCGCCGTACTGGCCACTGGGCTCTTTCTCGCCCCTCTCAGCGACCAGCTGGACGACCAGGCGATGCGTCGCGCTCTGGCCATCGCCCAGACGACGGCCGCCCATCCGCGGCTCGCCCAGGACCTGGAATCCTCGCGGCCCACGGCCGCGGGGCCCGTCCAACGCGAGGCCGACCGGATCCGCCGGGCCAGCGGCGCCGAGTACGTCGTGATCATGAACAAGGACGGGGTGCGCTGGTCCCACCCCGACCGGACCCAGATCGGCGAGGTCGTCTCCACCGACCCGAGCGACGCCCTCGCCGGCCACGACGTCATGGAGATCGACAACGGCACCCTGGGCCGCTCGGCCCGCGGGAAGGTGCCGCTGCGCGACGCGGAGGGCGTCATCGTCGGCGCGGTGTCCGTCGGCATCGAGTACGACAGCGTGCGGGCCCGTCTGATCCACTCCATTCCCGGACTGCTCGCCTACGCGGGCGGGGCACTCGCCGTCGGCGCGCTCGCCGCGTATGTGATCTCGCGCAGGGTGCAGCGTCAGACCCGTGACCTGGCCTTCTCCGACATCTCCGCGCTGCTCGCGGAGCGCGAGGCGATGCTGCACGGCATCCGCGAAGGGGTCGTCGCCCTGGACCGGAGCGGCAGGATCCGGCTGCTAAACGACGAAGCGGAACGCCTCCTGGGCCTCGGCGCCGAGGCCCTCGGCCGGCCGCTCGACGACGCACTCGGCCCAGGGCGTACGACGGACGTACTCGCCGGACGGGTCACCGGCACCGACCTGCTGACCGTGCGCGGCCAGCGCGTTCTGATCGCCAACCGCATGCCCACCGACGACGGCGGAGCCGTCGCCACCTTGCGGGACCGCACGGAACTGGAGCAGCTCGGCCGCGAACTCGACTCCACCCGCGGCCTCATCGACGCCCTGCGCGCCCAGGACCACGAACACGCCAACCGCATGCACACCCTCCTCGGCCTGCTGGAACTGGAGATGTACGAGGAGGCCGCCGAGTTCGTCGGCGAGGTGGCCGGCGCCCACCGCGTGACCGCCGAGCAGATCACGGAGAAGATCGGCGATCCGCTGCTCGCGGCCCTGCTGGTCGGCAAGGCGACCGTGGCCACCGAACGAGGGGTCGCGCTCTCAGTGCCCCGGGACACGGCACTGCCCGACCGGCTCATCGACCCGGGCGGGCTCGTCACGATCGTCGGGAACCTCGTGGACAACGCGCTCGACGCAGCCTCGGGCGCGGGCAGCCGCCACGCGCGCGTGGAGGTCGCCGCCCGCGCCGAAGGACGCTCCCTCGTCCTCCGGGTGCGCGACACCGGCCCCGGAGTGCCCGCCGAGCTGCGAGAGACGATCTTCACGGAGGGCTGGACCACCAAGGAGCCGCCGGCGCACGGCAAACGGGGAATCGGCCTCGCCCTGGTGCGCAGACTCGCCGAACGGCAGGGCGGCAGCGCCCGGGTCGATGAAGCCCCTGAGGGAGGCGCGGAGTTCACCGTGGTCCTGCCCGAAGCACTCACGGAACCCGCTCTTGCAGCCACGGAGGAATCAACATTGTTCGAGGGCACGGAGACGACACGGTGATCGATGTCCTCGTCGTGGACGACGATGTCCGGGTCGCGGACGTCAACGCCGCTTACGTGGCGAAGATCCCCGGCTTCCGGGTGGTGGCCAAGGCCCACGGCGCCACCGAGGCGCTGCGGCTCGTCGAAGCCGTCCCCGTCGATCTGGTGCTGCTGGACCACTATCTGCCCGACGGGACGGGGCTGTCGGTCGTACGTACGTTGCGTGAGCGCGGGCATCAGACCGACGTGATCATGGTGACCGCCGCCCGCGATGTCGCCACCGTGCAGGCAGCGATGCGGCACGGAGCGCTCCAGTACTTGGTCAAGCCGTTCTCCTACGCGGGGCTTCGGGCCAAGCTGGACGCGTATGCGACGCTGCGCCGCACCTGGGACGGCGGGGGTGAGGCCGAGCAGGCCGAGGTCGACCGGATCTTCGGCGCGCTCTCCGCGACCCCGGCGACGGAGCTGCCCAAGGGCCACTCCCCCACCACCGCGGAGCTGGTGCGCCGGGCGCTGATGGCGGCGGAAGGCCCGCTCTCCGCGCAGGAGTTGGCCGACCGGACCCGGCTGAGCCGTCAAACGGCGCAGCGCTATCTGAAACTCCTGGAGCGCACGGGCCGGGTCAGGCTCAGCCTCAAGTACGGCGACACGGGCCGCCCGGAACACCGTTACGAGTGGTCGGCCGGCGCCTAGGAGGGCCGTGAGGGCAGCCCCGAAGGGTCTCGTTACGCCGCTCCCGCGCCGGTCAGTGACCGCACCTCCGTCTCCGCGTGCTTGGCCTCGTCCGCGGGCTCACGCGAGGTCACCGTGCCGAACCAGCCCGCGAGGAAGCCCAGCGGGATGGAGACGAGCCCTGGGTTCTCCAACGGGAAGTACTGGAAGTCCACCCCCGGGAAGAGGGAATGTGGTCCTCCGGAGACCACCGGCGAGAGCACCACCAGCGCCAGCGCGGGCAGCAGCCCCCCGTACACCGACCACACCGCCCCGCGCGTGGTGAAGTTCCGCCAGAACAGCGAGTAGAGCAGCACGGGCAAGTTGGCGGACGCGGCGACCGCGAAGGCGAGGCCGACCAGGAACGCGACGTTGAGGTCGCGGGCCAGCAACCCGAGCCCGATCGCGACCACGCCGATCCCCGCCGCGGCGACGCGCGCGACGGTCACCTCACTGCACGGTTCGGCGCTGGGCCGCCGCAAGGAGGCGTACAGGTCGTGAGCGACCGACGCGGAGGACGCGAGGGTGACCCCGGCGACCACGGCCAGGATCGTGGCGAAGGCGACGGCGGCGACGATCGCGAACAGGACCGTTCCGCCCGTGGAGCCCTCGCCGCCGCCCAGGTCGAGCGCGAGCAGCGGAACCGCCGTGTTTCCCGCGGCGTTCGAACCGCGCACCGCCTCCGGGCCCACGATCGCGGCCGCCCCGAAGCCGAGCACGATCGTCATCAGGTAGAAGCTGCCGATGAGGCCAATGGACCAGACGACCGACCGACGTGCGGCCCGTGCGGTCGGCACGGTGTAGAAACGCGACAGGATGTGCGGCAGCCCCGCGGTGCCGAGCACGAGCGCGAGCCCGAGGCTGATGAAGTCGAGCCGCGCGGTCCAGTCACCGCCGTACTTCAGTCCGGGCGCCAGGAACCGCTCACCGTGTCCGCTGCGCTCGGCCGCGGCGCTCAGGAGTTGGCCGAAGTCGCCGTGGAAGCGCACCAGGACGAGCACGGTCAGCGCGACCGTGCCGCCCATCAGCAGGACCGCCTTCACGATCTGGATCCAGGTGGTGGCCCGCATCCCTCCCAACGACACGTAGACCACCATGAGCGCGCCGACGCCGACCACCGTCCAGGTCTGCGCCGCGCCGCTCGTCCCGCCGAGCAGGAGCGCGACCAGCGAGCCCGCCCCCACCATCTGCGCCACCAGGTAGAGAACGGAGACGGTCACCGAGGAAGTTCCCGCCGCGATCCGCACCGGCCGCTCCCTCATCCGTGAGGCGACGACGTCCGCGAGCGTGAACCGGCCGCAGTTGCGCACCAGTTCGGCCACCAGGAACAGCACGACGAGCCATGCGACCAGGAAGCCGACCGAGTAGAGCAGCCCGTCGTACCCGAAGAGCGCGATCAGCCCCGCGATGCCGAGGAAGGAGGCGGCCGACATGTAGTCACCGGCGATGGCGAAACCGTTCTCCATCGGGGAGAAGAGCCGCCCGCCCACATAGAACTCCTCGGCCGTACCGTGCCTGTCACGGCTCGCCCACGTCGTGATCCCCAGCGTGACGGCCACGAAAGCACCGAACAGCAGCAGGGCGAGTGTCTGGTGATCACCGGTCATCGCTCGCCTCCCTGCTCGGGCACCACACCGCACTCCCTCCGCCGCCCCAGCTCACGGCCCTGCTCCCGCGCCCTGTCCTCCCTGTCCTGCTCCCGGTCTCCGCCCTTCTCCCGCTCCCTGCTCTGCTCCCGCTTCTGCTCGAAGACGGACCACCGCAGATCGAGCGCCGCACGGTCTCTGCGCAACCGTGCGTGCCGGGCGTACGCCCAGGTCAGCAGGAACGTCGTACCAAACTGCCCGAGACCGGCCAGCAGCCCCACGTTCACCGCCCCCACGACGGGGTGCGCCATCAGCCCGGGCGCCGCCGTCGCGATCACGACGTACGCCACGTACCAGGTGAAGAAGACGGCGACCGTCGGGAAGACGAACCTCCGATATCGGCTGCGCACCTCCTGGAAGGCGTCGCCGCGTTGGACCTCCAGGTAGATGTCGGCAGCGCTCTCGCTCGCACTCCGCTGCCTGGCGGCGCTCCTCGGCGCCACCACGGCTGCCGACGCGCCCGTACCGTCCAGCTCGCTCCACCCGGAGGCGAGCGAGTCGTGCCAGGGGTCCCTCGGATCCCCGGCCCTGCGCCGGTCCGGGACGATCCGGCCCTGCTCGACATCGGGCCCGTCGCGCATCTCCACCGAACTCTCCTTGTCCGCAGCTCTGTTCGGCCGCGTGCCCAAGGATGGGCGGATCGTGTGGTTCCGAGACACTTCTCCCGGTGCTCTTCACCCCATCAGGTGAAGCTTCGTCAGGTACGGGCACGCCCCGGTGGCCTGACGAGCCCGTGGTCATAGGCGTAGCGGACGGCCTGGGCACGGTCCTTGAGGCCGGCCTTCGCGAAGAGGTTGTTGATGTGTGTCTTCACCGTCGCCGTGGAGACGTGCAGGGTGCGGGCGATCTCGTGGTTCGACATGCCCTCGGCGATCAGGACGAGCACCTCCGTCTCCCGCGTGGTCAGGTCGTCGGGCGGCTCCCCGGCGCCCACGGGTTCCGGATCCGACAGCCACTCCAGGAGCCGCCGTTGGATCCGCGGGGAGAGCCCGGCGTCACCCGAGAGGACGTTCTCGACCGCCCGCACGATCTCCTCCCCGCCGGCGTCCTTGGTGAGATACCCGCGGGCACCCGCCTTGAGCGCCGGGAACAGCGAGGCGTCGTCGGCATAGGTGGTGAGCACGACCACCTGAGTCTCGGGGTACTGGGCGCGGATACGTCGGGTGGCCTCCGCCCCGTCGCAGCGAGGCATGCGCAGGTCCATGAGCACGACGTCCGGGGCGAGCTCACCGACCAGGCGTACGGCCTCCTCACCATCGCCCGCGGAGCCGATGACCTCGATGCCGGGCAACAGCCCGAGCAGCATCACGATTCCCTCGCGCACGACCGTCTGATCGTCGACCACAATCACCCGCGCGGGTGGTCTGCCTTCCGCCGCTCGCGCCACTTCCGACCCTTCGCCCCGGGCGCCGGTGGTTCTCGCGGCGCCTTCGTTCCACGTCATGTCGGCACCTTCAGCGTCACCACGAAGCCCTCCTCGCCCGGCCCTGCCTCCAGGGATCCGCCCAGCAGCTCAGCCCGCTCACGCATCCCGAGCAGACCGTACCCGGCGCCGGAAGCGGCGAGTTCCCCCGGCGACCGCCCGCCCGAATCCCGCACGTCCAGCCGCACTTCGCGCTTCCCGTACTCCAGGCACACCTGGATCTTCGCCCCGGGCGCATGCTTGCGGACGTTCGTCAGAGCTTCCTGCGCCACTCTGCGGACCGCCTGCGACGCCTCGGCGGGCAGGGGGCGTGGCTCTCCGGTGACAGCGACCGAGGCGCGGTCGGCCGTGACCAGTTCGCGCAGGAAATCCTCGACCGGGGTCATCTCCCCGCGGAGCGCGGACAGCGCCTGTCTGGTCTCGGCGAGTCCTTCCCTGGCCATGGAGCGCGCCGCCACGACCCGGTCCAGGATCTGCTGCTTGGTCGCATCGCCTTCGATCAGCAGTCGGGCCGCCTCCAGATGCACGAGTTGCGCGGAGAGACTGTGGGCGAGCACGTCATGGATCTCGCGGGCGATGCTGCCCCGTTCGGCGAGCGCGGCCGACTCCGCCTCCGCGGCCCGCGCGGCCCGCTCCTGAACGAGCAGCCGGTGGTTGTTGCCCCGCGCCTCGGCGTCCAGCCGCAGGGTGTACCCGGCGAGCACGAGCCCGATGATGGTGAGCCCCGTGACGAGCCAGCCGTCGTCGGTGTACACAGCGTACCCGGTCATCGCCGCCAGGACGCACGGTGTGCCCGCGACGAGTGGCAGCCGCTCCATCGCGGAGACGGCCGTGCCACACCACAGCACCAGGGCCGGCACGCGCCAGCCTCCAAGATCGGCGGCAAGCGCGGCGCCTATGAGCAGCGCCATCAGCCCCAGGGAAGGCCACACGCGGTGGTCGAACGAGACGCGGAAGAACGCCCACCCCGCGCAGGAAACCGCCACCACCACGGCCAAACCGGCCGCCAGGTGCCAACCGCGGTTCTCATGGAAGGCGTCCCACATCAGGATGCCGAGGACCACCACGCGCACGATCCGGGCGAACCACAGCCTGGCAAGGCTCATGCCCGCCCAGGTCAACGCCTCTCGGGAAGGCCATCTCGTCCACCGGTCCCAGCTCACCCGGGGTCCTTCCCCATCGGCTCGTACGCCGCGTCCGCAATACCGTACGCCGGGCGTGGAGCTGCGTCGGCGAGAGCTGACATGGCTGCCTCCGTACGAGGGGAAGGAAGGGCCGATCCGAGGAACGTGAGCAGGATCGATGCCTTCGACGCTACGGAAATCGCCTGGCCGAGAGATCGGAGCAGGGGTGGATCAGAGGTGGAGCACGGGTGGAGCCGTGTGCTCCACCCGTGGGTGGAGCACACGGCTCCGTGGCGCATGGGCGGAGCGCACAGCTCCCGCGACCCGGCCGAGCCGACACGACCCCGCACCGCAGCCCGCACCGCGGGCGGCCGTCAGGCGTCGATACGCGACCGGTCCAGCGTCGCCGCGGAGCTGGTGATGAACTCCTTGCGCGGCGCGACGTCGTTGCCCATCAGCAGATCGAAGACCTGCTCGGAGGATTCGAGGTCGGAGATGTTGATCCGGCGCAGCGTGCGGTACCGCGGGTCCATCGTCGTCTCCGCCAGCTGGTCGGCGTCCATCTCGCCGAGACCCTTGTACCGCTGGATCGAGTCCTTGTAGCGCACGTTCTTGCGCTGCAGCTCCAGCAGGGTCTCCCGCAGCTCGCGGTCCGAGTACGTGTAGACGTACTTGTCCTGGCCCTTCTTGGGCTGGCTGAGCTCGATGCGGTGCAGGGGCGGCACCGCGGCGAAGACACGTCCGGCCTCGACCATGGGCCGCATGTAGCGCTGGAACAGCGTCAGCAGCAGGATCCGGATGTGCGCGCCGTCCACATCGGCGTCGACGAGCAGGATGATCTTTCCGTAGCGCGCCGCGTCAATGTCGAAGGTCCGGCCGGACCCGGCTCCTATGACCTGGATGATCGCGCCGCACTCGGCGTTCTTCAGCATGTCCGTCACGGACGCCTTCTGAACGTTGAGAATCTTGCCGCGGATCGGCAGCAGCGCCTGGAACTCGGAGTTCCGGGCGAGCTTGGCGGTGCCGAGCGCGGAGTCGCCCTCGACGATGAAGAGCTCACTGCGCTCCACGTCGTCGCTGCGGCAGTCCGCGAGCTTCGCGGGCAGCGACGAGGACTCCAGGGCGGTCTTCCGACGCTGGGCGTCCTTGTGCTGGCGCGCCGCGATGCGGGTGCGGGCCGCGGCGACGGCCTTCTCCATCACGGCACGGGCCTGGGCCTTGGCGTCCCGCTTGGTGGACGCCAGGAAGGCCTTGAGTTCCTTGGCGATGACATTGGCGACGATGCGGTTGGCCGCGGAGGTGCCGAGGACCTCCTTCGTCTGGCCTTCGAACTGCGGCTCCGCCAGACGGACCGTGACGACCGCCGTGAGGCCCTCCAGGGCGTCGTCCTTGACGATGTCGTCCTCGGCGACCCGCAGCACCTTCTGGCTGCGCATGGCCTCGTTCATCGTCTTGGTGAGGGAGCGCTCGAAGCCCGTCACGTGGGTGCCGCCCTTGGGGGTGGCGATGATGTTGACGAAGGACCTGACGGTCGTGTCGTACCCGGTGCCCCAGCGCAGGGCCACGTCCACGGCGAGCTCACGGGTGACCTCGGTGGGGGTCATCTGGCCGTGGTCGTCCAGGACCGGCACGGTCTCCTTGAAGGTGCCCTGTCCGGAGAAGCGCAGGACGTCGCAGACCGCCTTGTCCTGGGCGAGGTACTCACAGAACTCGCTGATGCCGCCGTCGAAGCGGAAGGACTCCTCACCCTTCGAACCGCCCTCGCCGAGGCCGAACTCGTCCCGTACGACGATCGTGAGGCCCGGAACCAGGAAGGCCGTCTGGCGGGCGCGCTGGTGGAGGTTCTCCAGCGACAGCTTGGCGTCCTTGAGGAAGATCTGCCGGTCGGCCCAGTAGCGCACGCGCGTGCCGGTGCCCGCCTTGGGCGTCTTCTTGGACTTCTTGAGCTTCGACGACGGCTCGAAGGGCGCCTCGGGCCCGGACTTGGTGAAGGAGCCGGGGACGCCCCGCCGGAAGCTGAGCGCGTGGGTGTACCCGGCGCGGTCCACCTCGACGTCGAGGCGGGCGGAGAGCGCGTTGACCACGGAGGCGCCCACGCCGTGCAGGCCGCCGGAGGCGGCATAGGAGCCGCCGCCGAACTTGCCGCCGGCGTGCAGCTTGGTCATGACGACCTCGATGCCCGAGAGGCCGGTCTTGGGCTCGACATCCACCGGGATGCCGCGGCCGTTGTCCCGGACCTCCACGGAGGCGTCGTCGTGGAGGATGACCTCGATGTGGTCGCAGTAGCCGCCCAGGGCTTCGTCGACGGAGTTGTCGATGATCTCCCAGAGGCAGTGCATCAGGCCGCGGCTGTCCGTGGACCCGATGTACATGCCAGGACGCTTGCGGACGGCCTCGAGCCCCTCCAGGACGAGCAGGTGCCGCGCGGTGTAGTTGGAACCGTCCCGGTCTGCTCCGGTCAGCAATGCTGTGGACGGCACGGACGTCTCGGCGGTCACGCGGTTCGCTCCTCGCTGAATTTCAAGGGGGGTCCTTTGGGGTAAGGACGCGGCTTCGGTTGCCCGTCTGAGGGTACCGAGGCCTGGTAGAGCCGTTGTCACGCCACCCGCGTCCCCGCGCAGACTAGCTGACGCTCGCATGCATGTTCGATCCCTCAATGGAGTGAAGCGCACGTCACGTTCCCTTCGAGGCATGAACCATTTAGGCTCCGGGCACGTCCTCTTGAACAACCGGCAAGCCAGCCGGAGGACACCGACCTGACAGACAGCGCGAAACCGTAAGACACGTAAGAGACGCAATACGGCACATTCGCCGCCAACCGGCAACGGACAGCCTCCTCAAAATAAATTTCGAGGAAAAGCCGCGAGCGGGAACGTTTTCGGCCTGGTTGGATGTTGACCCTGGTACGACAGCTCGTCGAGCTAGAGAAGAGGCGACGTGACTACTGTTCTGACCCCCGCGAGCCCCCTGACGGCCGCTGATCGCTGCGACCGCTGCGGCGCCCAGGCTTACCTGCGCGTCGTCCTGCTGAGCGGCGGCGAACTGCTCTTCTGCGCCCACCATGGCCGCAAGTTCGAGCCGGAACTCAAGAAGATCGCCGCTGAGATACAGGACGAGACGGAGCGTCTGACCGCCACTCCGGAGAGCGACCCCGAAGAGGAACGCTGACACCTCGCACCACGACGAGCAGCTCCGGCGAACAGGCCGGCGTACGGGCGGCCACCCCTGTCAACCAGCAGGGGTGGCCGCCCGCTCTCGTCTGTGGCCCCGTACGGGGCCACAAGGGCCCCCCTCGGCCCGGGACGGGCCTGGGGGGCAGCCCACCGCCTCCGGCGTGATCCCAGGGGCTCCACGCCTCAGGTGCGGCCGGCCCCGATCACTTTGACCGCGTCCGAGATCCGCGTGTAGACGCCGGGGCTCCCGGCGCGCCCGCAACCGCTCCCCCACGACACCAGCCCGATGAGCCGCCCCTTGGCGACCAGCGGCCCACCGCTGTCCCCCTGGCAGGCGTCACGCCGACCGTCCAGCTCCCCGGCGCACAGCATGGTCGCGGCCTCGTATTTGCCGTCAGCGCTGCCCGGGTACGCCTGCTTGCACACGGTGTCGGGCAGCACCCGCACTGCGGCCGCATGGAGCGTATAGGCGTACTGACCCGCGCCCGTGGTGTCCCCCCAGCCGTACACAGTCGCCTCCGTCCCCGCTTCGTACGCGGAGTCGCCCTGCCCCGCCACGGGGATCACGTACTTCTCCGGGAGCGGCTCGGAGAGGGTCAGCACCGCGAAGTCACCGGAGTTGGTGTATGCGTCGTACTCCGGGTTGACGCGGACCTCACGGACCGGGGTCTCCGTGCCCTCCGATGTCCGCAGGTCTCCCCGGCCGGCGATGACCTTCAGGTCCGAGATGCCGTGGAGCGGCGTACCGAGTACGTCCTTGCTCATGCAGTGGGCGGCCGTCAGGACCGTTGAGGGACCCGTCACCACGGCGCCACAGAACTGGCCCGAGCGGGTACCCCCGAACCGGTCACGGCTGGAGAGGGCCACCACCCACGGGCTCTCGGACACCTGCACCGGACTGCCCCCGATGATGACGCTGTCGGCTCTCGCGGGGGGCGGGACGGCCAGCGGCAGGGCGACGGCAGCGGCCGCCAGAGCCAGCGGCCCTCTCCACGATCGGGCGAAGGAACGGCGCATGCGATCTCCTCACTCTGGGCTGCGAACGCCCACCCAGCGTCATCCAGTGGCGCAGGCGGCGCACCCGCGCGCACACGGTCCAAAGCCCACGGACGCGAAAGGCCCGAAGCCTCGCGCTGAGGACTTCGGGCCTTTCGGTAACGCTCTGACGGCTGTCGCGGCCTAGTCGAGGTAGTCGCGCAGGACCTGCGAGCGCGACGGGTGACGGAGCTTCGACATCGTCTTCGACTCGATCTGGCGGATGCGCTCACGCGTCACTCCGTAGACCTTGCCGATCTCGTCGAGGGTCTTGGGCTGGCCGTCGGTGAGACCGAAGCGCATGGAGACCACGCCCGCCTCACGCTCGGACAGCGTGTCCAGGACCGAGTGGAGCTGCTCCTGCAGGAGCGTGAAGCTGACCGCGTCGGCCGGCACGACCGCTTCGGAGTCCTCGATGAGGTCACCGAATTCGCTGTCGCCGTCCTCACCCAGAGGGGTGTGGAGGGAGATCGGTTCACGGCCGTACTTCTGGACCTCGATGACCTTCTCCGGGGTCATGTCGAGTTCCTTGGCCAGCTCCTCCGGGGTGGGCTCGCGGCCCAGGTCCTGGAGCATCTGGCGCTGGACACGGGCCAGCTTGTTGATGACCTCGACCATGTGCACCGGGATACGGATGGTGCGGGCCTGGTCGGCCATGGCGCGGGTGATCGCCTGACGGATCCACCAGGTGGCGTACGTGGAGAACTTGTAGCCCTTGGTGTAGTCGAACTTCTCGACCGCGCGGATCAGACCGAGGTTGCCCTCCTGGATGAGGTCCAGGAAGAGCATGCCGCGGCCGGTGTAGCGCTTGGCCAGGGAGACCACCAGACGGAGGTTGGCCTCCAGGAGGTGGTTCTTGGCGCGGCGGCCGTCCTCGGCGATGATCTCCAGCTCACGCTTGAGCTTCGGCGCGAGCTTGTCGGCGTTGGCGAGCTTGTCCTCGGCGAACAGGCCGGCCTCGATGCGCTTGGCGAGCTCGACCTCCTGCTCGGCGTTGAGCAGGGGGACCTTGCCGATCTGCTTCAGGTAGTCCTTGACGGGGTCGGCGGTGGCGCCGGCCGCGGCGACCTGCTGGGCCGGCGCGTCGTCCTCGTCCTCGTCGGAGAGTACGAAGCCCTGGGCGCCTTCCTCGGCCGGCTCGCCCTCACCGGGCTTGCCGGCGGCGGGTGCCTCGTCAGTGGCCTCTTCGTCCAGGAGCTCGTCGGCGTCCTTCTTGGAGGTGGCCTTCTTGGCCGTCGCCTTCTTGGCGACGGTCTTCTTCGCGACGGCCTTCTTGGCCGTCGCCTTCTTGGCGGCGACCTTCTTCGCGGGCGCGTCCTCGGTGGTGCCGTCCGCGGACGGCGCGCCGGTGGCGGCGGTGGCGGTGGGCTTGACCGTGGTGGTCTTGGCCGCGACCGTCCTGGTCGCGGTGCGCTTGGCCGGGCTCTTCGCTGCGACGCTCTTGCGGGGGCGCTTGGGCTCCGCGGCACTGACCATCAGCGTCACACCCTCTTCCTCGAGGATCTGGTTGAGGCTGCGCAGAACGTTCTTCCACTGAGTGGCCGGAATCTGGTCAGCTTCGAAGGCACGACGCACGTCATCGCCGGCGATCTGCCCATCAGCCTTTCCCCGCTCGATGAGCGCCATGACAGAGACGGATTCGGCGATCTCCGGCGGGAGCGTACGGGATGTGCTGGCCGACACGAACAACCTCTCGGAACGTTGGAAAACGGCTTCCGGCTCCGTCCACTGTGGACCGGAGCCGACGACCGGCGGCTGGGGATTCGGGCCGACGGCGCGGGCGGGGGCCGGGGAGTCACACAGCGTCGCGAACGACCGCTGCATTCCCTCCTCGGCTATCACCTCTTAGGTCATCGCGCTGTTCCTTCGAGCGTTACGCCCAATCTACGTGGCCCGAGTCACACCCCATAAGTACTCAAAAGTGTCTAGATACGGCCAGAAGCGACCTACACGCATGCACGAATGATCCCCCGTTGCCCCCTGAAGCAACCCTCACAATCGCGTCGCCGGACCCCGCCGGGCTCACTGGAAGCCCGTGGAGATCCGGCGACGTCCGGTTGTGGCGGCGGTGCCGTCGGCGGCGCCGGAGCGACGAGACGGCTGCCGCGAGGCGCGTGCACCGCGGGCGCGGTCAGTGTTCGCGGGGAGCGGGCACGACGCGCTCCACCTCCGGGTGGACGGTGAGCAGCTGCCGCATGGCGGCCTCGGCTCCCGCGCCGTCACCCGCCGCGAGGGCGTCCACCACGCGCGAGTGGTGCACGAGGGAGCTCTCGGTGGGACGGTCACAGCCGGCGACCGGGCCACCGGAGACCTGGAGGGCGGCCGAGACGATGCCGGAGAGGTGCTCCAGCATGCGGTTGCCGGCGACCTGGATGAGCAGCGAGTGGAACTCCGCGTCGGCGCGCGAGAAGGTGAGCGAGTCACCCTGCGTCAACGCGTGGCCCATGATCTCCACCATGTCGGCGAGTCGCTGCTGCATCTCCTCGCGGCCGTGCCCCGCGGCGAGGCGGGCGGCGAGCGGCTCGATCATCCAGCGCAGCTCGCCGAGCTCGCGCCGCTGATCGTCTCGCTGTGGCCCGAAGGCCCGCCACTCGATGATGTCCGGATCGAGCAGGTTCCAGTCGCTGACGGGACGCACGCGCGTGCCGACGTTGGGCCGGGCGCTGACGAGACCTTTCGCCTCCAGGACGCGCAGCGACTCGCGCACGACGGTGCGGGAGACCTCGAAGCGCTGGCCGATCTCCTCGGGGACGAGCGGGCGGTCGGCGCCCAGGTCGCCGGAGACGATCATCTGACCCAGCTGTTGGACGAGTTGGCCATGGAGCCCGCGGCCCCGGCTTCCGGACGCGCGCCGGCTCACGCGTCCCAGGTCGTGGTCGGCGCCGTCCCATGCGGGGGCGACCACGCGGTCGGCGCCGCCGGAGGGCTCGGCGAAGGGGTAGCGGTCGAGGTCGCCCGGGCCGGCGAGACCGGAGTCGGCGGAGCGGGCGGTGGTCATCATGGTGTGCGCAAGGGTACTCACGGATCATTTGTCGGCGTGGCCTCCAACTCCCTTGAGGTCTTTGGTGAAAAGCACACGAAAGGGTGATCGCTTACCCCGCCGCAATTGACGCCTTATCGGAAAGAAATGAGCGTCGTCCCAGGAGTTGCGCACAGCCCCGGAACGGAAGGCGGCGGACCGCCGTCAGCGGACCCTGCCGCGCACCGCCGTGAGCACATAAGCGCAGAGCAGAGCGGTCAGCGACAACGTCAGGGCACCACCCACAGGTTGTGCGACGACGCGGACGCCGCCCGCCACATACCGCTCCGCCCCGAACGGCCATTGCATCAGCAGGAGGTTCCTCAACCGCCCCGGCAGTCCGGCCGCGGATCGCACAGCAGGACCCTCAACGGCCTTTTGTACGAGAGGTACGACGATGATCGGCACCGCCAGCACCGCGGCAAGCCCCGCTGTCGTGGACCGGAACACGCCGGCGGCCAGCACGCCCGCCCAGGCGCACCCTGTCACCAGGGCCGCCCAACTCGCTGCCATGGGCACCCAGTCGGCGGGAACTCCGGCGAGTTCCTCGCCGTATACAAGGTGAAGCAGCGCGGCGTCGGTACCGGCCGTGAGTGCACCCAGCAGCAGCGCGGTGGCGGCGGCGACGAGCAGTTTGGCGACGAGGAGCCCCAGTCGGCGCGGGACGGTGCCGCGGTCGGCGGCGAGGGCAGGGTGACGAAATTCGTCGCCGAAAGCGAGAGCACCGAGCAGTCCGGCCCCAAGGGCCGCGGGGGGCAGCGGCAGATCCTGGGGCCAGGCGGCGAGAAGGCGGGGCTGGGGCGTGTGCCCGGCTCGCGCCAGGAAGACGCAGATCAGGGCCGAGGCGGCAAGGACGGCGGCCAGCGTGAGGTAACCGGTCCCCACGCCGGCGAGGCGCCGCAGCTCGTACCGCAGCGGACGGAGGGGGCTGCGGCCCGGGCGCACGGTGATGGGCGGTGGCAGGGACGAGACAGATCCCTGAGCGGTGAGTGAGGCGGAGGCGGCAGCGGAAGCAGGAGAGGCAGGCGAGGCGGCAGCGGCGGGGGCCGGGGAAGAAGCAGGCGAGGTGGCGCCGGAGAGCGCCCGCTCGCCGCTCGCGGGCAGGGCCGTGTCGTCCGCCCCCGGCGGGCTCGACGCCGGGGGGTGGTGCCCTTCTGGTCGGACTTCAGGGGGCGTGTCGAGGGTGGCCTCACCTCCGAGGGAGGCGATGGGCCGGGGGCTCGGCGGCTCTGGTCGCCCCGCGGCCCCGGAGGGCCGTGCGGGCCCGGCGTCACCGACCTCGTCGGCGAGTTGGTGGATGAGAATGCCGTGCCGGTAGGCGGTCTCCCCCACGTCAGCGCAGTTGCTGCCGTAGACGGAAAGCCGGTTGCCGCCCTCGCTGACCACCTCGATGGAACACTGCCGCGCGCGGGCCTCCTTGGCGAGGAGCGCGCCGAGACGGGCCGCGTAGGGGCTCAGGACGGCGACCCGGGGCCGCAGCCTGGTCCGGGCGAAGTCCACGGCGTCCTGGTCCGCGACGAGCCGCCCCGCCTCCAGCGTGACGACGCGGTCGGCGGTCCGTGCCGCCTCCTTGGGGTCGTCCGTGGTGAACAGGACCGTCCCGCCCTGGCCCGTGTGCGCACGCAGGATCTCGTGCAGCCAGGCTCCCTCTCGGTGCGAGAGCCCGTCGGTCGGCCCGTCCAGGACGAGCGTGTGCGGGTCGGCCAGCAGGGCGCAGGCCAGCCCCAGGCGGCGGTCCATGCCGCGCGAGAGGGTGCCGAGGCGCTGGTCCCGGAGGCTGACGAGCCCCACGGCCTCCAGGACGTCGTCGGCGCGCTGGACAGGTACGCCGGCAGCGGCACACAGCATGCGCAGATGTCCGCGGACCGAGCGGGCCGGGTGCCCGGGGACATCGCCCAGGAGGACGCCCACCTCACGCGATGGATGGGCGATGCGGTGCAGGGGGCGACCTCTGAAGTACGTGACGCCCCGGCCCTGTTGGAGTTCGAGCATCAGCCGCAGCGCCGTGGTCTTGCCGGCGCCCTTGGCGCCGAGCAGCGCCGTGACACGGCCGGTGCGCGCCTCGAAGGACACGTCGTCGACGGCGGGCGGGAGCTCCTGGCGGGGGTTGCTGGTCAGTCCGATGGCCTGGATCATCGCTTCTCTCGCAGGATGTGCGACCGCTCGGCGGCCGGGACCGTCCGCCGGATCAGGGACGGGCGAACCCCGTGGGTACTCCAGCAAGATAACGCGACATTTCCCGCTTTTCGGGCAGGAGGTGGGCCGCTGGTGTCCTCCGGGCGAGGCACGGCGCAGGAAGTAAACGAGCTGCGGCGCTCAGACTTCCGGGCGCAGCATCGGCGGGTTGAGGAGCGTCGCCCCTCCCGCGCGGAAGAGTTGGGCGGGGCGACCGCCCTGCCGGGTGGTGGTGCCGCCCGTGGGCACGAGGAAACCCGGGGTGCCGGTCACCTTGCGGTGGAAGTTGCGCGGGTCGAGAACGACGCCCCAGACCGCCTCGTACACGCGTCGCAGCTCTCCGACGGTGAACTCCGGTGGGCAGAAGGCCGTGGCGAGTGACGAGTATTCGATTTTGGAACGGGCGCGCTCCACGCCGTCCGCGAGGATCTGCGTGTGATCGAAGGCGAGCGGCGCGGCCGGCTCACCGTCGCGCCCGAATGCCGCTTCGCCGAGCAGGGCCTCCACCGGTGCCCAGCGTGCGCTGTGCGCGTCGCCGCCTGCCCGGGGGGCGGGCAGGTCGGGAGCGAGCGCGAGGTGTGCGACGCTCACCACCCGCATCCGCGGATCCCGCTCGGGGTCGCCGTAGGTGGCGAGCTGTTCCAGGTGCGCTCCGTTGGCCTGCGCCGGAGTCCGGGGGTCGTGGGCGCACAGACCCGTCTCCTCGACGAGTTCGCGCGCCGCCGCGGCCGAGAGGTCCTCGTCAGGACGTACGAATCCTCCGGGGAGCGCCCAACGCCCCTGGAACGGCTGCTCACCGCGCCGCACGGCCAGCGCGCAGAGGGCGTCACGGCGCACGGTCAGCACGACCAGGTCGACGGTGACGGCGAAGGGCGGGAAGGCCGACGGGTCGTAGGGGGGCATGCCGCGATCATAGTCGTCTGCCTGACGATAAACATCTCCTTCGCCCACGTCTTCCGGCCCGGTTCTTCGCGCCGTCGCCCTGCCCCGCCTCCGCCCTCGCCCCGGACCCAAGCTGGGGAGCCGCCGATTCAGACACCCAACTGGAGACCTTCGGCCGCCTCCTCGACCATGGCGAGGCCCAGTCGGCTCACGCGTACGGAGAACGGGGCGCCCGCGACGCTCAGTGCGGTCAGCCCCAGCTCTCCCAGGGGGACGCTGCGGACCGGACCGAGCGTCACTGTGCCGGCCGGTGCGTCGGGACGGATCCCGACGAGCGCTGTGAGGGCATGCACCCCGGCGGCCGCGGCGGTCGCCGCCGGACGGCAGGCCGTCGGGTGCGGCAGCGGAGCCCCGCCCTCGGAGCGCTGCTCCCCCGCGTACATCTCGGGCAGCCGGTGACCGAAGCACTCGGATGCCGCGAGCATCCCCCGCAGCAGGGAGCCGGCCTCCTTCTCGTACCCGGCCGCCGCGAGACCCGAGACGGCGACCACCGTCTCCTGTACCCGGACCGCACCACCCCGGTGCCCGAACGGGTTGTACGCGGCCTCTTTGGACCCCAGACTGCGCAGGCCCCAACCGGAGTCCATGGCGGGCCCGCCGAGCAGCCGGGCCAGCTGTTCGGTCTGCACCTTGTCGAGCAGCCCTGGGGCGAGCGTCCCGGACCCGAGCAGGCCGGTGTCCAGGAGGTGGGCCGCTCCTCCGGCGAGGTGCGGCACGAGACGGCCGTCGCCCAAGCGGGCCATGGCAGGTCGGCCACCTGCCCGGTCCTCCACCCAGAACTCCGCCCGGAACGCGGACCGCAGCCGCCGGCCCCACTGCCGCAGAGCCGCACCGCCCTCGATGCCGTACGCGTCCAGCAGGTCGGCGCCGAGCAGTGCGGCCCGATGCGCGTGCGCCTGGATCTCGCAGCGCGCCGGCCCGCCCGGGTCGGCATCCGGCAGGAACGTGCCGTCGCCGACCGCGGCGCGCAGCCACCGCAGGCATCTCTCCGCCGCGGGCAGCAGTGCCTCCACTTCCTGCTCGGGCAGCCCCCAGCGTCGCGCCTCGGCGAGGAGCACGGGGAAGAGCAGCGTGGCTTCGATGCCGGTGCAGCCGGGCGGCAGATGCGGGCCCGCGTCCCTCAGCGGCCCCGGGATCATGCCGGACCGCGCTCCGGGGCCCGCGAGTTGGCTTCGGGCGAGGGTGCGCAAGGTACCGGCGGCGACTCGGGTGCCGAGGGGCAGGGCCATGCGGGCGGCGGCCAGTGCCTCGGCGGGAGCCAGTCCGCAGCGCCAGGGAGCGCCCGCCGCCGGGTACATGTCGGTGGGATGGTCGGGGTCCCGCAACAACAACGCCCGTAGGTCCTCGACGGACCGGGCGAGCAGCGGCTGGACTCTGGGGTCGTCCCCGACGGCGCTCGCCGTGGTGAGGGAGCGCTTCGTTCCGTGGCCCGTCGCACGGAACGGCCCGGCGCTGTCGACCCTCACCCGCAGCTCCACGCTCCGGGAAACACCCGGTGGCAGGTCCAGTTCCCACCGCAGCAGCCCTGCCGAGGCCAGGGCGTCCGCGGGCGCCGGGTCTGCGGTGACCGTGCAGCGGGCCGTGGCGGAGGACCATCGCATACCGGAATCGTGCACGTCGGCGGGCAGTTCGGGGCCGGCTCTGCCGGAGGCGACGAGTCCCAACTCGGCGAGGTCTGTGCCGAGCGAGATCTCTACGGGCAGCCGCAGGGGGCGCTCGGACGCGCTGTGCAGGGTGATCCGCTCCGTGCCGTCCGCGTGACGCACCCGTTCGACGACGATCTCCGGGTCGGGACGGGCATCGGTCGACAGGCGCAGCGTCGCCACGAAACGGGCACTGTCCGCCGAGAGCATGCGGGCCTGCACGGCGACCGGCTCTCGTCCCGCCACCCGTAGCTGACAGCGCGACAGGACGCGGCGACCCGAGCGGTAGAAGCCCTCCAGGCCACGGCCCGTCAGCTGCCCCTGGTCCGTCGAGATGGCGAAGGCGGGCAGGGCCACGCAGATCAGGGCCGTGTGTGCGGGCGGAAGCTCGACAGTGGGGCGCAGCGCCAGAGCCGGTGCGCCGGGCGGACGTGGAGCACCGGGACGGAACGCGGGGGTAGACGCGGCCCGTCGGGGCCCCTCTCTGTCGGACGCGGGAGACGGAGCGGAAAGGGACATGGGGCGGCTTCTTCGGCGTTGTCTGCGCTACGGAAGGTCGGAGGCGGTGCAACGGCGGCGCGACCCTGCCGCACGTACCGCCACTCAGGTGAACGGACCTGCCCCGCCGCAAGTCACGCTTCCTCGGCAGGAAGCCGACCACCCGGAGCCAACTTCGTATGGACGCCACTGCCGCGCGCAGCCGCGCCGCCCTTCCTGACCACCCGGCCCACCACCGGGGGAACGCGCTCATCGGCCGGGCCTCGCACCGCGCCTGACCACCCGCCGATTCCGGGGTCCTGCACCGGGGGCGCCGGAGGGGCGGAGGTTGCCGGGGCCCCCTGGGGAGCCGGGGCCGCCGGCACTCCGCAGGTCGCTGCCGCCTCCCGGCAGGTGCGGCGGCCGGCGGCGGCGACGGCGGGAAGCACCTTCCTGCGCCCTCCCCCGCTGCTCTCCCGAGGCGCCTGCCTCCAACAGGCGGGTGGTGTCCGGCGCTTCGGGCGTGCTGCTCGGGGATGCCGTGCCCTGTGCCCCTGCCGCCGGTTCGAAGACCGTGCCCGGATCGGGCTCGTCATCGGGCTCCTCGCGCTTCCCGCGCAGGCAGCGACGGATCGGCTCCGGGTCCATGTCCTCACCGCACGCCTGGAGCAGGAGCAGGGCGAACATGTACTCGGAGTCGGCGCACAATGCCATGGCCAGGGCCTCCCGGCCTTCCGTGAGGTCGCCGAGGGACCAGGCGACCCAACCGGCGAGGGAGAGGGGCGCCGCGGCGTGTTCCCCGTACGCGCCGACGCAGCGTCGGGCCAGGGCTCGCCAGAGCCGCAGGGCGGAGGGTGCCTCGTCGCCTTCCATCCACTCCGCGGCCCGGTCGCGTGTCGTGCGGTCCTGGAGGCCGATGATCAGTGCGGCCGCTTCGTCGTGCGCGATCAGTTCATCGTCCCTGGTGTCCGCCTCGCGCGCCCCGGAGGCAGGTGGTGCGGCGGCCAGTCGCCCCATGACCCGGCGGGCCAGGTCGAGCGTCTCGGCTGCGACGACGCGGGCCTCCTGAGTCAGCATCCTCGGGATGAGCGTGAGGCCGGCCGCGTCCAGCGCGCGTTCCTGCTCGACCGCCGCGGCGGTTCCCCAGGGGATGAGCCGCGCCCTGATGTCTCCCTGCGCCGCGACCGGCCGCAGACCCACGTAGGTCGCGGCGGCCGCTAGGACCGAGGTGCCCGGCCGGAGCAGCGGAATGCCCTGGGGCGGACAGCATCGGACGTCCGGGCAGCAGTAGGTCCAAAAGCGGTCTCCCGAGATGCACACCACTTCGAACACCGGGACGTCGAGGGCACCGCATGCGGTGCGCAGCACCTGGGCGAGCGGCCGCAGGCGTTCCACCACCTGTTGCCCGGTCTCGGCCGCGCCCGGCTCCTGGCAGAGGAAGGCGACGATGCCGTCGGGGCGGGCCCCCCTTCGCTCGCAGCCTCCCACCAGGCAGTGGGCCAGCTGCTCCGCGACGGAGGGCCAGTCCTCCGCGCGCTCGGGGATGCCCAGCCGCACGCGGCCGCCGAACCGGCCGCGCTCGCCGTGCAGGGCGATGAGCACGACGCTTTCCTGGGGCTTGAAGCCGAGCAAGTACGGCAGGGCATCGGCCAGTTCAGCGGGGGTGCGCAAGGTGACGACGGGCTCACCGAACGGGTCACTGGTCGGGCCACCGCCGTCCGTCTCGATGGCAGGGTCCCCGGAAGGGGACGCGTCGTCCGGCTCGATCGGGCCGATTGCTTCGCTGTGATTCGTCATGCGCCGACTGTCCCGCAGATCGCGGAATTCCGGTTGCCCCTGTGGATAACTCTGATCAGGGGCACGCCAAGGGCGGGCCGAGCCCGGTCGAGGGTTATCCACAGCCTCCCCGAAAATCCCGTGCGCCCGTCAGGATGTGAGCACTGATGCGGGCGGCGACAGCGCGTGTACGTACCGAGCACGAAGGGAGGGCCGGGGCAGCGGTTCAGCCCGCTGCCGCGAGGACCAGGGGAAGCACCTGTTCGCTGCCCGACTGGCGCAGCAGACGGGCGGCGACGGCGAGGGTCCAGCCGGATTCGGTGTAGTCGTCCACGAGCAGAACGGGGCCCGGGGCGGCCCGCAACGCGGCGGCCAGCTCCTCGGGGACCGCGAAGGCACCGGAAAGCGCCCGGAGGCGCTGGGCGGAGTTGCTGCGGCGAGCCGTGTGCGCGCCGTCCGGGCCCGTGTACGCGAGGGTGCCGAGGAAGGGAAGGCGGCCGACGGACGCGATTCCTCGGGCGAGGGAATCGACCAGCTGCGGCCGGGACAAGGACGGCACGGCCACGACTCCCACCGGTCGGGCGGAGGCGTCCGGGACGTTCGGCGCCCAGCCTCCGGGCGAGCGTGCCCAGTCGGCGAGCACGGACACCGCCGCCCGCAGGACGTCATCGGGGACCGGGTCGTCGGGCGCGTTCTCCGCCAGCAGCGGGCGCAGCCGGTTTCCCCATCCGATGTCCGAGAGCCTCCCCAGGGCGCGTCCGGTGGCGCACTGTTCCTTGGCCGGGATCCGTCCCTTGAGGCTGATGCCCAGAGCCGGCATGCCCGTCGGCCACATCCGGCGCGGCTCGATCTCCACTCCGGGTCGGTCCAGTTCCTTCGCCGCACCGGTCAATGTCTCCCGCGAAACGGAGGAATCGGCCCACGCGCCGGCGCAGTTGTCGCAGCGGCCGCACGGGGCCGCGCCCTCGTCGTCCAGCTGCCGGCGGAGAAACTCCATCCGGCACTCGCCGGTGCTCACGTAGTCGCGCATGGCCTGTTGCTCGGCCGCGCGCTGCCGCGCCACCCAGGCGTATCGCTCCGAGTCGTAGGCCCATGGCCGGCCCGTGGACGTCCAGCCGCCCTTGACCCGCTTGACCGCTCCGTCCACGTCCAGCACCTTCAGCATGGTCTCCAGGCGGGTGCGCCGAAGGTCCACCGCCGCCTCCAGGGCGGGTACGGACAGCGCACGTCCCGCGTCGGCGAGGGTGGTCAGGGTCTGGCGCACCTGAGCCTCGGGCGGAAAGGCCGTATCGGCGAAGTAGCGCCAGATGGCCTCGTCCTCCTGGCCGGGCAGCAACAACACGTCGGCGTGCTCGACACCGCGGCCCGCACGGCCGACCTGCTGGTAGTAGGCGATCGGCGAGGACGGCGAGCCGAGGTGGACCACGAAGCCCAGGTCCGGTTTGTCGAAGCCCATGCCGAGCGCGGAAGTCGCCACCAGCGCCTTGACCCGGTTCTCCTGGAGGTCGATCTCGGCCTGGAGGCGGTCGGCGTTCTCCGTGCGCCCCGTGTAGGAGGCCACCTGGAAGCCACGCTGCCGCAGGAAAGCGGTGGCCTCCTCGGCCGCCGCCACGGTGAGGGCGTAGATGATCCCCGACCCCTGCAGCTCGTCCAGGTGCTCGGCGAGCCAGCCCAGCCGGTGCGCGGCGTCCGGCAGCCGCACCACGCCCAGCCGAAGACTCTCCCGCTCCAGCGGACCGCGCAGCACCAGGGCCTCGCCCGCGCCGGTGCCCAACTGCTCGGCCACGTCCGCGGTGACACGCGCGTTGGCTGTCGCGGTGGTGGCCAGCACCGGCACACCGGCGGGCAGCTCGGCGAGCATCGCCCGCAGGCGGCGGTAGTCGGGGCGGAAGTCGTGCCCCCAGTCGGAGATGCAGTGTGCCTCGTCGACGACGAGCAGGCCGGTCGTGGCCGCGAGCTTGGGCAGCACCTGCTCACGGAAGTCCACGGAATTGAGGCGCTCCGGGCTCACGAGGAGCACGTCGGTCTCGCCGCGCTCGACCTCCTCGTAGATGGTGTCCCATTCCTCGGGGTTGGCCGAGTTGATGGTGTGCGCCCGGATGCCCGCCCGTGCGGCCGACTCGACCTGGTTGCGCATGAGGGCAAGCAGCGGCGAGATGATCACCGTGGGGCCGGAGCCACGGCGCCGCAGCAGGGCGGTGGCGACGAAGTACACGGCCGACTTGCCCCAGCCCGTGCGCTGCACCACCAGAGCCCGCCGACGCTCCTCGACCAGGGCCGCCACCGCCTGCCACTGGTCCTCCCGCAGGCGCGCGGAACCCCCCGGATCGCCGACGAGCTCGGCGAGGATGGCATCGGCTTCGGTGCGGAGCGCATGGTTGTCCATGGCCCCATGCAACCCGATGCCACCGACAATCGCCCAACGCGGACGGCAGCGGTGTGGCCCTCGGTCCTGGTCGTGCGGGGCTGAAGGGAGCATCGAAGGGCCGCGAGCTGGGCAGGGATATACACGACGCATCACCTGATACCGGCGTACGGCCCCAATTGCTCGTTGCCGCGAGTCCACGCGACGGGAAGAATTGGAACCGCATCCCGCGCGGTTCCCACGGCCCGGCAGGGCTGTGCCGCGGTGCGCCCCCAGCCCGACCCCCGCCCTCCGTAGGGGCGCGTAGCCGAAGGGAGGACCGTGACCTTCGGAATCACTCCGTCCGACGCGGCTTCGCCGCCGCAGCCTTCGCCGCCGACCGAGATGTCCGCCGATTCCGCCCACCGACTGGCCCGGATGCTCGAACCGGCGGAGTGGTCCGCTGCGGGGATCCCCTTGCTGCGCAACCCGCGTGAGATCGTCAGCGGGCTGCACTCCCGACATCGACCCACACCCACCACAGCCGTCGTGGCCGTGCTGGATCAGGACGAACGGCTGTGCGCGAGCGCCTCGTTCAGCCGTCGCGTGAGTGTCACGGACGGCTGGATCTTCCGCAACACGCTGCTCTCACAGCTGCGCCGGATCATCCCGCACGATCTGCGACGCCGAACCCCGGTGCGGACCGCCGTGCTGCTCCACTGCCGTGAAGGGGACGGGCGTTGGACCCAGGAGGACGGCGCCTGGATGTGGGGCCTGCGGGACGCCTGCACGTTGCACGGTCTGCGCTGCGGCGCGTACATCACGCTGACGCGGGACGGTTGGCAGGTGCTCGGCGAGGGGCGCGGTGGGCGCAGACCGAGCCTCGGCTCGCAGCCCGAGGCGTTGGCCGGGGCCGATCTGCCGGGGCCTCGTACCGGAGGCGCCGCTTCGGATGTGCTCCGGCGCGCGGCGGCACGCTGACCACCGGCCCCGACGTCGCCCCCTGCGCGCGGGCCGTCACGGGCCCCACGGCACGGTGGACACCGTACGGCGCCTTGTGATCGCCGTACGGGCCGCACCGGCCGACGTACTGCCCCGCCGTGTGTCCGATGCCGGGACGCACGGAGGTGCCGGGACGCGAGGACGCGGGTCGCCTGAGCGTCAGACGCCCGCGCCCAGCATCGAGTTGATCCGCTGCGGGTCGCCGCACACGATCAGCAGAGTCCCTGCCCGGCTCACAGCGGTCGGCAGCGCCGCGAGCGCCGCCTCTTCGCTGCCGCCGTTCACGGCGACGACGACCACCGGCCGGGACGCCGCACGGCTCAGCGCGGCGGAGTCGGCGTAGAAGACGTCGTCGCCCGCGTCGTGCTGCGCCCAGTAGGCGGCTTCGCCGAAGGACAGCTCGTGCGTGGCCCACGGATGCGGATCGCCGGTGGTGACCACCAGGACGTCCCCGGGCGCGCGCCCGGAGTCGAGGAGGAGGTCGACGGCCTCCTCGGCCGCGTCCAGCGCGCCCTCGGCCGAGGCCGGGATCAGCTGGATCTGCGGGACCGAGGCCGCGGAAGGACGGTCGGCGGGCGCTGCCGGAGCGACCGCTCCAGAAGTGGTCGCTCCGGGAGCAGCCACTCCGGAAGCAGTCGCCGCAGGAGCGGCCACCGCGGAGGCGGTCACTGCGGAAGCGGCCGCGGGGGCGGACGGCGCGGGCTTGGCGCCCGGGTCGCGCGGCGTGCGCTGCGCAGGCGGCATCGGCCGGGCAGGACCCGGGCGGCCGGGGCGCGGCGAGGCCGCGGGACGCGGGCCTGGTACGGGGCGGGGGGTCGGCGCGATGCGGCCACTGGCCGGCGTGACGCGGGGACCCTGGGCACTCTCGTGAATCTGAGGCTCCTCGGGAATGAGAGGCATGATGTGTTGTCTATCAAACGCCGATGCGACTCGCGTCGGCGGGTGGCACAGGAGTGCGACCGGACGTGCCGGAAAAAGGTCAGAACTCAAAGCCGAGCTGACCCTCGATTTCCGGAACGTTTCCGTCCGCCCAGCTGCGGGCCTTCTTGAGGTGCCGCCACTGGGGCAGCGCATCAAGATACGCCCACGAAAGCCGGTGGTACGGGGTGGGCCCCCGCTCCGCCAGCGCGGCCTTGTGCACCGGCGACGGATAGCCGGCGTTGGCCGCAAAACCGAAGTCTGCATGTTCGATGCCCAGTTCGGCCATCATTTTGTCGCGCCGAACTTTGGCGATCACCGAAGCCGCGGCGACGGCCACACAGGACTGGTCCCCCTTGATCACCGTACGGACCCGCCAGGGAGTGCCGAGGTAGTCGTGCTTGCCGTCGAGAATGACCGCGTCCGGACGGACCGGCAGCCCCTCCAGCGCACGCACCGCGGCGAGCCGCAGCGCGGCTGTCATCCCCAGCTGGTCGATCTCCTCGTGCGAGGCGTGGCCGAGGGCGTGCGCCGTGACCCAGCTCTCCAGCTCCGCCGCGAGCGCGGTGCGCCGCTTGGGAGTGATCAGCTTGGAATCGGTGAGCCCTTCGGGCGGCCGGCGCAGTCCGGTGACCGCCGCGCAGACGGTGACGGGACCCGCCCAGGCACCGCGGCCGACCTCGTCGACACCGGCGACGATCTTCGCTCCGGTGGTGGCGCGCAGGGAGCGCTCGACGGTGTGGGTGGGTGCTTCGTACGGCATGGCGCCAGATAGCCTACGCCGCCGGGGGCCGCTCGCGACACCCAGGTCTCCCCCGCTCGCCGCGGGGCCCTGGGGGGCTCGTCGGGCCGGCCGCCGCGCCCGCCTCTCAGGGGCGCAGCAACGGCACCATCACCTGGTCGATCAGGGCCTCGAAGTCCTCGTCCCGCCATTCGCTCCCGCACACCTTCGAGCGATACATGAGCATGGCCGGAATGACGTCGCACACATAGTCGTCCGTGCCGTCCGAGCGCACCTCTCCGCGCTCGATTCCCCTACGTACGACTTCCTTGATCTGCTTTACGCTCGGTTCGATGAGGCCCTGGAAGATCACGTCATGGAAATGCTCGGCCGTCGCTGTGTCGCATTCGTGAAGCACGGCGCGGAGGGCGAACCCGGGACGCGAAAACATCGCCGCCCGCATTCTCGCGCACAGCGCCAGAAGATCCTTCCGGACGCTTCCGAGGTCCGGTGCACCGTCGAGCCCCGGCAGCGCGGCGCGCAGGGCGTCCGCGACGAGGTCCGCCTTGGACGGCCAGCGGCGGTAGACGGCGGCCTTGCCCGTCTGCGCGGCCGCGGCCACGCCCTCCATCGTGAGCCCGCTCCAGCCGACCGTGCCGAGCTGTTCCAGGGCGGCGTCGAGGATCGCTTGTTCCAGGACGGCGCCCCGGCGCCGCGGGGCAGCCGTCCGGGCGGGAGTAGCCGCCGTCCAGCGCGAAGCAACCATCGCCTTCTCTCCGTCGAGCCAGCATGTCGGCGCGCCGACCCCGGGGGCGGGCCCCGCGGCACCGCGCCTTCGCCCAGCATGCCAGGCCGGCGGGTGCCCTTCGATGGCTCTGTGTCCGGTATTACCTGTCGGCGATCACTTGGCGGCCGGTGCGGGCGGGGCCCCCGTCGGGTGGGGCGGAGGGAACGGTTCCGTGCCGTTGAGGTGGTCCGGCCTTGAGGCGGTAACACGCTGAGGCAGCGGCGCATCGAGGTGGCGGCCCGCGATCATCTCAACGGCACGGCACCGCCGCAGCCCCCGACACAGCCGCCGTGTGAGGGCGCCCACAGGGCGTCCAACTCGCCCTGTCAATGCTTGCGTTCGCGGGAGCGGGCTCGATACCGTCCCTCGTAGTGAACGGCTGCGTTCACTAATTCACTTCCGGGGGAAACGCTCGTGACCCACGAACAGATCCACACGCACTCATCCGCGCCCGAGCCCCATCGCGACGCCCGCCCCGCACACCCCGGCATCGCCCTCACCGTGATCGCCGCGTGCCAGTTGATGGTCGTGCTCGATGCCACCATCGTCAACATCGCCCTGCCCCAGATACAGACCGCGCTGGACTTCTCCACCAGCGACCTCACCTGGGTGATCAACGCCTACGCCCTCACCTTCGGCGGACTGCTGCTGCTCGGCGGACGCGCCGGGGACCTGCTCGGCCGCCGCCGCATGTTCATCACGGGCATCGCCCTCTTCACGCTCGCCTCGCTGCTCGGCGGCTTCGCACAGGAGCCCTGGCAGCTGCTCGCGGCCCGCGCGCTGCAGGGCGTCGGTGGCGCCATCGCCTCACCGACCTCCCTCGCGCTGATCGCCACCACCTTCCCCGAAGGACCCGAACGCAACCGTGCCTTCGGCGTCTTCGCCGGTGTCTCCGCGGGCGGTGGCGCCGTCGGCCTCCTCGCGGGCGGTGTCCTCACCGAGTGGCTGGACTGGCGGTGGGTGCTCTTCGTCAACGTGCCCATCGGCCTGGTCATCGCCGTCCTCGCGCCGCGCTACATCAGGGAGTCCGAACGCCATCCCGGCCGGTTCGACCTGACCGGCGCGCTCACCTCGACGCTCGGCATGGCCTCTCTCGTCTACGGCTTCATCCGCGCCTCGGAGGAAGGGTGGCGCGACGACCTCACCCTCATCTCCTTCGCCGCCGCGCTGGTGCTGCTCGCCGCGTTCGTCCTCGTCGAGCGGCGCACCTCGCAACCGATCACGCCCTTGCGCCTCTTCGCGGACCGCAACCGCTCCGGCACCTACGCGATCATGCTCAGCCTCTCCGCCGCGATGTTCGGCATGTTCTTCTTCATCGTGCTCTTCGTGCAGAACGTGCTGCACTACAGCCCCGTCGAGGCCGGCCTCGCCTTCCTGCCCGTCGCCGCCGCGATCGCCGTCGGCGCGGGGCTCTCCAGCAGTCTGCTGCCCCGCCTCGGCCCGAAACCCTTCATGGTGGTGGGCTGCCTGCTCACGGCCACCGGGATGGCCTGGCTCACCCTTCTCGACCCCGGCAGCTCCTACCTCGGCGGCCTGCTGGCCCCGATGCTGCTCTTCGGCATCGGCATGGGCCTGAATTTCGTCACCCTCACCCTCACCGCCGTGTCCGGCGTCTCCGACAGCGAGTCCGGTGCCGCGTCCGGCATGCTCAACGCCACCCAGCAGGTGGGTGGCGCGCTTGGCCTGTCCATTCTCACCACCGTGTTCAGCAACGCGGCCAAGGACGAGGGCAGGACCCAGACCCAGAAGTTCTTCGCCGAGGCCACACTGGAACAGAAGGCCCGTTTCGCCAAGACCCACAAGCTGCCCGCGCCGTGGGGCGACACGGTCCTCAGCCATGGCATCGGCAACGCCTTCATCGCCGCCGCCGCGATGGCCGTCGCGGCTGCGCTCGTCTCCCTCTTCGTCATCCAGGTCCGCAAGAGCGACCTGGAAGCACTGAGCGGCAAGGCGGGTGCGTCAGCCCTCTGACCGTTACGAGGGGTACGTCGAGAGGTAGCGTGAAGGCTCCGGGAAGCCCCGAGTCACCCCTGTCCGCCGGGCACCCAGCCCGGCAGCGCCTCGGTCCGCTTCAGCCACTCCACGGGCGGCGCGCCTGCCTCTCCCGCGGCGATCACACCGCCCACGATGGCGCAGGTCGTGTCCATGTCGCCACCGACCTGCGCGGTGTCCCAGATCGCCCGCTCGTACGCGCCGAGCCCGCGCGCGGCCGACCACAGTGCGAACGGCACCGTGTCGTGGGCGGTCGTACGGCGCCCGCATCCGAGGACCGCGGCGACCGTGCCCGGGTCGCCGTAGTCGAGCATGTCCCGCGCCCTGCGCAGCCCGGCCCCGACCGCACTGCGCGGAACCAGCGCGATGACCCCGTCGAGGAGCGCCTGCGGCGTGGGCGGCCCCTGGGGAGAGGCCGTCAGCGCCGCGGCCGCGGCCACCGCCATGGCCCCGACCACGGCCTCCCGGTGCTGATGCGTGGGGTAGGCGGAGATCTCCGCCTGGTGTGTCGCCTGCTCCGGGTCGTCCGCGTACCAGGCGCCGAGCGGGGCGATGCGCATCGCGGCGCCGTTGCCCCAGGAGCCCTGGCCCTTGAAGAGCGCGGAGGCCAGCTCCCGCCAGTCCCCGCCCTCGCGGACCTGCCGCAGCAGTCGGTTCACGGCAGGGCCGTAACCCCGGTCGAAGTCGTGGTGCTCGGCGAAGGACCGGGCGAGCGCGTCCTGGTCGATCCGGCGGTGCTCGGCCAGAACGGCCAGCACGGAGCAGGCCATCTCGGTGTCGTCGGTCCACTGCCACGGCGCGTCCGGCAACTGCCGGTGCTTGAGCAGTGGGTAGTGCGCGGGAACGAAGAACTGGGAGCCCAGCGCGTCCCCCACCGCCAGTCCGCGCAGGCTGGCCAGTGCGCGCTCCAGGCGCCGGTCGGGAGAGGAGTCAGCGGTCATCGCCCTGCCACTCTATCCGGTGATGCCGTACGGCTCTGGCTCACGCCAGCGCTCGAACGGTCGGTCCAGCGCGTACTTGCCGTCTTCGCCCAGCACCAGCATCCTCATCTCACCGTTCCCGGGGTTGGACAGAGATTCGAACTCGGCCACCGACCAGTGGAACCACCGCATGCAGAACAGCCGCATGGTGAGCCCGTGCGTGACCAGCAGGACGTTCGGCGGATGGTCGGGGGCCTCGAAGCTGCGGTAGAGGCTCTCCAGGAAGGCTCCCACCCTGTCGTAGACATCGGCTCCGGACTCGCCCTGCGCGAAGCGGTAGAAGAAGTGCCCGTACGCGTCCCGGTACGCCTTCTGCAGGCGCACGTCGTCCCGGTCCTGCCAGTTGCCCCAGTCCTGCTCCCGCAGCCTGGGCTCCTCGCGCACCCGCACCAGCTCGGGGTCGAGGCGGAACGCCTGGAGCGTCTCGTGGGTGCGGCGGTACGGCGAGACGTACACGCTCACCCGCTCCCGCCCGAGCACTTCCCTGAGCTGTTTGCCTCTCTCCTCCGCCTGCGCCCACCCCGCCTCGGTGAGGGCGAGCGCGTGATCGGGCTCGCGCTCGTACACGGTGTCGTCGGCGTTTCCCGCCGACTCGCCGTGCCGGACCAGGATGATGCGCCGCGGGCGTGCCATGCGGAAACCCTAGATCGGGGCGCCGTCGGGTGACTCAGGCGGGTAGCCGTCCGGACTCCATCCGGCGTATTCGACCCGTGAAACGCCGGCGCAGTGACCGGTCGTGCGAGACGACGACCAGCGCCCCGGTCCACTGATCGAGCGCGGTCTCCAGTTCCTCGACCAGGCCGAGTGCCAGGTGATTGGCCGGCTCGTCGAGGAGCAGCAGATCAGCGGGCCGGGCCAGCAGCCGCGCGAGGGCCAGCCTGCGGCGCTGTCCGGCGGAGAGCGCCCCCACCGGGACGTGCAGGTCGCGTGCCCGGAACAGCCCGAAGGAAAGGAGCAGATCCCTCTGCTCCTCCTCGGTCAGCCCGAGGCCTTTGCCGAACACTTCGAGCACGCTCTCGGCGGGGCGCCGTGTCGGTATCTCCTGCGCGAGATAGCCGATCCGTCCTTTGCGCAGGACGGTGCCCGCGTCAGGTTCCAGGACGCCCGCCATGGTGCGCAGCAGGGTGGACTTCCCCGCGCCGTTGCCCCCGTGGATCAGCAGTCGTTCGCCGGCGGACACCGTGAGCTCGTCCACGGCCAGGCGGTCGCCCACGCGCACGTCCCGCAAGGTCACCAAGGCCCCTTCGGCGGCGCCTGCCATCGGGCGCGCCGCGAACCGCAGCGGCTCGGGAGGCTTGGGCACCGGCTGCTCCTGGAGCCTGCGGAGCCGCTCCTGCGCGCTGCGCACCCGGCCCGCGACCGATGCCTGAACCCGGCCGCCCGCACGGTCGTAGGCCATTTTGTTGTTGTCCTTCATGGCACGGCCGCCGGCGACGGCATGCGCGGTGGTCGCCATGAATTCCTGGAGCCGGTTTCTCTCCTCGCACCACTGTGCGTATTCCTGCTCCCAGCGCGCCCGGGCGGCTGCCCGCTCGGCGAGCAGTCCCTGATATCCACCGCCGTGGCGTACGACCGTCCTGCGGTCGGCGTCCACCTCGAGGATGGCCGTGGTGACCCGTTCCAGGAAGGTGCGGTCGTGGGAGACGGCGACCACGGTCCCGCGATGCGCGGACAGGGCGCCCTCCAGCCAGTCGAGCGCGCCCTCGTCCAGATGGTTGGTCGGCTCGTCCAGGAGCATGACCTCCGGTGCGGCCGCGAGGAGGCAGGCCAGTCCCAGCCGCGCCTGTTCGCCGCCGGACAGACTGCCCAGAATCCTGTCCCTGCCGATGCGTCCGAGCCCCAGCCCGTGCATCGCCTTGTCCACGCGCGCGTCGGCCTCATAGCCGCCGCGCGATTCGAACGTGGTGAGGAGGTCTCCGTACTCCCCCAAGGCGCGTTCCGAAGCGGAACCCAGCTCCGCCTCCAGATCGCGCAGTCGCCGCTCCATGGCCCGCAGGTCCGCCAGAGCCGCGTCGATCGCGTCACCGACACTGTGATCGGCGGGCAGGCTCGGAGTCTGCGCGAGCAGAGCCGCCCCGCGCTCCGCGACCGTCACGACCTCGCCCTCGTCGGGGCGTTCGTCACCGGACATCAGGCGCAGCAGCGTGGACTTGCCCGCGCCGTTCTCCCCCACGACGCCTATGCGCTCGCCCGGCCTGATCGCCAGGGACACCCCATCGAACAACAGCCGCTCGCCATGGGCCTTGGTCACGCCGTGCAGAGAGATCTGAGTAGGCAAGGGCACCCCCGGGTTTCACATTCACGCCACACAAACGCAACTCATGTCGCATTACGACGAGTGTGGCACAGTGTCACTGCTAACGCAACAGAGGTTGCACTTGTTCACCCGGACCCGGATCCGGGCGCCCACGCCCCTCAGCTCCGAGAGCAAGACCCCGATAGGACGATCTCCCCTGCACGGGGAGCGACGGAGAGGAACGCCATGACGGACAAGGTGGCCGCGACCGGCGAGAAGGAACCGGCGGCCAACGCCGCGCCCGGCACGCGCCGCCCCGGCGGCCGCACCGCCCGCACCCGTGCCGCCGTGCGCGACGCCGTGCTGAGCGGCCTGGCCGATCACGGCTACCCCGGGCTCACCGTCGAGTACGTGGCCGATCACTCGGGGGTCCACAAGACCACGCTGTACCGCCGCTGGGGCGGCCTCGAAGGGCTGGTCGCCGACGCGCTGGACCTGGCGGGCGAGGACACGTGGACACCGCCGGACACCGGGAGCCTGGAGGGTGATCTGCGCGAGCTGGCTCGCGAGGTGGTCGACTCCTTCTCCGACGAGGCGAAGGCCGCGGCGCCCACCGCCTTCGTCGCCGCGGCCTTCCAGTCGGAGCGGGCCGCCGAGGCCCTCCACGCCTTCTACGCCGAGCGGTTCAGCCGCTGTGAGGCAGTCGTGGCGCGGGCCGTGGAGCGCGGCGAGGCCACCCCCGACATCGACGCGGCGGCGCTCGTCCGCGCCGTGTCGGCGCCCCTTCTGCTCCGCGTCTTCATCACACGGGAGCCGATCGACGCGGCGCTGGCCGACCAAGCGGCGGCAGCGGCGATCGCCGCGACCCGCGAGGGTGCCTTCACCCGCAGGTGACACCGGACCCGCGAGAGCCGGGACTCAGACGATCCAGGACGGTTCCAGCTGCACGATGTCCCCGGCGAGCGCGGAGACATCCGCGTCCGTCTGCGCGCGCAGCGAAAGGCGTTCCACCCGCTCGGCCCGGTACTTCCCGTGCTCGGCGGCGGAATGCCACATGGAGAGCACGAGGAATTCGTGCCCCGGCGCCTCTCCGAAGAGCCCGCGCACCATTCCGGGCGAGCCGGCCATCGCCGGGTTCCAGACCTTCTCCTGCATCAGGGCGAAGTGCTCCACCCGCGCTGCGCGGACCCGGCAGTGCGCGACCCGTACGACGTCGGCGCCCGTGAACCGCGGCTCGAAGCCCGTCTTCACATCGAAACGGTGATCGAAGAGCTTGGCCTGAAGGTCCTTGTACGTACCCGTCTGCGCGGCCGCGAGGCGATCGTGCGAGCGGGCCATGAAGGAGTCGTAGAAGGCGCGGCTCTCCCAGAAGGCAAAGACATGGGCGACGCCCGGCCGCCCTCGGCTCCACCCCCCGCCTTGCCCCCGGAACCCCGGCTCCCCCAGAAGCCCCGCCCACTTTCGCTGCCCTCGCTCGAACCCCCGACGGTCGATCACGGTGCAGCGAATCCACTTGACCAGCACCGCGCCATCGTACGGCGCGGAGCGCGGCCGGGGTCACGCTCCGGCGTAGTGCACCCTGATCAGCTCGGCCGAGTCGGCGTCGTCCAGCTCGATCCCGAACTCCCGATCGAGGACGCCCCTCAATTCGCCCACAGGAACGTCTCGTTCAGTCACCGAGCCGTCCGGGAACGTGACGCTCAGCTGGTCGCCCGTCAGTCTGCGGCGCGCGTCCGGAGCGACCCTCTGCACCACCGGGCGCCGGATGAACGACGACTTGGGGTGGGTCGACGTGTAGTGATTCATCACTACGTAGTCAACGGGAAGGCGTGACTCCTGGGTGTAGGCGTACAGGTCGAACCAACCGTCGGAGCGCCATGTCTGCAGGACCAGCGCCCCGTCCTCCTCCTGCCGGGTCCGAAAACGCCACTCTCCTTGTCGCACCTCCACCCCGTCACGCATAGGGATCGGTTCGAGCAGCCCGTCACCGCCGAACCCGACGTCGCAGTGCCACTGTTCGCCGTCCGCCTCGACCCTCAGGAGCATGTGCGTCACCGCGCGCGTGGTGGACGCTCCCCCTCGGACGCGCGCCCCAAGTCCCCTGACGCCGAAGCCGATACGTTCGAGAGCCGCCGCGAAGAGGAGGTTCTGTTCGTAGCAGTAGCCGCCCCGCCGCCCGCGCACCATCTTGTCCTGCAGCGCGGCCAGGTCCAGCGGTACGGGACGGCCGAGCATCATTTCCAGGTTCTCGAAGGGAATCGCCATCACATGCGCTCGGTGGAGCGCACGCAGGGTGCCCAGATCCGGCTTCGTCCCGCCTGTGTGCCCGAGTCTCGCCAAGTAGGCGTCGAAATCGAGTTCTTCCCCGTTCCATGTCATGGCGCAATGATCTCCAGGGGTAGTGCCGGATGCCAACCAGCTGGCGCGGCCGCTCCGTTGGGTGTGCCTGACCAGGGACGCTACGCCGTTGTCAGTCCTGCGTCGTAGCGTGTGGGTGGGACATGCCTGGCGTCCCGCAGCGCCCAGGTCACGAGGAGGGGGAAGTCCAGTGAGCAGTGTCAGCAAGGGAATCAGGAAGGTCGAGATCGGTCTGAAGTGGGACCCGAGCCCGGCCGGCTCGTCGTCCAACGATCTCGACCTCATCGCGGCGACCTACACGTCGGACGACCCGTACGGAGCCCCGGAGTACCTCGTGCACTTCGACAGCCGCTCACCGGACGGCACCATCGCGCTCAACCGTGACAGCCGGACGGGGCAGGGCTTCGGTTTCGACGAGGTCATGGTCCTGGAACTGGACCGCCTCGCGCCGAGGTACTCCCGCGTGGTGGTGGGGGTCGCGATCCAGCAGCAGGAAGATCCCAAGGCCTTCGGCGACATCCCGAACACGGCGGTGCGGATCCGCGAGGGCTACACGGAGCTGGCGCAGAGTGATCTGGCCGACGTCGCCGCGTGCACGGCCACGACGGTGGCCGAGTTCACCCGGAACGAAGCCGGGGCGTGGGCGTTCCGCAAGGTCGTCCACGGCTTCGACGGCGACTTGGAGACGTTCACCGCCGCCATGGGCGGCAAGCACTGACGCCCTGGGACAAGCCCCCCCGTGCACGCCGGAGGGGACCGACGCATCGCGTCGATCCCCTCCGTGATGCCCTCAGTCGGCGGCCGCCACCGGTGAGCGGCGGCCGCCGTCCGTCAGCGGGCCGCTGACCTCAGCTGCAGCCGCTGGTGGAGCCGCAGCCCTCGCAGATGTAGCAGGAGCCCGCCCGCTGCATCTTCGTGCCGCAGGAGAAGCACAGCGGGGCGTCCGCCTGGATGCCCAGCTGCATCTCGACCAGCTCGGCGCTGGTGTGTGCCTGCTGCGGGGCGGGCTTGGCCGCCTCGGCCTCCGCCTTCGGCGTGGCGACGGCCTTCAGGGACTCGGTCTGGCGCGGAGCCGACTGGGCCAGCCCCTCGACGTCCACCTCGGAGTCCTCCAGCGACGGCTCGTAGGAGCCGGTCTCCAGGTGACGCTGACGCTCCTCGGCGGAGTGGATGCCGAGCGCGGAGCGCGTCTCGAAGGGCAGGAAGTCCAGCGCCAGGCGGCGGAAGATGTAGTCGACGATCGACTGCGCCATCCGCACGTCCGGGTCGTCCGTCATACCGGCCGGCTCGAAGCGCATGTTCGTGAACTTGGAGACGTACGTCTCCAGGGGCACGCCGTACTGCAGACCGACCGAGACCGCGATGGAGAAGGCGTCCATCATGCCCGCGAGGGTCGAGCCCTGCTTGGACATCTTCAGGAAGACCTCGCCGAGACCGTCGTCCGGGTAGGAGTTCGCGGTCATGTAACCCTCGGCGCCACCCACCGTGAAGGAGGTGGTGATGCCGGGACGGCCCTTGGGGAGACGCTTGCGGACCGGGCGGTACTCGACCACCTTCTCGACCGCGGCACGGATCGTGTCCTCGGCCTTCTCGGTGATCTCGGTCTTCTCCGCCTCCTTCTTCTTGGCGGAGAGCGGCTGGCCGACCTTGCAGTTGTCGCGGTAGATGGCGAGCGCCTTGACACCCATCTTCCACGCCTCGAAGTAGACCTCTTCGACGTCCTCGACGGTGGCGGTCTCCGGAAGGTTGACCGTCTTGGAGAGGGCGCCCGAGATCCACGGCTGGATCGCGGCCATCATGCGGACGTGGCCCATCGCGGAGATGGAACGCTCGCCCATGGCGCAGTCGAAGACCTCGTAGTGCTCGGTCTTCAGGCCCGGGGCGTCGATCACATTGCCGTTCTCGGCGATGTGGGCGACGATCGCCTCGATCTGCTCCTCCTGGTAGCCCAGGCGACGCAGGGCCTGCGGCACGGTGCCGTTGACGATCTGCATCGAGCCGCCGCCGACGAGCTTCTTGAACTTCACCAGCGCGAGGTCGGGCTCCAGGCCCGTGGTGTCGCAGGACATCGCGAGACCGATGGTGCCGGTCGGCGCGATGACGGACGCCTGGGAGTTACGGAAACCGTTCTTCTCACCGAGGCGGATCACGTCCTGCCAGGCCTCCGTGGCGGCGGCCCAGATCGGCGTGTCCAGGTCGTCCACGCGGATCGCGGAGGCGTTGGCGTCGGCATGCTGCTTCATGACGCGCTTGTGCGGCGTGGCGTTGCGGGCGTAGCCGTCGTAGGGCCCGACGACCGCGGCCAGCTCGGCGGAGCGCTTGTACGACGTACCGGTCATCAGCGACGTGATGGCGCCGGCGAGGGCACGGCCGCCGTCGGAGTCGTACGCGTGACCCGTCGCCATCAGGAGGGCGCCGAGGTTGGCGTAGCCGATGCCGAGCTGGCGGAAGGCGCGGGTGTTCTCGCCGATCTTCTGCGTCGGGAAGTCCGCGAAGCAGATCGAGATGTCCATCGCGGTGATGACCAGCTCGACGACCTTCGAGAAGCGCTCGGCGTCGAAGGACTGGGTGCCCTTGCTGTCGTCCTTCAGGAACTTCATCAGGTTCAGCGAGGCGAGGTTGCAGGACGTGTTGTCCAGGTGCATGTACTCGCTGCACGGGTTCGAGCCGTTGATCCGGCCGGACTCCGGGCAGGTGTGCCAGGCGTTGATCGTGTCGTCGTACTGGATGCCGGGGTCGGCGCAGGCCCAGGCGGCCTCGGCCATCTTGCGGAAGAGCGACTTGGCGTCGACCTCCTCGATGACGTCACCGGTCATCCGGGCACGCAGGCCGAACTTGGAGCCAGACTCCACGGCCTTCATGAACTCGTCGTTCACGCGGACCGAGTTGTTGGCGTTCTGGTACTGGACGGACGTGATGTCGTCGCCGCCCAGGTCCATGTCGAAGCCCGCGTCGCGCAGGGCGCGGATCTTCTCCTCTTCCTTCACCTTGGTCTCGATGAAGCCCTCGATGTCGGGGTGGTCGACGTCGAGGATGACCATCTTGGCCGCGCGGCGCGTGGCGCCACCGGACTTGATGGTTCCCGCGGAGGCGTCGGCACCGCGCATGAAGGAGACGGGACCCGAGGCGTTGCCTCCGGAGGAGAGCAGTTCCTTGGAGGAACGGATCCGGGAGAGGTTCAGGCCGGCGCCGGAGCCGCCCTTGAAGATCATGCCCTCTTCCTTGTACCAGTCGAGGATCGACTCCATGGAGTCGTCGACGGCCAGGATGAAGCAGGCGGACACCTGCTGCGGCTGGGGCGTTCCGACGTTGAACCAGACCGGCGAGTTGAAGCTGAAGATCTGGTGCAGGAGGGCGTACGCCAGCTCGTGCTCGAAGATCTCGGCATCGGCGGGCGAGGCGAAGTAGTCGTAGTCCTCGCCGGCCTTGCGGTAGGTCTTCACGATGCGGTCGATCAGCTGCTTGAGGCCGGTCTCGCGCTGCGGGGTACCGACGGCCCCGCGGAAGTACTTGCTGGTGACGATGTTGACCGCGTTCACCGACCAGAAGTCGGGGAACTCGACGCCACGCTGCTCGAAGTTGATCGAGCCGTCGCGCCAGTTGGTCATGACGACGTCACGGCGCTCCCAGACCACCTCGTCGTACGGATGCACGCCGGGGGTCGTGTGGATGCGCTCGATGCGCAGACCCTTGGCCTTGGCTCCCTTGGCGCGGGAACCTCGTGCCGGGCCGCTCGTCGTCTCGGTCATGCCGCCTCCCTGTTTCAGGCTAAAACGCCCTGAAGTACCACGTTCTTCCCGTGGCACGGATGTGTATCTGGCGTCGCGGGCATCGCAAACGAAACCCACGACAGGTCTGTGTTCGCCGCCGGCCGGTCGGTCAGCCGGTCAGTCGGCGGCGGTGGCGGGCACCGGGACTTCGACAGTCCCTCCGGCCCCGCGGTCATCCACGACGCGCTCTGCGCCCGCGTCGCGCGGCTCCGCGTCGAGCCGCTGTTCCCTCAGCTCCCCGATCGCGGCCTCGAAGTCCTCGAGCGAGTCGAACGCCCGGTACACGGACGCGAAGCGCAGGTAGGCGACGAGGTCGAGTTCCTGCAGCGGACCGAGTATGGCCAGTCCGACGTCATGGGTAGTCAGCTCGGCGCTTCCGGTGGCGCGCACCGCCTCCTCGACCCGCTGGCCGAGCAGAGCGAGAGCGTCCTCGGTGACCGGCCGCCCCTGGCACGCCTTGCGGACGCCGTTGATGACCTTCGTACGACTGAAGGGCTCGGTGACGCCGCTGCGCTTGATCACCATCAGTGAGCACGTCTCCACGGTCGTGAAACGACGGGAGCAGTCGGGGCACTGGCGGCGCCTTCGGATCGACGTGCCGTCGTCGGTGGTGCGGCTGTCGACCACGCGGCTGTCGGGGTGCCTGCAGAAGGGGCAGTGCATGGAACTTCCAACCCTCCTTGACGGCACGACTCATAAGCCTCAGTGGGCCCTCGGGACCCCTCGAAGCAGCCCCCAGCATAGGCGATCCCTGCGCCTCCGAAGGACCAGGGACCACAACTTCTGGGTCGCTGCCGCAATCCAACCACTAGATCTGGGGTTGAGCCGCTTTTTCGACCCCTAGCGTGTCGCACCGCCCCGAAGGGTGTCAGACCTACGAAGTCGCCCACCGCGACGCCCCGGGCCAGGCGGGACCGGGGCCCGGGGGCAAGCCGGCACGGGGGTCGGTGCGGGGTTGACGGGACACCGGGTGGCAATATGGGAGCACCACCGAGGGGCTCCTGGGCCCAGCGGTGAAGCGTACCGTAATGAACCGAATTGCCGTTCGGCCCGGTCGCTGGCCATACACCTGCACGCCTGATCACGTCAGGTAATCGCCGGTTTTTCACTCGAACGTGTGTTTGGCGCAACCTTTCGAAAGCAACTACCGTTGGCTAGCTAGGGAGAGAACATCTCGAGAGGGGCCGACCGACGTGACCACCACCGCAGACAGCGCCACCATCACTGCCCAGGACCGCTCCCAGAGCCGACTCGAGCCGGTGCATGCCATGAATGACGCAGCCACGAACCAGGAGGGGCCCAAGCCCGCTCGCTCCCTGCCGGGCCGACCTCCAGGCATCCGCGCCGACAGCTCGGGACTCACGGACCGGCAGCGACGCGTGATCGAGGTCATCAGGGACTCCGTGCAGCGGCGTGGTTACCCACCGTCGATGCGTGAGATCGGGCAGGCGGTGGGTCTCTCCAGCACCTCCTCGGTCGCGCATCAGTTGATGGCCCTGGAGCGCAAGGGCTTCCTCCGCCGCGACCCCCACCGCCCGCGGGCGTACGAGGTGCGCGGCTCCGACCAGCCGAGCAGCCAGCCCACCGACACCACCGGCAAGCCGGCCGCCTCGTACGTCCCGCTCGTCGGCCGCATCGCGGCCGGTGGCCCGATCCTCGCCGAGGAGTCGGTGGAGGACGTCTTCCCCCTCCCCCGCCAGCTCGTGGGCGACGGCGAGCTCTTCGTACTGAAGGTCGTCGGTGACTCGATGATCGAGGCCGCCATCTGTGACGGCGACTGGGTCACGGTCCGCCGCCAGCCCGTCGCGGAGAACGGCGACATCGTGGCCGCCATGCTGGACGGCGAGGCGACGGTCAAGCGGTTCAAGCGGGAGGACGGGCACGTCTGGCTGCTCCCGCACAACTCCGCGTACCAGCCGATCCCCGGCGACGAGGCGACGATCCTCGGCAAGGTCGTGGCGGTGCTGCGGCGGGTGTGAGCCACCGCCCCTGACCGGGCCCCGGAACCAACTGCGCCGGTTCCGGGGCCCTGCTGCGTCCGGGGCCGGCCGCAGGCGCTACGCCTCGGCCGCCTTCGCGGCAGCATCGATCGCGGCCAGGGACCTACGGGCCTGATTGCGGTCCGTCGTGTACCAGAAGTCGGGCAACGAGGCCCGCAGGTAGCTGCCGTAGCGGGCGGTCGCCAGGCGGGGGTCCAGTACGGCGACCACCCCACGGTCCCCGGACGCTCGGACGAGGCGACCGGCGCCCTGGGCCATCAGCAGGGCCGCGTGCGTCGCGGCGACCGCCATGAAGCCGTTGCCCCCGGCCTCGTCGACCGCCTTCTGGCGAGCGCTCATCAGCGGGTCGTCGGGACGCGGGAAGGGGATCTTGTCCATGATCACCAATTGGCAGCTGGGTCCCGGCACGTCCACGCCCTGCCAGAGCGAGAGCGTCCCGAACAGGCAGGTGGGCGCGTCCGCCGCGAAGCCCTTGATCAGCTCGCCCAGGGTCTCCTCGCCCTGCAGCAGGATCGGCATCTCGAGGCGACCCCGCAGCTCCTCGGCCGCGCTCTGGGCGGCCCGCATGGAGGAGAACAGCCCCAGCGTGCGGCCGCCCGCCGCCTCGATCAGCTCGGCCAGCTCATCGAGCATGTCGTCGCGCGTACCCTCGCGGCCCGGGCGGGCCAGGTGCTTGGCGACGTACAGGATCCCCTGCTTGCCGTAGTCGAAGGGGGAGCCGACGTCCAGGCCCTTCCACTGCGGCGCGTCCTCGGACTCGGTGCCCTCCGGGGCCAGGCCGAGCGAGGCACCGACCCCGTTGAAGTCGCCGCCCAGCTTGAGCGTCGCCGAGGTGAGGATCACCGAGCGGTCGGCGAAGAGCTTCTCCCTCAGGAGGCCCGACACGGACATGGGGGCCACGCGCAGGGAGGCGCCGAAGCGGTCATGGCGCTCGTACCAGACGACGTCCCACTCGGAGCCGTTGGTGATGCGCTCCGCCACGTCGTGGATCGACTCCACGGAGGCCAGCGCCTGCTTGCGGACGGCGTCCTCGTCCTGGACCGACTTGTCGCGGGTGGAGCCGAGCGCCGTGATCACCGAGCGCGCGGCGTCCCGCAGGGCCATCAGCGCGTACCCCAGGTCCTCGGGGATCTCCTCCAGGCGGCCCGGCAGAGCCAGCTCCATCAGCCGCTCGAAGCCCTCGGCGGCGGTCTGGAGCTGATCGGCCGCCTTTTCGTTGACGAGTTTGGCCGCGCGGCGGACGGCGCGGCTGACCTGCCCGGGGGTCAGCTCGCCGGTGGCCACGCCGGTGACGCGGGAGACCAGCTCGTGGGCCTCGTCCACGATCAGCACCTCGTGCTGGGGAAGGACGGGGGCGCCCTCGATGGCGTCGATGGCGAGCAGCGCGTGGTTCGTGACGACGACGTCGGCGAGCTTGGCGCGCTCGCGTGCCGCCTCGGCGAAGCACTCCGCCCCGTAGGCGCACTTCGAGGCCCCGAGGCACTCCCTGGAGGAGACGGAGATCTGCGCCCACGCGCGGTCGGACACCCCGGGGGTGAGATCGTCGCGGTCGCCCGTCTCGGTCTCGTCCGCCCAGTCCCGCATCCGCAGCAGGTCCTGGCCCAGCTTGCTGGTGGGCGCGGCCGCCTCGAACTGGTCGAAGAGCCCCTCCTCCTCGTCCTGGGGCATGCCTTCATGGAGGCGGTGCAGGCACAGGTAGTTCGAGCGGCCCTTGAGCATCGCGAACTGAGGGCGGCGGCGCATCAGCGGGTGCAGCGCCTCCACCGTGCGCGGCAGGTCCCGCTCCACGAGCTGGCGCTGCAGGGCGAGGGTGGCCGTGGCGACCACCACGCGCTCCCCGTGCGCCAGGGCCGGCACGAGGTAGCCGAGGGATTTGCCCGTGCCGGTGCCGGCCTGGACCAGCAGGTGGGAGCCGTCGTCGATCGCCTCGGCGACGGACTCGGCCATGGACACCTGGCCAGGGCGTTCCGTGCCGCCGACGGCGGTGACGGCGGCGTGCAGGAGCTCGGGGAGGGAGGGCTTCGTCATAGCGCGACCACCCTACGGTGCCCCACTGACAATCCCGCGATCACGGCTGGTGCAGAGGGTTGGGCACCGTCCCGTGCACGGCGGCGTGGGGGCGCTGCGAGCGGTCCCGGTACCCGTCGAGGAGGAGCCGGTTCCGGTTGAGGCACAGTCGCTCGATACGGGGTGTGAGCAGGTCGAACATCTCGTATCGCTCCTTGAGCTCCGGGGCGCGTGCCTGATACCGCAGGATCTCGGCGCGTACGGCGGACCAGAATTCGCCCTCTCGAACGCCCAGTTGTTCCTCGCACAGCGGCGCGAGGTAGCGGAAGACCCCCACGAAGAGACCGGAGTGGATGAACTGGGTGAGGAAGTCGGGCGGCTCGGTGAGCAGTACGTCCCGCACGTCGGCCGGCATCGAGTCGTGCTCGGGCAGCGGCGTGGCGCTGACGTTCACGTCGTCCACGAAGTCCTTCACGGCGAGGCGGACGGGCACGTCCTGGTCGTCGAAGACGACGATGGCGTTCTCACCGTGGGGGGAGAAGACGGTTCCGTAGCGGTAGAGGAAGTGCAGCAGCGGGGGCAGCAGGGCGGCGAACAACCGGCGCAGCCATACGGCGGGGGCGAGCCCGGAGCGTGCCACGAGTTCCGCGACGAACGCCTTGCCGTCCGGGTCGACGTGCAGCAGTGAGGCAAGGGTGCGCGCGCGTTCGTCGGGGGCCAGGTAGCGGGTGATCGGCTCGCGCCAGATGGCTCCGAGCAGCTCCCTGTACTGGTAGGGGACCTCGGGCAGCCCGTCGTACACCGGGTGCTCGACGGCCACCGAGGCCACCTCGCCGAGCAGGATCACCCCGCACTCGTCGCGCAGGAAGGGGTCGGCGTCGCGCAGCGCGTGCATCCACGCCGTGACGGCGGGCGCGGCGACGGTGCGTTCCGTGGGCAGGCCCCGCCACACCAGTGTGTTGAGGACCGACAGCGGCAGTTTCACGGTGTGTCGGTCGGGGCGGGAGGCGTTGAGGAACGTACGGATGGACTGCTGCGGGAGACGCAGGTCGCCGTCGCTCCCGAGCGGGATGACGGCGTTCGCGGCGACGGAGGGCGCGAAGAGCGGCAGGACGATCTCGTCCCACTGCCAGGGGTGCACGGGGAGGTAGAGGTACTCCTCCGGGTCCACCCCGCGCGCGCGGAGTAATTCCGCGAACTCTTCCCGGGTGGCCGCGGTCAGCTCGCGCGCGTACAGCTGCCGAGCGGTGTCCAGCCCGCGTACGCCCCGGTATACGGCGAGGTCGGTGTGGACGGCGATCCATGGGAGCGTCGTGGAACGGCGGCACTCCGGGGCCCAGCGGGCCGTGTCGCCGGCGGAGAAGCCGATGCGCCCTTTGTTGAGGACGAGCCAGGGGTGGCCGGTCTGGTGCCCTTCGAGCTCCGCGTACCCGAGGTCGGCGAGCTGGGCCGCGCCGAGCGCGGTGTGGTCGATACGGGCGTCGGCGCTGAGCGTGATGCTCAGCTCGCGGATGAGGTGGCCGAGGGTGGCGCCGTCGAGTCCGAGGGTCCGGCGGGCCAGCGCGAGGAATCGCACGGGGTCGTGGAAGGGAACGGCGGGCGCGCCACCCTCGGACAGGGCCAGGCCGGCCGGGCTCACCTGCCAGCCGCCGTACGCGCCCCGGCGGGCGCGGAAGGTGAGAAAGGCGCCGCTGCGGCTGCCACCGGAAGCGCTGGCGGCGCTTTTCGCGGGCGTGGCGCTGCCGCCGGGGGCGGTGGGTTCCGCGGGGGTGGTGCTCCCGCCTGGGGTGGCGGGTTCCGCGCGGGTGGTGCTCCCGCCGGGGGCGGCGGGTTCCGCGCGGGTGGCGCTCCTGCCGGGGGCGGCGGTGGCTTCCGCGGGGGCGGCGCGCCGGGCCGGCTCGAACGGCTCGTCGGATTCCGCCGTCTCCGCCGGTTCGAGGAACAGGCGGTAGAGGCGGTACTCGGCGGTCCCAGCCTCTCCCCCGGACGCGCCCCCTCCCTGGGGCGCGCCCCCTCCGCCAGGCCTCGTGCTTTCACCGGGCCCGGCCCCTTCGGCGGACGCGTCACGGCCGTCCGCCCCGTTCTCTATGACCGGCACGGGTCGGATGAGCTCCTCGTACGCGAACTCGGCGATCATCTTGGCGAGCAGTCGGCGTCCGGCCGCGTGCCATCTGGTCGCGGTCAGCTCGGGTGGGTCGTAGAGCGCGGCAAAGGGCCGGGGGGACGGGTTTGCGGACGGATTCGGCACGGGGACTCCTCCGTGAGGGAACCGGGTCGGGGCGAGTGGTGCGGCAGGAGTGATCGGGTCAGAGCACAGCGCGCAGGGCGCGGTCACGGACCATGAGCGCCGCCCTTTTGTCGGGCAGCTCCACTTCGGCGGAGAACCGGAAGCCGGCGCTCAAAAACGCGGAGACGGAAGGGCTGTTGCGCAGGTCGGGTTCGGCGATGACGCGCGCGCACGCGGGCCGGTGGTCGAACACGAGATCGGCGACAGCTCTCAGCAACGCCGTCCCGAGGCCACGGCCCCGGTGGACGACGCCGCCGATGAGGAGGTGGATCCCGGTGTCGTGCGGGCGCGCGGGGTAGTGACGGGCCAGCGGATCGAGGTCGGCCCGGTAGATCTCCCAGTAGCTCATCGGCACGCCCTCCAGTACGCCGAGGCACGGCACGCTGCGCCCGTCGCCGCCCAGCTGGGGACTCAGATGGGCCTCCGTGAGGGACTCGGGACCGGCGAGTTCCCAGAAGGCAGCCACGGCGGGGTCGTTCATCCACCGGCTGATCAGCGGAACGTCACGTTCAAGGCGGACGGGTACGAGTTGGAAGACGCCGACCGGGGTGGTGACCGGCCCCCAGCCGGCGATGTTGTCCAGGAGGTCCTCGACCGCCGCGCCCAGGGCGGGGCCCGGCGCGCGCTCCGACTGGTCGATGGGTGCCGCCCGCGCAGGTCGTTCATCGCCCTCGGCCAGGAGGGCGATGAGTTCGTCGGGCAGGCGCAGGTCCAGAGTGTCTGCGCCGTCGGCACCATCGGCACCCGCGGCCGCGGACTCGGTTCCGGCGTCGGTTCCCGCGTCGGTTCCGGCGTCGGTACTCGCATCGGTGGGAGGCACGGCGTCGCTCCTGTCAGGAGTCGGAGGAAGTGGGCATGTTCCTCAGGAATGGAGGGGGTTGGTGATGGTGACGTAGACGGACTGGGTGTCGACCGGACCGACGAGTTCGTCGAGACCGTGCAGCCGGGTGAGGAGATTGGCCTTGCACCGCAGCACGGGTGAGTCGAGCAGCGTGGCGGGCAGAGAGGTGCGCAGCTTGTCGGGGCCGGTCGCGACGTCACGGAGGAAGCGCCGGAAGGCGGCGAGCAAGAGCCGCTCGTCCGCTAGCCGTTCGGCGCCGAGGGCGCCGATCAGTCCCAGGATGTTGTTGATGCCGAGGTAGTAGGCGAGCCGCTCGTCCGTCACCTCGTCGGAGACGAAGGTGTCGCTGTGCTCGCCGATCCCGGGAAGCCGCCGGTCGAGTTCGACGCGCCGGGACTCGCGGAAGTAGTAGCCCTGGTTGTCGCGGTAGCGGCCGCCGACGGGCCAGCCGTCCGGGTCGAGCAGCAGGACGGTGTTCTGCTGATGGGCCTCCAGGGCGACGCCCGCCTCGCTGTCCAGCCACAGGATGGGGCGGACGACGGTCTCCAGGTAGCGCAGGAACCACTCGGCGGCGACGGCTCCTCGGGGGCGGCCCGTGTGTCCGGCCAGCCTGGTGACGATCTCGCCGAGCCGGGAGCGCATGAGGTGGAGGTCCTGGCCGGCGGGCCGTGCCGAGGGCCTCGGCGAGACGAGTCCCGCGACGCAGGTGGCGTCGGCACCGGGGCCGAAGGGGTTGTGCCGGATCATGACGTCGAGGCCGGGGACGGGAGCGCCGTCGGGGCCGTCGACGGCCAGCCACGCCGGGTCGCGGACGACGTCGAAGCAGGGGTGGATCGCCTGCCACTGGTCGCCGAGGCCGCTGCGCAGCAGCCGGTGCACCTCGACGCCCCGGTGGAGTTCCTTGCGGAGGTTCTCGCGACGGGAGTTGGTGATGCGCAGGCCCAGCGAGAGCTTCAGCATGGCGGCCGCGCCGGAACGGTACAGCGTGCGGACGGAAGAGGTGGGGTGCCAGGGCGCGCCGTGCGGGCCGAGGTCCCGCAGGAGCCCGGCGTCGAGGAGTTCGGCCGCCGCGGGGCGGTGCCGCAGTTCGCGGATCTGCCAGGGGTGGACGGGCAGAGCGGCGCAGCCGTCCGGCAGCGGCAATTCCGTTTCCGTCAGGCGGGCGGTGAGCTGCTCGGCGGGGACCGCGCGGCCGCGCTCGGTCCAGGCCGAGTCCGAGGCGAGTACGGAGCGGTCGACGGCCAGCCAGTGCAGCGGGAAGGCGCCGCGCAACTCCGGTGAGTAGAGCCGGGATTCCGCGTCGGAGAGCCCGTCGCGGCTCTTGGGGGTCGGGTGCAGGGGGTGCCCGAGGAGGAGGGACTGTTCGGCGGCGAGGAAGAGGTCGGGCCGGTCCTGCGGGCTGGCGCGGCGGTCCGCGATGAACTCGGCGGTGCGTCGGACGGAGTCGGCGACCCGGCCGACCAGGTCGGCGCCGTCACCGGTGCGTGCGGGGTTCGCCGCTTCGGAAGGGGTGGGGGGTTCGGCGCCCACGTCCCTCGGGGGGCACGCCGCTTCCGAGGCGGAGGCATGGCCGTCGGTTCCGGCGGAACCGCCCGCCGGTTCCTCGCCGCGGCGGGCGCTTTCGCGGCCGAGGAGGGCGGCGACCGTCACGGCGTCGACGGGGGGCGCGCCGGGTGGGCCGTCCTCCAGGTAGGGGAGGCCGAAGCGGTGCCAGCCGGTGACCGACCAGTAGTGCACGGGGACGATCAGGGCGGTGCCGCTGGCGTGGAGGGGGACGCGCAGGGCGCCGTGGTCCGGTGCCGGGAGGTCGTTCTCCCTGACCCAGCAGCGCAGGAGGTTCTCCACGGCCGCCGCCTGCGCGGCGATGTGCGGATCGGGGTGCTCCAGCAGGTCGGTGGATGTGCCGCACAGGTGCTCGACCTCGTGGCCGCCACCCTTCTGCCGGGGAACCGTGCCGGACTCCGTGACCCGTGAGGATTGCGTGACGCACGCGCCGGGGGCGTCGGGGTGGGGGCGGCCTTCGGATGTGGGGGTGGCGTTCAAGAGGGGTTCCTTGTGGTTGTTCGGGCTCCGTGTGGCGACGGTGGCCGGGGCGCGCCCCGGCGTCTCGTGGCCGCGGGGGCGGCCCGGGTCCGTCCTTGCTATCCGTGGTGGGCGCGCGCCGCGGTGGCCAGCGCGTCGGCGAGGCGGTCGAGGACCGCGGCCGCCTGTTCGTCGGTGATGGTCAGGGGCGGGAGGAGTCGTACGACGCTGGAGTGGCGGCCGCCGAGTTCGACGATCAGGCCGCGGCGCAGACACTCGCGCTGCACGGCGGCGGCCAGCCGGGGTGCCGGCGGGCGCGGACGGGCGGCCGCCGGCAGGGCGGGTGGGGTTTCGGTGGACAGGTCGTACGCGGTGACGGAGGGGCCGCCCGATACGTGCTCGGTGTTGCCGCCCCGGGCCTCGGCGCCGTCGGGCGCTTCCTCGGGGTCGACGAGTTCGACGCCCAGCATCAGGCCCCGGCCCCGCACCTCCCCCACGCAGGTGTGCGCGTCGGCCAGTGAGCGGAGCTGCGTGAGCATGCGCTCGCCCAAGGAGGCGGCACGCTCGGCGAGGCCGTTCTCACGGACGTACGCGAGGGTCGCCGTGCCCGCGGCCATGGCGAGCTGGTTGCCCCGGAAGGTGCCCGCGTGGGCGCCGGGCGGCCAGACGTCCAGGTCGTCCCGGTAGATCACGACGGCGAGCGGAAGGCTGCCGCCGATGGCCTTGGAGAGCACCATGACGTCCGGTACGACGCCGCTGTGCTCGACGGCCCAGAAGGCGCCGGTACGTCCGACTCCGGTCTGCACCTCGTCCGCGATGAGCGGGATGCCGCGGGCCGCGGTGATCTCCCGCATCCGGCGCAGCCACGCGTCGGGCGCCGGGAGGACGCCTCCCTCGCCCTGGACCGGTTCGAGGATCATGGCCCCCGGAAGCGGTACGCCGGATTTGGTGTCGTCCAGCAGGCTCTCGGTCCAGCGGGCGGAGAGCTCGGCTCCACTCGGGCCGCCGAGACCGAAGGGGCATCGGTAGTCCTGCGGGAAGGGCAGGCGCGCGACGCGCACGTCCTGCGCGCCACCGGAGGCGGCCAGCGCCCCGGCCGTCATGCCGTGGTAGGCGCCGGTGAACGCCAGTACGCCGTCGCGGCCGGTGGCGGCGCGGACCAGTTTCAGCGCGGCCTCCACGGCGTCGGTCCCGGCGGGCCCGCAGAACTGGATCCGGGCGCGCTCCGCGAGAGCGGGCGGCAGGGTGCCGAACAGCTCGGTGGTGAAGTCGTCCTTGACGGGTGTGGCCAGGTCGAGGACGTGCAGCGGCGCTCCGGAGTCGAGGACCTTCCTGATGGCTTCGAGCACGACCGGGTGGTTGTGGCCGAGGGCCAGGGTCCCGGCACCGGAGAGGCAGTCGAGGTAGCGGCTTCCGTCCGCGCCTTCGATGGTCATGCCGCGCGCCCGCACGGGCACGATCGGCAGCGCTCGCGCGTAGGTGCGGGCCGCCGATTCACGTGCGGCCTGCCGCCTGAGGATGCCCTCCTGCACGGAGGGAGCGGAAGACCCGGACGGCGCGGGTGGGACGGAAGCCGCACACGGCTCGGACGGCGCAGGAGGTACGAATGCCGCAGATGCCCCGTACGGCATGGACGGCGCAGATGCCCCTGACGGCACGGACTGCGTTGCGGAACGTGCCGCGGACGCCGCCGCGGACGCAGGCTCGGTCACGGCCACGACTATTGGTCCTCCCGCTGTGGACGAGCACGTCCGGTCCGGGGCGACCCCGGGGAGCCCATGTGGCCGGACGCGCGGGCAAGTTGGCAGGGGAGATGAACGCAGGTCGCGACTCCCCCGTACGTACCAACGACGGCGGCCCCGCAGGATCACGGGTCATCGGAAGATCCTTGCCGTGACGGAACCGTTGCCCTTCCGTCGGCCGTCCCCAACGGCACCGGCATAGTGTGGGGTGCCGTTCACCAGGGACAGGTGCGCCGCTCATCGAGTCACGGAAGGGGGCGCGCCGGTGTGCGACGGGTGCCGCGCGCCCGGATGTCCGGCACTTTGGAAAGATTTCGAGGCCCAGGGGGAATCTCACGATGCGACCCATACGTCCGCTCTTCACTGCCCGCGAGGGGAGGAGCGCGCGCACCAGAACCTCCCCCGTGGCGGCCGCGGTGGTGCTCGGCGCGGCGCTCGCGCTGACCGCCACGGCCTGTGGCCCCGGCGAGGACAACGCCGGCGGTGACACGTCGTCGGCACAGCCCGGTGACAGCGCCGGCGACGGCAAGGTCCAGATACCGGGCGACCTCCGGGACCGGTTCAAGGAGCACGGGATCGACCTGGACAAGTGGCGGAACGGCGCCTGGAAGAACTGGGACAAGGACGACTGGCTGCGCGAGGCCGGCGAGTTCGTCAACCCGATCATCGAGGACCTCTGGGACTCGGACCGGATGCGGGACGCCGACAAGAACCCGGACCGCAGGGTCGACGACAGCGACATCTCCGGTGACCAGGGCGTCACCGACCCGGCACCGGCCCCGGTGAAGGCGGCCGCCGTGCAGGCGCCGTACCACGGCCAGGCGGCCGAGTCGGGCAAGCTCTTCTTCGACGGGCCCGAGGGCTCGATGGTCTGCTCCGCGACCGTCGTCAAGGACCCCGCCCACCCGGGCAAGTCCAACATGGTGTGGACCGCGGGCCACTGTGTGCACGCGGGCGCCAAGGGCGGCTGGTACCGCAACATGGTCTTCGTCCCCTCGTACAACGACAGCGGCAAGTCGGCCGAGGAGCTGCGGAACGCCCCGAAGGAAGAGGTCGCTCCGTACGGTGTCTGGTGGGGTGACTGGGCGCAGACCTCCGACCAGTGGATCGAGCAGGGTGGTCCGACGGGCGGAAAGGGCGCGCCGTACGACTTCGCCGTCATGCACGTGAAGCCCGAGAAGGGCAGTGAGGGCAAGTCGCTCGAGGAGACCGTCGGTTCGGCGCTCCCCGTGGACTTCAACGCCCCGGCGGTGCCTGAGATCAAGTCCATGACGGCGACCGGTTACCCGGCGGCGCCGCCGTACGACGGCCAGAAGCTGTTCCAGTGTGCCGACGAGCCGGGCCGGCTCTCGCTCACCAAGTCCGACCCGACGATGTACCGCGTCGGCTGCACCATGACCGGCGGTTCGTCCGGTGGCGGCTGGGTGGCGCAAGGCCGGGACGGCGAGCCCGCCCTGGTGTCGAACACCTCCATCGGCCCGGTGACGGCGGGCTGGCTGGCCGGCCCGCGCCTGGGCAAGGAGGCCAAGGGCGTCTACAGCGCGGTCAGCAAGAAGTTCGCCGGCCGCTGACGGTGCGCGGCGGGGTCGCCGGAAACCTTCACGACCCCGCCGCCGTTCGTCCCCGACCTCATGGGCATAGTGGGGTGTTGTGCCAGGGCGGAGCCGCGCGGACCCACAGGGGCACGCATATGACACGCACATGACAACTCCTCGGCACCCGTACCCGTACCTGCACTCACATCTGCCCCACACCCACTCGCACCTACATACGATTCCGACTTCCGCGAGGCCGCGCCGCCACGCGCGCCCTCGCACCACACGCTCCATCGGGGGTAACAGCACCATGCGTTCCACTCCTGCGCCCTTCGCCCGCCGTCGCGGGCGTCGCGTCGCGCTCGCCACGACCGGGCTCGCCGCGGCCCTGGCGCTCACCGCCACCGCCTGCGGCCCGAACGACGACAAGGCGGGCGACCGGTCCGACGCGGCCGCCTCCCAGGGCGCCGACAACTCGGGGGCCGGTTCCGGGGGTTCCGACTCCCAGCTGCCGGGCGACCTCGCCGACAAGCTCAAGAAGCACGGCATCGACCCGGACAAGTGGAAGAACGGCGCCTGGAAGAACTGGGACAAGGACGACTGGCTGCGCGAGTCCAAGGACTTCGTCAACCCGGTCATCGCCGGGCTCTGGAAGCCCGAGCGGATGCGGAAGGCCAAGGACCCCGACAAGACGATCGCCGCGAAGGACGCGGCCACCGACCAGGGCGCGACCGACCCCGAGCCGACGCCGGTCCCGGCCAAGGCCGAGAAGACGCCGTACCACGAGAACGCCGCCCCGGTCGGCAAGATCTTCTTCGACTCCCCCGAGGGCTCGATGGTCTGTTCCGGCACGGTCGTGAAGGACCCGCGCAACCCCGGCAGGTCCAACCTCGTGTGGACCGCCGGCCACTGCGTGCACGCCGGGCAGAACGGCGGCTGGTACCGCAACATCGCGTTCGTGCCCTCGTACAACGACCTCGGCAAGTCCGAGGCCGAGCTGGGCCGAGCGACCTCGCAGGAGATAGCGCCCTACGGCCAGTACTGGGCGGACTGGGTCTCGACCTCCAACGAGTGGATCGACGAGGGCGGTCCGACGGGCGGCGCCGGCGCGACGCACGACTACGCCGTCATGCACGTCAAGCCGGAGCAGGGCGGCAAGTCCCTGGAGGAGACCGTCGGCAACGCTCTCGACGTCGACTTCTCGGCCCCAGCGGCGCGGAGCGTCGGCTCGATGGGCGCTTGGGGCTACCCGGCCGCTCCCCCGTTCAACGGTCTGATCATGCACAAGTGTGTCGACAAGCCGGGGCGCCTTTCGCTCTCGCCGTCGCTGCCGACGATGTACCGCATCGGTTGCACCATGACCGGTGGCTCGTCCGGCGGCGGCTGGTTCCGTGTGGTGGGCGGCAAGACGAAGCTCGTGTCGAACACGTCCATCGGCCCGGCCGAGAACACCTGGCTGGCCGGACCGCAGCTGGGCGAGGGCGCCGAGCGGGTCTACGACATGATGAGCAAGAAGTACGGCTCCCAGTAGCCGTGCGGCACGCCTGAACGCCACGTCTGAGCGCCACTCCTGAGCGCCGCACGCGGCACGGCGAAGGCCCGCCCCCTATGGAAGGGAGCGGGCCTTCGCCGTGTGTGCGCCGCCGTCAGTGGGTGGCCGGCACGTACGGGCCGAGTTCCGCGGCGAGCTCTTCGTGCACCCGCGCCTTGAGCAGCGTTCCGTCGCCGGTGTGCTCCTCGGAGAGCACCTCGCCCTCGGCGTGCGCACGGGAGATGAGCTGGCCCTCCGTGTACGGGACGAGGGCCTCGATCTCGACCTCGGGCCGCGGCAGTTCGGTGTCGATGAGCCCGAGCAGCTCCTCGATGCCGGCGCCGGTGCGGGCCGAGACCGCGATCGCGTGCTTCTCGTTGCGCAGCAGCCGCTGGAGGACCAGGGGGTCCGCCGCATCCGCCTTGTTGATCACCACGATCTCGCGGACGTCGGTCGCGCCCACGTCACGGATGACCTCACGCACGGCGGCCAGCTGCTCCTCCGGCACCGGGTGCGAGCCGTCCACCACGTGCAGGATCAGGTCGGAGTCGCCGACCTCCTCCATGGTGGAGCGGAACGCCTCGACGAGATGGTGCGGCAGGTGCCGCACGAACCCGACGGTGTCGGCCAGGGTGTACACCCGGCCGCTCGGCGTCTCGGCCCGGCGCACGGTCGGGTCGAGGGTGGCGAACAGTGAGTTCTCCACCAGGACGCCCGCGCCCGTCAGGCGGTTGAGCAGCGAGGACTTGCCGGCGTTCGTGTACCCGGCGATGGCGACCGAGGGCACCTTGTTGCGCCGGCGCTCCTGCCGCTTGATGTCGCGGCCCGTCTTCATCTCCGCGATCTCACGGCGCATCTTCGCCATCTTCTCGCGGATCCGACGCCGGTCCGTCTCGATCTTGGTCTCACCGGGACCACGGGTGGCCATGCCGCCACCGCCGCCGCCGCCCATCTGACGGGAGAGCGACTGACCCCAGCCGCGGAGCCTCGGCAGCATGTACTGCATCTGCGCCAGGGCGACCTGCGCCTTGCCCTCTCGGGACTTGGCGTGCTGGGCGAAGATGTCGAGGATCAGCGCGGTCCTGTCGACCACCTTGACCTTGACGACGTCTTCGAGGTGGATCAGCTGGCCGGGGCTCAGCTCACCGTCGCAGACGACCGTGTCGGCGCCGGTCTCCAGCACGATGTCGCGCAGCTCCAGGGCCTTGCCGGAGCCGATGTAGGTCGCCGGGTCCGGCTTGTCGCGGCGCTGGATGACGCCGTCGAGGACGAGCGCGCCCGCGGTCTCCGCGAGGGCGGCGAGCTCGGCGAGGGAGTTCTCCGCATCATCGACCGTCCCGGAGGTCCACACGCCGACGAGGACCACGCGCTCCAGGCGGAGCTGGCGGTACTCGACTTCGGTGACGTCCTCGAGTTCGGTGGAGAGGCCGGCGACGCGGCGCAGAGCCGCGCGCTCGGAGCGGTCGAGCTGGTCGCCGTCCCGCGCTCCGTCGATCTCGTGGCTCCAGGCGACGTCCTCTTCCATCAGGGCATCGGCCCGAAGACCTTCGGGGTAGTTCTGCGCGAAGCTCTGTGCGTCCTGGGAAGGGGAAGAAGAGGAGGTCATTGGATCCTTACGTCGATGCGTCGATGGGAATGCGGACGGATCCGGGGACCCGCCCTCGACGGATGCGTCACCCGTCTCTGTCGACAACGCCCGGTACGGCCCGGAGATTCCCGTGTCCAGCCCGGACCGGACCGGCCAGGCCGTGCCGTCGTCGACCTGACGATGGTCGCACGGCACGGCCCGTCTCGTCATCCGTGTTTTCCCCTACGGGGTTCCCCGCCCCCGGCTTCTCGTCCGCCGGCCTTTCCCGGAGCTACCCGGCCTTTCCCGGAGCTTTCGCTTCCGGCGCCGTCGTGCGCCAGTCCGGGTGGCCCGGCATCGGCGGGGTCTTCTCGCCGTACAGCCAGGCGTCGAAGAATCCGCGCAGGTCACGCCCGGCGTGGTAGGAGGCCAGCCGGATGAAGTCGGCGGTCTCCGCGTTGCCGTCGCGGTGGATGTGGACCCACTGCCGCTCCAGGCTCTCGAAGGCACGCTGCCCGATTTCCTGGCGCAAGGCGTAGAGCACCAGGGCGCTGCCGTCGTAGACGACGGGCCTGAAGAGGCTGATCTTCTGTCCGGGAGCGGGCTCCTTAGGCTTGGCGGGCGGGCCACCAGCGGCGCGCCAGGCGTCCGACCGGCCGTAGGCCGCCCGCATCCGGTCCTTCAGGGGCCGCTTCGCCTTCTCCTCGGCGAAGAGTGCCTCGTACCAGGTGGCGTGGCCCTCGTTGAGCCATACGTCCGACCAGTTCCGGGGGCTGACGCTGTCGCCGAACCATTGGTGGGCCAGTTCGTGCACCATGATCGCGTCGACGTACCACTCGGGGATTCCGGGGTGGACGAACAGCTCCCTCTCGAAGAGCGAGAGCGTCTGTGTCTCCAGTTCGAAGCCGGTGCGGGCGCCGGCCACCAGGACGCCGTAGGCCTCGAAGGGGTAGCGGCCTACCTTCTTCTCCATCCAGTCGATCTGGCCCGGTGTCCTCTTCAGCCAGCGCTCCAGGGCCTTGCGGTCCTTGGTGGGCACCACATCGCGGACGACGAGGCCGTGCGGGCCCTCGCGGTGCAGGACGGTGGAGCGGCCGATCGACACCTGTGCCAGCTCGGTCGCCATGGGGTGGTGGGTGCGGTACTCCCAGGTGGTGGTCTTCCCGGTGTGCCGGGGCTCGGCGCTCGGCAGGCCGTTGGCGACGGCGGTGAGCCCCTTGGGGGTGGTCACGCGGAACGTGAACACCGCCTTGTCCGAGGGGTGGTCGTTGCAGGGGAAGACAAGGTGGGCCGCGTCCGCCTGGTTGGCCATGGCGAGCCCGTCGTCGGTGGGCAGCCAGCCGCTCTGGGCCTCCTTGGTGGAGACGGGGTCACTGGTGTGCCGAACGCTGATGCGCAGTGCTTCGCCGGGCCAGAGCGGTGCGGACGGCGTGAGGACCAGGTCCTCTCCGGAGCTGTCGAACCGGGCGGCCTCGCCGTTGATCTCGACGGAGCGGACCTTGCCGTGGGCGAAGTCCAGGTTCACCTGCTCCAGCGGAGCCGTGACCCGGGCGTCGATCTTGGTGATGGCGTCCAGCGGTTTGCGGTTGTCACCGTGGTAGGTGAAGTCGATGTCGTACGACTCCACGTCGTACCCGGGGTTGCCCAGGTGCGGGAAGAGCGGGTCGCCGATGCCGAGGGGGGTGGCCGGCGACGGTGCGCTCGCCGCGACGAGGGCCGCGGAGGCGGTCGCCGCGACCAGTGCCACGGCGAGGCGGTGGGTGCGAAGGGCCTTCGGCCGCGGGGCCGAGGTCCGAGGGGTGAGCAGCATGGACTTACCGCTATCAGCGCGCGCCCGTCCCCGTGCGACGCCGCGCGCCGGGCCACTCGAACGTGTCGCTTCGGGGCCCTCCTGATGGGCCGGGCCGCCTCGGCGGTGGGCCGACGCGGGTCAGTGGGCGGCGGCCGCCGGGTGCTGGGCGCGGCTCACGTCGTACACGCCCGGCACGGCCCGCATGGCCCGCATCAGCCCCGGGAGGTGGGCGGCGTCGGGCAGTTGGAGCGTGTAGGTGTGGCGTACGCGCTGCTGGGTCGGTGGTTCCACGGTCGCGGAGACGATGGCGACGCCCTCCAGGGCGATCGCCTCGGTGAGGTCGGCGAGGAGGTGCGCGCGGCCGAACGATTCGGCGGTGAGGGTGACGCGGCACTCGGCGCTGTCGCCCCAGCGCACGCCCACCTCCGCGCGCCCGACCTCCTTCATGCGCTCCACGGAGGGGCAGCCGACGCGGTGGACGGTCACGGCACCCCCGCGGACGGCGAAGGCGGTGATGGCGTCCGGCGGCACCGGCGTACAACACCCCGCGAGCCGCACGGTGGCCCCCTCGCGGTCGACCACGGCGGTCGCGGCGGCGGGGCGGGAGGCGTCGGGTGCCTCGGGGGCCTCGGGTCGGGGCGCGGCCGCCGGCGCCTGCTCGGGCGGGCGCCGCGGGGTGGCCGTGGGGGCGGATGTCGCGGTGGCGGGGTGGGTGGTGAGCCAGCGCCGGATGGCGATGCGGGCGGCCGGCGTGCGGGCGTGCTCCAGCCACTCGCGCGAGGGGCCCGAGGTGGCGTCCTGGCTCATGAGCAGCTGAACGGTGTCGCCGTCCCGCAGGACGGTGCTGAGCGTCGCGAGGCGGCCGTTGACGCGGGCGCCGATGCAGGCGTGCGCGTCCTCCCCGTACTGGGCGTAGGCGGCGTCCACGCAGCTGGCGCCGGCGGGCAGGCCGAGTGTGCCGCCGTCGGACCGGAAGACGGCGATCTCGCGGTCCTGGGCGAGGTCCTCGCGCAGCGTCGACCAGAACGTGTCGGGGTCGGGGGCGGCCTGCTGCCAGTCGAGGAGCCGGGAGAGCCAGCCGGGCCTGGTCGGGTCCACGCGCTCGTCGTCGGCCCCGGAGTGCTCCTCCGAAGGAGGCGCGTAAGGGTTGCGGAGGGCGACGACGCCCGCCTCGGCGACCTGGTGCATCTGGTGCGTCCGGATGAGGACTTCGGCCACCTCGCCGTCGGGCCGGGCCACGGCCGTGTGCAGCGACTGGTAGAGGTTGAACTTCGGTACGGCGATGAAGTCCTTGAACTCCGAGACGACGGGCGTGAAGCAGGTGTGCAGCTCGCCGAGGACTCCGTAGCAGTCCGCGTCCTCGCCGACGAGCACCAGGAGGCGGCCGTAGTCGGAGGCGCGCAGCTCGCCGCGTTTGCGGTGCACCCGGTGGACGGAGAGGAAGTGGCGCGGCCTGATGAGCACTTCGGCCGTGATGCCGGCCTCGCGCAGTACGCCGCGCACCTCGTTCGCGATGTCTCCGAGCGGGTCGCCCTCGCTCTGGGCGTTGGCGGTGATGAGGGCCTGGACCTCGGCGTACTCCTGCGGGTGCAGGATCGCGAAGACGAGGTCCTCCAGCTCGGTCTTGAGCGCCTGGACGCCGAGGCGCTCGGCGAGCGGGATGAGCACGTCCCGGGTCACCTTGGCGATGCGGGCCTGCTTCTCGGGGCGCATGACGCCGAGGGTGCGCATGTTGTGCAGCCGGTCGGCGAGCTTGATCGACATGACGCGCACGTCGTTGCCGGTGGCGACGAGCATCTTGCGGAAGGTCTCCGGCTCGGCCGCCGCTCCGTAGTCGACCTTCTCCAGTTTGGTGACGCCGTCGACGAGATAGCAGACGTCGTCGCCGAACTCGGCCCGCACCTGGTCGAGCGTGACGTCCGTGTCCTCGACGGTGTCGTGGAGCAGGGAGGCGGTCAGCGTGGTGATCTCGGCGCCGAGCTGGGCGAGGATCAGGGTCACCGCGAGGGGGTGCGTGATGTACGGTTCGCCGCTCTTGCGCGTCTGGCCGCGGTGCGAGGACTCCGCGAGGACGTACGCCCGGCGCAGCGGGTCGGGGTCGGCGTCGGGGTAGTGGGCGCGGTGGGCCTCCACCACGTGGCCGATCGCGTCGGGGAGGCGGTCGCGGGCGCCGGGCCCCAGCAGGGCGGCCCTGCCGAGCCTGCGCAGGTCGAGCCGGGCGCGGCCGCGCCTGCGCTGCCCCCCGGTCGTCAGGGGGACGGGCGTGGCAGGGTTCGTGGCCTCCGCGCTCATGGGCACCTCCGGCTGCGTCGACCGGCGGTGAACGGACGGTGACGTACTCCGTCCGGGCCGGTGCTTGATGCTACCGAGCCCATCACGCGGCACTGACCGCCTCTCGCCGAGCGTGAAACGGATCACCCATTCGAGCGACACTTCATGCGATTGCCGTTTCGAGCCATTCGGACGCGAACTCGCCTTCGGCGACGATGACGGCGGGGCCGGTCATCTCGATCTCGCCGTCGGGGTGCTCGGTGATCACCAGGCGACCGCCGAGGACATCGACGGTGTACGTCACGGGGGCCCCGGTGACGGCCGGGTCCACGGCGTCCCTGCGGGCCGCCGCGACGGCCACGGCGCACGTGCCCGTGCCGCACGAGCGGGTCTCGCCCGCGCCGCGCTCGTGCACGCGCATGGCGACGTGGCGCGGGCCGCGGTCGACGACGAATTCGACGTTCACCCCGTCCGGGTAGGCGGAGGCGGGGCTGAAGAGTGGGGCTTCGTAGAGGGTGCCCGCCTCGGAGAGGTCGTCCACGAAGGCGACCGCGTGCGGGTTGCCCATGTTCACGTTGAGCGCGGGCCACTGGCGCTCGGAGACGGAGACGGTGACGTCCCCGCCGGGGAGCAGCGCCTTGCCCATCCCGACGGTGATCTCGCCGCCGGATTCCGCCTTGGCGATGTGCACGCTCTTCACGCCGCCGCGGGTGGCCACCGTCAGGTCGCCCGCGCCGATGTGGCCGGCGTACTGGAGGTAGCGGGCGAAGACGCGCACTCCATTGCCGCACATCTCGGCGATCGAGCCGTCGCCGTTGCGGTAGTCCATGAACCACTCGGCACGGTCGGCGAGATGACGGGCCTCGGGGTGGGCGGCGGAGCGCACGACGTGCAGCACGCCGTCACCGCCGATGCCCGCGCGGCGGTCGCACAGGGCGGCCACGGCGGCCGGGGACAGCTCGATGGCGTTGTCCGGGTCCGGGATGATCACGAAGTCGTTCTCGGTCCCGTGCCCCTTGAGGAAGGCGATCCGCGTGCTCATTCCTCGATCGTACGGGGTGGGTACGACAGGCGGTCCGCGCGGTGCCGCGAAGGCGCCGGCGGAGCGGTCCCGACAGCGGCGCGACGCCGGCCGGTGTCAGCGGAGGCGGGCCACCCGCCACACGGCGAGGACCGCGGCGCCGAGGAACAGCAGGGCGTAGCCGCAGACGACCCGCCAGTCCGGGCGGCGCCCCGAGCCCCGCTCGGGCAGTCCGGGCCAGGTGTGTCCGACGCGGCGGGCGGCCATCATGCCCCAGCCGGCCGCGCAGCAGCTGATCAGCAGGCCGAGCATGGCGACCACCGCGCCGCCGTCGCCGAACTCGAAGGCCAGCGGGAAGGCGAACATCAGGGAGCCGACCGCGGCGAGGATCACGATGGGCGCGAGCTGCCAGACGCGCAGCCGCCGCTGCGGGCGCAGCTCGACCTCGACCTCGGCCTGCGCGGACATCTCGTCCGCCCCGGGTCCGTCGTCCGTCACGCCGCTCCCGCTCTCGTCGGGACCGTCGGGACTCAGCTGCTCTCCGCCGTCATGCGCGGTGTCACGAGGGCCGGCCTCCATCGCCACGCGCCCTCCCACTCCGGACTCCACCTGTCGATCGATGGTCGATGATGGCACGGCGTCAGGTGCGCGGATGACCCGCGGGGCGTCCCGATGCCATCACGTGATCAGGCTGTGACCGGTCGTTCGACCAACGCGAGGGCACGGGCGGGAAGTTCCCCCCGGTCGGCCATGGCGCCGCTCAGCCAGTGCACCCGGGGGTCGCGCCGGAACCACGAGTCCTGACGGCGTGCGAAGCGTTTGGTGGCGCGCACGGTCTCGGCGCGCGCCTCGTCCTCGGTGCACTCCCCCGCGAGGGCGGCGAGCACCTGCTGGTAGCCGAGGGCCCGGGACGCCGTGCGTCCCTCGCGCAGCCCCCGCGCCTCCAGCGCGCGCACCTCGTCCACCAGGCCGGCGTCCCACATGCGGTCCACGCGCGTGGCGATGCGCTCGTCCAGTTCGGGGCGCGCCACGTCGACGCCGATCTGGACCGTGTCGTACACGGAGTCGTGGCCGGGGAGGTTGGCGGTGAAGGGCTTGCCGGTGATCTCGATGACCTCCAGGGCGCGCACGATCCGGCGGCCGTTGCCGGGCAGGATCGCCTGGGCCGCCCCGGGGTCGGCGGCGGCGAGGCGGGCGTGCAGGGCGCCGGGGCCGCGCAGGGTGAGCTCCTCCTCCAGGCGGGCCCGTACGGCGGGGTCGGTACCGGGGAACTCCAGGCGGTCGACGGCCCCCCTGACGTACAGCCCGGAGCCGCCGACGAGGATCGGCCAGCGGCCTTCGGCGAGGAGGCGGTCGATCTGCGCGCGGGCCAGTCGCTGGTACTCGGCGACGCTGGCCGCCTCCGTGACGTCCCAGATGTCGAGCAGTTGGTGGGGCACACCGCCGCGCTCCTCGGGCGTCAGCTTGGCGGTGCCGATGTCCATCCCTCGGTAGAGCTGCATGGAGTCCGCGTTGACGACTTCGCCGCCAAGGCGCTGGGCGAGGAAAACGCCCAGATCGGACTTTCCTGCCGCGGTGGGACCGACGACGGCGATGACCCGCGGGGCGGGAGCTGCACTACTCACCGCACCAGTCTCGCAAACACCCGCACGTCTTCCCGAACGAGCTACGTGACGGCACGCCTCCCAGGTCGTTGCCTGTTGCGAGGTCTCGGCCGCCGGTTTCGAGGACCGACGCCCCGGGCGACGCAATGGGGCGCACCGGGTGGGGCGGGGTTTCGCCCACACGAGTAACGTATGGAGTAGATATGGGCGTTTTTGCAAGGTTCCGCCGGAAGGCCAAGGACAGCGAGGAGGCGGCGCCTGCCGAGGCAGCCGCCGACGCGCTGACGCCCGAGGCGGTGGAGGCGGCGGTGAAGTCCTCCGGGACCGAGGGGTCCGTCGCGCGCGCGGGAGCCGCCGAGTCCCCTGCCGAGGCCGAGCCCGCCGTCAAGGCCGATGCGGACACCGAGGCCGTCGACGAGGGCGAGTCCGCGGAGTCCGCCGACGCGGCGGACGGCGTGGACATCCCGAAGCAGCAGTCGGCCGGCGAAGCGGCCGACAACGAAGCCGGTGAGGGCGCCCGGAAGTAGCGCCCCGGCGAACTCCCGGTGAGGGAAGGTGAATGCATGGGCTTTCTGGACCGCCTGAAGGACAAGTTGGCCCCCGCCAAGGGCAAGGTCTCCGACCTCGCCCAGCAGCACGGGGACAAGATCGACCAGGGGCTGGACAAGGCCGCGAAGGTCGTCGACGCGAAGACCAGGGGCAAGTACAGCGACAAGATCCACGCGGGAACGGGAAAGGCGAAGGACGCCGTCGACCGTCTCGCCGGCCCGGCGCACGGCACGGACGGGCACGGCGGGGGCACGGGTGGCAGCGCCGCTCCTCCCCCACCCCCGACGCCTCCTCCGGCTCCCTGAACCGCATCGGCGGACGGCCGTGAAGCATCCTGCTTCGCGGCCGTCGCCGTGTGTGGGGCCGTTGCCCGGGCCCGGTGCGGGCGGCCGGCGCGGCTTCTTCAGGACCAGGCGGCCACGAGGTACCCGACGCCGTAGGGCGCGTCCTCGTAGAGCAGCTCTCCGCTCAGCGCCGCACCGTCGGCCGCCCCGGCGAGCACCTGCCAGGGGGCGCGGCCCGCCGCCTTCAGTTCGTGCGCCAATTCCGCGTCCAGTGCCTTCAGTGCGCCGACGTCCGCCGCGCCGAGGGCCCGCCCGGCCTCCGCGTCGAAACCGGCCGCTCGCTCATCGAGGTACCCGGGGGCCTTCAGCGTGCGGCACGCGCTGGCGTCGCCCAGCACCAGCAGGGCCACCCGGTCGGCCCGCGCCCCGATCTCCGCGCCCGCTTCGAGACAGCGCTCGGCGGCGAGGGACTCCCCCACGGCCAGGCCTTCCAGCGGGGCGGTGGACCACCCGGTGCGCGCGAGCAGCCAGGCGGCCACGGCGAGCGAGGGCGGCAGCTCTCGCTCGGCCGGCGTACCTTCGCCGGTCGCGGGGCCGTCGGACCCGAGCCGTACGTCGAGGTCCACCCCGAAGCTCCTGAAGGAGCCGCGGGCGCCCTGCGGATACGGCTCCTTTTCGCCCGGTCCGTCGGCGGGCCCGACCACGACGAGGCGATCGGGCCGGGAAGCGGCGAGCACCCCTATGGCGTCGGTGCACGCCGCGCGCGCGGCGTCCAGTTCCGGGGCGGCTCCCGCGGCGACGGCGGGGACGAGCAGGGGCGCACAAGGGCAGACGGCTGCGGCGACAAGCATGATCCGCAGACTAACGCGCACCCGGGGGCCGACCGGCCCGAAGGTCAGTCACAGCCGCAGCCGCTCCCCGTGGCCACCGGCAGCGGTGCCGGGGCGCCGATCTTCGGCAGGCCCAGCATGACGCCCGCGGGCTTCGCGGCCGCCTCGGTGTTGCGCTTCTGCCACGCGTCACCCGCGCGCGTGGGGCGTACGTTCAGCACGGCGCCCTCGGCGAGCAGGTGGTGCGGGGCGGCGTAGGTGATCTCGACCGTCACGACGTCGCCGGGGCGCACCTCGGTGTCCGGCTTGGTGAAGTGCACCAGGCGGTTGTCGGGAGCGCGGCCGGAGAGCCGGTGCGTGGCGCCGTCCTTGCGGCCCTCGCCCTCGGCCACCATCAGGTCCAGGGTGCGGCCGACCTGCTTCTTGTTCTCCTCCCAGGAGATCTCCTCCTGAAGGGCCACCAGACGCTCGTAGCGCGCCTGGACGACCTCCTTGGGGATCTGGTCCTCCATGGTCGCGGCCGGGGTCCCGGGGCGCTTGGAGTACTGGAAGGTGAAGGCGTTGGCGAAGCGGGCCTCACGGACGACGTGCATGGTCTGCTCGAAGTCCTCCTCGGTCTCGCCTGGGAAGCCCACGATGATGTCGGTGGAGATGGCAGCGTCCGGCATGGCCGCGCGGACCTTCTCGATGATCCCCAGGAAGCGGTCCTGGCGGTAGGAGCGGCGCATCGCCTTGAGGATCGGGTCGGAGCCGGACTGCAGCGGCATGTGCAGCTGGGGCATCACGTTGGGCGTCTCGGCCATGGCGGCGATGACGTCGTCGGTGAAGTCGCGGGGGTGCGGGGAGGTGAAGCGCACGCGCTCCAGGCCCTCGATCCCACCGCAGGCGCGCAGCAGCTTGCTGAAGGCCTCCCGGTCGCCGATGTCCGAGCCGTACGCGTTCACGTTCTGCCCGAGGAGGGTGATCTCGCTGACGCCTTCGCCGACGAGCGCCTCGATCTCGGCGAGGATGTCGCCGGTCCTGCGGTCCTTCTCCTTGCCGCGCAGGGCGGGGACGATGCAGAAGGTGCAGGTGTTGTTGCAGCCCACGGAGATGGAGACCCACGCGGCGTACGCGCTCTCGCGGCGCGTGGGCAGCGTCGAGGGGAACGCCTCCAGGGACTCCGCGATCTCGACCTGCGCCTCTTCCTGGACGCGGGCGCGCTCCAGGAGGACCGGCAGCTTGCCGATGTTGTGCGTGCCGAAGACGACGTCGACCCAGGGCGCCTTCTTGACGATGGTGTCCCGGTCCTTCTGGGCGAGACAGCCGCCGACGGCGATCTGCATCCCGGGCCGCTTGGTCTTCATCGGGGCCAGGCGGCCGAGATTGCCGTACAGGCGGTTGTCGGCGTTCTCCCGCACGGCGCACGTGTTGAAGACGACGACGTCGGCGTCGCCGTCGGCTCCTTCGGGCGCACGTTCGTAGCCGGCGTCCTCCAGCAGCCCGGAGAGCCGCTCGGAGTCGTGGACGTTCATCTGGCACCCGTAGGTGCGCACCTCATAAGTCTTCGCGCTCATCTCGCCCCCCAGGGTACGGGGTCGCCACGCGCGCGTGGCCGGGGACGGCGGCCGGGGCCCCCCGGGGCGGCCGTCAGGGCCGCGAGGTGTGACCTCGCCCCTGGTCATCCCGGGGAGGGTGCTGGCAGGATCGCGCGCATGCTCCAGGCACTCCCCCGCATCGGCAGGCGCCGCGCCCTTCAGGGCGCGGCCGCCGCGCTCGTGGTGTTCGGGCTGCTGGTGTGGTGGCTGATGCCCATGGGCGAGAGCTCCCCGAGCGGCCGGATCACGTTCAGCACGGGCGTGCGCAACGGCGTGTACGAGCGGTACGGCAAGCTCTTGCGCACGGCGATCTCGCAGGACATGCCGGAGGTGGACGTCGATCTCCGCAACAGCCAGGGGTCGCCGCAGAACGTCGAGCGGGTGGCCACGGGGGAGGCCGACTTCACCATCGCGGCCGCCGACGCCGTGGAGAAGTACCGCCTCGAGGGCGCGCCCGGGGCGGACCGCCTGCGCGGCTGCGCGCGCCTCTACGACGACTACGTGCAGCTCGTGGTGCCCCGGGGCTCCGACATCCACTCCGTGGCGGATCTGCGGGGCAAGCGGGTGGCGGTGGGGCAGGGCCGCTCCGGCGTGCGGCTGATAGCGGACCGGGTGCTGGACGCCGCGGGGCTCGACCCGCGGGCGGACATCGAGCCGGTGTCGGCGGGCATCGACACCATGCCGGATTTGTTGCGGAGTGGTTCGATCGACGCCTTCTTCTGGTCGGGCGGGCTGCCGACCACCTCTGTGCGGGTGCTTTCGAAGAAGACGGACATTCGCCTCGTCGGACTCGGCTACCTCGTCGACAAGCTGCACGAGCAGGGTGGCGCCTCGCGCTACTACCGGGCCGCGACCATGCCGGCCGACGCCTATCCGCACGCCCAGCAGGGCTCCGCCGTGCCGACCCTGGCGGTGGCCAACCTCCTGGTCACCACCGACCGGGCCGACGCCGACCTCACCGCCGGGCTGACCCGCACCGTCATCGACAGCCGGGACCACATCGGCGATCAGGTGCACGCGGCCCAGCTGGTGGACCTGCGCACCGCCCTGTTCACCGACCCCTTGCCGCTGCACGAGGGGGCGCGCCGCTACTACCGCTCGGTCAAGCCGTGAGCGGTGCCCCTGGCAGGGCCGCGGAACGGCCCTCAGGGGCCCGTTGACGGCTCGCTGCGGGGGACGCTGACGCTCACCTTCAGGCCGTGCGGTTCGTTCCGCGCGTACGCGATGGAGCCGCCGCCCGCCGTGAGCAGGGCCCGCGAGATGGACAGGCCGAGGCCCGAGCCCTTGACGTTCTGGTGGCGGTTGCTGCGCCAGAAGCGGTCGCCGACGCGGGCCAGCTCGTCGTCGGTGAGCCCGGGGCCGCCGTCGGTTACCACGACGGTCGTCGAGCCGTTGCCCGAGGAGACCTCCACGTGGACCGGTCCGCCTTCGGGGGTGAACTTCAAGGCGTTGTCGATCACCGCGTCCAGCGCGCTGGAGAGGGCGACCGGGTCGGCCCAGCCGGTGGTCGCCGGGCACTCGCCCGTCAGCCGTACCCCCCGCTGCTCGGCGAGCGGCCGCCAGGAGGCGACGCGCTCGGCGGCCAGTTCGCCGATGTCGGTGAGGCGCAGGTCCGCCGCGGCGTGCTCGGCCAGCGCCAGGTCGAGCAGGTCGTCGAGGACCTGGGCGAGGCGCTTGCCCTCGGTGCGGACCGAGGCGATCTCCTCGTTGCCCTCGGGCAGTTCGAGGGCGAGCAGCTCGATGCGCAGCAGCAAGGCGGAGAGGGGGTTGCGCAATTGGTGGGAGGCGTCGGCGACGAAGGCGCGCTGCTGTTCGAGCACGTCCTCGACGTGGTCCGCCATCTCGTTGAACGACCGGGCGAGGCGCCTGAGTTCCGGTGGTCCGCCGGCGGCCGCGACACGCGATTTGAGGCGTCCGGTGGCTATGTCGTGCGTGGTGGCGTCCAGGACGCGCACGGGGCGCAGCACCCAGCCCGTGAGCCGCAGGGCCGCTCCGACGGCCAGGAGCATGGCCGCGGACTCCCCGGCGGCGATCAGCAGCCAGCCGTACAGCGTCTTGGAACGCATCCGCCCGGTCGGCGAGTCGGTGACGACGACGGCGATGACGTCCCCGTCCTTGATCACCGGGGACGCGACGGCGAGGCGGCCGCGCCGCCACGGCCACACCTGCTCGGGGTCGTGGCTGCCCCGGGAGCGCAGGGCTTCCCGGAAAGCGCCGCGGATGTCTCCCTCGGTGGGCAGGTACCAGGTGGCGGGGGCGTGGGCCATGGGGCTGTCGTCGCGGTAGAAGACGCCTGCCCTGATGCCGTAGACGTCGTAGTAGTCGTCGAGTTCCTTCTGCAGGGTCTCGCGGCGCTCGTCGGTGTCGCCCTTGACGCGGGATCCCGAGGGCCGTTTGGTGACGAACTGCGCGAGGGAGGCGAAGCGTGCCGTGTCGTCGATCCGGTCGACGACCACCTTCTGCTGCTGCGCCGCCGCGACACTGACGGCCAGCGGGAAGCCGAGCGCGAGCAGGACGCCCGCCATGAGGACGATCAGCAACGGGAGGAGGCGTGAGCGCACCGGTCCTCGCTCTTGCTACGTGGCCGGGGCGACGAGGCGGTAGCCGACGCCGCGCACCGTCTCGATCAACGCCGGCATGTGCAGCTTGGCCCGCAGGGACGCCACGTGCACTTCCAGCGTGCGTCCCGTCCCTTCCCAACTGGTGCGCCAGACTTCGCTGATGATCTGCTCGCGGCGGAACACCACGCCGGGGCGCTGGGCGAGGAGGGCGAGCAGGTCGAACTCCTTGCGGGTCAGTTGGACGACCGAACCGTCCACGCTGACCTGCCGGGTGGGCAGTTCGATGTGCACGGCTCCCAGCCGCAACTCGCTGTCGCCCGGTACCGCCGCGCCGCCGGGGGTGGGTCGCCGGATGACCGCGTGGATGCGGGCGATGAGTTCTCCGGTGTCGTAGGGCTTCACTACGTAGTCGTCGGCTCCGAGGTTGAGGCCGTGGATCCGGGAGCGCACGTCCGAGCGGGCCGTCACCATGATCACCGGCGTCGAGCCCCGCTTGCGGATCTTGCCGCACACCTCGTAGCCGTCCTGGTCGGGCAGGCCGAGGTCGAGGAGCACCACTCCGAAGGGGGGCGCCTGCGCGGGGAGCAGGGCCTGCAGCGCCTCCTCGCCGCTGCGGGCATGCACGACGTCGAAGCCGTGGCGGGCCAGGATCGCGGACAGGGCGGCGGCCACGTGATCGTCGTCCTCGACAAGAAGCAGTCTCATACGGGCCCCCTCCAATTCATCCGTGGTTCGACCGTGGCCGGTAGTCGCGCGAGCGCACCAAGGCATCCACGCCGATGAATAAGGACCGCGTCAAGAGGGTTCGGGTCACGGACACGTTCCGTTATCCAGCCGGTACGGACATCGTGGGCCCTCTTCACACGGAGTGTCCGGTTGCGGCCGGATCGTTATGCTCAATTTCCCCTCAGATGTAATGACGCTGGTCGCACTGGGTGATTACTGTCCTCCCCAACCGAGGAGGATGGAGCAACAAGCCGTGACCGAAGTATCGGTGACCAAGGACGCCATACCGCCCGGGGCGGACGACCTGGTCGTGCTGAAGAACGTCAACAAGCACTTCGGCGCTCTGCACGTCCTCCAGGACATCGACCTGACCATCGCCCGCGGCGAGGTCGTCGTGGTGATCGGCCCCTCCGGGTCGGGCAAGTCGACCCTGTGCCGCACCATCAACCGCCTGGAGACGGTCGACTCGGGAGACATCTCGATCGACGGCAAGCCGCTGCCCCAGGAGGGCAAGGAGCTGGCCCGTCTCCGTGCGGACGTGGGCATGGTCTTCCAGTCGTTCAACCTTTTCGCGCACAAGACGGTGCTCGAGAACGTGACGCTGGGCCAGACCAAGGTGCGCAGGACCGGCAAGGCGGAGGCCGAGACGAAGGCCCGCGCCCTGCTGGACCGCGTGGGTGTCGCCTCACAGGCCGACAAGTACCCCGCGCAGCTCTCCGGCGGTGAGCAGCAACGCGTCGCCATCGCACGCGCGTTGGCGATGGACCCCAAGGTGATGCTCTTCGACGAGCCCACGTCGGCGCTCGACCCGGAGATGATCAACGAGGTCCTCGAGGTGATGCAGCAGCTCGCCCGCGACGGGATGACGATGATCGTCGTCACCCATGAGATGGGCTTCGCCCGGTCGGCGGCGAACCGTGTCGTCTTCATGGCGGACGGCCGGATCGTCGAAGAGGCCACGCCGGACCAGTTCTTCAGCAACCCGCGCAGCGACCGGGCCAAGGACTTCCTGTCGAAGATCCTTAAACACTGAGGCTTCACGCCGTCTCAACTCCAGTCGAAACAAAGGATGTTCCCCATGAAGCTCCGTAAGTCCGTTGCCGTGGCGGCGGCCGTCGCCGCGCTCTCGCTGACCGCCACCGCCTGCGGCGGCAAGGAGGGCTCCGCCGGCGACAAGCCGCAGGGCCCGGACAGCAAGGACACCAAGGCCCTCAGCTACACGGTCAAGAAGGACGCGTCGGTCGACTCGTCCGTCTTCAAGGCGGCCAAGAAGCGCGGCAAGCTGATCGTCGGCGCCAAGGCCGACCAGCCGTACCTGGGCTTCGAGGACCAGTCGACCAAGGAGCGGTCCGGTTTCGACATCGAGATCGCGAAGATGATCGCGGCGGACCTGGGCTTCTCGGCGAAGCAGATCGAGTACAAGACGGTCGACTCCGGCGCCCGTGAGACCGCGGTCTCCAAGGGCGACGTCGATCTGATGATCGGCACGTACACGATGAACGACGAGCGCAAGAAGCAGATCGACTTCGCCGGGCCGTACTACCACGCCGGCGCCTCCCTGCTGGTCCGCAAGGACGAGAAGGACATCAAGGGCCCGGAGACCGTCCGCGGCAAGAAGGTCTGTTCCATCGTCGGCTCCACGCCGCTGCAGAACATCAAGAAGCCGAAGTACGGCGCCAAGGTGACCGAGCTGTCCAAGTACTCCGAGTGCGTGGCGCAGATGCTCAACGACCAGGTCGACGCCGTCACCACCGACGACGCCATCCTGATGGGTTACGCGGCGCAGAACCCGAAGAAGCTCAAGGTCGTCGGCAAGCCCTTCTCCGACGAGCCCTACGGCGTCGGCCTCAAGAAGGGCGACAAGGCCCTGCAGAAGGCCGTCGCGGACGCCATCAAGGCGCACCAGGAGAACGGCGACTACAAGAAGGCCTTCGAGGCCACCCTCGGCAAGTCCGGCTCCGAGTACAAGGACCCGCCGGCCTTCACCGACCCCAAGTAGGACCCCCGCGCCCCGCTTCGTACGGCCGACACGTCCGTACGGGGCGGGGCGTCCTGTGAGCCCATCGCCGCCCGACCGCCCTCTCGCGGAGAATTCATGAACGTATTGACCGACAACCTGTCGCTGTTCCGCGAGGGGTTCATCGGCACCGTGGAGCTGACCGTGGTCAGCGGGGTCATCGCCATGGTGCTCGGCGTGATCATCGCCGCATTCCGCGTCTCCCCGGTGCCGCCGCTGCGCGTCTTCGGCACCCTGTGGGTGAACATCCTCAGGAACACCCCGCTGACGCTGCTGTTCCTGGTGGCCTTCTTCATCCTTCCGAAGATCCTCTTCCCGGACATGGACTCCTTCGTGCTCGGCGTCGTGGCGCTGGGGTTCTACACCTCGTCGTTCGTGGCCGAGGCACTGCGCTCCGGCATCAACACCGTGCCGATGGGCCAGGCCGAGGCGGCCCGCGCGATCGGCATGAGCTTCACGCAGGTCATGCGGGTGGTGGTGCTCCCGCAGGCCACCCGCGCGGTGGTCGCCCCGATGGGGTCGATCTTCATCGCGCTGACGAAGAACTCCGCCATCGCGGGCAGCTTCGACAACGTCGACCTGTTCAACGTCGCCAAGACCCTCAGCAACGAGGGCTACGACATAGCCATGATCTTCGTCTGGATCACGGTCGCGTACCTGATCATCACGTACGCCATCAACGGCGCCTTCCGGCTGTTGGAGCACCGCATGGAGGTCGCCCGATGAGTGCCAGTGTCCTCTTCGACGCACCCGGGCCCAAGGCCAAGGTCCGCAACCGGATCTACTCGATCGCCGGCACCGCGGCGGTCCTCGGCCTGATCGTCTGGGCCGTCCTGCGGCTCAACGAGAAGGGCGAGTTCGAAGGCGCCCTGTGGGACATCTTCAACTACTCCGGCATCCGCGAGAACATCTTCGAAGCGCTCCTGGCCACGCTCAAGGCCTTCGCGCTCGCCGCGGTGCTCTCGCTGGCCTTCGCGGTCGTGCTGTGTGTCGGCAGGCTGTCCGAGCACCGGGTGGTGCGCTGGGCCTCGGTGATCTTCATCGACCTCTTCCGGTCGATCCCGCTGCTGATCACGATCTTCGCCCTGTGGGTCGGCATCGTCGGCGACGTGACGCCGTTCTGGGCGCTGGTCCTCGGCCTGTCGATCTACAACGGCTGTGTCCAGGCCGAGGTCCTGCGCGCGGGCGTGAACGCCGTGCCGAAGGGCCAGCGGGAGGCCGCCTACGCCCTGGGCATGAGCAAGACGCAGGTGACGGCCGGCATCCTGTTCCCGCAGGCCGTGCGCTCCATGTTGCCGACGATCATCAGCCAGCTCGTGGTGACGCTCAAGGACACCTCGCTCGGCTACATCATCCTCTACCCGGAGCTGCTGTACTCGGCGCGGCTGATCGCCAACAACACCCCCGTGAACGGCACGTACCCCTTCGTCCAGACGGTCGCGGTCGTGGGTGCCATCTACATCGGGCTCTGCCTGGCGCTCTCCTCGCTGGCCACCTGGATCGAGAAGCGCGGGCGCCGCGCCAAGACCGGCATCGTGGTGGCCGCCGCGGCGGAGCCCGCGGAGACGCCCGCCGTACTGGACGCGGCCACGCCGCTCGGCCCGACGGTGGCCACGGAGGCGGACAAGGGCCCGACCGACGACACCGACGGCTCCGTTGGGAAACCCAACTGACGTAGCGTCGACGTAGTGTGTGGGGGGGGTGGCCACCGAGTCGCCCCCCACACTCGTTTCCCCCGGCCCGTATCCCCCTCCCGGTAGGCCGCTCCGCTGTTACTTCCTGGTGAACGCCACTGCCGTCGTCACTTGACGCAAGCACCGGCAATGGGTTGCATACGTTCTGTGATCGTGCACCGGGCTCCAACTGCCAGCTCCTGTAGGTACGTCCAGCGCCTCCGGGCAGCCCGGACCCTCGGATCCCGACGGGCCGGAGGGTGTGCGCCGTGGACCCGGTGATCGTCGTCGGCGCGGGCCCCGTCGGCCTCGCACTGGCTCTCGCCCTCGCCCGCCACTCGGTGCCCACGGTGGTCCTGGACGAAGGTCCCGGCAAGGACGAACAGCGCCTCGCGCGGACGGTCGTGCTCCGGGAGGACACCGCCGGCTTCGTGGAACGGCTGGTGGGCCACTCGCTCGGCGATCCGCGGTCGGGTGCGCGCTGGACCAATTGGCGGTCCCTTCGGCGCAAGCAGGTGATGCGGGAGCTCTCCTTCGGGGACGACGTGCCCGCCCCGCTGCACGTGCCGCAGCACGTACTGATCGGCGCGCTGCGCGACGCCATCGCCCACGAGCGCCTGGTCGAGATCGCGGCGGAGAGCAAGCTCGACGCCCTGGAACAGGACTCCTCCGGAGTGAGCGCCCACACGCGCGGACCAAAGGACACATGGTGGCGGGGCAGTTACCTGGTGGGCTGCGACGGGTCCCGCTCGACGGTGCGCAAGCTGCTCGACGTCCGCTTCCCCGGCCGTACGGCCGTCGAGCGACACGCCGTGGCAGCACTGCGGACGGAACTTCCCTGGCCCGGTGAGGCGTTGTTGCACCGGATGCCTCCGTGGCGCGGCGCGGGCGCCGAGGTGACGGGGCGCCCGCTGGCCGACGGGGTGTGGCGCCTCGACTGGCTGCTGCCGCCGCGCGGCGAGCTGGTGACCCCCGACGCCCTCGTCCAGCGGATCCGGGAGACCCTCGCCGGCTGGTGCGGGGGCTCCACACCGCCGTACGAACTGCTCGACACCGGCGTCCACCTCGTCCACCACCGGCTCGCCCGCCGGTGGCGGGTCGGCCGCTCCTTCCTCGCCGGGGACGCCGCGCATCTGCTCGGCGCGCTCGGCACGCAGGGGCTGGACGAGGGGCTGCGGGACGCCGACAACCTCGCGTGGAAACTGGCGCTCGCCTGGCACCACGGCGAGCGCGACGCGCTGCTCGACAGCTACCAGGCCGAGCGGCGGGCGGGCGTGGCCGCGCGTTTGCGCGCCGCCGACCAGTCGCTGCCGGTACTGCGGGGCGGCAAGGGCCTGCGCTCCTACGTGCCGGGATCCGCGCGCGGGCACGACGCGCTCCTCACGGACGGCCACGTGGGGCGCGGGCCGCTCGGCGCGCCCTCGTCGTACGCGGACTCGCCGCTGGCGCCCGCCCCCTCGGAGTCCGAGGTGGCGGTGGGCACGGAGGTGGGTGCGCCCGTGGCCGATGTGCAGGTGACGGCGCCCGACGGCTCGTTCGTCCAGCTGCGGGAGCGGCTCGGGCTCGGCCGGCTCCTCGTCCTCCTGGTCGCGCCGGGCACCGTGGTGTGGGAGCGGCGGCACTGGGTGACGGCCGGGATCATGCCGCGCCTCGCCGCCGCCGTCACGGCGCTGCCGCACCCTGCCGAACTGCTCGTCGCGGAGAGCTACCCCGGGGCCGCCGCGCACTCCGTCCTGCTCATCCGCCCCGACGGTCACCTGGTCACCGCGCTCTCCGGAGTGCGCCCCGCCGAGCTGTACACGGCGGCCGAGGCGGCGGTGGGCGGCGCGAAGCCGGTGAGGCGCGCCGCCAAGGACGGGACCGGTGAAGCGGCGGACGCCGGTGGCGACGCGCACCGGGACGGTGGCGGTGGCGGGGCGGCCCGAGTGAGCGCGGAGGGGAGCAGCGGGGCGAAGGCCCGGGCCGGGCGCCCGGCGAAGTGAGGGGCGGGGACGGGGCGGGCGGTGACGTGGGGAGCGGGGCGACGACCGGTCGCCGGGACCCTGGCGACCGCATGCTGAGCAGCAGTTGACCGCCTCCCACCTCCATGGTCTACTCCGGATCGTGACCGACACCGATGTGCGCCTGTGGCGGAGGGTCCACATGGACCTCGTCCGCTACGCGGGCTGCGTGTGTCTCCCGTCCTGCTGATGCCGCGTCTGTCATCTGCGCGCTGAGCGCCTTCCCGCGGCCTGCTCGCGCGCTCTTCAGCGAACTTCCTGGACGGTACCCGTGTCTGTTTCCGCCATCACCTCCTCGCGCACGCCCGCGCGCCCGACGGCTCCCACCGCCGCCGAACTCCTCGACTTCGTACGCCGCAGCGCGGCCGACGCCCGGCTCATCGCCTCCCTGCCACTGGACCCCGAGGGCCGCACCTGGGTGCGCCTCGCGGGGCCGGGCGGCAGCGAGGCGTGGCTGATCGGCTGGCCGCCGGGCACCGGCACCGGCTGGCACGATCACGCGGAGTCGGTCGGCGCGTTCCTCACCGCGGCCGGCACGCTCAAGGAGAACTCCCTCGCCGTACGTCTGCCCACCGACGGCTGGAAGACCCTGGAGCTCTCCGAAGACGTCGACCGGGAACGGGAACTGGCGCGTGGTCAGGGTCGTGCCTTCGGCCGCAACCACGTACACGAGGTGCTCAACGAGTCGACCACCGAGCACGCCATCTCCGTACACGCCTACTACCCGCCCCTGCCTCGGATCCGCCGCTACAGCCGCACCGGCGAAGTGCTCCGCCTGGAGTCCGTGGAACGCCCGGAGGACTGGCAGTGAGTGAACAGCCGCTCGGCATCGACGCGTTGCTGGAGCGCGTACGGCTCGACCTCGAGCGGGTCACCCCCGAGGAGGCGTACGCCCTCTCCGAAGGCGGTGGCCTGCTGGTCGACATCAGGTACGCGGCCCTGCGCGAGCGGGACGGGCTGATCCCCGGGGCGCTGGTCGTCGAACGCAACGAACTGGAGTGGCGCCTCGACCCCCAGGGCTCCCATCGCGCTCCGGAGGCCACCGGTCACGACCTGCGTACCGTCGTGATCTGCAACGAGGGGTACGCGTCGAGCCTCGCGGCGGCATCTTTGCGGCAGCTGGGGCTGCGGCACGCGACCGATCTGATCGGCGGCTTCCAGGCGTGGCGAGCGTCGGGACTCCCGGTCACACCGTGAACGCGACCGGTGGGCGCATCCGGCCGTCGCCGGCCGGATGCGCCCACCCCTGCGTACCGCCTGGGCGCGCTACTCCTTGGCCGTCGCCACCGTGACGGGGAGCGGCCGCAGGGCGGCGCGGCCGGGCAGCGCGGTCGCCACCAGGGCGAGCAGCCCGGCGACCGCGAGCACGGACAGGTACACCAGTGGCGTGACCGTCGGCGCCGCGCTGCCCGTCATGCCCACGCTGAACGCGGTCAGGACGGCGAGGGCCACCCCGCTGCCGAGGGCCGTGCCGATGAGCAGCACCGCCAGCGCCTCCGTGCGCAGCATCCGCAGCACCTGGCGGCGCGTGGCGCCCGCGAGCCGGAGCATCGCGAACTCACGGACGCGCTCGGACACCGACATCGCGAGGGTGTTGACGACCGCGATGGCGGTGAAGGCCAGGACGAGGCCCATGGCGATGAGGTTCACGTCGGCGTTGGCCTGCCGGCGCTCCGCCCGAAGGCTGTCGGCGGCAGCCGGGTCCAGAACGTCGATGCCCGGGAACTTCTGCACGACTGCCGCGAGTTGTTCCCGCGTACGGTCGCTCTTGACGAGGGCCGTGGCGGCGAGCGGGTTGTCGACGTGGCGGGCGACCAGGTCGTGCGCCATGGTCAGATCGCCGAACCCGAGCCCGCGGGCGTACACGGCGCGGACGGTCAGTTCGGCCTTCGTGCCGTCTCCCAGCGTGAACGTGAGCCTGCTGCCCGGCTTCAGTCCCAGGCGGTCGGCGGCCAGTTCGCTGACGGCGGCGCTGCCCTCGCCGAAGCCCTTCAGGGAGCCGGCGGTGACGTCGGGATCCCAGGTCCTCTGGAGGCCTTCGGGCGTGACGCCCTGCGCCGGGTACTTGTCGAGCCCCACGCGCACGGTGGTGCGGACGACCTCGGTGACGGCCTCGACGCCTTCGGTCCTACGAAGTTCCCGGGCGGCCTGCGCCGGGATGCCCGGCCCCTGCGCGGCGAGCACCCAGTTCGCGCGGGTGCCGGCGCGGGCCTCGGCGCCGGCCGCGGTGTCCAAGGTGGGCTGGACGAAGAAGACGGTGCACGTCATGCCGGTGAGGAGGGCGAGCGGGGTGACGGCGGCGGCCAGTCGGGCCGCGTTGCCGCGCAGGTTGGCGTGAGCGAGCTTGCCCGCGGGGCCCGTCAGCCGGAGGGGTCCGCGCAGCAGGGCGGCCGCCGCCCGGACGGCGAACGGGCCGAGGAGTGCGATGGCGCAGGCGAAGACCACGACGGCCAGGAAGGTCACGGGAGTGGACGCGGCCTCGGTGCGCAGCATGCTCAGCACGACGATCAGGACGGTGCCGCCGACGAACAGGAGCAGACCGGCGATGATCCGGCTCCAGGCCGGCCGTGCCGGCTCGGTGCGGGCCTCGGCGAGGGCTTCGGCGGGCCGGATGCGGACGATCCGGCGCCCGGCGACGCGGGCGGCGGCCCAGGCGCCGAGCAGGGTCGCGCCGATGGCGGCGAAGGGCGGGAGGACGCTGACGGTGTGTTCGAGGGTGGCGGGCACGGTCCCCGTCTCCACGAACCGGAGGTACAGCCAGCCGCCGAGCGGAAGCCCGGCGAGCGATCCGATGACGCCCGCCACGGCTCCGATGAGCAGCGCCTCGCGCCCCAGAAGCCTGCGGATCTGCTTCGGCGTCGCGGCGACGGCACGCAGCAGGGCGAGTTCGCGGTGGCGCTGCTGGACGGAGAGGGCGAAGGTACCGACGACGACAAGGACGGCGACCAGGAGGGACGTGCCGCCCATGGCGCCGCCCATGCTGACGAGCTTGACGCGGGCTCCGGCCGCGTCCAGGAACTCGACGGGACCGCGGTCGTCGCCCGTGCTGACCCTCGCGGTCGTGCTGTCCAGAGCGTGCTGGAGGGCCTCCTTGAGGTCGGCGGCGTCGGTGCCCTTGGCCGGGACGACACCGAACGCGGTGACCTTGCCGGGGTGCGCCGCGAGCCGCTCCGCCTCCGCGGAGGAGAAGAAGAGCGAGGTCTGGTGGGCGAGGGCGCCGTCCGCGGGGGCGGCGATGCCCGTGACGCGGTAGCTGCGGGGGCTTCGCGTCGACTGGACGGTGAGCCGGTCGCCGGGCGTCAGTCCCGCGCGGTCGGCGAGGGCACGGTCGATGACGAGGTCACCGGCCGCCCGTGGGGCGCCGCCCGCGACGAGACGGAAGGGGGTGAGCGCGGCGGAACTCCAGGCGTGCCCGTACGCGGGCCTCTCGCCGCGGCGGGCGCCAACGGCTGCGCGAGGAAGGTCAGTTCGGGTACGACACTCTTGACTCCCGGGGTCTTCTCGATCCTGTCCCCGATGGCGGCGGCCGGCAGCCACGCCCGTTCCGCGAGGGGTTTCGCCTTGTGCTTGACCTTGGTCTTGCCCTTCTTGTGCTTGACGATGGTCCGGTGGACGTTCTGATCGGCGGAGACGAGCACGGGGGCGGCGGCGTAGCGCTCGGTCTTGATGGTGCCGCGCAGGCCGGTCTCCAGGAGAGTGCCGCAGGCCGTGATCAGAGCGGCCGCACACATCAGCGCGAGGAAGGCGCCCAGAAATCCGCCTTTGCGGTCTCTGACGGTCTGCAAGGCGTAGCGCAGCATCATGAGGGTTCGGTCTCTCTTCGGTTGTCGCCGGAGGCGGCGGGCACGGCGGGTGCGGCAGGTGTGGCTGGCGCGAAGGCGGGAGCGGGTGCGGGTGCGGGGAAGGCCAGAAAGCGGGTGAGCACCGTGTGGGCGCGGTTCGGGGTGTCGGCGTCGGGCCGCTTGTAGCGGTTGAGCAGCGCGATGTACTCCTCGAAGAACGCGCGGAGTTCGGGGAGGGTCAGCCGGATCGTGCCGCGCGCATAGGGGAACGCGTCGGCCCACTCGCCCGGTTCGGTGCCCGCGTCCCGCTGCGCCTGCTCGAAGAGGTCGAGGTCGGCGGCGTACGAGAGGCGGTTGAGTTCGTCCATGACGAGCCGTGTCGCGCCGCTCTGCCGACTTCGCGGCGGAAAGCGGCGGTCGCCGGGGAGGGCCCGCCACCAGCGCTCACGTCCGTGCCCGGAGCCGTGTGTCTCCTCGACGAAGCCGTAGCGTGCCAGCTCGCGCAGGTGGTAGCTGGTGGCGCCGGTGTTGAGGCCGAGGGCCCTGGCGAGCGTCGCCGAGGTGGCCGGGCCGTGCACGGTGAGGTGGTGCAGCATCTGCTGCCGCCGCGGCTGTGCGAGTGCCTTGAGCACGCGGAGGTCGGACAGTTCTTCCGGGGGCGGGGGCCGCCCCGGGACGGGCGACGGGGCCGGGGCCATCAGAACCCGGTCGGAGGCCGTGTCCGGGGCCGAGCCGGAGGCCGCGTCGGGGGCCTGCGCCGTGTCAGTGGTGCCGGGTGCCTGTGCCATGCGTACACAGTCGCCTGTGCACAGGTTCCTGTGCACTGCGGTGGCCCGGCGTCCCCGCAGGGGGGTTAACCCCACCCCGCGGAGCGCTGGTCGGGGTACGTGGACCGTTCCGGTTGCCGCCCCACCCCCGTGGGAGCGGCCTGCTCAGAACGCCTCGTACCCCAAGTCCTCCGTCTCCTCGCCCTCTTCCTCCAGAGCCTGACGGACCACTCTGAGCGCCATGCCCTCCCCGTAGCCCTTGCGGGCGAGCATGCCCGCAAGGCGGCGCAACCGCTTGTCCCGGTCGAGGCCGCGTGTGGAACGAAGCTTGCGGGCGACGAGCTCGCGCGCGGTCGCCTCCTCCTGCTCCGGGTCGAGCTGCCCCACGGCCTCGTCGATCAGCGTGGATTCCACGCCCTTGGTGCGCAGCTCCCTGGCGAGCGCGCGGCGGGCCAGGCCCCGGCCGTGGTGCCGGGACTCCACCCAGGCGTCCGCGAAGGCGCTGTCGTTGATCAGACCGACCTCTTCGAAGCGGGAGAGGACTTCTTCCGCCACATCGTCGGGGATCTCCCGCTTGCGCAGCGCGTCGGCGAGCTGCTTGCGGGTGCGAGCGGTACCGGTGAGCAGGCGCAGACAGATCGCCCGCGCCCGCTCAGCCGGGTCCCCCGTGGGCGGCTCCCCCTTCTCGGCCCTCGACGAGGGAGGGGAGCCGCTGTCCTGGTGGTCACCGAAGCCGCCACGGCGTCGTCGGCGCCCGCCGCGCCGGCCGGTGCCGTCCTCCTCGTGGGCGTCACCGCCCCGGAAGCCGATGCCGTCCCCCTCATGGAAGTCACGGTCGGCGCCCTGCCCGGCGCCGTCCTGATCCACACCGTCCCCGCGGCCCCGTCCCACCGTGCCGGGGCGGCTTTCGGGGGCGGTGTGGTCCGCCCAGTCGGTTCGTCGCGTCACGGGCTAGCTCTTGGCTGTCGCGGCCTTGGACTTGGTGGCCTTGGCCGCCGGCGCGGGCACCGTCTTGGCGGCGTCCTCGACCGGGGTCACAGCCGCCGCGTCCACGCCCGGCTCGACGGCCGGGGCCTCGGGCCGCACGCCGACGCCCAGCTTCTCCTTGATCTTCTTCTCGATCTCGTTGGCGAGGTCGGGGTTGTCCTTCAGGAAGTTACGGGCGTTCTCCTTGCCCTGGCCGAGCTGGTCGCCCTCGTACGTGTACCAGGCGCCGGCCTTGCGGACGAAGCCGTGCTCCACGCCCATGTCGATCAGACCGCCCTCACGGCTGATGCCCTGGCCGTAGAGGATGTCGAACTCGGCCTGCTTGAAGGGCGGCGCGACCTTGTTCTTGACGACCTTGACGCGGGTGCGGTTGCCCACCGCGTCCGTGCCGTCCTTCAGGGTCTCGATACGCCGGATGTCCATGCGCACCGAGGCGTAGAACTTCAACGCCCGGCCACCGGTCGTGGTCTCCGGGGAGCCGAACATCACGCCGATCTTCTCGCGGAGCTGGTTGATGAAGATCGCGGTGGTCTTGGACTGGTTGAGCGCGCTGGTGATCTTCCGGAGCGCCTGGCTCATCAGGCGGGCCTGCAGACCCACGTGCGAGTCGCCCATCTCGCCCTCGATCTCCGCGCGCGGCACCAGCGCGGCGACGGAGTCGATGACGATGAGGTCGAGGGCGCCGGAGCGGACCAGCATGTCGACGATCTCGAGAGCCTGCTCGCCGTTGTCCGGCTGGGACAGGATGAGGTTGTCGATGTCGACGCCGAGCTTCTTCGCGTACTCGGGGTCGAGGGCGTGCTCCGCGTCGATGAAGGCCACCGAGCCGCCGGCCTTCTGCGCGTTCGCCACCGCGTGCAGGGTGAGGGTCGTCTTACCGGAGGACTCCGGTCCGTACACCTCCACCACACGGCCGCGCGGGATACCGCCGACGCCGAGCGCGACGTCGAGCGCGGTCGATCCTGTGGGGATGACCTCGATGGGCTCGTTCGGCCGCTCGCCCATGCGCATCACTGCGCCCTTGCCGAATTGCCGTTCAATCTGTGCGAGCGCGGCGTCGAGCGCCTTCTCGCGGTCGGTTCCTGCCATGGGTTCCACCCGATTTGCTTGTGTCGATCGCTTCACGTCAAAGACGCTAACGCCTGCCACTGACAATCCGCCTCGACGCCCGTCCAGCCTGTGGATAACTCGAGGCCATCCCTCACCGAAATCCTCCGGAGCGTGCCAGGGATCCCCCTCGCACCCCCGGAAAATCGCCGCCGGACACCCCATGAGAATGGATGTTCGATTTTAGTGTCAAGCGGGGCCCACCGCCCCGGCGACCGCGGCGGCGGGTGTACTCGTGCGGGGCGGCGAGGCAGCCCGACCCCTGGCCCGGACGAGGTGCGCCGGGCAGAATCCAGCGCTGTGATGATCACCGCGGACGAACTCAACCGGGCCACCCTCAGCCGCCAGCTGCTGCTGGAACGTGAACCGCTGACGGTCCAGGACGGCATACGGCGTGTGGTCGCGCTCCAGGCACAGCACCCGGCCTCGCCGTACCTCGCGCTCTGGAACCGGCTCACCGACTTCGCTCCGGCCGAACTCGACGCCGCCTTCGCCGGCCGCACGGTGGTCAAGGCGACCCTGATGCGGATCACCCTGCACGCCGTGTGCGCCGAGGACTACCGGGATTTCCGGGGAGCGATCCGGCCGATCCTGCGCGCCTCCCGGCTCGGCGACCGTTTCGCCGCCACGGGTCTGACGCCCGGGGACGCCGAGGAACTGGTGCCCGAGGTGCTGGCCTTCGCCGACCGGCCGCGGACCTCGGGCGAGATGCTGGCCTGGGCCGAGGAGCGTCTCGGCGCCGAGAAGGCCGGTGGGGCCTTGTGGGGGCTGAAGGCGTACGCACCGCTCCACCACGCCCCGACCGGCGCGCCGTGGTCGTTCGGCGCCCGGCCGTCCTTCGTGGCGGCCGGAGCAGGCCCGCCGCCTGCGGGAGGAGCAGAGGAAGGGGCAGGGGAATCAGAGGCCCTGCGCGCCCTGATCATGCGCTATCTCGCGGGGTTCGGACCCGCGTCCGTGGCGGACGTGGCGCAGTTCTCCATGGTGCGGCGCAAGCTCGTCCGCGAGGCGCTCCTGTCTCTGGACGACGCCGTCGAGGTGCTCCAAGGGCCGGACGGCAGCACGCTGTTCGACGTCCCTGGCGCGCCGCGGCCGGCCGCGGGCACGCCCGCCCCGCCTCGGCTCATGGCGATGTGGGACAGCGTTCTGCTGGCCCACGCCGACCGCAGCCGGGTGATACCCCCGGCCTACCGCCCTCTGGTGATCAGGAACAACGGCGACGTGCTACCCACTCTCCTGGTGGACGGCCGTGTCGCCGGGGTGTGGCGGCAGGTGGACGGCGCCATCGAGGCCACGGCCTTCCACCCTCTGTCGCCCGAGAGCTGGGAGGGGCTCGACGCGGAGGCCCGCTCCCTCACGGCCCTCCTCGCGGGCCGCGACACGAAGGTCTACGGCCGCCATCACCACTGGTGGGCCAAGTTCCCCGCAGCCCGCCTCAACGGTGCCGAGGTCCGCCTGCTGCCCCTGTGACCAGTAGTTCCTCCCGTCACCGGTGACCCCTTCGAGGCCCCACGCAAGCCGCGGGACCTACGGTCGCCCGTCCGGTTCCGGAGGGGTCTCGGACTCCGCCGCCTCCCCCGGGTCGTTCGGCCCGCGCAACGCGCGCCGCACGCGCGCGAGGAGGGGTGGCCCGACCCGGCGCCGGTGGCCGTGCACCCTGGGGTCGTCCGTGACGTCGTACCTCTTCACGTACGCCCCCAGGAAGGCCTGGAGGGTCGCGACGGCCGGGATGGCGATGAGCGCGCCGACCGCGCCGAGGAGCGCCGTTCCCGCGATGACCGAGCCGAAGGCGACCGCGGGGTGGATGTCCACGCTCTTGGCGGTGAGCTTGGGCTGCAGCACGTAGTTCTCGAACTGCTGGTAGATCACCACGAAGATCAGCACCCAGAGCGCGTACCAGGGTTCGACCGTGAAGGAGATCAGCATCGGCAGGGCGCCCGCCAGATACGTGCCGATCGTCGGGATGAACTGGGAGACCAGGCCCACCCACACGGCGAGCACGGGCGCGTAGGGGACGTCGAGGGCCTGGAGCAGGATGTAGTGGGCGATCCCGGAGATCAGCGCCATCAGGCCGCGGGAGTAGAGGTAGCCGCCCGTCTTGTCGACCGCGATCTCCCAGGCGCGCAGCACTTCGGCCTGCTTGGCCGGCGGCAGCACCGAGCACAGGGCGCGCCGCAGCCGCGGTCCGTCGGCGGCGAAGTAGAACGAGAACAGCAGGATCGTCAGGAGCTGGAAGAGGCCGCCGAGGACCTGCGCGGAGACGTCCAGGACGCCGCTGGCGCTGTTCTGGACGTACTTCTGCAGCCAGTCGGAGTGGACCAGGCTGTCCTGCACCTCGACGCGCGACAGCTCGGTGTGGAACGTCTGGTTGATCCAGCTGATGACCTTGTCGAGGTAGTCGGGGAAGTCCTCGACCATGTCCACGATCTGGCCCGCGAGCATCGAGCCCATCAGCGTCACGAAGCCCGCGCCGGCGATCACGACGCTCATGAAGACGATGAACGTGGCGAAGCCGCGGCGCAGGCCCCGCGCGGCCATCCAGCTCACCGCCGGCTCGACGGCCAGCGCCAGGAAGAACGCGATCAGAACGTTGATCAGCAGTCCGGTCAGCTGGTGGAAGGCCCAACTGCCCAGCTGGAAGCAGGCGATGAGGGCGAGGGCGAGCACCATGGCACGCGGCAGCCACCGCGGCATGCGGGCGCCGTTCCCCGCCTGTGCCCCGGAGGGGGGCTGAGCGGGCGGCCTCGTGCCGAGCGGGGCGGTGTCCTGGGTGACCTGCGCGGTCTCGTCTGTGGGTGCCACGGGGCCAGTCTCGCCCACTCCGCCGCCGATCGGTCGCCGCCCCCCGCGTCTTGGGACGACCCGCGCGCCATCCGGGGAGTGCCCACGCGCGCGTGACGCCACCCTGCGGCCGCCGTGCCCTTCGTGGCCGGCGCTTCGGTGAGCCGCCTGTGGTCAGCGTTTTTCGGGCGGTACGTCCATGGCCGCGCAGACCGCACGCCAGACGTCCTTGGCCTCCCAGCCGGCGTCCAGGGCTTCGTGGACCGTCCGGCCGCCCAGTTCCGCCATCACGTGATCGCGCGCGAAGGAGTCGGCGTACCCCGCTCCGAAGTGGGCCGCCATCCGCTGCCAGAAGACCGTCAACCGCATGCCTCCAGTATCGCGCCCCTGAGAGTGCAGCCCTGCGCAGGGGGCTCGGCGAGGGCTCTTTCGCCCTACGGTCGGGACATGGCCGAAACCGGAGCATCCCTCGACCCAGTGCCCTCCCTCGACCCAGTGCCCTCCCCCGACACGGCGGCCTCCTCGCCGCTCGCCCGCGCCGAGCACTTCGTCTGGCTCACCGCGCGTGTCCTGGAGCAGCGGCGGTTCACGTACCACTTCCTCGACGGCGGCGACCGGGCCGCGGACGCCGTGGAGACCGCTCTCGCCGCCTACGCCACCGAGGACGGGGGGTACGGCTACGGACTCGAACCCGATCTGCGCGGCCCCGTGAGCCAGCCGCTGCACACCGGGCACGCGCTCCGGGTCCTGGACTCGATCCGGCGCTGCGGCGGGCAGCGGGTGGAGCGTGTCTGCCGCTGTCTGACGTCCCTTTCGACGGCGGAGGGTGCTCTTCCCGCGATCCATCCCAGCCAGCGCGGCTACCCTTCGGCGCCGTTCGCGCCTGTCGTGGACGATCCGCCCGGCGAGCTGCTCTCCACCGGTCCCGTGGTCGGGTTGCTGCACCGCAACGAGGTGTGGCACGCCTGGCTCTTCCGGGCCACCGACTTCTGCTGGGCCGCCGTCGAATCGCTGGAAAAGTCGCACCCGTACGAGGTGCAGGCGGCCGTCGCCTTCCTCGACGGCGCACCCGACCGTCCGCGTGCCGAGGCCGCCGCCGACCGCCTCGGCCGCCTCGTGCGCGAGCAGCGGCTGGCCGCGCTGGACCCCGACAACCTGGCCGCGTATCCCGTATCGCCCGGATACGCGCCCGGTGAGCACCACTTCGCGCACGACTTCGCGAGAGATCCCGAGTCGCTCGCCCGCGCCTGGTTCACCGACGCCGAGATGGAGCGCTCGCTGGACTTCCTGGCGCGGGAACAGCAGGAGGACGGCGGCTGGCCCGTCCGGTGGCGGCAGTGGGCGCCGACCACGGCCCTGGAATCGCGGCCGATCGTGACCATCGAGGCGCTGCGCACACTGCGGGCCCACGGACGGTCCATCGGCTGAGGGGCGACTTGCAACGCCGTGCCGGGAAGCTGGGAGAGGGGCGCATGATTGCCGCGCGAGCGCTCCCCGCCGCCACCCCCCTCCGGAGCCATTCCGCAACCTGTCCGCGACACCGTTTCCGCAGGTCGACGCCGTTGTCAGTGGCGGGGTGCACGATGGGGGCATGGTCAGCTCCGCGTCCGGTGCCCACGGCGCCCTCGACGAGTTCTCCCCCGCGACCCGCGGCTGGTTCACGGGGGCCTTTTCCGCGCCCACCTCCGCCCAGGCCGGCGCCTGGCGGGCGATCGGCGAGGGCTCCGACGTGCTGGTCGTCGCGCCGACCGGTTCCGGCAAGACGCTGGCCGCGTTCCTGGCCGCACTCGACCAGCTCGCCTCGACCCCGCCACCGGCGGACCCGAAGAAGCGCTGCCGGGTGCTGTACGTCTCGCCGCTGAAGGCCCTCGCGGTCGACGTGGAGCGCAATCTGCGCAGCCCGCTGACCGGCATCCGCCAGGAGGCCGTGCGCCTGGGCATGCCCGAGCCCGAGGTGCGCGTGGGCATCCGTTCGGGTGACACCCCGGCCGCCGAGCGGCGCGCCCTGTCCACCCGCCCGCCGGACATCCTGATCACGACCCCCGAATCGCTCTTCCTGATGCTCACCTCGGCCACCAGGGAGGCGCTCACCGGCATCGAGACGGTGATCCTCGACGAGGTGCACGCCGTCGCGGGCACCAAGCGCGGCGCCCATCTCGCGCTGTCCCTGGAGCGGCTCGACGAGCTGCTGCCCAAGCCCGCGCGCCGCATCGGCCTGTCGGCGACCGTGCGGCCGGTGGACGAGGTGGCGCGCTATCTCTCCCCCAAGCGCAAGGTGGAGATCGTCCAGCCCCCGTCCGGCAAGAAGTTCGACCTCTCGGTGGTCGTCCCCGTCGAGGACCTGGGAGAGCTGGGCGGCTCCCCGGTCGCCGACTCCGGGGACGGCACGGGCCCGGCGGCCGAGCGCCCCTCGATCTGGCCGCACGTCGAGGAGCGCATCACCGACCTCGTCCAGGCGCACCGCTCGACGATCGTCTTCGCCAACTCCCGCCGCCTGGCGGAGCGCCTGTGCAACCGCCTCAACGAGATCGCGTACGAGCGGGCGACCGGCGAGGCCCTCCCCGAGGACCACTCGCCCGCCGAGCTGATGGCCGAATCCGGCGCCGCCAAGGGCGCCCCACCGATCCTGGCCCGCGCCCACCACGGCTCGGTCTCCAAGGAGCAGCGCGCGCAGGTCGAGGAGGACCTGAAGGCGGGCAGGCTGCCGGCCGTGGTCGCCACGTCCAGCCTGGAGCTGGGCATCGACATGGGAGCGGTCGACCTGGTCGTGCAGGTCGAGTCGCCGCCGTCCGTCGCCTCCGGGTTGCAGCGCGTGGGCCGCGCGGGCCATCAGGTGGGCGCGGTCTCCACCGGCGTCGTCTTCCCGAAGTACCGGGGGGACCTCGTCCAGGCCGCCGTGGTCACGGAGCGGATGCGGACCGGTGCCATCGAGTCGCTGCGCGTTCCGGCCAACCCGCTGGATGTGCTGGCGCAGCAGCTGGTGGCGATGGTCGCGCTCGACACCTGGCAGGTCGACGACCTCCTCACGGTCGTCCGCAGGGCCGCCTCCTTCGCCTCGCTCCCGGAGTCCGCGTTCACGGCCGTCCTGGACATGCTCGCGGGCCGCTATCCCTCCGACGCCTTCGCCGAGCTGCGTCCCCGCGTGGTCTGGGACCGCGTGGCGGGCACGGTCACCGGACGGCCGGGCGCCCAGCGGCTGGCGGTCACCTCCGGAGGCACGATCCCCGACCGCGGCCTCTTCGGGGTCTTCCTCGCAGGCGCCGACCCCAAGAAGGGCGGCGGCCGCGTCGGCGAGCTGGACGAGGAGATGGTCTACGAGTCGCGTATCGGTGACGTCTTCACGCTCGGCACCAGCTCCTGGCGCATCGAGGACATCACCCGTGACCGTGTGCTCGTCTCCCCCGCCCCCGGCGTCCCGGGCCGCCTGCCCTTCTGGAAGGGTGACCAGCTGGGCCGCCCGCTCGAACTGGGCCGTGCGCTCGGCGCCTTCCTCAGGGAGGTCGGTGCCCTGTCGCCGGAGGCCGCGCGCGAGCGGCTGCTGGCCGCGGGACTCGACTCCTGGGCCGCCGACAACGTCCTGACGTACCTCGCGGAGCAGCGCGAGGCCTGCGGGCACATCCCGGACGACCGCACGATCGTGGTCGAGCGGTTCCGCGACGAGCTGGGTGACTGGCGGGTCGTCGTGCACTCCCCCTTCGGGGCCCAGGTGCACGCCCCGTGGGCGCTCGCCCTGGGCGCGCGCCTGACCGAGCGGTACGGCATGGACGCGCAGGTCATGCACGCCGACGACGGCATCGTGCTGCGCCTGCCGGACGCCGACCTGATGGGCCTGGACCTGCTCGACCAGGATCCCGCCGAGCCCGCCGTCGAGTACGACGCGGACAAGGCGCCCATCGGGGCCGGTGACGTCGCCTTCGACAAGGGCGAGGTCAACCAGATCGTCACCGATCAGGTGGGCGGATCGGCCCTGTTCGCCTCCCGCTTCCGGGAGTGCGCCGCCCGTGCCCTGCTGCTGCCGCGCCGCAGCCCCGGCAAGCGCACCCCGTTGTGGCAGCAGCGTCAGCGGGCCGCGCAACTGCTGGAAGTGGCGAGCGAGTTCGGTTCGTTCCCCATCGTCCTGGAGGCCGTCAGGGAATGCCTCCAGGACGTCTTCGACGTACCGGGCCTCACCGAGCTGATGGGTGACATCGAGTCCCGCAGCGTGCGCCTCGTCGAGGTCACGACCCCCGAGCCCTCTCCCTTCGCCCGCTCCCTCCTTTTCGGGTACGTCGCCCAGTTCCTGTACGAGGGCGACTCTCCGCTGGCCGAACGGCGCGCGGCGGCCCTCTCCCTGGACTCCCACCTGCTCGCCGAACTGCTGGGCCAGGCCGAGCTGCGCGAGCTGCTCGACGCGGACGTCCTGGCCGAGCTGGAGCAAGAGCTGCAATGGCGCACGGAGGACCGCCGGATCAAGGACCGCGAAGGCGTGGCCGACCTGCTGCGGCTGCTCGGGCCGCTCACGGAGGCCGAGCTGGCCGAGCGCGCTGCGGAGCCCGAGTGGGCCGCCGAGCTGGCGTCCGCGCGCCGCGCCATCCGCGTACGGATCGCCGGGGCCGACCACTGGGCGGCGATCGAGGACGCGGGCCGCCTGCGCGACGCCCTCGGCACCGCCCTGCCCGTGGGCGTACCCGAGGCGTTCACCGAGCCGGTCAAAGACCCTCTCGGCGACCTCCTGGCCCGCTTCGCGCGCACACACGGCCCGTTCACGTCCGCCACGGCCGCCGCGCGCTTCGGTCTCGGGACGGCGGTCACCGAGGGCGCGCTGCAACGCCTCGCGGCGAACGGCCGGGTCGTACAGGGCGAGTTCCACCCCGCGGGCATCGGCCAGGAGTGGTGTGACGCCGCGGTCCTGCGCCGCCTGCGCCGCCGCTCCCTGGCGGCCCTGCGCCACGAGCTGGAACCGGTGCCTCCCTCGGCACTCGCCCAATTCCTTCCTCAGTGGCAGCACTTGAACGGCCACGGCCTGCGCGGCGTGGACGGCCTCGCGCGGGCCATCGAGCAGTTGCAGGGGGCCACGGTCCCGGCGTCCGCGCTCGAAAAGCTCGTCCTGCCCTCACGGGTCTCCGGCTACACCCCGGCCATGCTCGACGAACTGACCGCGGCCGGGGAAGTGGTCTGGGCCGGCGCCGGGTCCCTGCCCGGAAAGGACGGCTGGGTCTCCCTCTACCTCGCCGACACCGCGCCCCTGCTCCTGCCTCCCCCGCACCCCTTGGAACTCAGCGCCCTGCACCAGTCCGTCCTGGACACCCTCTCCGGGGGGTACGGCCTCTTCTTCCGGCAGATCGCCGACCAGGTCCGCGCCACCACCCACCCGGAGTCCTCCGACCCGCAACTGGCCGACGCCATCTGGGACCTGGCCTGGTCGGGGCGGCTCACCAACGACACCCTCGCCCCGATGCGCTCGCTCCTGGGCTCGGGCCGCACCGCGGGCGCCACCGCCCACCGCGCCAGACGAGGCATCCCGCGCGGGCGCTACGGCACGCTGACCGCCGCCGCGCGCACCGCCTCCCGTACCGGCCCGCCGACCGTGGCGGGCCGCTGGTCGCTGCTCCCGCCGCGCGAGCCCGACCCGACGCTGCGCGCGCATGCTCTGGCCCGCTCGCTCCTGGACCGGCACGGCGTGGTCACGCGGGGCGCGGTGGCGGCCGAGGGCGTCGAGGGCGGCTTCTCGGCGACGTACCGCGTCCTGTCGGCCTTCGAGGACAACGGCCAGGCCCGGCGGGGCTACGTCGTGGAAGGGCTCGGCGCGGCCCAGTTCGCGATGGACGGTGCGGTGGACCGCCTGCGGGCCACGGCGAACTCCCGGGAGCGCACGGAGGGCGCGCGCCCCTCCGACGCGCAGGCCGCCGTCGTCCTCGCCGCCGCCGACCCGGCCAACGCGTACGGCGCGGCGCTGCCCTGGCCCGAGCCGCCGACCGGCGCGAGCCACAAGCCGGGCCGCAAGGCGGGCTCCCTCGTCGTCCTGGTCGACGGCGAACTGACGCTGTACATGGAGCGCGGCGGCAAGACCCTGCTGGCCTGGCCCGCCGCCCCCGGTGAGCCGGTCACGGAAGACACGCGGCTGCCCGCGGCCGCCGGCGCCCTGGCCGCTGCCGCCCGAGCGGGCTCCCTCGGCACGGTCACCGTGGAGCGGGTCAACGGCGCCGCCGCACTGACCTCCCCCTTCGCCCCGCTCCTGGAAGGAGCCGGCTTCCTCGCCACGCCCCGAGGCCTGCGCCTGCGCGCGTAACGGCGGGCTTCCACCGGGCTCGGACGCACTGCTCCGGGCGTCGTCTGGCGGGCCCCACCCTGTCCGGCCGGGCAGCCAGGCCTGCACATCCCCGCCCGGCCGAGCGGGGTGACAGCCAGACCCGCGTACCCCCACCCCGCCCAGCCGAGCAGGCAGCCAGACCCGCGAACCCCCACCCCGCCAGGCCGGGCAGCCAGGCCTCCACACCCCGCCCCGCCCGGCCGAGCGGGCAGACAGCCAGGCAAGCAAGCCCGGGCACGCCTCAGGCACTCCACCCACCCTCACCGCCACCCCCCGTACCGCCCACCCCCGTGCCACCCTGGAGCCATGCCCGAAGGAGACACCGTCCACCAGGCAGCCCAGCGGCTGCACAGTGCCCTCGCGGGGCACACCCTCACGCGCTCCGATCTCCGCGTGCCCAAGCTCGCGACGGTCGACCTCACCGGCCGCACCGTCCTGGACGTGACCCCGAGGGGAAAGCACCTGCTCACGCGGATCGAGGGCGGGCTCACCCTGCACTCCCACCTCCGCATGGACGGCGCCTGGCGGATCTACGCCCCCGGCGAGCCCTGGCGCGGCGGCCCGGGCCACCAGATCCGGGCCATCCTCGGCACCGCCGAGCGCACCGCCGTCGGATACCGCCTGCCCGTCCTCGAACTGCTCCGCACCGCCGACGAGGACAAGGCCGTGGGCCACCTGGGCCCCGACCTCCTCGGCCCGGACTGGGACCCCGAACGCGCACTGACCAACCTCCGGGCCACACCGGAACGCGCCCTCGGTGAAGCCCTCTTGGACCAGCGGAATCTCGCCGGGATCGGCAACGTCTACAAGAGCGAGCTCTGCTTCCTCCTGAGGGTCACTCCCTGGCTCCCCGTCGGCGAGCTCTCCGAGGATCTGGCGGCCCGTCTCCCCGTCCTCTCCAAGAAGCTCCTGGAGGCGAACCGCCACCGCCCCTCCCGTACCACCACGGGCCGTGACCGCCCCGGCCACCGCCTGTACGTGTACGGCCGCGCGCGTCAACCCTGCCTGCGCTGCGGCACCCCGCTCCGGGTGGCGGAGCAGGGCGACGGCACGCGCAGCCGCCCCACCTACTGGTGCCCGGCCTGCCAGCAGGGTCCGACCCCCTGACCCGACGGCCGGTCCCCGCTCCCGCATACGCGCGCGCATACCCACACGCGCCCCGCCCGGCCGGTTGACGCCCCGTCAGATCCGGTCGTACCGTCCCGTCATGCCCCTCAAGGCGTACGACCTCACGGGACGCACCGCGTTCGTCACCGGTGCCGCCGGCGGTATCGGCCGGGCGTCGGCCCTGCTCCTGGCCGAGGCGGGCGCCACCGTCCACTGCGCCGACCGCGACACCCAGGGGCTCGACGAGACCGCGACGCTCATCAAGAGAACGGCCCGCGGCGAAGCGCACACACACCCGCTGGACGTCACCGACAAAGAGCAGGTCGACCGAGCCGTCATGGCCGCCGCGACCGCCGCGCCCCATGGCCGGCTCGACGTCATGGCGGCCATCGCCGGAGTCATGCACAGCAGCCCGGTCCTGGAGACGCGCGACGAGGACCTCGACCGGGTCATGAACATCAATTTCAAGGGCGTGCTGTACGCGTGTCAGGCGGCAGCCCGCACCATGATCCATGCGAACCGGGACCCGGCACCGGAGGTGAACCCACCCACAGGCACCGCAAGCCTCGCAGGCGGCAGCATCATCACCATGGCCTCGGGGGCGGTGGACACCGGCGCCCCCGGTCTTCTCTGCTACGGCGCGGCGAAAGCCGCCGTCGTCCAGCTCACCAGGACCCTGGCAACAGAAATGGGCCCCCACGGCATCCGGGTCAACGCCATCGCACCGGGCTGGATCCGCACCCCGATGACCGAGCGCCACGACGCGCGGGCCCAAGCCCACACCGAGGCAATGATGGCGCGGATGTCACCCCTGGGCCGCGTGGGCGAACCGGACGAGATCGCGCATGCCGTGCTGCATCTGGCCTCCGACGCCTCTTCCTTCACGACGGGCCAGATCCTCCGCCCCAACGGCGGCGTCGCCATGCCCTGGTGACCCGCGCCTTGCCCGGCCCCACCGGCCCCGCACGCCCATCACGGGCAAGCCCCCCAGCCACAGGCTCCCCCGCCGCAAGCTCGCCGGCCGACCGCCGCTCAGCCCGTGCCCGGGCTCGGGCCCTCGCCGGCCCCAGGGCCCGGGTTTCCGGCACACAGTGCACGGGAAGGAGGCTCAGCCCCCACCCTCCGATCGCGGCAGCCCCTTCCAGGGCCCCCGCGTCGGACGTGCAGGCGAGCCTCAGCACTCCCCACCACCACAGCGCCCCGAAACCAAGGGCAGGCACCCAGCGCACGATCCGCCACGCCACGGCTGTCACGCTCTCGGCTATCACGGCTGCCACCTCCCGCCGACGCGAGATCGACGCTAAACGCCCTGGTTCACCCCTCGGGAGGGCGTACCACCGGCAACGGAAGCACTACACGGCGCACGGAGCGCCAAGCCGAGGCACCGCCCCGGACAGGCGCCACCCCGAGTCCCGCCGCCGGACTCCCGGGCACCCAGGCCCACCGTCGAACGACGGGGCTCAGCCGTTCTCCGCCTGGAACATCCAGTGGTGCTTCTCCAGGTCGGCCGTGATGCCGATGAAGATGTCCTGGCTGACCGGGTCGGCCTCACCGGTCGCGTCGATCCGCGCACGGAACCGCGTGATCACCGCGCCGAGCGCGTCCACGAGGACGCCGATCGCGTCCGAGTCCTTGATCCAACCCTCGGGGGTCTTGCCGATGCCGGTGCTCTGCGCGACGGTCGCCGCACGCCCGTCGGGCGAGACACCCAGCGTCGAGGCGCGCTCCGCCACCGTGTCGGAGTGCTGCCTGGCGGTGTCCACGACCTCGTCGAGCTGCAGATGTACGGAGCGGAAGCGCGGGCCGATCACGTTCCAGTGGACCTGCTTGGCCACCAGGGAGAGGTCGACCAGGTCCACCAGCGCGCCCTGCAGCGCCTCCGAGACCGTCTTCTGATCCGCGTCGGACAGCGGGCTCTTGGCGACGTACATCTGTCTCCTCCAACTCATCGACGATCGAGAGAAATCCTCATCAACCATGGCATAAGTACGCCAATATGGCTGATCAAGAGGTCTTCTATCCCCTTCGGGAGCTTCTACACAGGACGTCCGTCCCACCGCACAGGACGTTTCGCCCCAGGGGAGAACGCGGAAGGTCCCGACCGGATATCCGGTCGGGACCTTCCGCTGGCAGGGCGCTCAGCCGCTCGGTGACGCCATACGGCGATCACGCCGCGACGACGTCCACCGCCTCGGCCGGAGCCTTGATCGTGACTCGGTCCGGCGGCACACCGGCCACCGAGACGGAATTGAGCATCGGGCGAACCGGCGCACGCACCGGCTCCGTGACAGTTGCAGACTCAGCCAGCTCGGCGAGCGACAGTTCGTCGCTCACTTCACGCATCAGCTCGGACATCCGTACGTCAAGCGCGTCGCAGATCGCGGAAAGCAGCTCGGAGGAAGCCTCCTTCTGCCCCCGCTCCACCTCGGAGAGATAGCCGAGCGAGACTCGGGCGGACGAGGAGACTTCGCGCAGAGTACGGCCCTGGCGCTGGCGCTGCCGACGCAGCACGTCACCCAGCAGGCGACGGAGCAGAATCATCGGTGGCTCCCTCCTCGGACCGCGTAGCCGCATCCTTCACGCCCCACCGTACCGCCTCGCGCGGCGGCCGTGCGGGGAGCGATGTCGTGTTCACTCAGGGCTGCAAACATCAGTACCCCCCGTTCTGTTCCGTATCCTGTGTCCCTCTGTTCCCGGCGGCTTCGCCCGAGAGCTGCTTGAGCAGCAGCGTGAGCACGCTCCGTACACTCTCCATACGGATTTCCGTACGGTCTCCGTTCAACCGCAGGGCGGAGACTTTCCCCTCGGCTCCGCCATCGGCGTAACCCGGCACGCCGTCCTGGCCGGGCCCCGCGACCGCCACGAAAACGGTCCCGACGGGCTTGCCGTCCTGGGGCTCGGGCCCCGCCACACCGGTGGTCGCGATGCCCCAGTCGGCGCCGAGCGCCTTGCGCACGCCGACCGCCATCTGACGCGCGACCTCGGGATCCACGGCCCCGCGTTCGTCCAGCAGGGTGCCGTCGACGCCGAGCACGTCCCGCTTCAGGTCGGTGGCGTACGCCGTCACGGAGCCCCGGAAGACCATCGAGGCCCCGGGCGCGGCCGTCACCTCGGCGGCCACCAGACCCCCCGTGAGCGACTCGGCGGCCGCCAGCGTCTCGCCGCGCGCGGCGAGGAGCCGCAGCAACTTGCTCGCTGTCACCGCGGAAGCGGAGAGTCCGGGGGATGTCACTTCGCGGCCTCCCGGGCGGATTCGGTCTCCGCCGCACGTTCCTCGGCCATGCCCTGCTTGCGCAGCACCACGGCCTGCTTCACATAGTCGAGTCCGGTCACCACCGTCAGCACGACGGCGACCGCCATCATCCAGAACCGCAGCGTCGCGAGCGGTCCCGTCAGGGCGAGAACGTACATCCCGACGGCCGTGCCCTGCGCCAGCGTCTTCATCTTGCCGCCGCGGCTGGCCGGAATGACTCCATAACGGATCACCCAGAACCGCAACAGCGTGATGCCCAGCTCACGTCCCAGGATCACCCCGGTGACCCACCACGGCAGGTCACCGAGCCAGGACAGGCAGATCAGCGCGGCCCCCATGATCGCCTTGTCGGCGATCGGGTCCGCGATCTTCCCGAAGTCCGTGACCAGGTTGTACGTCCGGGCCAGGTGCCCGTCGAAAAGGTCGGTGATCATGGCGACCGCGAAGGCGGCCCAGGCGAACGACCGCCAGGCCGGGTCATGGCCGCCATTGCCGAGCAACAGCATCACAAAGCCCGGGACGAGCAGCAACCGGACCATGGTGAGGAGGTTGGCGACGTTCCACAGGCTGGCCTGATTGACGGCCGCAGCACCCAGCTTCCCGCCACGCGCCGGCTTGGCGCCCTGGGCGCCGTGCGTGCCGGGACCGCCTGACGCGGATGCCGGGACGCCGGTCATCTGCCGGCCTCCTCGAGACACTCAGCCACCAAGTCCACGCCCTCCGTGCCGACGACCTTTGCCACGACCATACGGCCGACCCGCAGGCCGTCCCCACCGGTGGTGCCCGTCAGACGGATCTGGCCGTCCGTCTCCGGGGCCTGGTGCGCGGCGCGGCCCAGCGGCCCCTCTTCCTCGTCCAGGGACTCGACGAGGACCTCGACGCTCTCGCCGAGCCGCTCCTCGGCGCGCTGCGAGGTCAGGTCCTCCGCGAGCCGGGCGATGTACGCGAGCCGCTCGTCGACGACGTCCTGGTCCAGCTTCTGGTCGTACGTCGCCGCCTCGGTGCCCTCCTCGTCCGAGTAGCCGAAGACGCCGATGGCGTCCAGGCGCGCGCCGGTGAGGAAGCGCTCCAGCTCCGCGAGGTCGCTCTCGGTCTCGCCGGGGAAGCCGACGATGAAGTTGGACCGGACACCGGCCTGCGGCGCCTTGGACCGGATGGTCTCCAGCAGCTCCAGGAAGCGGTCGGTGTCACCGAAGCGCCGCATCGCGCGCAGCACGCCGGGCGCGGAGTGCTGGAAGGACAGGTCGAAGTAGGGGGCGACCTTCTCCGTCGAGGTGAGGACGTCGATGAGGCCGGGCCGCATCTCGGCGGGCTGCAGATAGCTGACCCGCACCCGCTCGATCCCGTCGACGGCGGCCAGCTCGGGCAGGAGCGTCTCCAGGAGGCGGATGTCGCCGAGGTCCTTGCCGTACGAGGTGTTGTTCTCGGAGACGAGCATGACCTCCTTGACGCCCTGCTCGGCGAGCCAGCGGGTCTCACCGAGGACGTCGGAGGGGCGGCGCGAGATGAAGGAGCCGCGGAAGGACGGAATGGCGCAGAACGAACAGCGCCGGTCGCAGCCCGAGGCCAGCTTCACGGAGGCGACGGGGCTGGTGCCGAGGCGGCGGCGCAGCGGGGCGCGCGGCCCCGACGCGGGCGCGACGCCCTCGGGCAGGTCCTTGGGGGCGGCCACGGGGGCGTGCCCGGGCAGGGCGACACCCGCCCCGGCGTCCTGGCGCTCCGCGGGGCTGATCGGCAGCAGCTTGCGCCGGTCGCGCGGGGTGTGCGCCTCGACGCTGCCGCCGCTCAGGATGGTCTGCAGCCGGTTGGAGATGTCGGAGTAGTCGTCGAACCCGAGTACGCCGTCGGCCTCGGGGAGCGCGTCGGCGAGTTCCTTGCCGTACCGCTCGGCCATGCAGCCGACCGCGACGACGGCCTGGGTCTTGCCGTGGCCCTTGAGGTCATTGGCTTCGAGCAGGGCGTCGACGGAGTCCTTCTTGGCGGCTTCGACGAAGCCACAGGTGTTGACGACGGCGACATCCGCGTCCTCGGCGTCCTCGACGAGCTGCCAGCCATCCGCCTCCAAGCGGCCTGCGAGCTCCTCCGAGTCCACCTCGTTACGGGCGCAGCCAAGAGTGACAAGGGCGACGGTGCGGCGTTCGGGCATGCTCTCAAGACTACTTCGTCCACGCCTCGGCACCCGCCGCCAGGGTTACCCGGCAGTCGGCCCACGGCCCCCGGCGCGTCACCCGGAGGTCACCGGGGTCCTTGCCGCGGCGCAGGTCAGGGCCTGTCCGGCACCGGTCAGCCGACTTCCGGGTCGCCCTTGGTGTACGTGAGGCGCTCCACCTGGCCGGGCTCGAATTCGTTCTGGACCGGCTTGCCGTTCACGAACAGGTCGATCGCGCCCGCGTCGCCGAGGACGAGGTCGATCTTCTGCTTGTCCTGGAAGGTCTTGGCCTGGCCCTGCTCCAGGACGCCGTCGAAGAGGGTGCGGCCGCTGTGGTCCTTCGCCGAGATCCAGCTGCGGCCGTCGGCGGCGTCGACCCTGACCGTGACCTTGTCCCGGGGCACGCCGGCGATGGCGCTGTCCGAGGGGTCGGGCTTGGGGTCGGCGGGCTTGGCGGGCTTGGGCCTGGGGGCGGGCTTGGTGCCGCCGGCCGAGGTGCCCTCGGCGACCGACTTCGATCCGTCGCTCTCGTCGCCGCCGTTGAACGCGGTGAAGCCGACGAAGCCGATCACCGCGACGATCGCGGCCACCATGGCGGCGGTCCAGTTCGGCCGGCGCGGGTCGGAGCGGATGCGCTCGGCCTCGAAGAGGGGCGCCGCGGATGTGGGCGCGGGCGGTCGGCCGCCGCGGCCCTCGTCGTACCGGGCGAGCAGCGGGGCCGGTTCGAGCCCCACGGCGCGCGCCAGCGTCCTGATGTGGCCGCGCGCGTACACGTCGCCGCCGCAGCGGGAGAAGTCGTCCTGTTCGATGGCGTGCACGATGGGGATCCGCACCCGGGTGGAGGTGCTGATCTCGTCCACGGTCAGGCCGGCGGCGACGCGGGCCTGGCGCAGGGCGGTGCCGATCGAGGGCCGGTCGTCGTCCCGGAGGTCACCTGCCGGGGTGTCGTCCGCCGGGCCGTCGGGTGCGGGGCCGGCGATTCGGTCGAGGCGGTCGTCCGAAGGTCGGTCGTCTTCAGGGGAGTTGCCGATGGACACGGGGGCGCCTTTCGCGTGTAGCCACCTGCCGGAGGTTCAGTTTACGGGGGCCGAGAAAGGGTGGGGCAACCGGACGGACGGACTTTGTACGCCATCGGAATGGCCGGACATCCTGATGGCGGGACATTGTGCTGTCCCCTTCCTCAACTTGACGTATGCCCGGGGGAAACGGTTGCCTCGCGACCCTTACGGGTGAGCCTCCCCGCGGATCACGGCGAGCACGCCGTCCAGCTCGTCGGGCTTCACCAGGACGTCACGTGCCTTGGAGCCCTCGCTGGGACCCACGATGGAGCGCGACTCCATGAGGTCCATCAGCCGGCCGGCCTTGGCGAAGCCGACGCGCAGCTTGCGCTGGAGCATCGACGTGGACCCGAACTGGGTGGATACGACCAGCTCAGCGGCCTGACACAGCAGGTCGAGGTCGTCGCCGATGTCCTCGTCGATCTCCTTCTTCTGCTTGCTGCCGACGGTCACGTCGTCGCGGAAGACGGGCGCCATCTGGTCCTTGCAGTGCTGGACCACCGCGTGGATCTCGTCCTCGGTGACGAACGCGCCCTGCATTCGGGTGGGCTTGTTCGCCCCCATCGGCAGGAAGAGACCGTCACCCTTTCCGATGAGTTTCTCGGCACCCGGTTGGTCGAGGATGACGCGGCTGTCCGCCAGCGAGGAGGTCGCGAAGGCGAGCCGTGAAGGGACGTTCGCCTTGATCAGACCGGTCACGACGTCCACCGAGGGCCGCTGTGTGGCGAGCACCAGGTGGATGCCGGCCGCGCGCGCGAGCTGCGTGATGCGCACGATCGAGTCCTCGACGTCGCGCGGCGCGACCATCATCAGGTCGGCCAGCTCATCCACGATCACCAGCAGATACGGGTAGGGCTGCAGCTCCCGCTCGCTGCCCTCGGGCGTCTTGAGCTTGCCCTCGCGCACGGCCTGGTTGAAGTCGTCGATGTGGCGGTAGCCGAAGGCGGCGAGGTCGTCGTAGCGCAGATCCATCTCGCGTACGACCCACTGGAGGGCCTCCGCGGCCTTCTTGGGGTTGGTGATGATGGGCGTGATCAGGTGCGGGATGCCCTCGTACGCCGTGAGCTCGACGCGCTTGGGGTCGACGAGGACCATCCGCACGTCCTCGGGCGTCGCTCTTATCATGATCGAAGTGATCAGGCAGTTGATGCACGACGACTTACCCGAACCAGTGGCTCCGGCGACCAGGATGTGCGGCATCTTCGCCATGTTGGCCATGACGTAGCCGCCCTCGACGTCCTTGCCGAGCGCCACCAGCATCGGGTGGTCGTCCTCGGCGGCGTCCGCGAGGCGCAGGACGTCTCCGACGTTGACCATCTCGCGGTCGGTGTTGGGGATCTCGATGCCGACCGCGGACTTGCCGGGGATCGGCGAGATGATCCGCACGTCCGGGGAGGCGACCGCGTACGCGATGTTCTTGGCCAGCGCCGTGATCTTCTCGACCTTCACGGCGGGGCCGAGCTCGATCTCGTAGCGCGTGACCGTCGGGCCACGCGTGAAGCCGGTGACGACGGCGTCCACCTTGAACTCCGTGAACACGTTCGTCAGCGAGGCCACCACGGCGTCGTTGGCGGCGCTGCGGGTCTTGCCGGGTCCGCCGCGCTCCAGCAGGTCGAGTGAGGGCAGCGCGTACGTGATGTCGCCGGCGAGCTGGAGCTGCTCGGCGCGCGGCGGCAGCTCGCGCGGGGTCTCCGGAGCGGACTTGGTGAGGTCCGGCACGACACTGCGCGCCGGCTCCCCCAGGTTCCGGGCGGACTCCTGCGGCTTCTTCTTCAGCTCGCCGGGTACGGGGGCGCCGGTGGCCCGCGCCGGCGGTACCGGAGCCGTGCGCGCGCGCTCCTCCTGCTCCCCGGAGACGCCCTGCGTCAGATCCGCGACCAGCGGCGAGGGCGGCATGCCGTGCAGCACGGCACCGTCCAGATCGGCGGCGGCGGCCGCCGCCACGTCCACGGCGTCCGGATGTACGGGAGTCCTGCGCGGCCTGCGCCGTTTGGTGAGCGCCTCCTCCTCGGCGAGGTCGGGCGCGTACGCGTCGGGGGCGCGGCGCCGGGCGGAGCGGGCGGGCGGCGCCTGACGCCACTGCTCGTCGTAGTCGGCGTCGTAGTCGTAGTCGTCGTCAGCGAAGTCCTCCGCCCCGAGTTCCGGCTGGATCACGCCGAGCTTGATGCCGAGCAGCCGCAGCCGCTGCGGGATGGCGTTGACGGGGGTGGCCGTGACGACCAGCAGCCCGAAGACGGTGAGCAGCACCAGCAGCGGCACCGCGAGGATGTCGCCCATGGTGAAGGTCAGCGGCGTGGCGGCGCCCCAGCCGATCAGTCCGCCGGCGTCCCTTATCGCCTGCATGCCGTCGCTGCGGGCCGGTGCGCCGCACGCGACATGGACCTGGCCGAGGACCCCGATGACCAGGGCGGACAGGCCGATCACGATGCGGCCGTTGGCCTCGGGCCGCTCCGGGTGGCGGATGAGGCGTACGGCGATGGAGCCGACCAGGAGCGGCACGAGCAGGTCGAGGCGGCCGAAGGCGCCGGTGACCAGGACCTCGACCAGTTCGCCGACCGGCCCCCGCAGGTTCGACCAGGTGCCCGCGGCGACGATCAGGGCGATGCCGAGCAGCAGCAGCGCGAGGCCGTCCTTGCGGTGGGCCGGGTCGAGTCCCTTCGCGCCGCGCCCTATGCCGCGGAACATCGCGCCGACCGCGTGGGCGACGCCGAGCCACACGGCACGCACCAGGCGGTACAGGCCGCTGGTGGCGCTGGGGGCGGGCGCGGGAGCCGGCCGCCTCGCCGCGACCTTCTTGGCCGGGGCCTTCCTCGCGGGCGCCTTCTTCGGCGCGGCCCTTTTCACGGGCGGCCTGGCGGCGGCCTTCCTCACCGGAGCCTTCGTCGGCGCGGCCGCCTTCTTCGCGGGCGTCTTCTTGGCTGCGGACTGACGTGAGGCCATGGGTGTGAGGTTACCGCTGTCGACCATTGCGGACACGTGTGCCCACCGCTTCACCCGTTCGTGTCGCCCCTGCGGAGGCGGTGAACTGACGGAGGTTCACCGGGTCCGCGGGGCGGGACGCCCCGTCAGTTCTGCGAGGGGACCGAGGGGGCGCTGGTGCCGGTGCCCGGTTCCAGGGCGTCAAGAGCCCGCCGCAGGCCGGTCAGTTTGCGTTCGAGATGGGCGGCGGTGGCCACCGCCGCCGCGTCCGCCGACTCGTCGTCGAGCTGCTTGGAGAGCGCCTCGGCCTGTTCCTCGACGGCCGCGAGCCGCGCCGACAGCTCGGCGAGCAGACCCGCCGACTCCTTGGGCTCGCCGGGCGCCGACTTGCCGCCGCCTTCGAGCTGGAGACGCAGCAGGGCTGCCTGCTCGCGCAGTTGGCAGTTCTTCATGTACAGCTCGACGAAGACCGAGACCTTCGCGCGCAGCACCCACGGGTCGAACGGTTTGCTGATGTAGTCCACCGCGCCCGCCGCGTAACCCCGGAAGGTGTGGTGCGGCCCGTGGTTGATGGCGGTGAGGAAGATGATCGGGATGTCCCGGGTCCGCTCCCGCCGCTTGATGTGCGCGGCGGTTTCGAAACCGTCCATTCCCGGCATCTGAACATCCAGCAGGATGACCGCGAAGTCGTCCGTGAGTAGTGCTTTGAGCGCTTCCTCCCCGGAAGATGCCCGCACCAGTGTCTGATCGAGCGCAGAGAGGATGGCCTCCAGCGCCAGCAGATTCTCCGGCCGGTCATCGACCAGGAGGATCTTGGCCTTCTGCACCATGGCCCGCCCTCCTCGCCCCGGCGAAACACCGGGCGCCGCCCCAGAGGACGACTCCCTTGCGCCGCCCGTCCTTGTGCCGGTCATCGTAGCCGCACCCCGCCTGTCGCCACACCCTGTCACCGCGATGTCACTGTGCACGTAGCAGAAACGCGGTGGGAGACCAGAAGGTTCCCCGCATACCGTCGTTCTACACGACCTCGGCCACACTCTGTCAGCAACTCCGTGTGACGAAGCCGGTTCTCGGTCACTGACCGCGCATCCACTGCTCCATCACCGACAACAGGTGATCGGGATCGACCGGCTTGGTGACGTAGTCGGAAGCTCCGGACTCGATCGCCTTCTCCCGGTCGCCCTTCATGGCCTTCGCCGTGAGCGCGATGATCGGGAGCCCGGCGAACTGCGGCATCCTGCGGATCGCCGTCGTCGTCGCGTACCCGTCCATCTCGGGCATCATGATGTCCATCAGAACGACCGTCACGTCATCGTGCTGCTCCAGCACTTCGATGCCCTCGCGGCCGTTCTCCGCGTACAGCACCGAGAGGCCGTGCTGCTCCAGGACGCTGGTGAGCGCGAAGACGTTGCGGATGTCGTCGTCGACGATCAGAACCTTCTCGCCGTCGAAGTGGAAGCCGCGCCGCGCGGGCTGCGCCTCCTGCGCCGGGGCGGCGGGCCACTGCTCCGGCCGGCGCTGGTCCTGTGCCCCGGCCGTCGGCTGTCCCGGTGTCATGGACGACTGCTCCGGCGGGGACACCGACCGGCGGCGGCGCCGGAAGAGCGCCGCGGGACCCGCCGGCGTCTCCCGCCGTGCCGCTCCGCTCTCGTCCGGGGTCGCGGTCTCGGCCGCCGCCGAAGTGCCCTCGGCCGCGGGCAGCTCCGCCGCCGAGGGAGCGGGCGTCAGCTGTGCGTAGCCCTGGGGCGGCAGTTCGCTGGCGTGCAGGGGCAAATAGAGCGTGAAGGTCGAGCCGCGGCCCGGCTCGCTCTGGGCGTGGATCTCACCGCCGAGCAGGCGCGCGATCTCCCGGCTGATGGACAGACCGAGACCGGTGCCGCCGTACTTGCGGCTGGTCGTCCCGTCGGCCTGCTTGAAGGCCTCGAAGATGACCCGCATCTTGCTGGCCGCGATGCCGATGCCGGTGTCCGTCACGGAGAAGGCGATCAGGTCGGCTCCCGCGTCCCGCAGCGAGCCCGCCTCCAGGAGCTGCTCCCTGATCGCGTCGGGCACGTCGTTGTTGGCGTGCCGGATCACCAGCTCGACCGCTCCGGTGTCGGTGAACTTCACCGCGTTGGACAGGAGATTGCGCAGCACTTGGAGCAGACGCTGCTCGTCGGTGTGCAAGGTGGCGGGCAACTCGGGGGACACGCGTACGGAGAAGTCGAGTCCCTTCTCGGCGGTCAGCGGCCGGAAAGTGGCCTCTACGTAGTCGACGAGTTGCACAAGGGCGATGCGTGTCGGGGAGACGTCCATCTTGCCCGCCTCGACCTTGGAGAGGTCGAGGATGTCGTTGATGAGCTGGAGCAGGTCGGAGCCCGCGCCGTGGATCGTCTCGGCGAACTCCACCTGCTTGGGGGTGAGGTTGGAGTCCGCGTTGTCGGCGAGCAACTTGGCGAGGATCAGCAGGGAGTTGAGCGGCGTGCGCAGCTCGTGCGACATGTTCGCGAGGAACTCCGACTTGTAGCGCATGGAGACCGCGAGCTGCTCGGCCCGCTCCTCGAGGACCTGCCTGGCCTCTTCGATCTCGGTGTTCTTGACCTCGATGTCGCGGTTCTGCCGGGCCAGCAGCTCCGCCTTCTCCTCCAGCTCCGCGTTGGAGTCCTGGAGCGCCTTCTGCCGGTTCTCCAACTCGGCCGAGCGCTCGCGCAGTTGCTCGGTCAGCTCCTGCGACTGCTTGAGCAACACCTCGGTCTTCGTGTTGACGCTGATGGTGTTGACGCTCGTCGCGATCATCTCGGCGATCTGGCTGAGGAAGTCCTTCTGGATGTGGGTGAAGGGCTGGAACGAGGCCAGCTCGATCACGCCGAGAACGGTCCCCTCGAAGAGCACCGGAAGCACGATGACCTGCGCGGGCGGCGCCTCCCCGAGACCGGAGGCGATCCGCAGGTAACCGGTGGGGGCGTTCTCCACGAGGATCGTGCGCCGCTCCTTGGCGGCCGTGCCGATCAGTGTCTCGCCGGGCCGGAAGGACGTCGGCATCGACCCCATGGAGTAGCCGTAGCTGCCGAGCATGCGCAGTTCGTACGCGTCCTCGCTGTCGCCCCCGACGTCCGTGCCGTCGTCCGTGGGCATCGCCAGGAAGAACGCGCCGTGTTGTGCGGAGACCACCGGCGTCAGCTCGCTCATGATCAGCGAGGCGACGTCCTCCAGGTCGCGGCGGCCCTGCATCAGGCCCGAGATCCGCGCGAGGTTGCCCTTGAGCCAGTCCTGTTCCTTGTTGGCGAGGGTGGTGTCGCGGAGATTCGCGATCATCGTGTTGATGTTGTCCTGCAGGACCTGGATCTCACCGGCCGCGTCGACCTCGATCTTCAAGTTGAGATCGCCGCGGGTCACCGCGGTGGCGACCTTGGCGATGGCGCGCACCTGACGGGTGAGGTTTCCGGCCATCTCGTTCACGGACTCGGTCAGGTCCCGCCACGTGCCGTCGACGTCACGCACGCGTGCCTGGCCGCCCAGCTGCCCCTCCGTGCCCACCTCGCGGGCGACCCGGGTGACCTGCTCGGCGAACGACGACAGCTGGTCCACCATCGTGTTGATGGTGGTCTTGAGCTCCAGGATCTCGCCCCGGGCGTCGATGTCGATCTTCTTCGTGAGGTCGCCCTTGGCGATGGCGGTGGTGACCATCGCGATGTTGCGGACCTGCCCGGTCAGGTTGGACGCCATCGAGTTCACGGACTCGGTGAGGTCCTTCCACGTACCCGAGACGCCCGGCACGCGGGCCTGGCCGCCCAGGATGCCGTCCGTGCCCACTTCGCGGGCCACACGCGTGACCTCGTCGGCGAACGAACTCAGCGTCGTCACCATGGTGTTGACCGTGTCGGCGAGCTGCGCGACCTCGCCGCGCGCCTCGACCGTGACCTTCTTGGTCAGGTCGCCGTTGGCGACCGCCGCGGAGACCTGGGAGATGTTGCGGACCTGGCTGGTCAGGTTGTTGGCCATCAGGTTGACGTTGTCGCTCAGGTCCTTCCAGATGCCGGTGACTCCCGGCACCCGGGCCTGACCGCCCAACTGGCCCTCGGTGCCCACTTCGCGGGCCACGCGCGTGACCTGCTCGGCGAACGAGGAGAGCTGGTCGACCATGGTGTTGACGGTCGTGACGAGTTCGAGGATCTCGCCCTTCGCGTCGACGGTGATCTTCTTGGAGAGGTCGCCCATGGCGACGGCCGTGGTGACCTCGGCGATGTTCCGCACCTGGAGGGTGAGGTTGTTCGCCATGCCGTTCACGGACTGCGTGAGGTCCTTCCAGGTGCCCGAGACGCCCTGGACCTCGGCCTGGCCGCCCAGGATGCCGTCGGTGCCCACCTCGCGGGAGACCCGCGTGACCTGCTCCGCGAAGGCCGAGAGCTGGTCGACCATCGTGTTCAGGGTGTTCTTCAGCTCCAGGATCTCGCCGCGCGCGTCCACGTCGATCTTCTGGGACAGGTCACCGCGGGCCACCGCCGTCGCGACCTGCGCGATGTTGCGCACCTGGGCGGTGAGGTTGCCGGCCATGCCGTTCACGGAGTCCGTCAGGTCCCGCCACACACCGGCGACGCCCGGCACCTGCGCCTGCCCGCCGAGACGCCCCTCGGTGCCCACCTCACGGGCCACCCGGGTCACCTGGTCGGCGAAGGCGGAGAGCTGGTCGACCATCGTGTTGATGGTGTTCTTCAGCTCCAGGATCTCGCCGCGCGCGTCGACCTCGATCTTCTGGGACAGGTCACCGCGCGCCACGGCCGTCGTCACCTGCGCGATCTGACGCACCTGCGAGGTCAGGTTCCCCGCCATGAAGTTGACGGAGTCGGTGAGGTCCTTCCACGTACCGCTGACGCCGTCCACGCGCGCCTGACCGCCGAGACGGCCCTCGGTGCCCACGTCCCGCGCCATCCGCGTGACCTGGTCGGCGAAGGACGACAGCTGGTCCACCATCGTGTTCACGGTGTTCTTCAGCTGGAGCATCTCGCCGGACACGTCGACGGTGACCTTCTGCGACAGGTCGCCGTTGGCCACCGCCGTCGTCACCTGCGCGATGTTGCGCACCTGCCCGGTGAGGTTGCGGAAGGCGGTGTTGACCGAGTCGGTCAGGTCCTTCCAGGTGCCGGCCGCGCCCTGCACCTGCGCCTGACCGCCCAGTTCACCCTCGACGCCGATCTCCCGCGCCACCCGCGTGACCTCGGAACCGAAGGCGGAGAGCTGGTCCACCATCGTGTTCACGGTGTTCTTCAGCTCGAGCATCTCGCCCGCGACGTCCACGGTGACCTTCTGCGACAGGTCGCCGTTCGCCACCGCCGTCGTCACCTGCGCGATGTCCCGCACCTGGGTCGTGAGGTTGCGGAAGACCGTGTTGACCGAGTCGGTCAGGTCCTTCCACGTGCCCGCCGCGCCCGGCACATTGGCCTGGCCGCCCAGCTGGCCCTCGGCACCGACCTCGTTGGCGACGCGCGTGACCTCGTCCGCGAACGTGCGCAGGGTCTCGGTCATCTGGTTGATCGTCTCGGCGAGCTGGGCCACCTCGCCGCGCGCGCTCACCGTGACCTTCCGCGACAGATCGCCGTTCGCGACCGCGGTCGTCACCTCGGCGATGCCGCGCACCTGGGCGGTGAGGTTGCCGGCCATCAGGTTCACCGAATCGGTGAGGTCCTTCCACACGCCCGCCACACCCGGCACCTGCGCCTGGCCGCCGAGCTCGCCCTCCGTGCCGACCTCGCGGGCCACGCGGGTCACCTCGGACGAGAACGAGGAGAGCTGGTCCACCATCGTGTTGACGGTGTTCTTCAGCTCCAGCATCTCGCCGGCGACGTGAACGGTGACCTTCCGGGACAAGTCGCCCTTCGCCACGGCCGTCGTGACCAGCGCGATGTCCCGCACCTGCGCCGTCAGGCGGTACGCCATGGTGTTGACCGAGTCCGTGAGGTCCTTCCACGAACCGGACATCCCGCGCACCTTGGCCTGCCCGCCGAGCTTGCCCTCGGTACCGACCTCGCTGGCCACGCGCGTGACCTCGTCGGTGAAGGTGGACAGCTGGTCGACGAGGTTGTTGACCGTCCGCCCGACCTTCAGGAACTCCCCGCGCAGCGGATGGCCGTTCCCGTCCGCGCCCTGCGCCCGCAGCTCCATGCGCTGCTCCAGATCGCCCTCCGCCACCGCGGACAGCACCCGGCCGACCTCGGAGACCGGACGTACGAGATCGTCGACCAGGGCGTTGGACGCGTCGATCGCGGCGGCCCACGAGCCCTCGCTCGCCCCGCTCTCGAGCCGTTCCGTGAGTTTTCCCTCACGTCCGACCATGCGCCGTACCCGCGAGAGCTCCCCCGTCAGGTGCAGATTCCGGTCGGCGACCTCGTTGAAGACGGCGGCGATCTGCGACATGACGTCGTCGCCGGAGACCGTGAGCCGCTTCCGGAAATTGCCGTCCCGCATCGCCACCAGCGCGGCGAGCAGCCGGTTGAGGGACGCCGCGTCCACGGCGGCAGTCGTCCCGTGACGCGGTTTGCGCTGTTTGTTCAGGGACTGTCCGTCTTTCGCGCGCGTGTCAGTGCCCCGCGTCGCTGCGCCAGACTCCACTGTGTCCCTCCCGCAAGGGTCGACCTACTGCTTGGCTGCTCGGGCTGTCCCCATGAAGCCTGCCCAGTGTTTCACCATGGCCGAACCAGGCCATAACAGTTCGGCAGCTTCGCACACCGGCCGCAGACCCTCCGGGCGGAAACACCGACGACCGGCATCAGCATGGACGGCGAAGGTAAGTAACCTTGCATCCGGCTGTCCAACCACCCCGGTCCTGCCCGGCCAGGGCGGTGGTACACGAACAAGCGGGCATCGGAGGGGCGGCCGCACCATGAGTACGGGAGAACTGGGCGTCGATACGGTCGACGCCGTCGATACTCATACGAGGAGTGCTGTGATCACCGCGCGTGCGGCTGCGACCTTCGAGCCCGTCGGGCGTTCCGTCGCCACGGCCCGCTCCTTCGTACGCGACACCCTCCAGGGCTGGGGGTTCTCCGACATCGTCGACGACGCGGTGGTCCTCACCAGCGAGCTGGTGACCAACGCGGTGGTGCACGCCGGCACGGCCGCCGACGTCCTGTGCCTGCGCAGTGAGGACGCCGTACGCATCGAGGTCTCCGACCGCTATCCCGAGCGCGAGATCCCGCTCCAGCAGTCCGCCGCCAGCATGGGCAGCCCGGACCGCGAAGGCGGCCGCGGCCTCCAGCTCTGCGCCGCGCTCGCCACCCGCTGGGGCGTCGACTACACCCCCACGAACAAGCAGGTCTGGTTCCAACTCGACCTCCCCCACCGCCCGGTGGGCACCCGCACCGCGGGCCCCTCGCTCCCCGCCGACCTGCTGCCCCTCGCCGACGGCAGGGTCCGCGTCGCCGTCATCCAGATCGACCGGGTGGGCGCCATCTGCGCCTGGAACGAAGACGCGGAGGAGCTGTTCGGTTATGCCGCCGAGCAGGTCATGGGCAAGCCCCTGAACGATCTGGCGGCATGGCCGCACACCCCCGGCACCAGTACGGGCATCGCCGAGGCCCTGCAGCTGTCCCGCTGGGAGGGCAGCTACGGCATCCGCGGGTCCGACGGCCGCGTGATCCCCGTCTACGCCTCGCACCTGCGTGTCCGCGACAACGACGGCGAACCCTCCACGGTCTGCCTGCTCGTACGGGACGAGGAGCGCGCCGTGCTCCAGACCCCCCTTCGCGGCGCGACTCCCGAGCAGGCCACCCTCAGCGAGCCGAACGCCGCCGACCCCTTCGAGATCTTCATCGGCTCCCCCGCCCCCGACGACCTCGACAGCCTGCTCCAGCGCACCGTGGAACGCGCCCGCGACATGCTCGACGGCGACGCGGCGTTCCTCCTCCTGGCCACCGACGACGAGACGGAGCTTGAGGTCCGCGCCTCCACCGGCCTGCCCTCGGCCCGCCAGCGCTTCGCCCGCGTCCCCGTCGAGGCGGGCCCCGGGCGCTACGGCTCGGCCCGCATGCCGGCCGTCCACGAGGACCTCACGGTCGTCCCCGGCGCCGTCCCGCTCCTGGGTGGCACGGGCATGCGTTCCGTCGTCACGGTCCCCCTCAAGGTCGAGGGCCGCCTCACCGGCTCCCTGGGAGTCGCGGCCGAGGCCCCCGACCGGTACTCGAACGAGGAGGCCCTGCGCCTGCAGTTCGCCGCCGACCGAATCGCCCTCGCCGTGGAGTCCGCGCGCCTCGGTGAGCTGGAAAGGCTCCGCCGCGGTTCGCTCTCCTTCCTCGTCGAGGCCTCCGACCTCCTCGCGGGCACGCTGGACCGCGACCAGACGCTGGCGCTCATGGCCCAGATGACCGTCCCCACGCTTGCCACCTGGTGCGCCGTCTACACCATCGCCGACCAGTCCGCCGAGCCCTACCTCTCGTACGTCCTGCACGAGGACGAGGAGCGCATCGACGGTCTGAAGGCGCTGCTGTCCAAGATCTCCCCGCCCGACCCGGTCCCCACCCCGGGCGCCCGCATCTGGTCCGCCCCCTCCGAGGCGGCGCACCAGGCGGCCCTGCGCACCTCCATGCGGAGCCTGGGCCTCGGCGAATCCCCGACGCTGGGCTCCGGCATCGGTACGACGCTCTCCACCGCGTCCGCGGTGGGCGGCGAGACGGTGGTCCTGCCCTTGGTCGCGCGCAACCGTGTCATCGGCATGCTCACTCTCGGTAAGCCCTCCGACGAGCACTTCCGCCAAGAGATCCTGGAATTGGCCGAAGATCTCTCCCGCCGAGCCGCCCTGGCCCTGGACAACGCCCGCCTGTACTCCGAGCGCACGGCCATCAGCCAGTCCCTCCAGCGCAGCCTGCTGCCGCCCGGCCTCCCCCAGATCCCGGGCGTGGAGGTCGAGGTCATCTACCGCGCGGCCGGCGAGGGCAACGAGGTCGGCGGTGACTTCTACGACCTCTTCCCGATCCGCGACGGCGCGTACGGCTTCGCGATCGGCGACGTCTGCGGCACGGGCCCCGAGGCCGCGGCCGTCACGGGCCTGGCCCGGCACGCCCTGCGCCTGCTCGCCCGCGAGGGCTTCGGCGGCCCCGCCGTCCTGGAGCGCCTGAACGCGGCGATCCTCGACGAAGGCGCCCGCAGCCGCTTCCTGACCCTGCTGTACGGCGAGCTGTGGCCGCAGGAGGACGGTTCCGCCGTCCTCAAGATCGTCTGTGCCGGTCACCCGCTGCCGCTGCGCCTGCGCCAGGACGGCACGGTCGAACCGTTCGCGGAACCGCAGCCGCTGCTCGGCGTCATGGACGACCTCGAACTGTACGAGGAGACGATGACGCTCGACCCCGGCGACGTCCTGCTGTGCGTGACGGACGGCGTCACCGAGCGCCGTGAGGGCACCCGCATGCTCGGCGACGACGGCCTCGCGGATGTCCTGACGACCTGCACGGGGCTTACGGCCGGCGCGGTGGCGGCGCGCATCATGCGCGCGGTGGAGCGTTTCGCCTCGGACGCGCCCTCGGACGACATGGCGATCCTCGCGATGCGCGTCCCTGGTCTCCAGACCGACTGAACACGTCGCGAGAAGGCCTCAACACAAAGAAGGCCTCCGTCCCACAGGACGGAGGCCTTCTTTATTTGAGCCCCCAAGCGGAATCGAACCGCTGACCTTCTCCTTACCATGGAGACGCTCTACCGACTGAGCTATAGGGGCCTGCTGCGCTTTGGGGTTTTCCCCGCGGCAACGAAATAGATCATACCTGAAAACGAGGGTGCTCCGAACCGCCGTTTCCTTCTTCTCGCCCCTGTCAGAAGGCGGGCTGCAGAAGGCCGCCCAAGGCATTGCACGCTGAGACGACGCGCTGGAGGTCTCGCCGGGTCATGGACGCGTCGACCGGAAGCGCCAGTGTCTCGTCCGCGGCCCGCTCCGTCTCGGGCAGGCACACGTCACGCCGGAACCGCGGCAGTCGGTGCGCCGGTGTCTTCACGGGCACCCAGCAGTTGACTCCCCTGGCCCGTACGGCGCGTGCGAAGGCGTCCCGGTCGGGCCGCCCGTTGCCGGGCACGCGCACCACGTACTGCTGGTAGCTGTGCCCGTCCCCGCCGTCCGGCGTCACGACTCCGCTGAGCCGCCCGCTGAGGTACGCGGCATGGGCCCGCCGGCGTTCGACGCCGTCGTCCGCGGCCTGCGCCTCACCGTGCTCCAGGACGAGCAGCCCGTGCCGCTGCCCTACGTCGCGAAGTCGTCGTACGTCGGCCTGGTGCCCGAAGCGGTGTACGACGATGACGGCGGCCGTACGCGGGGTCACCGCGGCGGCGACGGCTTCCGGGTCGAGGCAGTACGTCGCCGGCTCTATGTCGGCGAAGACCGGCAGCGCTCCGGCGAGGACCACCGCTTCGGCGACCTCGGTGTTCCCGTAGGCGGGCACGACGACCTCGTCACCGGTACCGACGCCGGCGGCACGCAACATTCCCACTGTCCCCATGTCTGCGGATGTTGGTCGCACAACGTGAACAGCAAGTTACGTGAAACAAAAAAGAGCTGGTCCCTGAACCGAAGTTCAGGGACCAGCTCTATCAAGATTAGTTCGGCGGCGTCCTACTCTCCCACAGGGTCCCCCCTGCAGTACCATCGGCGCTGTGAGGCTTAGCTTCCGGGTTCGGAATGTAACCGGGC
>NZ_JBVIJT010000017.1:0-137506 GCF_055581265.1 Streptomyces sp. NPDC031466
TGCCGTCCAGGCGGGCGAGGGCGCAGATGATGTTCCGCGCCCAGCGCTCGTGGACCTCCAGGAAGTCGCCCTCGTCGACCAGTTCCTCGATGACCTTGGCCATGTCATACGGGCGGTTGCCGTCCGCCGGCACCAGGTCGAGCAGCACGTCCGAGCGGCGGCCGACCGGGTCCTGCGACTCGTGCGTCGGCGGGTTCTCCCGGTTGTTGGAGGGGAGCATCGAGATCAGGTAGCGGACCTCGGCCAGGCAGGTCTCTTCGTCGTCGTAGGCGAAGTGACACACACCGGAGGTCTCGGCGTGGACGTCGGCGCCGCCCAGGCCGTTCTGGGTGATCTCCTCGCCGGTCACCGCGCGGACGACGTCGGGTCCCGTGATGAACATCTGCGAGGTCTCGCGGACCATGAACACGAAGTCCGTGAGGGCCGGGCTGTACGCGGCACCGCCCGCGCACGGGCCCAGCATCACGCTGATCTGCGGGATGACACCGGACGCCTTGGTGTTGCGCTGGAAGATGCCGCCGTAACCCGCGAGCGCGGAGACGCCCTCCTGGATACGGGCGCCCGCACCGTCGTTCAGCGAGACCAGCGGAGCACCGGCCGCGATGGCCATGTCCATGATCTTGTGGATCTTCGTGGCGTGCGCCTCGCCGAGCGCGCCGCCGAAGATGCGGAAGTCGTGCGCGTAGACGAAGACCGTCCGGCCCTCGACCGTGCCCCAACCGGTGATCACACCGTCCGTGTACGGCTTCTTGGCCTCCAGGCCGAAACCGGTCGCCCGGTGCCGGCGCAGCTGCTCGACCTCGCGGAACGACCCGGGGTCGACGAGCAGCTCGATCCGCTCGCGTGCGGTCAGCTTGCCCTTGGCGTGCTGCGCCTCGGTCGCCTTCTCGCTGGGCCCGCGCAGCGCCGCCGCACGGATCTCGTGCAGTTCGGCCACGCGCCCACGCGCGTCGGTGGGCTCGCCCCCGGGAGAAGCGGTCTCGTCCAAAACGGTCATGTAGTGACCTTACGGAGCGCCCCCGGGGAAACGGACCGTCGACTCTGTACAGTCTCCGGGCCGTTTTCCTGGCACCCCCGGACAGAAGGGGCCGGGGGTGCTGAAGAAGTGACTGCTCAGACCCTCGCCAACTGTAGGGTTTCCACAAAAATACGCGGAACAGTGGCCTCCAGAGGAGCCTGCCGGTCGTTCGCCCGGTTGAGAGACGCCTCACAGCGGCGGCCCGCGTACGCACTTCGGGGGCCGCCGCGTTGGCGAGGGCCGACAAGGCCGGCGGGGCGTCCGGCGCGCGGGCCGGTCAGGCCCGGCTGACCGTGATGTCGCCCAGACCGGTGCGGGCCCGCACCTTGACCGTGTCCGCGCTCTCGGCCGGCGCCTCGGCCTCCGCCAGCGCCTGGCGCACCGAACCGGCGCTCGTCCGTACGTCGAGCCAGGCCGCCGTGCCCTCGCGGATGCCGATCTCGATCCGGCCCGCGGCCGTCTCCAGGACGGCCGTGCCGCGCACCAGCTCCCTGACCCGCAGAGCGCCGTTGGCGGTCCTGAGCCTGACGTCCCCGGCCGCGCCCCCGACGGTGACGGCGCCGTTGGACGCCTTCACCTCGATGTCGCCCCCGATCGCCCCGAGATCGGTGGTGCCGTTGGAGTTCTTGACCGTCACCGCGCCCGTGACGTCACCGACGCGGACCCCGCCGGAGGCGGTGACGCGGAGCGCGCCGTCCACCCGGCCCACGGAGACATCACCGTGGCCGGTGGTGAGGCGGAGGTCGGCGGCCCGCTCGACCTGGATGTCGCCCGCGCCCGTCTTGATCTCACAGTCGCCGAGCGTGCCGCGCGCCGCGACGTGCGCGAGCCCGGTGTCGACCCGCAGCCGGGAGCCGGCCGGCAGCGTGATCTCCACGTCGAGCGAGGAGCCCTTGCTGAACGGGGAACGGTCCTTGGGGCCCTTGACCGAGAGGGTGCCGTTCGCGAAGTCGACGCGGGTGCGCTCGGCCGCCTTGACGTCCGCGTCCCGGGTGGCGCTGCCGGGGCGGACCTCGACGGTGGTCCGCGCGGCGTCCCCGGCGACGACGCGCAGGGTCCCGGCGTCGAAGGCGACGCCCGCGGTGATCGGTTCGGGCGTGTCGAAAACAGGCATGGAAGTCCCGTCCTAGTGGCTCGACGAGCCCTGGCGGGCCCGGCGCCGGTGCATTGGGTCGCGCCGGTCGCGCGAAGTCGTGCGGGGGTGTGTGGGGGCCGGGCCCGGTGGGGCGCCGCGAGGGCGGGTCAGCGTACCCACCCCGTGAAGCCGGTGCCGAATCCCAGCCCGTCGCGGTGGCCCGAGGGGGCGGCGGACCTGCCGTCGGGCTGGTCGAGGGCGGCGGAGACCGCGCGTACGAGCCAGGCGTTGACCGACAGGCCGTCGCGGCCGGCCGCCTCTTCCACGCGGGTCTTGATGGGGGCCGGGAGGCGGAGGTTGACGCGGGCCGTGCCGCCCTCGTCGGAGGCGTCCGGCGCGGGAGGCGCGGCAGGGGGTGCCGCCTTGAGTGCCATGAGGGCCGCGTACTCCGCCTGGGCGTCGAACGGTTCCGGGCCGGGCGGGAGTGTCACGACGAACTCGGGGTCGAGCCCCCGCAGCCGGACGTCGACCGATCCCGGCGCCAGATCGCTGGTGATCTCCTCGGCGGCGGCGGACAGGGCGTTCAGCAGGGTGAGCCGGGCGGCCGACTCCAGGGGGGCGGTGAGGCGTTCGGCCAGGGCGCGGGCCTCGTCGCCCCCGGCTTCGGCGGCGACCGCGAGCTCCTGCCGGAGGTGATCGACGTACTGCGTGAGGTTCATGACGCCATCGTGGCACCATTGTGGCGCCATCGCAAACGTGTGCGAGGTCGGGGGCGGGCTGCCTGTTCCGTCGGCGGACCGGGTTGGTTTTTTGGGGCGACAAGGTCGACCAGCGACTTGGCTCCCGGTGACGTCAACTTGGCGCCATGGTGCCTCGCCTCTAAATTCATCCCCCCGCCCGCCACCCGAGACGTTAAAGGTTGAATGTTGAACCGAATCGCGCTACCTTCGTTCTTGTTGAACCTTCAACTGAAGCTCCCCGTCGGAGCTCGTCCCCCAAGGAGCACGTCATGGGTCTCTTCGGCCGCAAGAACGACACCACCACCGTCACCGCCCCGGCGCCCGCCGTACCCGCCGCGGTCGACCCGCGGCTCGCCGCGCTGACCGGCGACTACGCCATCGACCCCGCGCACACCACGATCGGCTTCGTCGCCCGGCACGCCATGGTCACCAACGTCAAGGGCTCCTTCCTCGACGTCTCGGGCACCCTGCACCTGGACGGCGCCGACCCGGCCCGCTCGACGGCCTCCCTCGACGTGCGGATGGACAGCATCGACACGGGCAACGCCGACCGCGACGGGCATCTCAAGAGCGCGGACTTCTTCAAGACGGAGGAGTTCCCCCAGATGACGTTCCGCTCCACCGGGGCGGAGTTCCTCGGCGGCGACGACTACCGCGTCACGGGCGACCTGACGATCCTCGGCACGACCCGGCCGCTCACCGTCGACCTGGAGTTCAACGGCTCCGCCAAGGACCCGTTCGGCAACGAGCGCGTGGGCTTCGAGGGCAAGGCCGAGATCCTGCGGTCCCAGTGGGGCCTCACGTGGAACGCCGCGCTGGAGACGGGCGGCGTCCTGGTCTCCGACAAGATCAAGCTGAACTTCGACATCTCGGCGATCAGGTCGGGCGAGTCGGGCTCCTGATCTTCATCGCCGCCCAAGGGGCCGAGTCCGGCTCGGGGCGTCGGCCAAGTCCCCTTCTGGGCAGCGGACTTCACGCGGTGGCGATGGCCGTTCCCCGTGGGAAGGGTGGGCGTCTGCGTCACGTCGATCCCCGCCGGGCGGGGGTCACGCCGGCGGATGTCCGGCGGTGTGGCTCAGGATCGCCTCCGCGAGGGGGCCGAGTACCGCCGGGGGCAGCGCGTGCCCCATGCCCGGTACCTCCACCAGCCGCGCGCCCGCGATGACTTGCGCCAAGTGCTGCGGGTGCGGGGGCGGGAAGACCGGTTCCGCCGGGGCCGCGACGACGAGGGTCGGGACCTCGGTGGCGGCCAGTTCGGCGGTGCGGAGCATCCCGGAGGCGTCGGCGCGGCCGTGCGCGGTCGACACCGCGTAGGTACCGGCGTGCTCGATGACGCGCCGCTCCAGCTCCCTGAAGTACGCGCCGTCGAACGGCAGTCCGCCGCCTGCGAGCACCCGCCAGTGCTCCACCCGCCGGTCCAGCTCCGCCTCCAGGCCGTGGTCCTCGACCGGCCGGGCCCACATCTCCAGCACCTCCGGCGCGATGCCGGGCAGTTCGGCGACGGGGACGCTCACCCCGTCCGGCCGCACGTACGGCGTCTCGCTCAGCGCGCAGGTCCCCATCAAGGTGGCACTCAGCACCCGTTCGGGGTGGTCGGCGAGGACCAGCTGGGCCAGCATGCCGCCGAGCGACAGCCCCACGAGGTGCGCGCGCTCGATGCCGAGACCGTCCAGCACGGCGACGGCGTCCTGCGCCAAGTCCGTGACGGGGTACGGGTTTTCGTCGAAGTCGTGGGTGGAGCGCCCCGTGTCGCGATGGTCGTAGCGGATGACGTGATGCCGCTCCGCGAGCGCGTCCACCAGGGTCTCGGGCCAGCCGAGACCGGAGGCCTGGGCCCCCATGACGAGCAGCAGCGCCGGGGCGTCGGCAGCCCCTCGCCGCTCCGTCCACAGCCGCACCCCCGGAGCCGCCTCCACATACTGTTCCCGCACCATGAGCCACCTCCGGCAAGACGACGACCGCCCGACCGAACGGCCAAGCAATGAGACGAACCGTATCGTCTCAATAACCCGGCCGCAAGCCCATCCCGGGCGAGGGAGGTAAGGTTCCGAGGCGCCTTGAGGTCATTACCATCAGATGACGCGCCACTGGCTGGGGAGGACATGATGCTTGCGGACATGGTCAGGACGTGGGCGGCGGGGTGGGCAATATCCCGGGGCACGCCCCCGCCGGTCGAGCGCCCCTGGGGGCTCTACATCGAGGTGGCCGGCAACCCCGCGGAAACAGGGCGTCATGTCCTGCCCGTGCCCGAGGAGTCACTGGTCCGCGCCGCGGCCGTCTCGGTGACGGCGCCACGAACGTGGATGAAGATGCCTGCGGAGCCCGAGGACGTCGAGCCCTGGCTTTCGCCGGGATGGGTGGTGGCCCGGGAAGAGACCGGCCACCTGATGGCCATCGACCTGACAGCCACCGACGTGCCCACGCCCGAGGGTTACACCACCACGGTTCAGGCTGCCCACGGCGTCGTGTACGTCCGCGTACGGGACGCGGCGGGCGAGCTCGCGGCCCAGGGGCAGTTGGCGGTGGTCGGCGAGACCGCGGTGGTGGACCAGGTGGTGACGGCGGAGGGCCATCGGCGTAAGGGACTGGGCGGCTTCGTGATGCGTTCTCTCGCGGACCGCGCCGTGAAACATGGTGCGGACATGGGCGTTCTCGCCGCGACAGACGCCGGACGCGCGCTGTACGAGACCCTGGGCTGGAAGAAGCACTCAACGATCGCGGAGTGCATCTACCGGCCCTGACGCCGCAAGTATGGGCGAATGGAGAAGGCCGGCGTGCAGCTCAACGCCGCCGCCGGCCCAACGCCGCCGCCCAGGCCCGCTGCCGGGTCACGGTGTCGTGCAGTCCACCGCTCCCGGCGAGCGCCGCATCCGGCCCCGTACCGCCCACACGCCGGCCGCTCCCGCCCCCACCGCAAAGCCGTACACCGCGACCAGGCCGTGGCCGTTCTCCTGCGTCAGCCACATCGCGAGGCCGAGGACCGGGACGGCGACCGCCGTTGCCCGGTCCTTCACGGCGCCGGCTCCGGCCGCGGCGCCGTGCACGGGGGTCAGGAGTGCCGCCGCCAGGGTCGCCCCCAGGAAGTACGTGGCGCCGGAACTGCCCGCGAAATTACGAGGGTCCGTGCCGGCGGCGCCGCCGATGCCGAGCAGGGTGTCGAGCCGTTCCGGCAGGAGGATGCCGGACAGGAAGAACAGCAGCGTCAGGGTGCCGCCCCAGCACCACTGGGCCAGCGCCGCCACCAGCGCGAGCGTCGCGAGGTTCCACAGCACGCCCCCCACACCGCCGTTCTGCATGAAGACCGAGGTGAACTCACGCCACCAGCCGCTCTCGGCGGGGTCGGCGTCCAGCGCCTCCATCGCGCCCGGCCAGCTGAGCTGGAGAGCGACGCCCGCCACGGCCAGGAGGGTCAGGGCTGCCGCGGCCCAGGGGAACGGACGCCTTCGCAGGGGTCCTTCGCCCACCGCCGCGCGACCGCTCTTGGCCATCAGCACCATCAACGCCGCGGTCGTAGCTCCGAACAACAGTCCGCCCATATCCCCCGCGCCAGCCTTTCCAACAGTGTTCGAAACCGGTCGAGGCCGAGACTACACTCGGCACGCGATTTTTCAAACGGTGTTTGAAAGCGCTGTTACGGTGGGACCATGAAGCTCACCAAGGAGCGGATCGTCGACGCCGGCATGGCCACGTTCGCCGAGACCGGATACCACGGCCTGTCCATGCGCCGGGTGGCCGAGCGACTCGGCGCACAAGCGGGCAGCCTCTACTACCACGTGCGCGGCAAGGACGAACTGCTGGCGCTGATGGCCGACCGCGTCTGCCGACACGCGTACGACGCAGGCGACACCGCAATCGCCGCCCTCCCGCCCGGCACGACGTGGCAGGACCGGATCGAGACGCAGGCCGTCGAACTGCGCCGGAGCCTCCTGCGGCATCCGGGCGGCGCCCTCCTCCTGGCCGACAGCCCCGGCACGCTCAGCACCGGCGCCCTCTCCCTGATGGAACGGCTCCTCGCCACCCTGATCGGCGCCGGGGTCCCCGCCGAACAGTGCGGTGTCGCGGCCGACACCCTCCTCAGCCATGTCACCGGATTCGTCCTCCAGGAACAGGCCGAGCCCCGGGCCCAGACACCGAACATCACCGCGGACGTCTACGCCGACCTGTGCGCGCGCTTCCCGCTCGTCATGGAGACGATGCCCCGCCTCAGCCAGGACGAGAAGTTCCGACGCAGCGTCCGGCTCCTGTGCACGGCCTTCCAGGCCCTCACGCCGGACGGCCCTGCCCCCGAGAATCCCTGACGGAATGAGTGTTCCTGAGGGCCGAGCACCGGAGCCCCGCTCTCGTGCTGCCGCGCGCTCGCCGGCAACGGCGCGTACGGCCGCTTCGGCGAACGCCCCTCAGAATCCGCCGCCACCCCCGAAGTCACCGCCGCCGCCGAAATCACCGCCCCCGCCGAAGTCACCGCCGCCCCCGAAGTCGCCGCCACCTCCGCCGAAGTCGCCCGGATCGAAGTCCGCCCCCGACTGGTCGCCGCCCTCGAAGCCGCTCCCGCCGTCCCCGTAGCCGCCGCCGTAGTCCGCCCCGTACGCCGGGCCGGCCATCATGCCGCCGAGCATCGTGCCGACCAGCAGTCCGGGCAGCATGCCCCCGCCGAAGTACCCGCCCGCCCAGGGCCCGTACGCCGGTCCGGCCTCCCAGTAGGGCCGGCGCTCCCCGGACTCCGTCGCCACGGTGCGCGCCATCGGGTCCTGGCCGTCCGCCAGGCGTGCCGCGTCGGCCGCGCACACCGGGACCTCGCGTGCCGCGCCCCCGGCGGGCGCCCATGCTGCGTCCCGCACGGAGGGGCCGTGCCGCGGGTCGAAGAAGCAGGGGGCGCGCCGCTCGGGCGGCTCACGCCCCTCGCGGCGCGCGGTGAGCGAGGCCAGCGAGAAGCGGCCGTCCTCCAGGGCCTGGGTCACGCCGCGTACGTCCTCGGGGTGCGTCGCGGCCGCCATGTACGCCTTGGCCTTCTCGTACGCGTCCAGCGCACGTTCGTAGTCGGCCCGCATCGCGTCGTCGGCGCCCGGCTCGGCCGGGTGGAAGTCCAGCCGGTCGAGTTCCTCGCCGAAGGCGGTGATGTCCTCGTCCACGACGACGGAGAGCTTGCGGAGCGCCGCGCGCTGCGCCTCCTCGTGGCGCCGCTTCTTGCGCCGGATCACGGCGTACGCGCCGACGCCGCCGGCCACGACCACCACTCCGACACCGGCGAGGGTGCCCACGTTGACCCCTTCGTCGGCCGGGCCGCCGCTCCAGGACTTCGGCGCCCTGCCGGACGCCTGCGCGAGGGCCTCGTCCACGAATTCGTCGAGCTGGGTGTCGGCGCTCTGCCCGCGTACGAGGGAGACGAGGTTGGCGACGGCGTTGCCCGACAGCACGGAACGGTCGGCCTTCGCGTCGAAGCCGTCGCCGAGGCGGATCGCGTACACACCCGTCACGCCGGTCTCGGTGCGCAGGTTCCGGAAGATGTCCCTGCGCGGGAAGTCCTGCGGCAGCACGGCCACGAAGACCGGCTTGTCCGCGTCCTCGATCTTGCGGGCGAGGGCGTCCGCCCGGGTGTCGGAGAGCTGGTCCGACGCCGCCGGGTCGACGTACACCGGACTCTTCTGCCAGGCCGCCGCCACCTCCGAGGTGGTGGCGGCGGTCTGCGCCCCGGGCGCCGCCGTGAAGGACGTGGCGCCCAGGGCGAGCAGCAGCCCGGAGAACCCTACGGTGAACCGCTTCGTCCGATTCCTCATACTTCGAACGTAACGCAGCGGGGCCTCGGGCACAGGCCCGGGAACAGGCGGCCTCCCCGGGGGACGCGCGGGGGATTAGTCGACGGGCTCGACCCCGGCTCGCAGGAGGCCGTACGTGTAGGCGTCCTCCAGGGCGTCCCACGACGCGGCGATGACGTTCTCCGCGACGCCGACGGTCGACCACTCGCCGACGCCGTCCGACGTGGAGATCAGTACGCGCGTCGTGGAGGACGTGCCGTGCTTGCCCTCCAGGATGCGGACCTTGTAGTCGACCAGCTCCAATTGGGCGAGCTGGGGGTACATGCGTTCCAGGCCGACGCGCAGGGCCCGGTCCAGCGCGTTGACCGGGCCGTTGCCCTCCGCCGTGGCGACGATGCGCTCGCCCTTGGCCCACAGTTTGACGGTCGCTTCATTGGCGTGGCTGCCGTCGGGGCGGTCCTCGACGATGGCCCGCCAGGACTCCACGCGGAAGTAGCGGCGGGCCCGGCCCTCGGCCTCCTCCCGCAGCAGCAGCTCGAAGGAGGCGTCGGCGGCCTCGTACGTGTATCCCTGGAGCTCGCGCTCCTTGACGCGCTCCACGACCCGCCCGACGAGCGCGCGGTCGTCGCCGAGGTCGACGCCCAGTTCCTTGCCCTTGAGCTCGATGGAGGCGCGGCCCGCCATGTCCGAGACGAGCATGCGGATGCGGTTGCCGACGAGGTCCGGGTCGATGTGCTGGTAGAGGTCCGGGTCGACCTTGATCGCGGAGGCGTGCAGGCCCGCCTTGTGGGCGAACGCGGAGACACCCACGTACGGCTGATGGGTGGAGGGCGTGAGGTTGACGACCTCGGCGATGGCGTGGGAGACGCGGGTCATCTCGCGCAGCGCGCCCTCGGGCAGGACCTGCTTGCCGTATTTGAGTTCCAGGGCGGCGACGACCGGGAAGAGGTTGGCGTTGCCGACGCGTTCGCCGTAGCCGTTGGCGGTGCACTGCACGTGGGTGGCGCCGGCGTCGACGGCGGCCAGGGTGTTGGCCACCGCGCAGCCGGTGTCGTCCTGGGCGTGGATGCCCAGGCGGGCGCCGGTGTCGGCGGCCACCGTGGACACGACGGCCTGGACCTGGGCGGGCAGCATGCCGCCGTTGGTGTCGCACAGAACCACCACGTCCGCGCCCGCCCCGGCCGCCGTCCGCACCACCGACTTCGCGTACTCCGGGTTGGCGCGGTAGCCGTCGAAGAAGTGCTCGCAGTCGACGAACACCCGCCGCCCCTTGGAGCACAGGTAGGAGACGGTGTCGCGCACCATCTCCAGGTTCTCCTCCAGCGTGGTGCGCAGGGCCAGCTCGACATGCCGGTCATGGGACTTGGCCACCAGCGTGATCACCGGGGCGCCCGACTCCAGCAGGGCGTTGACCTGCGCGTCCTCGGCCGCCCTGCCACCCGGCCGCCGCGTGGCACCGAACGCCACGAGCTGAGCGTGCCGGAAGACCACCTCCTGCCGTACCCGCGCGAAGAACTCCGTGTCCCGCGGATTGGCCCCCGGCCAGCCACCCTCGATGAAACCCACCCCGAAGTCGTCCAGATGCCGGGCGATGGCCAACTTGTCCGCGACCGTCAGGTTGATGCCCTCGCGCTGCGCACCGTCCCGGAGGGTGGTGTCGAAGACATGGAAGGAATCGTCGGGAGTGCTGGTTTCCGTCATGCTGATCAGGCTCCTGTGTCGGATCTCGGTCTACCGGAAAGACCGGCTCCACCGCCCACAATGATCCCGTGCGCTCCGCGTCCGGCTGTTGTTGGGCCGGGAAACGAAAAAACCCCTCGCCGGTGCGAGAGGTCTGCGCGCGGGTCGAGGACGACGGTGTCCGCCCGTACGTGGTGGTACGAGACGGTCACTGCGGACCGGCGCGCCTGCTGCCAATAATCATGGCGAACGAGAGCACGGACGCAGCCTGCCACAGGCGGGACCCGCCGCGTCGCTCCGTCTCACGATGCGGGCGGCGCGGTGGACACGCCGTCCGCGCCCTTGTCGGGGGCCCACGTGCCCTTTCCCGCGCCTACGGTCCACCGGGACGCGTGCGCCCCGGATGGCCGGGGTGGCCGGGATGGCCGGGATGGCTTGGCACCCGGATGGCCCGGACGGCGCGGACACCCGGGCTGCCCGGGCTGCCCGGGGCGTTGTCGCTAGGCGACCGGGGTGAGCGCCCCGTCCAGGAACTCCCTCGCGTGCGCGAGGACTTGTTCGCGGTCCGTCCCGCGCAGCCCGATCGCCACGTGGATGGAGAAGCCGTCGAGCAGCGCCCGCAGGCGGGCGGCGAAGCGGTCGGGGTCGGCCAGGGCGAACTCCCCGCGCGAGACGCCCTCGGCGAGCAGCGCCACCAGGTCGCGGTGCCAGGCGCCCTCGATCGCGGCCTGCCGGTCACGGCCGTCCGCGTCGGCGTTCAGGGAGCGGTTCCAGACCTCCAGCCAGAGGGTCCAGTGGGGGTCGCCGGGTCCGTCGGGGACGTACAGCCCGACGTAGGCGTCCAGGCGCGCGCGGGCGGTGCCGGGGCGGGCCAGGACACGGCCGCGCTCGGCGCCGAGGCGCCCCTCGCTCCACTCCAGGGTGCGCAGGAGCAGCTCGTCCTTGGTGCGGAAGTAGTAGAGGAGGTGCCCGGAGCTCATGCCGACCTCACGGCCGAGCGCGGCCATGGTCAGCTTCTCCAGACCGCGCTCGGCGATCATCTCCATGGCGGCGGACAGGACGTCCTCACGCGGTGGTGCGTTCTTCCGCGCGCGGACCTGACCAGCCATGTCACCGCTCCTTGATCACCTCGGGCCGCGCGGTACGGCGGTACTGCCCCCTGCGGTCCGCCTGCTCCCCCGCTGACCTGCACAGCGGTCGAGTCTCCCACATCGCGTGAAAGGTGAGGGGGCGTCGCCCCACGGGCGAAGCCCGACGCCTGCGCGGGTCGCCGTTGCACGCGCGGCGCGGGATGCGCCAGGATTCCGACGCCGCTGGTCCTTGAACCACCGTGACAGCAAGCCCTTCAGCCCCAAGGAAGCCGATGTGGTCCACCCTGATCGCCGTGCTCGGCACGCTCGCCGGTGCCACGCTGGCCAGTCTCACCACGCACTGGACGGACCGTCGCGCCCGCGCGGCCGACCACCGGCTGCGGGTCCTCGACGCCACCGCGCAGCTCCTCGCCGCCTCCTTGGCCTACCGCGAGCAGTACTGGCTCCGGATAGCGGACCTGCGGGACGGTGAACTCCCGGGCAGGGAGGGCAGGGTCGAGCTGTACCGAGCCCGTTCGGCCGTGACGCACGCCTTCGACCGCCTGGCCCTCACCACGACCGACCCGGAGCTGACCGGCGTCGCGGTCGAGGCCGCGTGGTCGGCCATCGACCTGGGCGACATCCGGCTGGGAGAGGTACGGGACGGGCGCTTCGCCGAGGAGGTCGAAGCCGCTCTCGCGGCGGGCCGCGAGCGCAGCCGCGACGCCCACACCGCGCTGCGCGACGCCGTCCGGGCCCAGTAGCCCGGGCACCGTGGGCGACACCCCGGCCCTGGTCCACGCCGGCGCCACCCCAGAACCGAGCGACGTCCACGACCGGGTCCGGTTCGAGTCCGATGATCCTCTTCCGGAAGCTCGCCTCTCAGGCGCCCCGTGCCGTATCGGAGCCTGTCTCATTCGGCGCCGGCGGACCGCTGATCATCGTTTGCGCGAGGGCGGAGACGATCTCGGCGCGCTGTTCGTCACTGAGGTTCGCGTCGGCCACCAACCGCTCGGCCGCGAGGTAGCGCGAGAACTCCAGCGGCTGATCGAAGTACGCGCGCAAATGACCTGCCGCAGCCTCCTGCGATCGTACGAATGTCCTACTGACGTAGCCCGCGAGAGCGGCCGCGACGGCCCCCAGTCCGCCCGCGACAACGGCACCTGCGGTCGTGCTCGCCTGCAACGCGATGATCACGAACCCTACGAGGAGGGCAAAGCCGAGGATCATCGCCATCTGGGCATTGCGGAATGAGCGGGAAGCCTGCCCAAGTGCGATGTCGTGGTAAAGATCAAGGCGTCGGTGCGTCACCGTCCACAACTCGGAGAGCGTCAGTCTCGCCCTGTCTCGATGGGCGCCACCGATGTCGCCGCCCGGGAAGGGCGATGCATCACCATCCCGCCGAGCGTCGTCGGCAGTGCTGCCGGGCGGCGACGAGATGTACACATCGCCGTGCACAACCATCGCCTCACCGACGGGCAGCCGTAGCGCCTGCTCCAGATCATGCTCCGCCTCCCGGACCCGCTCTCGACCTTCCGAGACCCGCCCCGCCTCAACATCCAGAGGCCTGAGGACGTACGCGCCGAGCGCCGCAACTATGGCGAGCAGCGAAAGAGCCACGGGCGACGACATCCTCCATTCACCGGGACCCAACCGCACATAAAGGAGAATGGCGACAGGGGCGGACAGAAAGAACGTCGCTATAGCAATTCTGCGCTTATTCCAGGATGAGTCCGCGTTGCCTGTCGACATCTGAGGTTCACCCCTGGGCGTGGGCGTGCTCTCCATAAGGGGCGATCATGCAGACCTACGACTGAACCGTCCAGCGATTCGCAAGGATCGGCCTTCAATCGACAGGCAGACCGTCGGCGTCACTCCTGCGGGGACGGTTCTTCCTCGACCCTGTGTACCCCCGCTCCTTGTCCTGCACGGCGGACTATGGCCGCCACTCGTTGCGGTAGCCGGGCCCTGGCGCATGCGGACGCGGCTCGCATCCGAACGGATCACCGTCCCCAACGGACCCCACGTCCGGCGTGCCCGGACGCAACAGCCCCACCACCGTGCGGGGCTTTCGTGTGCCCGCACCCGCACAAGACGGCATGATGGCCCCTTTCAACTCACCACACTTGAGGGGACCATGAAACACCGCACCACCACCGTCGCACTGCTCCTCGCCGGCACCCTCGCCCTCACCGCCTGCTCATCCAGCGACGACAAGGCCGACAGCAAGCGGAACTCCAGCCCGAGCGCCACGGCTCCTGAGCTGACGCAGAAGCAGAAGGACGAGATCGCCCGCTCCTCCGGTCTCCCGCCGAAGCCCGACGCCGCCGAGCGAGCCAGGCTCATCCGGGCCCTGCAGGCCGCGGCACCGGACGTCGTGCGCCACGAGGACAAGGCCGTAGACGCCGCGCGCAATCAGTGCATGGCGATCAACGGCAAGGCCAAGCGCCTCGACTGGCTCGCGTCTCAGCGCTTCACGTACAAGGACGTGGCGACGACAGAAGAGCAGGGCGCGAAGATCAACGACGCGCTGCGGGCGACGGGCTTCTGCAAGGTCTGATCCGTACGACAAGCCCGGCCGCACGTACAGCGGCCGGACTTTCGCCTGCTCCGCGCGCCAACTTGGGCATGAGTGGCGCGATGAGGTGATCATGGGAGTGAAGACGTGTCGCGCACTGATCCGCAGATCCGGCACTGCCCGGAAACAACAGGCCCGCGCAGTACGAGCCTGACACATTTTCAGCCACTCTGTGTAACAGAGACGTTACTGCGCATTCGCCTCTCCTCCACGCGTCGCATGATGCTCCCTCAGCACACGCGCATCCCATAGGGAGATCATGCACACCCGCACCGCCATCGTCGCGCTCATCGCCAGTGCGAGCCTGCTCGCGCTCACCGGCTGCGAGGAGAACGACACGAGCACCAGCAAGGACAAGCCCGCCACAGAGCAGGACGCAGGCGGTGACACCAAGAAGGCCGCCCTGCCCGACATGAGCGGCAAGGGCCTCCAGTCCGCACAGGATCAAGCGCAGGAGGCCGGGTTCTACGGTCTCACCTCCCACGACGCGCTCGGCCGCGACCGCATGCAGGCCTTCGACCGGAACTGGAAGGTCTGCTCTCAGACCCCGAAGGCCGGCACTCACCCGACCGATACGAAGATCGACTTCGCGACGGTCAAACTGGAAGAGACCTGCCCCGGCAAGGACGCGGGTGCGGACGAGCCGAAGGCGGCAGGGGCGACGATGCCCAGCTTCCAGGGCAAGGCGGTCAAGGTCGCACGCGGCGCCCTCGGTTCCGGGACGAGTATCACCGTCAACGACGCATCCGGGCAGGACCGCATCATCTTCATGGAGTCGAACTGGAAGGTGTGCTCGCAGGAGCCCGCTGCGGGTGCCAAGCTCGACGGCCGGCCCGTGACGCTCAGCGCGGTGAAGTTCGAAGAGTCCTGCTGATTCCCCCCGTAGACCGGCCCGACCACACTCGTGTGGCCGGGCCTTCGCACGTCCGGGGAGGTGTCCGTGGCACGCCCCAAGACGAGCAAGGGCCGCCTCGTCCCCCCCGAGGAGCGCGCTGCGATCCCCCACCTCCGGGGCGAGTGCCACGACGGCAACGAGATCCCGCGCCTCACGCGCCGCTCGCAACGCACCGTGTCAGTGATCTGTGCCGAGGAACGCCTCGTCTTCGACGTCGCCATGACGGAGGAGGCCACCCGGCACCACGTGGCCCAGCTCCCCTCGCCTCACAGGTCCAACGTCTCGGCGGAAAACCCGGGTGGGCAAGCCGGGCAAGGACGGCGAGGCGGGCGCGCCGGGCGCGGGCGGAGCAGCTGGTCTGCCCGGGCCGCAGGGGGGGTGCCTGGAACGGACTCGACTGTCCCTGGCCCCCCTGGTCCCGAGGGACCTGCGGGGCGATGACGGCGCCGACGGGGAGCGTGGTCCTCCCGGACTGTCGTGCCCCCACGGGTACAGCCTCCAGGTCGGCCGATATCCCGGACGCGCTCGTGTGCTGCCGCGACGGCGCCACCGACCCGGAACCCGACGACACACCGACTCCCCGAGCCGCATCCGCGCAAAGGGCCGCCGCCTGCGCCGAGCCCTGGAAGCCACCCGCGAGCAGACATCCGTACGCCGAGCAGACGGGGTCCGGAATCAGTGAGGGCATCCGTTACTGCCGGCATTGAGACGCGCCGATCGCCGAAGACCACCCCGGCACGTCCACCCCCTACGGCGGCCCCGTCACCGGACGCGGGGCCCGGTGGCAGATGGTCGGCCGGCTCACCGAGGGTGAACGCATGGGGCGCTCATCGCCCACGGACCGCCGGCTGCTGCTGCGTGATGCAGTGGATCCCCCCGCCCCCGGCGAAGATCGTGCGGGCGTCGACGAGGGTTACCGTGCGGTCGGGGAAGAGGCCGCGGAAGATGCCGGCCGCCAGCTCGTCGTTCGGGTCGCCGAAGGCGCACAGGACGACGCCGCCGTTGCACAGGTAGTGGTTGATGTAGGAGTAGTCGACCCAGCCCTCGTCGTCCTTGACGACGGTCGGCGCGGGCACCTCGACGATCCGCAGGGTGCGGCCGCGGGCGTCCGTCTGGCCCGTGAGGGTCGCGATGATCTCCTTGCTGACCTCGAAGTCGGGGTGCGCCGGGTCACGCTGGGAGTGGACGAGGACGACGCCGGGCGCGGCGAAGGCGGCGACGATGTCGACGTGGCCGAGGGTGCCGTAGCCGTGGCCGGGGTAGTCGGCGGTGAGACCGCGCGGCAGCCAGATCGCCTTGGTGGTGCCGAGCTGCGCGTGGATCTCCGCCTCGACCTCCGCCTTGGTCAGGCCGGGGTTGCGCTCCGGGCCGAGCTGGACGGTCTCGGTGAGCAGGACGGTGCCCTCGCCGTCCACGTGGATGCCGCCGCCCTCGTTCACGAGGGTCGAGGCGTACGTACGGGCTCCGGCGAGGTCGGCGACGTACGCCCCGATCTTGGCGTCGTGGTCCCAGCGGGCCCACTCCTGGGCGCCCCAGCCGTTGAACGTCCAGTCGACGGCGGCCAGTTGTCCCTTGCCGTCGGTGAGGAAGGTCGGGCCGATGTCCCGCATCCAGGCGTCGTCCAGGTCGCGTTCCACCACGTCGATGTCCGGACCGAGGAGTTCGCTCGCGTACGCGGACTGGGCGGGGCCGCAGACCACGGTGACCGGTTCGAAGCGGCGTACGGCGCGGGCGACGTTCGCCCAGGCCAGGCGGGACTCGTCGAGGCCCTCGGGGTCGTCGAAGGTGGGGTTGGGGCACGGCCACGCCATCCAGGTGCGCTCGTGCGGGGCCCACTCGGCGGGCATGCGGAAGCCGTCGGCGGCAGCAGACATGAGGTACACCTTCAGAGGAAGTAGAGGCGGTTGAGGGGGACGGAGTCGGCGGGTTCGGAGCGGACCGGGTCGCCGTCGAGGGTGACGAGGCCGGTCTTCTGGTCCACGTCGACCGCTCCGGTACGGGAGTTCAGGCGCAGGTCGGCCGGGCCGATGCCCCGGGTGCCGCGCACCGCGACCCGGCGGCGGCGGGTGGGCATCGAGTCGTCGCCCTGGTCGACGGCGGCCTGCGCGACGAACGCCACGGAGATGTCGGCGGGCACGGCACCGTGGGCGCCGAACAGCGGGCCGAGCACGAGGGGTTCGCAGGTGTCGGTCGCGGCGTTCGGGTCGCCGGTGACGCCATAGGCGGGGAAGCCGGCCTTGAGGACGAGCTGCGGCTTGGCGCCGAAGTACTCGGGGCGCCACAGCACGATGTCGGCCAGTTTGCCGACCTCGAGAGAGCCGACCTCGTGCGCGAGGCCGTGCGCGAGGGCGGGGTTGATGGTCAGCTTGGCGATGTAGCGCAGGACGCGCGCGTTGTCGTCGTACGGGCCGTCGCCCTCCATGGGGCCCAGCTCCGCCTTCATCTTCCCGGCCATCGCGAAGGTGCGGCGCACGGTCTCACCGGCCCGGCCCATGCCCTGCGCGTCGGACGAGGTGATGCCGATGGCGCCCAGGTCGTGCAGCACGTCCTCGGCGCCCATCGTCCCCGCGCGGATGCGGTCGCGGGCCATGGCCGCGTCGCCCGGCAGGTCCGTCTTCAGGTCGTGGACGGAGACGATCATGCCGTAGTGCTCGGCGACGGCGTCCCGGCCGAAGGGCAGGGTGGGGTTGGTGGAGGAGCCGATGACGTTCGGGACGCCCGCCATCTTCAGGACGTTCGGCACGTGGCCGCCGCCGCAGCCCTCGATGTGGAAGGCGTGGATCGTGCGCCCTTCGAGGACCTTCAGGGTGTCCTCGACGGACAGGCACTCGTTCAACCCGTCGCTGTGCAGGGCGACTTGAACGTCATGCTCCTCGGCGACGCGCAGGGCGGTGTCCAGGGCGCGGGTGTGCGCGCCCATGTCCTCGTGCACCTTGAAACCGCACGCGCCGCCCTCGGCGAGCGCCTCGACCAGCGGGGCGTCGTGTGAGGACGAGCCGCGGCCGAGGAAGCCGATGTTGACCGGCCAGGCGTCGAAGGCGTTGAAGGCGTGGCGCAGCGCCCAGGGCGAGTTGACGCCGACGCCCCACACCGGCCCGAACTCCTGGCCGATGATCGTGGTGACGCCGGAGGCGAGGGAGGCCTCCATGATGCGCGGCGAGAGGAGGTGGACATGGGTGTCCACGGAGCCGGCGGTGGCGATCAGGCCCTCCCCCGACACGATGGACGTGCCGGTACCGACCACGACGTCCACCCCGTCGAGGGTGTCCGGGTTGCCCGCCCGCCCAATGGCGTGGATGCGGCCCTCCCTGATGCCGATGGACACCTTGCGGATGCCCTGCACGGCGTCGATGACGACGACGTTGCTGATGACGACGTCGCAGGTGTCGCGGACGGCGGCGGCCTTCAGATGCAGCCCGTCGCGGGCGGTCTTGCCGAACCCGGCGAGGAACTCGTCGCCGTACTTCTGGGCGTCGGACTCGACGCGGACCGTCAGCCCGGAGTCGCCGAGCCGGACGTGGTCGCCGGCGCGGGGGCCGTGCGTGGCGGCGTACTCGTACGGGGTGAGGCGGCGCGGTGCGGCGGGGTGTCCTCCGGGTCGGCTCATCGCTCGGCCTCCTGGTCGCTCTGGTCGGTCGTTCCCGGTATGCCGGTGGCCCGGGCAGCCGCCCCCGGTACGCCGAGGTAGCCGCAGGCGGCGGCGCGGCGCAGGGCCTCCTCGCGGGCGCCGGGCGCGTCCAGTGGTCCGTCGACCAGCCCGGCGAAGCCGATGGCGATCCGCTCGCCGCCCATCGGCACCAGGCCGACCTCGGCGCTCTCGCCGGGGCCGAAGCGGACGGAGGACCCGGCGGGTACGGCCAGGCGCAGCCCATAGGCGGCGGCGCGGTCGAAGTCGAGCCGGGGGTTGGCCTCGAAGAAGTGGAAGTGCGAGGTCACGGAGACGGGCACGGTGGCGGTGTTGCGCACGGTCAGGGTCGCGACGGGCTCGGGGTCCTCGTGCGCGGGGCCGGGCAGCAGCGCGCCGGGCGCCCGGTCGCCGAGGCCGGCGCCGATGGGGTCGGAGACCACCGCGAGGCGGGAGCCGTCGTCGAAGACGGCTTCCACGTGCACCTCGGTCACCACGTCCGCGACGCCGGGCAGGACGTCGTCCGGGCCGAGAACGGCACGCGCCCACTCGATGGCCTCGGCGAGCCGGACGCCGTCGCGGGCGGCCTCGCAGACCGTGTCGGCGATCAGCGCGGTCGCCTCCGGCACGTTGAGTCTGAGGCCGCGCGCCTTGCGGGCCCTGGCGAGCTCGGCGGCCCCGAAGAGCAGCAGCCGGTCGCGTTCGGTGGGCGTGAGTCGCACGCGCCGTACCTCCCTGTTCCAACCTTCAGCGCCGATCTTTAGAGCGGCACTCTAAGCACTCTAACGACGAAATCCGCGGACAGGAAGGATTGACGGGGGTAGGTACGACAGGTCACATTGAGCGCTGCTCAAACAACGGGGCAACCATCGGGACCAAGCGAGCGTCAGGGGCACCCTCATGCCGATAGAACAGCGCGGAGTCGACACCATCCCGGACGGGGAACGCACCAGCGGCCCCCGCGATCTCGTGTCGATCCTCATCGGCTCCAACCTCTGCCTGGGGGTGATCGTCTTCGGCTGGCTGCCGGTGTCGTTCGGCCTCGGCTGGTGGGAGTCGGTCGGCGCGGTGGTGGCGGGCACGGTGCTCGGCACCGCGCTCACCGCGCCGCTCGCCCTGGTGTCCCTGCGCACCGGGACGAACCTCTCGACCTCCTCCGGGGCCCAGTTCGGCGTACGCGGCCGGCTCGTCGGCTCGGTCGTCGGCCTGCTGCTCTCCCTCGGCTACACCGCGCTGACCATCTGGATCGGCGGCGACGTGATGGTGGGCACGCTGCACCGCCTGCTCGGGATGCCGGCCGGCGGCTTCTCGTACGGCGTGGTCTACGCCCTGCTCGCCGCCGCCACCGTGGTCGGGGCGGTCTTCGGCTACCGCGTGCTGCTGCGCCTGTCCCGGATCCTCGCCTTCGGCATGACGGCGCTGCTGATCCTCGGCGTCGTCGCGTACGCCCCCGACTTCACGACCTCGGCGCTGCCCGGCGCGGGCGGCTATCTCCTCGGCTCGTTCTGGCCGACCTGGCTGCTCGCCCTGGTCGCGGCGGGTTTGTCGGGCCCCATCGCCTTCATCACCCTGCTCGGCGACTACACCCGCTACGTCTCCCCCGCCCGGCACAGCTCGCGCGTGGTGCTCGGCGCGGCCTGGGCGGGGCTGCTCGCGGGGCTGCTGATCCCGCAGCTCTTCGGCACGTTCACGGCGTACGCGGCGCGCGCCGCCCTCGACTACGCCGGGGGCCTCGTCGACGCCTCCCCGACCTGGTACCTCGTGCCGCTGCTGCTCGCCGCCTCGGCGGGTTCGGTCGGCAACGCGGGCCTGATGCTGTACTCGATGGGCCTCGACCTGGACGCTATCCTGCCCCGCGCCTCGCGCGCCCGCGCCACGTACACCGTCGCCGTCGTCGCCACGGTCTGCGTCTTCGTGGGCCACTACGCGTGGCGGGCGCAGGACGCGATGACGTCGTTCGTGCTGCTCCTGACCGCCATCGGCACGCCCTGGGCCGTCATCACCCTGATCGGCTTCAGGCGCTGTCGCGGGGAGTACGACGCACAGGCCCTCCAGGTCTTCAACCGCCGCGCCAAGGGCGGCGTCTACTGGTACCGCTCCGGCTGGAACGTCCAGGCGACCGTCGCGTGGGCGCTCGGCGCGGCGGTCGGTCTGATCTCGGTCGCCCTCCCTACGTACGAGGGCCCGCTGCTTGCCCTGACCGGCGGGGTCGACTGCAGTTTCCTGCTCTCGGGGGTGGTGGGCGGTGTGACGTACGCGGCGCTGACCCGGCGGGCGCCGGCCGCGGCGCCGCTTCCGCTGGTGGAGGAGGAGAGGGTGGCGGGCTGAGCGGGTGCCTCCCGGGGGTTGGCTCGTCCACTGCGGGTCGGATGTGGCTGGTCGCGCGGTTCCCCGCGCCCCTAAAGGGCTTCACGCGTCGCCCGCCTGGGCCGTGACGCACGTCAGGCGATGTCCAGGACCGCCTTGCCGTGGAGGCGGCGGGTGAGCAGGGTCTCGATCGCTTCCGGGGCCTTGTCCCAGGTGCCCCGCCAGGACGTACCGGGGTCGAGCGTGCCCGCCGCCACCTGCTCCGCGAGCCAGGTCAGGTCCCGGGAGAGGCCCGAGCAGCCGAGCAGCTGGAAGTTGACGATCGAGCGGTCGTGGCGGCCCTGCTCCCCGTAGAGCGCCTTGAGCGGGAAGTGCTCCGGTTCGCCGCCGGCCTGCCCGACGGACACGAGGGTGCCGTGCGGGCCCAACTGCTCGTACGCGGCCACCAGTTGCCGTCCGCCGGTTACGTCCACCACGCCGTCCACCGGGGCGCCGGCGGCCTCGGGCACGGCGATCACCTCGTGCGCGCCGAGGGCCCGGAGCTGCTCGCCGCGCCCCTCGGGGTCGCCGGTCACCGCGATCACGTGCGCGCCGCCCCGCCGGGCGAGCTGTACCGCGTACCGTCCGACGCCGCCGGTCGCGCCGGTCACCAGTACGCGCCTGCCGAGGATCGGGCCGATCCGGTCCAGGGCGCGCAGGGCGCTGGCGCCCGCGACCGGCACGGTGCTGATCGCGCCCAGGTCCGCGCCCTCGGGCACGACGCCGGTCCAGTCCGTGTCGGCGACCCGGTATTCAGCCCAGGCGCCGTCACCGGCCAGGGTCACCACGGGGGTGCCCGCCGCCGGGCCCGAGCCGTCGGCGGCGGCCCGCTCCACGACACCGGCCGCGTCCCAGCCGAGCACCGCGCCCTCGGGGGCGCCCTCGATGCCCCACCGCACCTCGCCGTGATTGAGGGAGGTCGCCCGTACGCGGATGAGGGCCTGGTGCGGGGCGGGTTCGGGGACGGGGGCTTCGCCGAGTCGGAGGCCGCCGGGGGCGGAGGGGTCGACGAGCAGTGCGCGCATGGGAGTTGCCTTTCGTCGTACGCCGGAGAGGGCCGGGGGCACCGTGGCCGGTCCCGGCCGCCGCAATAGTGCCACTGAGTGGCAGAATCCTTCAAGGGGCATTCGCCTCCGCGCGGCCGCAGCGGACTACACTCCCGGCATGGACGCGATGGACCTCGACCGGTTGCCCCTGCGGGAGCGCAAGAAGCTGCGGACGCGACAGGCGCTCGTCGACACGGCTCTGGAGCTGTTCACCGAGCGGGGCTTCGACGGGGTGACACTCGACGCGCTGTGTGACGCGGTGGAGGTCAGCAAGCGGACGTTCTTCCGTACGTTCACCAGCAAGGAAGACGTGGCGATGGCGCCCACCCAGGATCTGTGGGGGGCGTTCCTGGAGGAGCTGGAGGTCTGCGAACCGGTCGCGGGGCAGCCGCTGTTCGATGTGCTGCGGGACGCGCTGCTCGCGGCGATCGGGCGCATGCCCGCGGAGGGCTGGGCCCGGCGGGTGCTGCTCAGCCGGCGGCTCGCGGGGCGGACTCCGTCCATGGACGCGCACGGGCTCGCGTTCTGCGACCGTACGAGCCGGGCGGCGCTCGCGGTCGCCCGGCGCCGGTTCGCCCTGCCGGGCGGGGAGGAACTGCGGGCGCGGCTCGCCATCGATGTGCTGGTCGCGGCGTTCCACCGGGCGGTGGAGGCGTGGGCGGAGGGCCCCGCCCCCACCCGGGATCACCTGGCGGCAGCGCTGAGGGCCGCCTGCGACGCGGCACCGGGGAGCCTTACCCTCGCGGTGCGGTAGCCCTGCGCCGGGCGGGAGCGGTTCTCATCTGCGGGTCGCCGTGGGCTGGTCGCGCGGTTCCCCGCGCCCCTGGGGTGTCCTTCACGGCGCCGCTTGGAATGGTCCGGCGCTGGGGGCGCCTGTGGGTGGGCGGCGCGTGGGGCTCGGTCAGGGGCGCGGGGAACTGCGCGACCAGCCACCACGAACCCGCAGCCGACAGACAAGAGGACGGGCCCCGCGTCGACCACGACGCGGGGCCCGTCCGGAAAACCGCGAAGGCCTCAGCCGAGCCCGTGCATCCAGCCATGGACGTCCTCGGACGTCCCCCGCTGGATGTCCAGCAGCGCCTCCCGCAGCTTCATGGTGACCTCACCCGGCTCGCCCCCGCTCTGCTGCCACTCGCCCGCGTTGCACTTGACCGTGCCGACGGGCGTGATGACGGCGGCGGTGCCGCAGGCGAAGACCTCGGTGAGCGTGCCGTTCTCGGAGTCGGCCTTCCACTGGTCGATGGAGACACGGGCCTCCCGCGACTCGTAGCCGAGGTCGCGGGCGACGGTGAGCAGCGAGTCCCGGGTGATGCCGGCGAGCAGGGAGCCGGTCAGCGTGGGCGTGACGATCACCGGCTTCTCGCCGGCCGCGCCGCCGTACACGAAGTACAGGTTCATGCCGCCGAGTTCCTCGACCCACTTGTGCTCGACGGCGTCGAGGTAGGCGACCTGGTCGCAGCCCTTCGCCGCGGCCTCGGCCTGCGCGAGCAGCGACGCGGCGTAGTTGCCGCCGGTCTTGGCGTCGCCCATGCCGCCGGGCACGGCGCGCACGCGGTCCTCCGAGAGCCAGATGGAGACGGGCTTGACGCCGCCGGGGAAGTACGCGCCGGCGGGCGAGGCGATGACGACGAAGAGGTACTCGTTGGCGGGCTTGACGCCGAGACCCACCTCGGTGGCGATCATGAACGGGCGCAGGTAGAGGGACTCCTCGCCGCCGTGCGCCGGGACCCACGCCTTGTCCTGCTGCACCAGGACGTCACAGGCCTCGATGAACGTCTCGACGGGCAGCTCCGGCATGGCCAGGCGCCGCGCGGAGGCCTGGAAGCGGCGGGCGTTGGCGTCGGGGCGGAAGCTGGCCACGGAGCCGTCGGGCTGCCGGTAGGCCTTGAGGCCCTCGAAGATCTCCTGGGCGTAGTGCAGGACGTTCGTCGCCGGGTCGAGCGCCAGCGGGCCGTACGGCACGAGCTGGCCGTCGTGCCAGCCGCGGCCCTCCGTCCACTTGATCGTCACCATGTGATCGGTGAAGTGGCGGCCGAACCCGGGGTTGGCCATGATCGCCTCGCGCTCGGCAGCGGCCAGCGGCGTCGAGGAGGGCTTGAGCTCGATGGTCGGCGTCGTCGTCATGAGTGCTTCGTCCTTCACGGTGTGATGGTGACGGACCGCGCTCACGCCCGTACCGAGCGGTACGAGGACGTCCGAGCTTCCTTGTCTTCACGGCCCCACGTTCGATTATCGCTCGTGGGGTCCCGAGGAGGAAACGGCATGAGTGCGGCCCGGGGGTCGATGGTGACACCCCGGGGCCGCATACGAGAAGCCGCCGGGTGTCTCGCGAGACCCGGCGGCTTGTGTCGCTCGTCGAGCTGCCGGGTCAGCCCGCTACTCGTACGGCGAGGGCGTCGCCGATCTGTTCCGTGGTGCGCACGCTCTCCCCGCGCTCGGCGAGGTCGGCGGATACGGCGGTCTCGATGCGGGCCGCCTCGGACTCGTAACCGAGGTGGCGCAGCAGGAGGGCGACGGACAGGACGGTGGCCGAGGGGTCGGCCTTGCCCTGGCCCGCGATGTCCGGCGCCGAGCCGTGCACGGGCTCGAACATGGACGGGAACTCGCGGCTCGGGTTGATGTTGCCGGAGGCCGCGACGCCGATGCCGCCGGAGACGGCCGCGGCGAGGTCGGTGATGATGTCGCCGAAGAGGTTGTCGGTGACGATCACGTCGAAGCGGCCGGGGTCGGTGACGAGGTAGATCGTCGCGGCGTCGACGTGGATGTAGTCGGTGGTGACCTCGGGGAACTCCTTGGCCACCCGGCTGAAGACGTTCGTCCACAGGTGGCCGGCGTAGGCGAGGACGTTGTTCTTGTGGACCAGCGTCAGCTTCTTGCGCGGGCGGGCCTGCGCGCGGGCGAACGCGTCACGGACCACGCGCTCCACGCCGAAGGCGGTGTTGACGGAGACCTCGGTGGCGACCTCGTGCGGGGTGCCGGTGCGGATCGAGCCGCCGTTGCCCGTGTAGGGGCCTTCGGTGCCCTCGCGTACGACGATGAAGTCGATCTCGGGTTGGCCCTTGAGCGGGGTCGCGACGCCCGGGAGCAGCTTCGAGGGGCGCAGGTTGACGTGGTGGTCGAAGAGGAAGCGGAGCTTGAGCAGGAAGCCGCGCTCCAGGACGCCGGAGGGGACCGAGGGGTCGCCGATCGCGCCGAGGAGGATCGCGTCGTGCCGCTTGAGGGCTTCGACGTCGGCGTCGGTGAGGGTCTCACCGGTCGCGTGGTACCGCTTGGCGCCGAAGTCGTACTCCGTGGTCTCCAGCTTCACATCCTGCGGGAGGACCGCGCCGAGGACCTTGAGTCCCTGGGCCACGACTTCCTGGCCGATGCCGTCACCGGGGATCACTGCGAGATTGAGGATGCGAGAGCTAGCCGACATGCGGGCAGCCTACTCCGGCGTCCCAGGGGATGACATGCGCTGTCCGGCATGCGGACAGCCGTCTGGCGGACGGGTGCTGTTCATCCCCGCGTGGGGCGGGAGTTGGCCGCCGCTGGGAACTTTCCTGCCATGGACACACCGAAGGTCGGCATACCGGAGCCGCTGGCGTCCCGCATGAGCATGCCGGAGCAGCACGCCTACCTGCGCTCGAAGCTCTCCCGGCGCCGGGTGCTCGCCCGTTCGTTCGCCGCGGCCGGCACGGCGGGCGGCCTCGGCCTGCTGGCGGGCGGTTCGGGCGGCGCGTACGGCGGGGGCCCGCGGGTGGCGGTCGCCTCGTCCGCCGGGCGGGCGCGGGTCGACGGCGCTCTGGTCGCCCCCTTCGGGCGGCATCTGGCGTTCGGGGCGGACCCGAAGACGCAGATGAGGATCTCCTGGCAGGTGCCGCTGGCCGTCCGTTCCCCTTATGTGCGGGTGGGGCCGCGGCCCTGGGAGCTGAGCCAGAAGATCGAGGCCGAGGTGCGCGACCTGCACACCCCCGCGCTGTCGAGGAAACTGCCGGCCGTCGAGCAGTACTACCTGCACGCGGCGCTCGACGGGCTGCGGCCCGGTACGACGTACTACTACGGCGTCGGCCACGACGGTTTCGACCCGGCCTCGCCGGAACGGGTGGCGACGATCGGCTCGTTCCGGACCGCGCCCGAGCGGCCGGAGACCTTCGTCTTCACGGCCTTCGGCGACCAGGGCGTCGGTTACCACGCGCTCGCCAACGACCAGCTGATCCTTGGCCAGAACCCGTCCTTCCATCTGCACGCGGGCGACCTCTGCTACGCGGACACCACGGGGCACGGCAAGGAGTCGGACACCTACGACGCGCGCGTGTGGGACACCTTCCTCGCGCAGACGGAATCGGTCGCGAAGTCGGTGCCGTGGATGGTCACGACCGGCAACCACGACATGGAGGCGTGGTACTCGCCGAACGGCTACGGGGGGCAGTCGGCGCGCTGGTCGCTCCCGGACAACGGCTTCGACCCGCGCGAGGCGCCGGGCGTCTACTCCTTCACCTACGGCAACGTCGGCGTCGTCGCGCTGGACGCCAACGACGTGTCGTACGAGATCCCGGCCAACCGCGGCTACTCCGGCGGCCGGCAGACCGCCTGGCTCGACCGGCGGCTCGGTGAGCTGCGGGCGGCCGAGGGCATCGACTTCGTGGTCGTCTTCTTCCACCACTGCGCGTACTCGACGTCGACGCACGCCTCCGACGGCGGGGTGCGTGACGCGTGGCTGCCGCTGTTCGCCGAGCACCGGGTGGACCTGGTGATCAACGGCCACAACCACGTCTACGAACGCACCGACGCCATCAAGAACGGCGGGGTCGGCAGGCCCGTGCCGGTCGGCGCGTCGACCGATCCGGCGCGCGACGGCATCGTGTACGTCACCGCGGGCGGCGGCGGCAAGGACCTCTACGGCTTCGGCCCGGGGGTGAAGGACAGCTACGAGGGCGAGGTCCACGACCACGACTCCGTCGCGACCTTCCGCTGGACGACGTCGCGCCGCGCCGCCCCGGAGACGGTCGAGTGGTCCCGGGTGCGCTACACCGGCTTCTCGTTCCTCGCGGTGGAGGTGACGGCCGGCGCGCGCCCCAGGATGTCGGTCTCCGCGCTCGCCGGGAACGGCGAGCGCGTCGACCACTTCGAGGTCGTGCGCGGCGCTCAGTGACCGGTCTTGCCGCCGTTGTCCCTGCGGTCGAGGGCGCGCTGGAGGGCGGCGGCGGCGTTCTTGCGCTCGGAGTCGCTCGTGCGGGAGAGGTGACGGACTCGGCGGGCGGTCTTCTCGGCCATGGGAGATCCACTCCTTGGAACAAAGGCAGAATGATGGCGAGACTCCCCCACTGCGCTCATGGGCACGGGGGGACCCCCAGGAGGCGGGGAGCGGGGAGCGGCAGGGTTCGCCTGCGCCAGGGCTCCGGCTCACGGCCGCCATTCGCTTGATCAAGCGAGACGTTCGGCTCCTACCAAGCTAGGCGAATACGGAGCGTCTGTCTCCACGATTACTCGGACTTCCTACTATCTGAGACGGGCGCTTCCCGCGTATGCCGCTCTCCGCTCACGGATCGGGCGACGCCCGTCGAGCGCCCCACCGCGTCCCACCTGCGTCCACCGCGCCCCTAGAACACGTCCCCGTCGCGCCAGTCGATGAGCAGCGCGTGTGCCGGGTCCAGTGCGGCGCCGCCCCACAGCAGCGGCGGCTCCTCGTCCGGCATGAGGGCCGGGCCCGTCGGACCGAGCGTGCCGACCGGGCCCTCCCACGGCGTCCAGCCGCGTCGCAGATAGAGCCGCTGCCCCTCGTCGGACGCCGACAGGGCGCCCATGTCGTACGCCCGCTCGACGACCCGCTCCAAGGCGCCCATCACCAGGCCGCCGAGCCCTTGGCGCTGCCGGTCGGGGCGCACGGCGACCGCCTCGACGTAACCGACGCGCAGCGAACGGCCCGCGTGCAGCACCCGGCGCTGGACCACGGAGCCGTGCGCGACCAGGGCGCCCGTGCCGTCGTGGACCAGGGCGTGCACGCCCCCGAGGCCGTGGTCCCAGTCCTGGTCGCTGAAGTCGCCGTCGAAGGCCTGGTCGAGCAGGGTGCGGGCGGCACGCAGGTCACCCGGTGCCAGCTCGCCGGTGTGGCTCGTGCGCAAGATGCTTTCCGTCACCCCGCCAGCGTAACCAGGCCGCACGGGAGCGCAATTGGTCTGCACCATGGCGCGGGCGGGCCCCGCGCAGCACAATCGGAGCCATGTCTGAGACCCAGCAGCAGCGAGAGTGGACCCCCATTCACGGCGAGCCCTACCGCTCGGTGCCCTACCGGCCCGAGCGCATGCCCGAGGCCCAATCCCTGGTCCGGGCGGCGGAGTTGCGGGAGCGGATGCGGGAGCGGCGCACGGTACGGCGGTTCGCGCCGGACCCGGTGCCCGCGCAGGTGATACGGGACGCCATCGCGTGCGCGGCCACGGCGCCGTCCGGCGCGCACCAGCAGCCGTGGACGTTCGTCCTCGTCCAGGACCCGCAGATCCGCCGCCGCATCCGCGAGGCCGCCGAGCACGAGGAGCGGATCTCCTACGACGGCCGGCTCGGCGAGGAGTGGCTCGCGGCCCTGCGCCCCATCGGCACCGACGAGGTGAAGCCGCACCTGACGGACGCGCCCGCGCTCATCGTCGTCTTCCAGCAGCGGTACTGGCTGGGTGAGGACGGCACCAAGCACAAGCACTACTACGTCGACGAGTCGGTCGGCATCGCGGTGGGGATGCTGCTGTCCGCGCTGCACCTGTCCGGTCTCGCCGCGCTGATCCACACCCCGAGCCCGATGCGCTTCCTGTCACAAGTTCTTGGCCGCCCCGAGAACGAGAAGGCGTTCGCGGTGATCCCCGTGGGCTACCCGGCGCCGGACTGCGAGGTCCCCGACCTGGTGCGCAAGTCGCTGGACCAGGTGCTCGTGGAGGTCTGAGGCTCCCGGAAACGCCCGCCACGCGGGACGCCGGGCCGATCGAGAACTTCTTGGCCCGGCGTCCCACTTCCCGGGTACGGTCGGGATCATGAACGCAACTCCCTCCCGCAGGACCCTCCTTGGCGCGGCGGCCGCCACGCCCGTCTTCCTCTCGGTGCCCGGCACCGCCCACGCGGCGCCTGCCGACGACGCCCGGCGGCGGCTGCGCGCCCTGGAGAAGGGCTATCCGGGCCGCATCGGCCTGCACGCCTTGCACACCGGTACCGGCGAAACCCTCGGCTACCGCGCCGGCGAACGCTTCGCCATCGCCTCGACGTTCAAGGTGCTGGCCGCCGCCGCGATCCTGCGCCGGACGCGCGAGATGGAGCCCGGACTGCTCGACACCCTGATCAGGTACGGGCGGGACGACATCGTCTCGGCCTCGCCGAGGACCGAGCTGCACCTCGCGACCGGCATGACGGTCCGGGAGCTGTGCGACGCGACCATCACGTACAGCGACAACACGGCGGCGAACCTCATGCTGCGCAGGCTCGGCGGCCCGCACTCCATCACCGCGTTCGCCCGTTCCCTCGGCGACACCCGCACCCGCCTCGACCGGTGGGAGCCCGAGCTGAACACCAACATCCCCGGCGACCCGCGCGACACGACGACCCCGGCGGCCATGACCGCGAACCTGCGCGCGCTCGTCCTCGGCGACGCCCTCGCCCCCCGCGACCGCGACCAGCTCATCCGCTGGCTCCTGGAGAACACCACCGGCGACAAGCGGATCCGGGCCGGGCTGCCCGCCGGCTGGCGGGTCGGCGACAAGACCGGCTCGCCCGCGTACGGCGGGGTCAACGACGTGGCCGTGGCCTGGCCCCCGAACGGCGGGGCGCCCCTGATCGTCTCCGTGTACACCACGCGCCTGGACCCGGACACCCCGGGCGAGGACCGCATCGCGGCCGACATGGCCCGCATCGCCGTCGACGCGCTCGTCCGACCCCGCACATGACACCGCCTCCGACCGGGGTGGGGCCCGGGTCGGAGACGGGGTTCGGGGGTGGGCCGCACGGCCCGGGGAGCGTCAGCCCATGTGCGGGTAGCCGTACTCGGTCGGCGGGACCAGCGTCTCCTTGATGGCGCGGGTCAGCGTCCACCGCTGGAGGTTCTGCGGGGCGCCCGCCTTGTCGTTGGTGCCGGACGCGCGGCCGCCGCCGAAGGGCTGCTGGCCGACGACGGCGCCGGTCGACTTGTCGTTGATGTAGAAGTTGCCCGCGGCGTAGCGCAGCTTCTCCATCGTGTACGCGGCGGCGGCGCGGTCGTTGGCGATGACGGAACCGGTGAGCGCGTAGTCCGAGACCGACTCCATCTGGGTCAGCATCTCGTCGTACTTGTCGTCCTCGTACACGTGCACGGCGAGGAACGGGCCGAAGTACTCGGTCGTGAAGACCTCGTTGGCCGGGTCCGAGCACTCGACGACGGTCGGGCGCACGAAGTAGCCGACCGAGTCGTCGTAGGTGCCGCCCGCGACGATCGTGCAGGCGTCGTCCGCCTTGGCACGGTCGATGGCCGCCTTGTTCTTGGCGAACGCGCGCTCGTCGATGACGGCGCCGATGAAGTTCGACAGGTCGGTGACGTCACCCATCTTGATGCCGTCGACCTCGGCCGCGAACTCCTCCTTGAAGCCGGAGTTCCAGATGGAGGCGGGAATGTACGCGCGCGAGGTGGCGGAACACTTCTGGCCCTGGTACTCGAAGGAGCCGCGGGTCAGCGCGGTCTTCAGGATCGCGCGGTCGGCGCTCGGGTGGGCGACGACGAAGTCCTTGCCGCCGGTCTCACCGACGAGGCGCGGGTAGGTGCGGTACTTCGCGATGTTCTCGCCGACCGTCTTCCACAGGTGCTGGAAGGTCGGGGTCGAGCCGGTGAAGTGGATGCCGGCCAGGTCGCGGTGGTGCAGGGCGACCTCGGAGACGGCGATGCCGTCGCCGGTGACGAGGTTGATGACGCCCTTGGGCAGGCCCGCCTCCTCCAGGAGCTGCATGAGCAGCACGGCGGCGTGCGTCTGCGTCGGGGACGGCTTCCACACGACCACGTTGCCCATCAGGGCGGGGGCGGTGGGGAGGTTGCCCGCGATGGCGGTGAAGTTGAACGGCGTGATCGCGTAGACGAAGCCTTCCAGCGGGCGGTGGTCCAGGCGGTTCCAGACGCCGGTGGCGTTCGCCGGGGGCTGCTCGGCGAGCAGGTCACGGGCGTACTTGACGTTGAAGCGCCAGAAGTCGACCAGCTCGCAGGGGGTGTCGATCTCGGCCTGCTGGGCGGTCTTCGACTGGCCGAGCATCGTGGAGGCGGCCAGCGTCTCGCGCCACGTGGTGGAGAGCAGCTCGGCGGCGCGCAGGATGATCGCGGCGCGGTCGTCGAAGGACATCGCGCGCCAGGCCGGGGCGGCGGCCAGGGCGGCGTCGATCGCGTCCTGCGCGTCCTGCCGGGTGGCGCCGCGGCCGTGGCCGATGACGGCCTTGTGGTTGTGCGGCTGCACGACCTGGAAGGGCTCGCCGCCGCCGAGGCGCTTGACGCCGCCGATGGTCATCGGCAGCTCGATGGGGTTCTCGGCCAGCTCCTTGAGCTTGGCCTCGAGGCGGGCCCGCTCCGGCGAACCGGGGGCGTAGCCCTGGATCGGCTCGTTGACCGGGGCGGGGACCTGAGTGACGGCGTCCATGAGTTCCGTGTCTCCTTATGAGGGTCGAGGGGGTGGGAGCTCAGCCCTTGGTTCAGTCCTTGGTGAGGATGGAGCGGGCGAAGAAGAGGAGGTTCGCCGGCTTCTCCGCGAGGCGGCGCATGAAGTAGCCGTACCAGTCGGTGCCGTAGGCGGTGTAGACGCGCATCCGGTGGCCCTCGGCGGCCAGCCGCAGGTGCTCGTCGCCGCGGATGCCGTACAGCATCTGGAATTCGTACTCGTCCAGTTTGCGCCCGGCGCGCCGGGCCAGCTCCTGCGCGATGGCGATCAGGCGCGGGTCGTGGGACCCGATCATCGGGTACCCCTCGCCCTCCATGAGGATGCGCAGGATGCGGACGTACGCCTTGTCGATCTCGGCCTTGTCCTGGTACGCGACCTCGGCGGGCTCCTTGTAGGCGCCCTTCACGATGCGCACGCGGCTGCCGTTGGCGGCCAGGCGGCGGGCGTCGGCCTCGGTGCGGTAGAGGTAGGCCTGGATCACGCAGCCGGTCTGCGGGAAGTCCTCGCGCAGCGCGTCGTGGATGGCGAACATCGAGTCGAGGGTGGTGTGGTCCTCGGCGTCCAGGGTGACCGTGGTGCCGATGGCGGCGGCGGCCTCGACCACGGGCCGGACGTTGGCGAGGGCCAGCTCGTGGCCGCCCTCCAGCGCCTGGCCGAACATGGAGAGCTTCACGGACATCTCGGCCCTCGTGCCGAGGCCGAGGTCCTTCAGGCGCTCGATCAGCTCCAGGTAGGCGTCGCGGGCGGCGTGGGACTGCTCGACGGTGGTGATGTCCTCGCCCACCACGTCGAGGGTGACCTCGAGGCCCTTGTCGGTGGCGTCGACGATGACCGGCACGACCTCGTCGACGCTCTCGCCGGCGATGAACCGGGCGACGACCTGCTTGGTGCCGGGGGCCGCCGAGACGAAGCGGCGCATCTTGTCGCTGCGTGACGCGGCGAGGATCACGGGACCCAGCACGGGGCACCTCCACAGGTGTACGAAATCGAGAGCCATACCGACATAGCCCTACGTAGAGGTTATGCACGGGTACGGCACGGTGAACCACCGTGAAATCTAGGGACCCGCCCGGCCCCGAACCATCGACACCTGTCACGCATCGGTGCCCTGGATCTCAGACAGATGTCTGAAAAAGCGCGCACCCTGCGCGAGAATGATCGGGTGAAGGGCGACTACCAAGAACTGGTCGACGAGATCTCGGCGCTGCTGGGCGCCCCCGCGACCCTGGAGAACCGTGATTTCGAGCTGATCGCCTTCGGCGCGCACGACGGCGGCGCCGACGGGGAGAGCGGCTTCGACGCGAGCGTCCTGGACCCCGTGCGCACCCGCTCGATCCTGACGCGGCGCTCCACGGCCGAGGTCCGCGCCTGGTTCGAGGGCTTCGGCATCACTCGGGCCACGGGCCCGGTCCGTATCCCGCCCACCCCGGAGGCGGGTGTCCACCGGGGCCGGATCTGCCTGCCCGTACGCCATCGGGGCTTCGCCCTGGGGTACGTGTGGCTGCTCGACGGCGATCCGGGCCCGACCGAGCGGCAGCTGGCCGCCGCCATGGAGGTGGCGACCAGGATCGGCGCACTGCTCGCCGACGAGGCGCAGGCGGGCGCCGATCTGACCCGCGAGTTCCGCGCGGTCCTGACCGCCGAGCGGGGCTGGCAGCGGGACATGGCGGTGGCCGCCCTGCGCACCGCCCTCGGCGCCCGCGGCGAGGGCCTGCACGCCGTGGTGTGCGTGGCCCCCTGGCCCTCCCCCGACCCGGACGCCGCCCCCGAGGCCCGTACGGTGCCGGGCGCGGCGGCGGTCTGCACGGTGCCCTGGGGCAGGACCGGGCAGTGTCTCGCGGCGCTGATCAGGCTGCGGTCGGCCGACGCGCTGTCCCCGGCGCGGGCGGCGGCCTCGCGGCTGCTGGAGACGGCGCGCTCGGTCGCCGCGGGCGGCGCCGCCGGGATCGCCGGCTCCCGGCACGGCCTGGACGACCTGGGCGCCGCCTGGTGGGAGGCGTCCGGCGCGGCGCGCGCCGCGCTCGCCGAGGACCGCTTCGGCCCGGTGGCGCACTGGCCGGACGTCGGCCCCTACCGCCTTCTGACGGCCCTGCCCCCGGAGGCGGCGCACGATCCGGTGGCCGGGCAGCTGCTGGCCCCCGCCCACCGCGAACTGGCCCGCACCGCCGAGGTGTTCCTGGACTGCGCGGGCCAAGCGGGGCGCACGGCGGCGGAGTTGGGCATCCACCGCCAGACCCTCTACTACCGCCTCTCGCGCGTGGAGCAGCTCACCGGCCTGGATCTGGACGAGGGCGAGGACCGGCTGCTGCTGCACATGGTTTTGAAGTCGTCACGACTGTCCGTGCCGGGTAACGAACGACAGCTTCCGTGATCTTGGAGGGGTACGGTTTCCCCCGTCCGAACACCCACTCCTGGAACGGGAGAACGAACACCTCATGAAGCTCAGGCTGTTGGCCTCCGCCGTCGCCGTATCCGCCGTCGCGCTCTCCGGCACCGTCCTCACCACGGGCACCGCCGCGGCCGCCACGAGGCCGGACTGCTCCCGCGGCCTCACCAACGTCCCCGCCAAGGAGACGGTCAAGGTCCGCACCACCCCGAAGGTGAACGGCCACGCCGTCGGCCAGCTGAACAAGGGCCGCAAGGCCTTCCTCTGCAACGACGGCCAGTCCTTCACCGGCCAGTCGTACCGCCTGTGCGGCAAGAGCAGCAACAAGTGGCTGTACGTCATGCCGAACGACTACAACATCAAGGGCTACGTCCCGGCCACCTGCATCAACTGGTAGCCACCCGCACGACGCCCCCGCGCGCGCACCCGCGGCCCACCTCGGCCGGCCACCGGGTGCGCGCACCCGTTCTCAGGCCCCGTCCCGGGCCCGCTCCAGCACGCGCCGCAGCCCCTCGGTCAACTGCCCGGCGTTGGTCGCCGACTCCGGGTCGAAGAGCCACTGCACCATGAGCCCGTTGAGGAGCGTGGTGTAGAGGCGGCCCTCGCTCTCCAGCACCTCGTCGGGGATCTCGCTCTCCTCGATGCCGGTGAAGAGCGCCGTGAGCCCGCTGCGCCCCTGCTTCTGCGCCTGGATCAGCAACTCACGGATCCCCGCGAGGCGTTCGCCCTGCGTGATGACCTCCAGCGTCATCATCCAGAGGGGCCGCGTCTCGGGGACCGAGCGGATGACGTTCTCCCAGACCTCCTGGAAGCGCTCCAGTCCCCCCTGTCCGGCGGCGCCCGCGGCCCGCGGACTCTCGAAGTGGTCCCCCATCTGCTCAATGAGCGCGATGTAGGCCTCCGCGAGCAGCGCGTCCTTCGACCCGTAGTGGTAGCCGATGGACCCCAGGTTCGTCCCCGACTCCTTCACGATGTCGCGGGCCGTCGTCCGCGCGAACCCCTTCTCCAGCAGGCAGCGCTTGGCCCCTTCGAGCAGATCTTCACGGTGTCCCATGCGGGCACCCTACGCCGATCCATACGGTCGTCCCATACCACCGTCTCAGACAGGTGACTTACACAGCTGATTTATACGAACGTACTATACAGTCGTATAAGACGCCCGTACAGTCGCCGCCATGCCAACGAATCCGCCCGCCACCGCCCCCCTCCGTGCCACCCGGAAGGAGTGGACCGCGCTCGCCGTCCTGATGCTTCCGCTGCTGCTGGTCTCGATGGACGTCTCCGTCCTGTACTTCGCCGTCCCGGAGATCAGCGCCGACCTCGACCCGAGCGGCACCCAACAGCTGTGGATCTTCGACATCTACGCGTTCGTGCTCGCCGGACTGCTGATGACGATGGGCTCGCTCGGTGACCGCGTCGGCCGCCGCCGCCTCCTGCTGTTCGGCGCCGCGGCCTTCGGCGCCGCCTCGCTGGTCGCCGCGTACGCCGACAGCGCCGAGACCCTGATCGCGGCCCGCGCCGTCCTCGGCATCGGCGGCGCCACCCTGATGCCCTCCACCATGGCGCTGGTGCGCACCATGTTCCGTGACGCGGGTCAGCGGGCGCAGGCGATCGGCATCTGGACCGGCGTCATGGTCGCCGGCATCGCGCTCGGCTCGGTGCTGAGCGGCCTCCTCGTCGAGCACTTCTGGTGGGGCTCGGTCTTCCTGGTCAACCTGCCCGCGATGGTCCTGCTCCTGCTCCTCGCGCCCCTGCTGATCCCGGAGTCCAAGGACCCGGCACCGGGCCGCTTCGACCTGCTGAGCGTGCCCCTGTCGATGGCCGCGGTACTGCCGCTGGTCTGGGGCCTGAAGGAACTGCCGGCCGAGGGCGTCCGCATCGAGTACGTCGCCTCGGTGGCCGTGGGTCTGCTCTTCGCCGCCGTGTTCGTCCACCGCCAGCGCACCACCGCCTCGCCGATGATCCCGCCGGACCTCTTCCGGGGGCGTGGCCGCACGTTCGGCGCCGCCGTCTCGCTGAACCTCGTCTCGTCCCTGGCGGTGATGGGCTCGACGTACTTCACCACCCAGTACCTCCAGTCCGTCCTCGGCAAGAGCGCCCTGGAGGCCGCGCTCTGGGCGCTCCTGCCCTCGGTGCCGATCGGCTTCGCGGCGCCCGTCGCCACCGCGCTGGTGCGGCGCGGCATGGACCGCGCCCACGTCGTGGCCGCCGGTTTCGCCGTCGCCGCCGGCGGCTACGGCCTGCTCGCCCTGGCCGGCACCGACGCGCTGTGGCCGGTCCTCGCCGGTGCGGGCGTCCTGGCCTGCGGCTCGGTCGTCGTCGGCTCCCAGCTCACCGACCTGGCGCTCGGCGCCGCCCCGGCCGAGAAGGCGGGCTCCGCCTCGGCGCTCCTGGAGACGGGGCAGGAGTTCGGCGGCGCGCTGGGCATGGCGCTCCTCGGCTCCATCGGCAACGCGGTCTACCGCGACGCGGTCCCCGGCTCCGCCCCGGCCCCGGCCCGCGAGACGCTCGGCGGCGCGGTGGCGAGCGCCCGGCAGCTGCCGGACCGCGCGGCGGACACGCTCCTGGCGACGGCGCGCGAGGCGTTCACCACCGGCATGCACGCCGCGGCGCTGACCGGCACGGTGATCCTGCTCGCGGCGGCGGCACTGGCGGCGGGCGCGCTGCGCGGGGCCGGCACCCGGGAACAGCGGAACGCCGGACGGGTCGGAGAGATCTCCGACCCGTCCGGCGCCTGAGGACGAACGCTGTGCGTAAGGCTCCGCGGCCCTGGCCCGGTGCTAGTCCGTGAGGTTCACCGCGCGCGCGGACTCCGCGCCGATCTCCTCGGCCAGCTCGGTCAGCACCGACTGCGGCACCGTGTCGTCGACGGTCAGCACGGCGAGGGCCTCGCCGCCGACGTCGGCACGGGCGACCTGCATGCCGGCGATGTTGATGCCCGACTCACCGAGGACGCGGCCGACGGTGCCGACGACGCCGGGGCGGTCGGCGTACCGCAGGACGACCATGTGTTCGGCGAGCGCCAGGTCGACGTCGTACTCGCCGATGGCGACGATCTTCTGCAGGTGCTTGGGGCCGGCCAGCGTGCCGGAGACGGCGATCTCCTCGCCGTCGGAGAGCGTGCCGCGCACCGTGACCACGTTGCGGTGGTCGGGCGACTCGGAGCTGGTGGTGAGGCGGACCTCGACGCCCCGCTCCTGCGCGAACAGCGGCGCGTTCACATAGCTCACCGTCTCGTCCACGACGTCCTCGAAGACGCCCTTGAGCGCGGAGAGTTCGAGCACCTTGACGTCGTGCTGGGTGATCTCGCCGTACACCTCGACGTCGAGGCGGGCCGCGACCTCGCCCGCGAGGGCGGTGAAGATGCGGCCGAGCTTCTCGGCGAGCGGCAGGCCGGGGCGGACGTCCTCGGCGATGACGCCGCCCTGGACGTTCACCGCGTCCGGCACCAGCTCGCCGGCGAGCGCGAGGCGCACCGACTTGGCGACGGCGATGCCCGCCTTCTCCTGCGCCTCGTCCGTGGAGGCACCGAGGTGCGGGGTGCACACGACCTGGTCGAACTGGAAGAGCGGGGAGTCCGTGCAGGGCTCCTTCGCGTACACGTCGAGACCGGCGCCGGCGACGCGGCCCTCCTTGAGGGCGGAGTGCAGCGCCTCCTCGTCGACGATCCCGCCGCGCGCGGCGTTGACGATGCGGACGGTCGGCTTGACCTTGTGCAGCGCCTCGTCACCGATGAGACCGAGCGTCTCGGGCGTCTTCGGCAGGTGCACGGTGATGAAGTCCGAGACTTCGAGCAGCTCGTCGAGCGAGAGGACCTTCACGCCCATCTGCGCGGCGCGCGCGGGCTGCACGTACGGGTCGTAGGCGACGACCTTCATGCCGAAGGCGCTCATGCGCTGGGCGACCAGGGCGCCGATGCGGCCGAGGCCCACGACGCCGAGGGTCTTCTCGGCCAGCTCCACGCCCGTGTACTTGGAGCGCTTCCACTCGCCGTTCTTCAGGGCGGTGTTGGCCTGGGGGATGTTGCGCGCGGTGGCCAGGAGCAGGCCGCAGGCCAGCTCGGCGGCGGTGACGATGTTCGACGTCGGGGCGTTGACGACCATCACGCCGGCCTTGGTGGCGGCGGAGACGTCGACGTTGTCCAGGCCGACGCCGGCGCGGGCGACGACCTTCAGCTTCTTGGCGACGGCGATGGCCTCGGCGTCGACCTTGGTCGCGGAGCGGACCAGGATCGCGTCGACGTCGGCGATCGCGGGCAGCAGCTCGGCGCGGTCCCCGCCGTTGCAGTGCCGGATCTCGAAGTCCGGCCCCAGGGCGTCGACGGTGGCGGGCGACAGCTCTTCAGCGATGAGTACGACGGGTTTGCCGGTGGCAGCAGTGCTCACGTGAGTCCTCACAGATCCATTGCGGACGGCCGTCCCGACGGCCGCAGGCGGTGGAGGGTGCTTGCCGCGTGGAAGACGCACGACGCTGTGGGCCCGACGCGAATGTTGAACAGAAGCATAGTGGCGTACAGGCGTTCAGCACGCGCCTCTTCGGAAGGATCACCCATCCGTGGCTGGACGGGGTGGACAACGCCGGAGAGCCAAAGATCAGCCCCTCCGGCGTTCGAGGAGCGGGTCCGGGGCGGTGCCCCGGACCCAGGGCGGACTAGGCCTCCTCGTCGACCCAGGACATGAGCTTGCGCAGCTCCTTGCCCGTGGTCTCCAGGAGGTGGTTCTCGTCCTGCTTCTTGTACTCGTCGTACTTCTTCAGACCGCCGTGGTACTCGTCCATCCAGTTCTTGGCGAACGTGCCGTCCTGGATCTCCGCGAGGACCTTCTTCATCTCGGCCTTGGTGGCGTCGGTGATGATCCGCGGGCCGGTGATGTAGTCGCCCCACTCGGCGGTCTCGGAGACCGACCAGCGCATCTTCTCCAGGCCGCCCTCGTACATGAGGTCCACGATCAGCTTCAGCTCGTGCAGGCACTCGAAGTAGGCGATCTCCGGCTGGTAGCCGGCCTCGGTCAGCGTCTCGAAGCCCGCCTTGACCAGCGCGGCGGTGCCGCCGCACAGCACGGCCTGCTCACCGAACAGGTCGGTCTCGGTCTCCTCGGTGAAGGTCGTCTTGATGACGCCGGCGCGCGTGCCGCCGATGGCCTTGGCGTACGAGAGCGCCAGCTGGAAGCCGTTGCCCGTGGCGTCCTGCTCGACGGCCGCGATACAGGGGACGCCGCGGCCCTCCTCGTACTGGCGGCGCACCAGGTGGCCCGGGCCCTTGGGGGCGACCATGCAGACGTCGATGCCCTCGGGGGCCTTGATGAAGCCGAAGCGGATGTTCAGGCCGTGGCCGAAGAACAGCGCGTCGCCGTCCTTGAGGTTGTCCTTGATGGACTCCTCGTAGACCTGGGCCTGGATCGGGTCCGGCACCAGGATCATGATGACGTCGGCCTCGGCCGCGGCCTCGGCCGGGGTGACGACGCGCAGGCCCTGCTCCTCGGCCTTGGCCTTGGACTTGGAGCCCTCGTGCAGACCGACGCGGACGTCGACACCCGAGTCGCGCAGGGACAGCGCGTGGGCGTGGCCCTGGCTGCCGTAGCCGATGACCGCGACCTTGCGGCCCTGGATGATGGACAGGTCGGCGTCGTCGTCGTAGAACAGCTCGGCCACTGGGAATCTCCTATGTGTGCTGGTGTTGCGTCCCACCGTACGGCGGGTCCGGTGAGGGAAGTTCTCGGGTCTCGGTATCCGAGAGGGGCGCCGGGGCCCCGGGTCAGGCGCTGCGGTCGAGCGCCCGCAGGCTGCGGTCCGTGATGGAGCGGGAGCCGCGGCCGATCGCGATGGTGCCGGACTGGACCAGCTCCTTGATGCCGAAGGGCTCCAGCATCTTGAGCATGGCCTCCAGCTTGTCGCTGCTGCCGGTGGCCTCGATGGTGACGGCCTCCGGGGACACGTCCACGGTCTTGGCGCGGAACAGCTGGACGATCTCGACGATCTGGGAACGGGTCTCGTTGTCGGCGCGGACCTTGGCGAGGACGAGTTCGCGCGCCACGGCGGCGCCCGGCTCCAGTTCGACGATCTTCAGGACGTTGATGAGCTTGTTGAGCTGCTTGGTGACCTGTTCGAGCGGCAGGTCCTCGACGTTCACCACGATGGTGATGCGAGAGATGTCGGGGTGCTCGGTGACGCCCACGGCGAGGGAGTCGATGTTGAAGCCGCGGCGGGAGAACAGGGCGGTGATCCGGGCGAGGACACCTGGCTTGTTCTCGACCAGGACGGAGAGCGTGTGCTTGGTGGACATGACTCGTGTGTCTCTCTTTCGCGTCCGGTCTCAGTCGTCTTCGTTGTCGCCGAAGTCGGGGCGGACCCCGCGGGCGGCCATGACCTCGTCGTTGGAGGTGCCGGCGGCGACCATCGGCCACACCTGGGCGTCCTCGTGGACGATGAAGTCGACGACGACCGGACGGTCGTTGATGGCGTTGGCCTCGGCGATGACCTTGTCCAGGTCCTCGGGCCGCTCACAGCGCAGCGCCACACAGCCCATGGCCTCGGACAGCTTCACGAAGTCGGGGACGCGGGTGCCCTTGTTGGGGCCGATGTCGTCGGGACCGCTGTGCAGGACGGTGTTGGAGTAGCGCTGGTTGTAGAACAGCGTCTGCCACTGGCGGACCATCCCGAGGGCGCCGTTGTTGATGATGGCGACCTTGATCGGGATGTTGTTCAGGGCGCAGGTGGTGAGCTCCTGATTGGTCATCTGGAAGCAGCCGTCGCCGTCGACCGCCCAGACCGTGCGGTCGGGCATGCCGGCCTTGGCGCCCATCGCGGCGGGGACCGCGTAACCCATGGTCCCGGCGCCGCCGGAGTTGAGCCAGGTGGCGGGCTGCTCGTACTGGATGAAGTGCGCGGCCCACATCTGGTGCTGGCCGACGCCCGCCGCGAAGATCGTGCCCTCCGGGGCGAGCTTGCCGACGCGCTCGATGACCTGCTGCGGGGAGAGCGAGCCGTCCTCGGGCACGGTGTAGCCGAGGGGGTAGGTCTCGCGCCAGCGGTTGAGGTCGTTCCACCAGGCGGAGTAGTCGCCCGTGTGACCCTCGGTGTGCTCGGCCTGGACGGCCTGGACGAGGTCGGCGATGACCTCGCGGGCGTCACCGACGATCGGCACGTCGGCGACGCGGTTCTTGCCGATCTCGGCCGGGTCGATGTCGGCGTGGACGATCTTCGCGAACGGCGCGAAGCTGTCCAGCTTGCCGGTGACGCGGTCGTCGAAGCGGGCTCCGAGGGCGACGATCAGGTCGGCCTTCTGCAGCGCGGTGACGGCGGTGACCGCACCGTGCATGCCCGGCATTCCCACGTGCAGCGGGTGGCTGTCGGGGAACGCGCCGAGCGCCATCAGGGTGGTGGTGACGGGCGCTCCGGTCAGCTCGGCGAGGACCTTCAGCTCGGCGGTGGCATGCGCCTTCAGGACGCCGCCGCCGACGTACAGGACCGGGCGCTTGGCCGCGGTGATGAGCTTGGCGGCCTCGCGGATCTGCTTGGCGTGCGGCTTGGTCACCGGGCGGTAGCCGGGCAGGTCCTGCTGCGGCGGCCAGGAGAACGTCGTCTGCGCCTGGAGGGCGTCCTTGGCGATGTCCACGAGGACGGGGCCCGGGCGGCCGGTGGAGGCGATGTGGAAGGCCTCGGCGATGGTGCGCGGGATGTCCTCGGCCTTGGTGACCAGGAAGTTGTGCTTGGTGATCGGCATCGTGATGCCGACGATGTCCGCCTCCTGGAAGGCGTCCGTGCCGATCGCCTTGGCGGCGACCTGGCCGGTGATCGCGACCAGCGGGACGGAGTCCATGTGGGCGTCGGCGATCGGGGTGACGAGGTTGGTGGCGCCGGGGCCGCTCGTGGCCATGCAGACGCCGACCTTGCCGGTGGCCTGCGCGTAACCGGTCGCCGCGTGCCCCGCGCCCTGCTCGTGGCGGACCAGGACGTGCCGGACCCGGGTGGAGTCCATCATCGGGTCGTACGCCGGGAGGATGGCGCCGCCGGGGATGCCGAACACCGTGTCGGCCCCGACCTCCTCAAGAGAACGAATGAGGGACTGCGCACCCGTGACGTGCTCGACGGTGGCGGACTGCTGTCCAGAGGATCGGGGCCGCGGCTGCGGGTGGTGGGCCCCGGTGGCCTGCTCGGTCATCGGCATTCTCTTCTCGAAGCTGAGGTTTTTCGCGGGTGTTTCGCGGGGGTTTGACGGGTGCCGGTGCAACAAAAAACCCCTCGTGCCGTGAGGCAAGCGAGGGGAGCGCGCCGGGTGCGGGTCGCTGGGATCCGGTGTTCGGACCGGTCGTTCCCAGCTTCAGCCGACGCGCTTTCCAAGTACGAGAATTCGGGTGCGCATGGCATTGACCCTCCCCCCGGCACGCAGGGTGTGTCAAGTAGGTGGGACGGGGGTCTCATTATGTGAACGGGCGTAGGCCGAGGGGCCGCCCGTGAAGGTCGTGGGACCTCCGGCGTAGGCGCCCGCCGCACCGCCCGCGTAGGGCCCCGCCGGGCCGCCGGTGAACCCTCCTGAGGGCGCGCCGGCGTAGACGCCCGGGACACCGCTCACGAACGCCCCCGGGGGGCCGCCCGCGAGCACCGGCTCGGCCGGACCGCGCGGCACCGGGTACTCCCCCAGTGTCAGGGCCCTGCGCAGCCGGTACTCGTCGAGAGGCCCGGAGAAGGCCATGCCCTGCCCGTGTGTGCAGCCCATCGCACGCAGGGCGACCACCTGTTCGGGCAGGTCGACACCGTCGGCCACCGAGAGCAGCCCGAGGTCGTTCGCGATGCGCAGCAGACCGGCGGTGATCTTGTGCAACCGCGCGGACTCCACGACGCCCTCGATCAGACCCCGGTCCAGCTTCAGTACGTCGACGGGGAGCCGGCGCAGCGCCGTGATCGCGGCGTAGCCGCTGCCGAAGCCGTCCAGGGCGATGCGGACACCGAGTCTGCGCAGGGCCGTCAGCCGGCGCTCCAGGTCGTCCAGCGGGACCCGGGGGTCGCTGTCGGCCAGCTCGATGATGAGCGCCCCGGAGGGCAGCCCGTACCGGGTCAGGAGCGCCTCGATGGAGCCGAGGGGCATGGAGCGGTCCAGGAGGCGGCGTGCGCTCATACGGACGGCCACCGGCACCGCGTGGCCCGTGGCACCGCGCTCGGCAGCCTGCGCCACGGCCTCTTCGAGCATCCAGCGGCCCAGCTCGGCCGCGCGGTCGCCCTCCCTGCCGTGCCCGGCGTCCCTGCCGCCGTTCTCCGACACCCGCAGGAACTCGGCCGGCGTGAAGAGGATGCCCTGGGCCGAGCGCCAGCGGGCCTGTGCGGCGACCGCCGTGATCCGGCCGTCGTCGAGGGAGACCACCGGCTGGTGGAGCAGCGCGAACTCACCCTCGTGCAGGGCCGAGCGCAGCCGGGTGGCGAGCTGCGCCTTGCGGACGACGTCGGCCTGCATCTGGGGGGCGTACAGCTCCACGCGCCCCTTGCCCGCCGCCTTGGCGCGGTACATCGCGAGGTCGGCGTTGCGCAGCAGCTCGCCCGCCCCGATGCCCGGTTCGGCGAAGGCCACACCGATGGAGGCGGCGACGCGCACGTCGTTGCCGTCGATGGCGTACGGCTGGGAGAGGGTGATTCTCAGCCGGTCGGCGAGTTCGTAGATGTGCTGCTCCCTGGCGGTCTGGTCCCTGGTGCCGTCGCCGACGATGAGGGCCGCGAACTCGTCGCCGCCGAGCCGGGACGCGGTGTCGCCCGAGCGCACCGCCTCCTGGAGTCGGCGTGCCGCCTGGATGAGCAGTTCGTCGCCGGCCTGGTGGCCGATGGTGTCGTTGACCGCCTTGAAGCCGTCCAGGTCGATGAAGAGCACGGCCGTGCCGCGGTCGGTCACTCTGCGCCCGGTCAGGGCCTGGCTCACGCGCCGGGTGAACAGGGCGCGGTTGGGCAGGTCGGTGAGCGGGTCGTGCTCGGCGTTGTGCTGCAACTGCGCCTGGAGGCGCACGCGTTCGGTGACGTCTCGGCTGTTGAAGATCAGACCGCCGTGGTGGCGGTTGACGGTGGACTCCACGTTCAGCCAGTCGCCGGTCCCGGACCTGAAGCGGCACTCGATGCGGGTGGTGGGCTCCTCGACGGGGTTGGCGGCGAGGAACCTGCGGACCTCGTGGACGACTCTGCCGAGGTCCTCGGGGTGTATGAGCGAAGCGAGTTCGGAACCCACCAGTTCCTCGGCCTCGCGGCCGTAGACCCCGGCGGCGGCCGGGCTCACGTACCGCAGGATGCCGTTCGGCGCGGCGATCATGATGACGTCGCTGGAGCCCTGGACCAGGGAGCGGAAGTGGTTCTCCTTCTGGGCCAGTTCCTGGGTGAGGGTGATGTTGTCCAGGAGCATGATGCCCTGGCGTGCGACGAGGGCGAGCACGACGGTGCCGGCCGTGAAGAGCACCACGCGGTCGACGCTGCGCCCGCTCAGTACGTTGTAGAGGATCCCCAACGTGCAGACGGCGGCGGCGAGATACGGCGTGAGGGCGGCGAGCGAGCCCGCGATCGGCCGGGTCGCCGCGGTCCGCGCGTCCTCGGGCCCGCTGTCGTCCCCCGCCTGCGCGGGGCCTGGCCCGTCCGCGCCGCGCGCCTGCCAGGGCGCGGTCCAGGGGGCGTAGGCGAGCAGGAGCGAGCCGGTGAACCAGCCGGCGTCCAGCAGCTGGCCCGAGCGGTAGCTCGCGTGCAGCAGCGGGGAGGTGAACAGCGCGTCGCACATGACGGTCAGGGCGAGCGCGCCGATCGCGGTGTTGACCGCCGTGCGGTTGGCGGGCGAGCGCCTGAAGTGCAGCGCGAGGACCATGCTGACCAGCGCGATGTCCAGGAGCGGGTAGGCGAGCGAGAGCGCGGCGTGGGCGACGCTCTGCCCCTCGAACTGCGCGGTGTGCGCGAGGGCCAGACTCCAGGAGAGCGTGAGGAGCGAGCCCCCGATCAGCCAGGAGTCGAGGGCGAGGCAGCCCCAGCCCGCCTTCGTCACCGGCCGCTTGGCCAGCACGAGCAGGCCGATGATGGCGGGCGGGGCGAAGCACAGGAAGAACAGGTCGGCGAGGCCGGGGCTCGGCACCTCCTGCTGGAGCACGACCTCGTACCAGCCCCAGACGGCGTTGCCGAGGGAGGCCATGGCGGAGGAGAGGGCGAAGAGCAGCCACGCGGGCCGGAAGCGGCTGCGCCGCGTGCGGGAGTAGCGGAAGCAGGAGACGGCGGCGACCGCCGCCGCGATGCTCAGCCCGAAGTCGCCCATGAACAGCGCGAGTCGGTGTGATCCCCAGCCGATCGCGGAGCCCATGGCGTACGCGCAGCAGATCAGCAGCAGCGCGAACTGGGGGGCGAGTCCGCCACCGTCCGGCACGGGGCGGCGGGCCGACGGCGCCCTCGGGGGCCGCGGGGCCGAGGAGAGGCCCGCTTCCAGCACGGTGGTGCTCGGCGGGGCGCTCACCGGACCGCTCCGCTCCGCGCCCGCCCCGGGTCCGTCCGGCCCCCGCGGCGGCCGGGAGAGCACGGGCACTGCCGCCCGCGCTTCCGGCCGCTCGTGCGGCTGTCGCCGCTCCCGCGCTCGCGGGAGGGGGTACGTGAGAGTCGGCGGCGGCTTTCCCGCCGCGTCGGATCGTCCGCCCATAGGCCGTACATCACCTGTCGCCCCCCTCGCAGTCTGATGTCCCCATCCCCGGCGCCGCATGGTCCACGGCGCATCCCCAGTCGGGACGATACACCAGGCCCGTCACGCAGGGACATAGCACCTCTACGCTGCGTGACCGCCCGAGGGCAAGTGAACACGGGGCGCACATATACGAGCGCGTAGCGTGCGCGGAACGGCCTCAGACGATCAACCGGCCGTCCGATGCACGACGTTGTCAAGAGGGCGGCCCTCGGCGAACCGGGTCAGTTGCGCGGCGAGCAGACGGTGGGCGCGGGGCAGGAAGGCGGACGTGGAGCCGCCCACGTGCGGGCTGATGAGCACTCCAGGAGCGTGCCACAGCGGGTGACCTGCGGGCAGCGGTTCCGGGTCGGTCACGTCGAGGGCGGCGATCAAGCGGCCGGACTCCAGTTCGGCGAGGAGCGCCGCGGTGTCGACCACCGGGCCGCGGGCGACGTTCACGAGCAGCGCGCCGTCCTTCATGCGGGCCAGGAAACCGGCGTCCACCAGGCCCCGGGTGTCCTCGGTGAGGGGCGTGCAGAGCACGACGACGTCGGCCTCGGGCAGCAGGGCGGGCAGCTCGGTGAGCGGATGCACGGGGCCGCGCTCTGTGTCACGGGCAGAGCGCGCGACGCGCGCCACCCGCGCACACTCGAAGGGGGTGAGCCTGTCCTCGACGGCGGAACCGATGGCTCCGTGGCCCACGATGAGCACGGACTTGTCGGCGAGCGCCGGGTAGAAACCGGACCGCCACTCCTGGCGCCGCTGTCCCTCGACGAAGCGCGGGACACCGCGCAGCGACGCGAGGATCAAGGTGAGGGCGAGTTCGGCGGTGCTGGCCTCGTGCACCCCTCGGGCGTTGCACACCTGCACGCCGGGCGCCAGCCGCGGGAGCCCGGGTTGCACGTGGTCGATGCCGGCGGTCAGGGTCTGCACGACGCGCAGCGAGGTCATCGCGGGCAGGGGGCGCACGGCGATCTCGGCGGCCTTCATGTAGGGCACCGCGTAGAAGACGCAGTCGGCCGGGTCGGCGGGGAAGTCCGCGCCGCCGTCCCAGTGGCGGTAGTCGAACCCGGCCTTCGACGCGTCGGGCAGGCCCTGGATCTCGTCTGCTTCGAACGGAAGCCATACGTCTGTCGTCATGCCCTGGAGGCTAATGCGCCAGGTCATGTGCCGTCCGTGGGGAGGCCGCGGTCGGGCGCCGGGCGCCAGCGGCTAGTTTGGGTGATCTCCGGACGGGGAGTGGGAGGGTACGGGCAGGTGGAGCGCAGGACGATCGGCGCGGGGGCGCTCGAAGTGGGCGCCGTCGGACTTGGCTGCATGCCGATGAGCTGGGCATACACCGGCTCGCGGCAGCGCGGCGACGCGTCGCTGCGCACCGTGCACGCCGCATTGGACACCACCGGCGCCGCGGGCCCCGGGGTGACGCTCCTGGACACCGCGGACATGTACGGGCCCTTCACCAACGAGCTGTTGGTCGGCCGGGTGCTCCGGGAGCGGCGGGCCGAGGCGTTCGTGTCGACCAAGTGCGGGCTGCTGGTGGGCGAGCAGCACATCGTCGCCAACGGCCGCCCGGCCTATGTCAAGCGGGCCTGCGACGCCTCGCTGCGGCGGCTCCAGATCGACACCATCGACCTCTACCAGTTGCACCGCGCCGACCCCGAGGTGCCCATCGAGGAGACGTGGGGCGCCATGGCCGAGCTGGTCGCCGCCGGGAAGGTGCGGGCTCTCGGGCTGTGCGCGGTGGGGGCCCGGGCCCATCGGCGAACGGTCGCGGGACGGCCCCCGGCCCGGTTGCACGAGGTGACGATCCGCCAGTTGGAGCGCGTCCAGCAGGTCTTTCCGGTGAGCGCGGTCGAGGCCGAACTGTCGGTGTGGTCGCCCGAGGCGCTGGACGAGCTGCTGCCGTGGTGCGTGGCGCGGGGGGTGGGGTTCCTCGCCGCGATGCCGCTGGGGAATGGTTTCCTCACCGGGACGCTGACACCCGGCCAGGGCTTCGAACCGGACGACCTGCGGGCCCGCCACCCCCGCTTCACCGCCGAGATGATGGCGGCCAACCAGCCGCTGGTGGTGGGGCTGCGCCGGGTCGCGGAGCGGCACGGGGCGACCCCGGCGCAGGTGGCGCTCGCGTGGGTGCTCGCCCAGGGGCGGCACGTGGTCCCGATCCCCGGGGCCAAGCGCGCGCGCTGGGCGGTGGAGAACGCGGGGGCGGCCGGGGTGCGGCTGACCTCGGCGGACCTGGCGGACATCGAGGCGCTGCCGGCGGCGCTGGGGTCGTGGGACTGAGGGCGCGGGCGACGGCGGTCCGCGCGCCGCGCGCCCTCCCGTGCGGCGCAATGGGATCCCGCGGGGCACGAGCGGTGTATGAACGGGGAAAGCGCTGCGTAGAAGGGACCCTGATCGTGCAACGACCCGCTGTCACGGCCGTGTTGACCGCTGCCACCCTCGTCCTCGCGGCCGGCTGTTCGTCCGGGGGCAAGGACGGGACCGACCACCGCGAGAGCCCGGCCGGAAGGCGGAGCCCGAGCACGTCACCGACCGGCGGGCCGGGCGCCGAGCCCCCTGCGGCGAAGGGCTCCGCGAAGGTCACCCGCACTCTCACCACGGGCCTCGCCTCCCCGTGGGGTCTCGCCGCGCTGCCCGGCGGGGACCTCCTGGTCTCCTCGCGCGACGAGGGGACGATCACCCGGGTGGACGCCACCACGGGCAAGAAGACGGAGCTGGGCGCGGTGCCGGGCGTCTCCCCCGGTGGCGAGGGCGGCCTGATGGGCCTCGCGCTCTCCCCTTCGTACGCCTCGGACCACATGGTGTACGCGTACTTCACCACCGAGTCCGACAACCGTGTCGCCCGGCTGCTCTACGACGAGAAGAAGCCCCAGGGCGAGCAACTCGGGGCGCCCGACACGGTCTTCAAGGGCATCCCCAAGGGCATGATCCACAACGGCGGCCGGATCGCCTTCGGTCCGGACAAGATGCTGTACGCGGGTGCGGGCGAGACCGGCGACACGGATCTGGCGCAGGACGAGAAGTCGCTCGGCGGCAAGATCCTGCGGCTCACCCCGGACGGGGAGCCCGCCCCCGGAAACCCCTTCGACGGCTCTCCCGTCTACTCGCTGGGCCACCGCAATGTGCAGGGTCTGGCCTGGGACGAACAGAAGCGGCTGTGGGCCTCGGAGTTCGGCCAGGACACCTGGGACGAGCTGAACGAGATCAAGGCCGGCGGCAACTACGGCTGGCCGAAGGCCGAGGGCAGGGGCGGCGAGAAGGGCTTCCGCGATCCGGTGGCCCAGTGGAAGACCTCCGAGGCCTCACCGAGCGGTGTCGCCTACGCCGAGGGGTCGATCTGGCTGGCGGGCCTGCGCGGCGAGCGGCTGTGGCGCGTCCCGGTGCGGGGCGTGGCGGGTGAGCCGGAGCCGCAGTCCTTCCTCAAGGGCGAGCACGGCCGGCTGCGCACGGTGCTCTCGGCGGGCGGCGACAAGCTGTGGCTCGTCACGAGCGAGACGGACTCGCGGGGCACGCCGAAGAAGGGCGACGACAGGATCCTGGAAGTGGAGGTGGAGTGACGTCGCGGGCCGCGGGGGGCCTCGCTCCGGGGGCGAGCGGGGTGAGCGGGGTGGCTCAGTCCGCTCGGTCCGCGTCGGCTGTCCGGTCGTCCGTCGTCGGGGTGTCGTCCGCGCGGGGCGCGGGCACAGGGGCTTTGACGACCACCTTGCCGGACGACAGGTCGATCGGTCCGCGCCCCGGGTCGCCGTCGGCGAGGTCGACCCGGGTCATCTCCAGACGCTTCTGCTCGTCGTCGGTGTGCTTGCGTCCCGGCGCGAACAGCGCCTCGATCGCGTTGAACACTGCGCCTCCTGTGAGCCGAGTTCCTGTCGTCAAGCGTAAGTGAGGCCGCCTTGAACCGGCCGGGAGCCGAAAGGCGCAGGTCAGACCCGGCTCGCGGGCGGGAACAGGCGCAGCCGGTGGGCGAGGGCCGCCGCCTCGCCCCGGCCGGTGACGGACAGCTTGGCGAGGATGTTGGAGACGTGGACGCTCGCCGTTTTGGGGGAGATGAAGAGTTCCTCGGCTATCTGGCGGTTGCTGCGGCCCACCGCGACGAGCCGCAGGACGTCCCGCTCGCGGCTGGTCAGCCCGAGCGCCTCGGCGGGGTCGGCCGGTGCGTCGGCGGGCACGGCCTCGGCGGGGTTCAGGGTGAGGCGGGCCCGTTGGGCGAGGCCGGTGATCGCCTCCATGAGCGGTCGCGCGCCGAGGCCATGCGCCACCTCCCCGGCCTGGCGCAGGAGCTGGGCGGCGCGCTCGCGGTCGGTGCCGTCCGGGGCCAGCAGGGCCTCGGCGAGGCGCAGCCGGACGCGGGCGAGGTCGTAGGGGCGGTCGAGCACTTCGACGGCGGCGACCACGGCGGACCAGTCGGCACAGCCGTCGCGGCCCTCGGAGCGCAGTAGCTCGGCGCGGGTCCACTCGTCGTAGGCCCGCCAGAGCGGAAGGGGGGTGGCGAGGGCCTTGGCGGCGGCGCGGATGTGTGCGATGACGGCGGGGCGGCCGGGTTCGGCGGCGGGCAGGCCGCGGGCGTCGGCCTCCATGGTGGCGGCGGCGAGCAGCAGGGGCCAGCCGTAGCGGTGGGTGCCGACGGGGAAGCCGGTGGCGAGGGCGCGCTCCAGCTCGGCGCGGCCGTCCAGGACGCGGCCCTCGGCCGCCGCGATGCCCAGGGAGATGCGGGCCAGCGGCAGGATGTACTGCGGCTGCGGGTCGTGGCTGCCGTAGTGGTGGCAGGCGGTCTGGAGGTGCCGGATGGCGGCGTCGAGGTCGCCGCGGAAGAGCGCCATGCGCGCGGAGCACTGGGCGGCGGAGCCCCGGGGCTTGGAACTCTGCACACGGCGGTACGTCTGGGCGACGGCCTCGGTGGCCTCGTCCCAGCGGCCGAGGGTGATGAGGGACTCGGCGGCGTTGGCCCACACCCAGCCCTCGGTGTCCACCAGGCCGTACTTCCGGCAGAACTCGATTCCCTCCATCGAGACCTTCACGGACTCGGCGGAACGGCCGGCGCCCTCCAGGGCGGAGGGGAGGTTGATGTGGGCGCGGCTGAGGTCGGTGACCAGGCCCTGTTCGACGACGCGGTCCCTGACCTCGTACATCTCGGCGAGGCCGCTCTCCGGGTCGCCCGCCTCGATGAGGAGGTTGCCGCGGGTGAGCCGGGCGTTCAGTTCAATGGTGTCGGCCTTGACCATGCGGGCGTACTCGACGGCCCGTTCGGCGGCGGCGAGCGTCTCGGGGCCCGGGTCGTGCAGCATGCCCCAGGAGGCGCGGTGGACGAGCACGTCCGCGTGCACCTCGGAGGGCGGCAGGCCGCGCATCAGCTCCTGGGCCTTGGCGATCTCGTCCCAGCCGTCGCCGCGGCCGAGGGTGGAGACGAGGCGGGAGCGCGAGACCCAGAACCAGGCGGCCCGCAGCGGGTCGTCGTCGCCCTCCAGCAGCCGCAGGGCGCGCTTGGTGATCTTCAGGGCGCGGTCGCGTTCGCCGCACAGGCGCCCGGCGACGGTGGCCTCGGCCATCAGGTCCAAGAAGCGCAGCGGGGTGGTGGCGGGGTCGCAGCCGCAGGCGGGGTAGCCCTCGACGTAGTCGGCGGGGCGCAGTTCCTCGCGTACGGCGTCGGGGGCGTCGTCCCACAGCTCCATCGCCCGCTCCAGCAGGCGCAGTTGCTCGGCGTAGGCGTGCCGGCGGCGGGCTTCCACGGAGGCGCGCAGGACGGCGGGCAGGGCCTTGGCGGCGTCGTGCGCGTGGTACCAGTAGCTGGCGAGGCGGGCGGCGCGCTGGTCGGCGGCGACGAGCCCGGGATCGGCCTCCAGGGCCTCGGCGAAGCGGCGGTTGATGCGGGAGCGCTCGCCGGGCAGCAGGTCGTCGCTGATGGCCTCGCGGACCAGGGAGTGGCGGAAGCGGTAGCCGTCGCCCTCCGGTGAGGCGAGCAGGATGTTGGCGCCGACGGCGGCGCGCAGCGCCTCGATCAGGTCGTCCTCGCCGAGTCCGGCGACCTCGGCGAGCAGTTCGTACTCGACGGTCGAGCCGCCCTCGGCGACGATCCGCGCCACCCGCTGGGTGTCCTCGGGGAGTTCCTCGACGCGGACGAGGAGCAGGTCGCGCAGGGAGTCGGTGAGGCCCGCGCAGCTGCCGCCCGCGGCGGCGACCGCGAGTTCCTCGACGAAGAAGGCGTTGCCGTCGGAGCGGTCGAATATGTCGTCCACCAGGGCCTGTTCGGGCTCGGCGGAGAGTATGCCGGCCATCTGCCGGGCGACCTCGTCCTTGCTGAAGCGGCCGAGTTCGACGCGCCGGACCGTGCGCAGCCGGTCCAGCTCGGCGAGCAGGGGGCGCAGTGGGTGGCGGCGGTGGATGTCGTCGGCGCGGTAGGTGGCGAGCAGGACGAGGCGGCCGCCGCGCAGGGTGCGGAAGAGGTAGGCGAGGAGGTGGCGGGTCGAGGCGTCGGCCCAGTGCAGGTCCTCCAGGGCGACGATGACGGTGCGTTCGCGGGAGAGGCGCTCCAGGAGGCGGGCGGTCAGCTCGAACAGCCGCGCCATGTCCTGTTCGTCGGACCGGGTGGCCCGGAAGTCGCGGCCGTGCGGGGCGGCGCCCGCCAATTCCGGCAGGAGGCGGGCCAGTTCCTCCTCCTGGCCCTCGGCCGCCGCGGCCAGTTCGTCGGGGAGCCGGCGGCGCAGGGCGCGCAGGGCGGTGGAGAAGGGGGCGAACGGCAGGCCGTCGGCCCCGATCTCCACGCAGCCGCCGAGTGCGACGACGGCGCCCTGTTGCTCGGCGGCCGCCGTGAACTCCTCGACGAGGCGGGTCTTTCCGACGCCTGCCTCGCCGCCGAGCAGCAATGCCTGCGGCTCGCCCGTGCCCGGGCCCCCGGCTCCTTGGAGCGGGGTGCCCGTGGCGCGGGCGAGTGCTTCGTTCAATACGGCCAGTTCGTCGGTGCGACCGACGAACACCGGGCTCACGGACCTGGTTTCCACGCCCGCGAGCATCGCACAGTGCGCGGACGGTGCGGCACCCCATTTTCGCTGGGTGGACCAGGTCAGGGGCCGGTCCACCTCAGGCGGCCCGGGTGAAGCGGGCCCTCCACATGTGTGCGTTCACCCGCCCCTCCGCGTCCTGGCGGGCCGCTCGACGGGCGGCGGCGCGGTTCTTGCGGGCCTCGGCGAGCAGGCGGCCCCGGTCGGCCTGGCGGGTGAGGTCGGCGGCGCGGAGCTGGTGCATCTCGTACTCGAACATCTCGTACCCCTTGGGTGATCGGCTTTCCCATCGCTCTCTGCGATGTCTCTACTTTCTTCTCCCAGGGGGGTCCCTCACATCGGGCGAGTGCCGCATCTGCGAGGGGCGGGGGGCCTTAGACGCGGCGAGGGGCGGGCCGGGGGCCTTAGCCCCTGACCCGCCCCTGCCTTATCCGGTGCCCATGTCCTCCGTACGCGCCTCAGGAAGGTGCCGACGGGAGGCCGAGCAGCAGGTCCGTGTACTTGGCGACGGCGAGGATCAGCCCGATCACGCCGAGCACGACGCCCGCCCATGCCACGGACTTGATCCACGGTGCCTGCTCCTGGCCGGGGGTGCCGAACGCGGGCCTGACGAGGACCACGAAGCCGGTGACCAGGGCGGTGAGGGCGAAGATGCCGGCGATCAGCGCGGTGATCTTCCAGGAGTCGCCGTACAGGGCCTGGATCTGGTCGGCGACGTTCGCGGACCGGGCCGTCTCCAACTGCCCCACGATGTTGGAGCGGGCCGCGGCGACCGTGCCGAGCCAGCCGCCGGAGAGGCCGATCACGCCGAGGGCGGCGGAGACGACGGCGGCGGCGCCCTGGCCCACCCCGGCGGCCTTACCGGGCGTGGGGACGGTCTCGGCGGCACCTTCCGCCTCGGGGTCGGCGGCCCCCTCCGCCTCGGGATCAACCGCCCCTTCGACGTCGGCGGTGTCGTACTCGGCGGTCGCGGCGTTCCCCGCCGGGACGGGCGGGGCCGCCTTCCCGGCCCCGGTCGCCTCGTCGGGCCCGGTCACTTCCTCGGTCCCGGTGGCGTCCTTGGCCCCGGCCGCGTCCTGCGTCTTTGTACCCATGCGCCGCACCGTACGGACGCAGTCTGAGAGCCGTCTTAACGAACGCCGCCGACGGGCGCGGCGGTGTCCCGGGCCGCCCGCCACTCGGGTGCGAGCACCGACCACACCTCCATGTCGTGGCGCACTCCCTGCCAGGGGAAGCTCTCCCGCAGCACGCCGTCCCGGGTGAAGCCGAGCCGCGCGGCGGCGGCCTTGCTGCGGTCGTTGCGGGAGGAGACCAGCCACTCGACGCGGTGCATGCCCCGTTCCTCGACGGCCCAGTCGACGACGATCCGGGAGGCCTTGTTGACCAGTCCGCGCCCGGCGGCCGAGGGCTCCAGCCAGACGCCCAGCTCGCAGCTCTCGGTACCGGTGTCGAAGATCCGGAAGAGCACGCCGCCGACGAGCGTGCCCGCCAGCCAGATGCCGTAGAGGCGCCCGGTGTCGGCGGCCTGCTTGTCGGCGTACCGCTGGAGGTGCTCCCGCGCGCTGTCGAGGTCCTGGACGGTCACGGTGAAGGGCACCCAGGGCCCGGCGTACTCCCGGGCCCGCTCCACGTGCGCCAAGAACTCCCGGGCCTGCCAGGGTTCGATGGGCCGCAGCTCAGCGTCGTCGCCCAGCGATATCGTGAACATCCCGCTCCTCGGATCCACTCACGTCCACAGGTGGCGCGTGGGGCACACGCCGTCCGGGGATCTTCGCACGCGCGTCGCGCGGGTTCGAGCGACATTCGGGCGGCTCGATGCTGATGCGCGGCAGCAGGCGGTCCAGGCGGCGCGGCAGCCACCAGTTGGCGTTGCCGAGCAGGTGCATGAGCGCGGGGACCAGCAGGGTCCGCAGGACGAAGGCGTCGAGCGCGACGGCCGCCGCGAGGGCGATGCCGAACATCGCGATGACCCGGTCGCCGCTGAGGACGAAGGCGAGGAAGACCGAAATCATGATCACCGCCGCGGAGTTGATCACGCGGCTCGTCTCGGCGAGGCCCACCCGCACCGCGCGCCGGTTGTCGCCGGTCTCCAGCCACTCCTCGTACATGCGGCTGACCAGGAACACCTGGTAGTCCATGGAGAGCCCGAAGAGGACGGAGACCATGATCACGGGCAGGAAAGGCTCGATCGGCCCGGCCCTGCCGAGCCCGAGCAGCTCGCTCCCCCAGCCCCACTGGAAGACCGTGACGACGATCCCGAACGCGGAGGCGACGGCGGCGACGTTCATCGCGGCGGCCTTCAGCGGGATGCCGAGGGAGCGGAAGGCGAGCAGGAGCAGGACGCAGCCGAGGCCGATCACGACGCCCACGAAGAGCGGCAGCTTCGCGACGATGATCTCCGCGAAGTCGTCGTAGCCGGCGGTGACCCCGCCGACCGCCACGTCCAGCGAGCTGTCCGCCTCGGCCGCGGGCAGCACGTCCTCGCGCAGCCGGTCGACGAGGTCGCTGGTCGTCCCGGACTGCGGGGAGGTGTCGGGCAGGACGGTGAGGAAGGCCGTGCGGCCGGCTTCGTCGTACGTCACCGGGCTCACGGAGGCGACGCCCTCGGTCGATGCCAGCGTCGTGCCGAGGTCGGTCAGGGCGTTGCGGTCGCCCGCGCCGTAGACCTCGCTGACCAGGGTCAGAGGGCCGTTGACACCGGGCCCGAAGCCGTCGGCGAGCAGGTCGTAGGCCTGCCGGGTGGTGGCGGTGGCCGGGTTGTTGCCCTGGTCGGACGTGCCCAGGTGCAGGGTGAGGGTGGGCAGCGCGAGCACGGCCATGACCAGGACCGCGACACCGCCGAGGAGCTTCGGGTGGCGTTCCACGAAGGCGGCCCAGCGGGCGGCGAGCCCGGTCGGCAGCTCCGGCTGCGGCCCGTGTTCGGCCAGTGCGCGGCGCTCGCGGCGGCTGAGGGCGCGCGGCCCGATCCAGGAGAGCAGCGCCGGCAGCAGGGTCACGGACGCGGCGACGGTGAGGACGACGGTCAGCGAGGCGGCGATCGCGACGCCGTTGAGGAAGCCGAGCCGCAGTATGAGCATGCCGAGCAGGGCGATGCAGACGGTGGCGCCGGCGAAGACGACGGCGCGCCCGGTGGTGGCGACGGCACGCTCGGCCGCCTCGGCCACGGGCAGGCCGCGTCTGAGGCCCTTGCGGTGCCGGGTGACGATGAACAGGGCGTAGTCGATGCCGACGCCCAGGCCGATGAGCGTGCCGAGCATCGGGGCGAAGTCGGCGACGGTCATCACATGGCCGAGCAGCACTATGCCCGCGTAGGCGGTGCCGACGGACACCAGGGCGGTCGCGATGGGCAGGGCGGAGGCGGCGAGCGAGCCGAAGGCGAGGAAGAGGACGACGGCGGCGACGCCGACCCCGATGATCTCGGCGACCTCGGCGTTCTTGGACTCGGTGAGCCCGATGGCGGTGCCGCCCAGCTCGACCTGGAGTTCGTCGGACTCGGCGGCCTCGGCCGTGTCGACGACCGCCTGCGCCTGCGCCGTCTCGACCTTGTCGGCCTGTTCCCGGAAGGTGACGGTGGCGTAGGCGGTGCGGTCGTCCGGGCTGATCTGGCTCGCGCCCCGCGGGTCGTAGGGGCCGGTCACCGAGGCCACGGCGGGCAGTTCGGCGATCTTGTCCAGGGTCGCGGACATGGTCCGCTCGACGTCGGCGGCACGGACCGAGGCGCCGGGGCCGGTGTGCCAGACGACGGTGTCGCTGTCGCCACCGAGGCCGTGGAACGCCTTGTCCAGGAGCTGGGCCGCCCGGCCGGACTCGGTGCCGGGGACCTCGTAGTCGTTGGAGTACGCGGACCCGGCGACGGCCGCGGCACTCGCGGCGCCGCCGAGCGCGAGGAGCCAGAGCAGGACGGCGAGAAGGCGGTGCCTGACGCACCACCGTGCGAGTGCTGCCACGTACTGGCTCCCTGGGTGATTCGTGGATCTTTATCGGGAACAGCAGTGAATCAACTGAACAGCCCGCAAAGAACACTTGAAGGGCGGTATGAGCGCCGGGAACACCTTGACAGCCTCGGAAGATCCTTTGTCCGTTTCGTGGCCTTCCTCACAAGGGCACAAGGGGTGCGCGGAGGTCTCCGGAACGCTCCGCGCACCCGTGCGTGCCGGTCGTCAGCCCGAGACGCTCGCCCGACCGTTCTCGATGTGGCCCATGAGGCGGCGGCGGAAGGCGGTGTCGCGGTCGGCGGTGACCTCCACGTCGTACCAGCCGTGCTCGTCGTCGGTGTGCCAGGCGACGGTGCGGCTGCCGCCCGCCTTGACGCGGACGGTGCGGGTGCGGCGCCTGAGGTCGTCCTCGTCCACGTAGCCGAGCGGCTTGACCGTGAAGACCAGCTCGCGGCGGCCGCGGTTGGCGAGGGTGAGGTGGATCTCGCGGCGGGTGATCGCGGAGGCGAGCCGCGCGCCACCGTCCTGGCCGGTGCTGCCCGGCTTGCCGCCCGCGAACTCGCGCCGGAAGCCGTTCGGCCCGGTGACGGTGAAGGAGTACGTGCCGCCCGGCACCGGCACCGTCCAGGAGCCCTTGCGGACGACGTCCTGGTGCTGCGGGAGGGGGAACTCGCCGGCGTAGGGGTAGAGCGCGAAGTGCGCGCTGGAGCTGCCGCCGTTGCGCAGCCGCACGGTGAGCGAGCCGTCCTCGCCGGGCCGCGCGTCCGCGTCGGGCTGGTACGGCAGCGGGCGGGCGCGCCGGACGCCGGGCTCCTGGACCGGCATGGACTGCTCCAGGGGCGGCTGCGGCCGCCAGCGTCCGGTGAAGGCCGGGATGGGGCCCGGCCGCTCGACGTCCGGGCGGCGGTGGGCGCGCCGGAAGTCGAAGGCGCCGGTGAGGTCACCGGTGACCTTGCGCCGCCAGGCGCTGATGTTGGGCTCCCGCACGCCGGTCCACTTCTCCAGGAAGCGCACGACGGAGGTGTGGTCGAACACCTCGGAGCAGACGTAGCCGCCGACGGTCCACGGCGAGACGACGAGCATCGGCACGCGCACGCCGAGCCCGGTCGGCCTGCCTTCCCAGCGCTCCTCCTTCTCCTCGGGCGATTCGCCGCCGGGCACGGGCGGCGGGACGTGGTCGAAGAAGCCGTCGTTCTCGTCGTAGTTGATGAACACGGCGGTACGGCGCCACACCTCGGGGTGGGAGGCGAGCGCGTCGAGGATCTTGTAGACGATGGTCGCGCTGTGGATCGGCGAGGAGACGCTGGGGTGCTCGGAATCCAGCGCGGAAGGCACCAGATAGGTGACGTGCGCCAGCTTGCCGCCCGCGACGTCCTTGGCGAACTCCTCGGCGAGCTTCCCGGTCGGCACCCGCCGCAGGCCGCGCTCGAACAGCGACCGCTCGTGCTTGCTCAGCGTGGCCACCCCCTCTTCCAGGGTGGCGAGCAGCTCGGCGCGCGCGGTCTCGTCCGCGGCGTCGCGCACCTTGGCGTAGAAGGCCTCCATGTAGGTGAGGCCGGTCTTGGCCAGGGCCTTGCGGGCGATGGCCTTGAAGGTGGTGAAGAACTCGATCTGGTTGTCGGTGAAGTTCTCCCACTCCGTGTACGTCCGCCAGCTCACGCCCGCCTTCTCCAGGCGTTCGGCGTACGTGCCCCAGCCGTATCCGGGGTGGGTGCCCTCGGCGTACGCGTCGTTGCCGACGGCCCGCTTGCCGTTCGCCTCGTAACCCGTCCTGCCGCTCCACAGGTGGTTGCGGTTGGGGCTGGTGGAGGTGTGGATGGAGGAGTGGTAGGCGTCGCAGACGGTGAAGGTGTCGGCGAGTTCGTAGTGCAGCGGGATGTCCTCGCGCGTGTAGTACGCCATGGTGGCCGCCGTCTTGGCGGTGACCCAGCCGTCCATCCAGCCGCCGTGCCAGGCCTTGGCGCCGCCGCCCCAGGAGTGGTCCAGGTCGCCGATGTACTGGAGGTCCTTGCGCTGCGTCCTGGCGGCCTCGCGGACGGGGAAGGGCAGGACGGTGCGCGAGGCGTCGGGCTGTTCGAACACGGACGTACCGCTCGGCAGCCGGATGGCGTTGCGGTCGCCGAAGCCGCGCACCCCGCGCAGCGAGCCGAAGTAGTGGTCGAAGGAACGGTTCTCCTGCATCAGGATCACGACGTGCTCGATCGAGTCGAGGCCACCGCCCCGCGGCGGCTCGTGCGCGAGCGCCTCCTGCAGCGAGGGCGGCAGGAAGGAACCGGCGGCGGCCGCACCGAGCGCGCCGCCGCCGACCGCCATCAGGCGTCTGCGCGAAATCTCCGGAGTCACGTGTGACCTCCCAGTAGTCCTGGCCCTGTTGCCCTGGCCGGCGTCAATGGTTCTCCGCTGATCCATTGATCTCTTCGGCGGGGACGCTAGTGACGTCCGGTTTCCTTGTGAAGGCGGAGGGACGAAGTCGGGGTGAACGTCCAAAAGGTCCCGGACGCGGGGCCCTCGGGCGGCGCCCCGATGTCCCTTTTCGGGGCGTTGTCAGTGGCGGGTGCCATCCTCGGAGGCATGGAGATCACCGAGCGCGTCGCCGCCTTCAGGGACCTGCTGGGGCCGCCGCCCGATGCCGTGCCCGCCGTCGACTGGGCGGCCGTGGAGGCCTGGCTGGAAGTCCCGCTCCCGACCGACTACAAGGCCCTGGTGTCGGCGTACGGCCCGGTCGAGATAGGTGGCGGCGCCGCGGCCATCCGCCTGCACACCCCCTGCGTCAGCGCCGATGGGCGGTATGAGTACGGGGCGTGGGTGGTCGAGACCCACCGTCACTCCGCGATCCGGCCGAACATGTTCACCCGGGAGCGGCGCCGCTTCCTGCCAGAAGAGGGCGGCCTCCTCGCCCTCGCCACGACGGCGGGCGGCGACCACCTGTTCTGGGACACCTCGGTCTCCAAGGACCCGGACGCGTGGCCGGTGGTGCTCCTGACCACGTCCATCGCCGTCGGTGAGGCCGAGCCCTGGGCGTCGTACGAAGTCCCGTTGCTGGACGTGCTGTCGGCGGCCGTCCACGACAGCGCGGCCGCCCGGGACGGTGTGGCCGTCCACGCCTGGGCGCCGCTGGCCGGTGCCGGCCCCTGGGCCCCGCCGCCCCGGGGCACGTACGTGGACGCGCGCCAGCACGCCGCGCTCACCGAGGGCGAGGGCCTGGCGGCGGTCACCGCGCTCATACCCCCGCCCCTGACGCCCCATCTGGGCACCGGGACGTGGGAGCAGGTCTTCGCCCGGCTCGGTACCCGGCTCCCCACGGACTTCATGGCCCTCACCGAGCGGTACGGCGCGGGGAACTGGAGCTGGTGGCTGGACATGCCCGCCCCCCTGGACCTGGCGGGCCGCTTCGGGCTCGCGGCCGGCGCCGAGGAGATGCTGGAGGGCTACCGCGCCCTGCGCGAGGCGCACCCCCAGTACTACCCCATGCCCGCCTGGCCCGAGCCCGGCGGCTTCCTGCCGTTCGCCTCGACCATCGACGGGGACGTGATCGGCTGGTGCGCCGAGGGCGAGCCCGACCAGTGGCGCGTCGCCGTCGATCCACGGCACGCCGACCAGGGCCCGCCACTGCCGGGGAACTTCACCGGGACGCTGCTGAACTGGCTGCGCGGCGACGGACCGGGCACCGCCGGCTTTCCCGGACTGCGCCCGGATCAGGACCCGTTGGAGCACATGTTCTTCGAGCCGTTCGCAGCGCGCGGGACCGGGTGACCGTGCTCCCGCCGGGCCTTGCGGGTACGGGTGAGGGGGCGGCGCCCCTGCCGGGTGCGCCGCCCCCTCACGCGGACGGTGGAGAGCCTCAGCCCTCGCTGACGCCCAGCTTCTCCAGGATCAGCTCCTTGACGCGGGCCGCGTCGGCCTGGCCACGGGTGGCCTTCATGACCGCGCCGACCAGCGCCCCGGCCGCGGCGACCTTGCCGCCGCGGATCTTGTCCGCGACGCCCGGGTTGCCGGCGATGGCCTCGTCGACGGCGGCGGTGAGCGCGCCCTCGTCCGAGACGACCTTCAGGCCGCGCTTTTCGACGACCTCGTCCGGCGTGCCCTCGCCCTTCAGGACGGCCTCGATGACCTGGCGGGCCAGCTTGTCGTTCAGGTCGCCCGCGGCGACCAGCTCCGTCACGCGGGCGACGTGCTCCGGCGTGATCGCCAGCGCGCCGAGGTCCACGCCCTGCTCGTTGGCGTGCCGGGCCAGCTCACCCATCCACCACTTGCGGGCCGACGCGGCGTCCGCGCCCGCGTTGATGGTGGCGACGATCGGGCCGATGGCGTCGGCGTTGAGGATCGACTGCATGTCGTGCTCGGAGATGCCCCACTCCTCGCGGAGCCGGTTGCGGCGCAGTCGCGGCAGCTCCGGGAGACCGGCGCGCAGCTCCTCGACCCACTCCCGGGAGGGGGCCACGGGGACCAGGTCGGGCTCCGGGAAGTACCGGTAGTCCTCGGCGTTGTCCTTGATGCGGCCGGAGGTCGTGGAGCCGTCCTCCTCGTGGAAGTGGCGGGTCTCCTGGAGGATCGTGCCGCCGGAGGAGAGCACCGCCGCGTGGCGCTGGATCTCGAAGCGGGCGGCGCGCTCCACGGAACGCAGCGAGTTGACGTTCTTCGTCTCGCTGCGCGTGCCGAACTCCTGTTGGCCCTTGGGGCGCAGCGAGAGGTTCACGTCACAGCGCATCTGGCCCTTGTCCATGCGGGCCTCGGAGACGCCGAGCGCCTTGATCAGCTCGCGCAGCTCGGCGACGTACGCCTTGGCGACCTCGGGGGCCCGCTCGCCCGCGCCCTCGATGGGCTTGGTGACGATCTCGATGAGCGGGATGCCGGCGCGGTTGTAGTCCAGGAGCGAGTGCGAGGCGCCGTGGATACGGCCCGTCGCGCCGCCCACGTGGGTGGACTTGCCGGTGTCCTCCTCCATGTGGGCGCGCTCGATCTCCACGCGGAAGACCTCGCCGTCCTCCAGCTGGACGTCCAGATAGCCGTTGAAGGCGATCGGCTCGTCGTACTGGGAGGTCTGGAAGTTCTTCGGCATGTCCGGATAGAAGTAGTTCTTCCGGGCGAAGCGGCACCACTCGGCGATCTCGCAGTGCAGCGCGAGGCCGATCTTGATGGCGGACTCGACGCCGATCTCGTTCACGACCGGCAGCGCGCCGGGCAGGCCGAGGCAGGTCGGGCAGGTCTGGCTGTTCGCGCCCTGCTTGAGGGTGGTCGAGCAGCCGCAGAACATCTTGGTCTTGGTGCCCAGCTCGACATGGACCTCGAGGCCCATGACGGGGTCGTACGTCGCGAGGGCTTCCTCGTACGACACCAGGTCGGTAGTGACAGTCACGGTGAAACTTTCCCTCTCAGCCCAGCAGGACGTCGTCGTCGCCGAGGCGCTTGAGCTCCCGCAGGAGCAGCGCGACGCCGGTGGCGATGGCAGCGGCGGAGACGACGGCGTCCACGAGGCGGAGCGTGTCGTGTTCGGTGCGGGCCAGCCTGGCCTGCTTGAGCACGGAGACCGCGCCGAACGCGGTGGTGCCGATCGACAGATACGTACCGGTCTTGGACTTCTTGAAGCCCTTGGCCTTGTTCAGTGCGCTCACAGTGACGGTGCCTCCTCCAGCAGCGGGTGCCCCCACTTTTCCACGAAGGCGGCCTCTACGGCGGCGCCCACCTTGTACAGGCGGTCGTCCTTCATGGCGGGGGCGATGATCTGCAGCCCGACGGGCAGGCCGTCCTCCGGCGCGAGACCGCAGGGCAGCGACATGGCGGAGTTGCCCGCCAGGTTGGTCGGGATGGTGCACAGGTCGGCCAGGTACATGGCCATCGGGTCGTCGGCGCGCTCCCCGATCGGGAAGGCCGTGGTCGGCGTCGTCGGGGAGACGATCACGTCGACCTGCTCGAAGGCCGCCTCGAACTCGCGGGTGATGAGCGTGCGGACCTTCTGGGCGCTTCCGTAGTACGCGTCGTAGTAGCCGGAGCTGAGCGCGTACGTACCCAGGATGATGCGGCGCTTGACCTCGTCGCCGAAGCCGGCCTCGCGGGTGAGCGCGGTGACGTCCTCGGCGGACTTCGTGCCGTCGTCCCCGACGCGCAGGCCGTAGCGCATCGCGTCGAACCGGGCGAGGTTCGAGGAGCACTCGGAGGGCGCGATCAGGTAGTACGCCGAAAGGGCGAGGTCGAAGGAGGGGCAGTCCAGCTCGACGATCTCGGCGCCCAGCGACTTCAGCAGCTCGACGGACTCGTCGAAGCGCTGGACGACACCGGCCTGGTAGCCCTCGCCGCGGAACTGCTTGACGACACCGACGCGCATGCCCTGGACGGAGCCGTTGCGCGCCGCCTCGACGACCGGCGGGACCGGGGCGTCGATGGACGTCGAGTCCAGCTCGTCGTGCCCGGCGATGGCCTCGTGCAGCAGGGCCGCGTCGAGGACGGTGCGGGCGCAGGGGCCGCCCTGGTCCAGGGAGCTGGAGAAGGCCACCATGCCGTAGCGGGAGACGCCGCCGTAGGTGGGCTTGACGCCGACCGTGCCGGTGACGGCCGCGGGCTGGCGGATGGAGCCGCCGGTGTCCGTGCCGAGGGTCAGGGGGGCCTCGTAGGCGGCGAGGGCGGCGGCCGAGCCGCCTCCGGAGCCGCCGGGGATGCGGGTGAGGTCCCAGGGGTTGCCGGTCGGGCCGAAGGCGCTGTTCTCGGTGGAGGACCCCATGGCGAACTCGTCCATGTTGGTCTTGCCGAGGATGACGACGTCGGCGGCCTTCAGCTTCTTGGTGACCGTCGCGTCGTACGGCGGGATCCAGCCTTCGAGGATCTTGGAACCGACCGTGGTCGGGATGCCCTCGGTGGTGAAGATGTCCTTGAGCGCCACGGGCACGCCGGCCAGCGGGCCGAGCTTCTCGCCCCTGGCGCGCTTCTCGTCGACGGCGCGGGCCTGCGCGAGGGCGCCCTCGCGGTCCACGTGCAAGAAGGCGTGCACCTTCTCGTCGACGGCGTCGATACGGGCCAGGTGGGCCTCGGTGACCTCGACGGCCGTCAGCTCGCCGGAGGCGATCTTCGAGGCGATCTCGGCGGCGGTGAGCTTGATGATGTCCGTCATGTTCTTAGTCCTCCCCCAGGATCTGCGGCACCTTGAAACGCTGCTGCTCCTGGGCCGGGGCGCCCGAGAGCGCCTGCTCGGGGGTGAGCGACGGACGGACCTCGTCCGCGCGCATGACGTTGGTCAGCGGCAGCGGGTGCGAGGTCGGCGGTACGTCTTGGTCGGCGACCTCCGAGACGCGGGCGACCGCGCCGATGATGTCGTCGAGCTGTCCGGCGAAGTGGTCGAGCTCCTCGGCCTTCAGCTCCAGACGTGCAAGGCGGGCGAGGTGGGCGACCTCCTCGCGCGTGATGCCAGGCATGCGGCGATCCTCAGGGGTGAGTTTGCGGGTTGTGGGGCCAATCCTATGGGTCGAGGTGGTGTGGCCGTTAAACGGTTTCCCCGCGGCCGACCGCGGGGGCGCTTCACCGCGCCTCGAGAGGTGCCCCGCCGCCTGTCGCCTGCCGGTGCCGCGGGGCTACTTGACCACGTGCCCCGAGGACTCCCCCACGTCGGAGCCCTCGGCGAGCGCCGCCGCCTCCGCCGCGACGTCTGCCGGGCGGCGCCAGCCGCGTGAGCCGCGGGCCCGCAGCCAGGCGGTCGTCTCCTCCGGGGGCATCGCCGCGGCGACCAGCCACCCCTGGACCGCGTCGCACCCGAGGTCCCGCAGCCGCTCCCACGTCTCGTCGTCCTCGACGCCCTCGGCGACGACGAGCAGGCCCAGCGAGTGGGCGAGGTCCACCGTGCAGCGGACGATCGACGCGTCCTCCTCGTCGATGGCGAGCCGGGCCACGAAGGAGCGGTCGATCTTCAGCTCGCTGACGGGCAGCCGCCGCAGGTGGACCAGCGAGGAGTACCCCGTGCCGAAGTCGTCGAGGGACATCTTGACCCCGTGGCCGGTGAGCCCGGCCAGGGTGTCCGCGGCGCGCTGCGGGTCCTCCAGGAGCACGTGTTCCGTTATCTCCAGCTGGAGCGCCCCCGCGGGCACCCCGTGCCGGGCCAGGCGCGCCGCGACGGACCCGGCGAAACCGGGCGTGTGGACGTCGCGCGGGGAGACGTTGACGGCGACCGGGACCTTGAGGCCCTGGGCGTGCCACTTGGCCACCTGGCCGAGGGCCGACTCCAGGACGTACTCGGTCAGGTGCGGCATGAGTCCGGAGGACTCGGCGATGGCGATGAACTCGTCCGGCGGCACCTTCCCCCGCTCGGGGTGCACCCAGCGCACCAGCGCCTCCAGGCCCGCGACCTTGCCGTCGAAGCGGACCTTGGGCTGGTAGTGCAGTTCGACGTCGCCCGCGTCCAGCGCCCGGCGCAGGTCCCCCAGCAGGCCGAGGCGGTCCGGGGTGTTGGAGTCCCGCTTGGACTCGTACACCTCGACGCCGGTGCGGTCCCGCTTGGCCTGGTACATCGCCACGTCGGCGCGGCGCAGGAGGCCCTCCGCGTCGAGCGCGTGGTCGGGGAAGACGGCGAGGCCCGCGCTGGCCTCCAGGACGAGGGTGAGGCCGTCGAGGTCCAGCGGTGAGCCGAGCGCGGCCACCAGCTGCCGCGCCACGCGCGTGGCGGACGTGGTGGAGTCGGCGATGGGCAGCAGCACGGCGAACTCGTCGCCGCCGAGGCGGGCCGCCTCGGCGCCGCGCGGGAGAGCGAGCCTGAGCCGGTCCGCTATCTGCAGCAGCAATCGGTCCCCGGCGAGATGGCCGAGGGTGTCGTTCACCGACCGGAAGCGGTCCATGTCGATCAGCATCAGGGCGGAGCGCGCGCCGATCCGCTCGGCGTCGTCGAGGGCCGTCCAGGTCCGCTCGAGGAGCCACTGCCGGTTGGGCAGTCCGGTGAGCGGGTCCCTGAGCTGCTCCTCGGCGCGGGCGCGGGCGATCCACAGGGTGGAGTCGAGCGCGACCAGCGGGATCGCGAAGAGCGGCAGCAGGATCGGCAGGGAGACGGCCACCACGCAGATCAGCGGGGCGATGCCGAGCAGCGCGATGCCGAGAAGGCCCTGCCTGACCAGGGCCGTTCGGGTGACGGTGGGCAGGGCGCCGGTGCGCGGCGCGTGGACGTACCAGAGCAGTACGCGGGTGACGACGAGGTAGGCGACGGCGACCAGGGCCACTTCGGGGGCGGTGTACAGGTCCCAGGTCTCGGGGAGCCAGGGCGACTCGGCGGTCGGCGCGGTGCCGAACGCGGCCAGGGTGAGTGCGCCCGCGCCGATGCCGAGGATGTCGACCGCGCCGTGCAGCACGCCCTGGCGCCGGCGGTGCCTGCGGGCGACGCCGACCAGGACGACGACGGTGATGCTGACCAGGCCGGCGGGCACCCACCCGTACAGCAGGAGCACGGCGACGGTGAGGGCCCCGCCGGAGCCCGTGCCGCCCCACCAGCGGTCGCGGCCGAGGGCGACGAGGTGGCCGACGATGAGGCCGGTGAGGACGGCGAGGGACCAGCCGGTCGCCCCGGCGGGGAAAGGCGTGTGCCGGTCCGTGAGGGCCTGGAAGAAGCCGGTGCCGAGGACTAACGCGGCGGCCGTGACGACCAGGAGGGGCAGCAGGGGCCAGGGGTCGCGGGGGTCCTGTTCGGTGGGGCCGCCCGCCATGGCCACGGCGCTCTCCGTGCCGCATCCGGACGTGGGCGAGGTCCAGGCCCGCTCACGAGGTTCGATGGCGGTGCTCAGCGCGCCGCATCCGGGTCCGCTCGCGAGGCCGGGGTCGGCGGCCGGTACGGCCCGCCGGCCGCGCAGCCAGGTGGCCGGCGCGCACCACCGGCGCGCGCGCAGCGGTGAGTACGGGGCGGCGCTCTCGGTCGGTTCCATTCCCGTCCCTCTCACAGCCGGCGGTGCCCACGCCAAACGGACTCGGCCCAAAGGCGGCCGGGCCCGGAACTTCCGTCCCCGCGCTCCGAACGAGCAAGGGCCGCACAACTCCCGGACTCGTGCCGAGCGGGGGATGCCCCCTTCCGCGCTCTTGTTGAGCAGGAGATGCCCCGTTCGCAGCGGGGCACGGCAGGCGCACATCTCAACAGTAGGCCGCAGAAGGCTTCCACGGGCAGCGGTCGCCCACGGTTGCCCGAATGCGACCCGGCCACCCGTATGCATCTGATATGCGCCGAACGGGTGGCCTTCAACCGCTACTCCTCGGTCGGAAGCGCGACTTCCCGCGCCGCGTCCGGTCCTTGTTCCAGCAGCACGACGAAGCCTTCCTCGTTGAGAACCGGAACCTTCACCTGCATCGCCTTGTCGTACTTCGAGCCGGGGTTGTCCCCCACGACGACGAAAGACGTCTTCTTCGAAACGGAACCGGTCACCTTCGCGCCACGGGTCTGCAGCGCCTCTTTCGCGCCATCCCGGGTGTAGTGCTCCAGCGTGCCGGTGACGACGACCGTGAGGCCTGCCAGGGGGCGGGGACCCTCGTCCTCGCCGCTCGTCTCCTCCTCCATGCGCACCCCGGCCGCCCGCCACTTGCGGAGGATCTCGCGGTGCCACTCCTCGGCGAACCACTGTTTGAGGGAGGCCGCGATGACCGGCCCCACTCCTTCCGTCGTGGCCAGCTCTTCCTCGGTGGCCTGTTCGATCCGGTCGATGGAGCGGAACTCGCGGGCCAGCGCCTCGGCGGCCACCGGGCCGACGTGCCGGATCGAGAGGCCGGTCAGGACGCGGGCGAGGGGGCGCTCCTTGGCCGCCGCGATGTTCTCCAGCATGGCGAGGGTGTTCTTCTTCGCCTCGCCCTTCTGGGTGGCGAAGAAGGTGACGACCTTCTCCTCGCCCGTCTTGGGGTCGCGCTTGGGCAGGCCGGAGTCCTGGTCGAGGACGTAGGACTTGATGGGGAGCAGCTCCTCGACCTGGAGGTCGAAGATGTCGCCCTCGTCGAGGATCGGCGGCTCGGCCGGCTCCAGGGGTCTGGTCAGCGCGGCCGCGGCGACGTATCCGAAGTTCTCGATGTCCAGGGACTTGCGGCCGGCCAGGTAGAAGAGCCGTTCGCGCAACTGGGCGGGGCAGGTCTGGGCGTTGGGGCAGCGGAGGTCGATGTCGCCCTCCTTCATGGGCCGCAGCGCCGTGCCGCACTCGGGGCACTCGGCGGGCATCACGAACTCCCGCTCGGTGCCGTCCCGCAGGTCCACGACCGGGCCGAGGATCTCCGGGATGACGTCACCGGCCTTGCGCAGCACGACCGTGTCGCCGATGAGGACGCCCTTCTTCTTCACCACCTCCTGGTTGTGCAGGGTGGCGAACTCCACCTCGGAGCCGGCGACGGTGACGGGCTCCACCTGGGCGTACGGCGTGACGCGGCCGGTGCGGCCGACGCCGACGCGGATGTTGACCAGTTTGGTGTTGACCTCCTCCGGGGCGTACTTCCAGGCGATGGCCCAGCGCGGGGCGCGCGAGGTGGAGCCGAGGCGGCCCTGGAGGGGGATCTCGTCGAGCTTGACGACGACGCCGTCGATCTCGTGCTCCACGGAGTGGCGGTTCTCGCCGAAGTACGTGATGAAGTCCCGTACGCCCTGGAGGCCTTCGACGACCTTGTTGTGCCGGGCGGTGGGCAGGCCCCACTCGTGGAGCAGCTCGTAGGCGTGGCTGAGGCAGTCGATGTCGAAGCCCTCGCGGGCGCCGATGCCGTGCACGACCATGTGCAGGGGCCGGGTCGCGGTGATGCGGGGATCCTTCTGGCGCAGGGAGCCCGCCGCGGCGTTGCGAGGGTTGGCGAAGGGCTTGTCGCCCGCCTCCACCAGGCGGGCGTTCAGCTCCTCGAACTTCTCCATCGGGAAGAAGACCTCGCCGCGGATCTCCACCAGGGCGGGCACGCGGTCGCCCTTGAGGCGCTGGGGGATGTCCGCGATGGTGCGGACGTTCGGCGTGATGTCCTCGCCGGTGCGGCCGTCGCCGCGGGTGGCGGCGCGGGTCAGCCTGCCGTCCTCGTACGTCAGGTTGACCGCGAGGCCGTCGACCTTCAGCTCGCACAGGAAGTGGTAGCCCGGCGAGCCGACGTCCTTGGCCACGCGGTCGGCCCAGGCGGCCAGCTCCGCGTCGTCGAAGGCGTTGTCGAGGGAGAGCATGCGCTCGCGGTGCTCGACCGCCGTGAACTCCGTCTCGTACGCGCCCGAGACCTTCTGGGTGGGCGAGTCCGGTGTCCGCAGCTCCGCGTACTCCTCCTCCAGGGCCTCCAGGGAGCGCAGGAGCTTGTCGAACTCCGCGTCGCTGACGACGGGTTGGTCCTTCACGTAGTACCGGAAGCGGTGCTCCTCGATCTGTTCGGCCAGCTGGGCATGCTGATCCCGTGCCTCGGCGGGCACGGAGCCTTGCTGTTCGACAGCCACCGTAAAAGTCCTCCCGTTACGTCATACCCAATTACTCAGGGTTGTCTGCGAGCGATCTCGCCGCCTTGACGCAGTGGGCGTGTGCCGCGCGGGCGTACGCGGGGGAAGCCCCCGCGAGTCCGCACGACGGAGTGACCACGACCGACTCCGCGAGTGATCCCGGATTCAGCCCCAGCCTGCGCCACAGCGTCCTGACACCCATGACGCTACCGGCAGGGTCCGACAATGGGCCGTCCACGCCCGGCACGACACCGGCGAAGAGCTTCGTGCCGCCCTCGACCGCCTCGCCGATCACCTCGTCGTCACGCTCGGTGAGGAGCGAGAAGTCGAACGAGATCGCGTGGGCCCCGGCGCGGCGCAGCAGCGCGAAGGGCACGTCCGGCGCACAGGAGTGGACGACGGTCGGGCCCTCGCCCTGGACGGCCAGGACGTCCCGGAGGGTGTTCTCCACGCTCTGGCGGTCCACGGCGCGGTGGGTGCGGTACTGGCTCGCCGTCCTGACCTGTCCGCGGAGCACGGCGATGAGTGAGGGCTCGTCCAGTTGCAGCACCACCTGGGCGCCCGGGACCCTGCGGCGCACGTCGGCGAGGTGCTCGCGCAGGCCCTCGGCGAGGGATCCGGCGAGGTCGCGGCAGGCCCCCGGGTCGGAGAGCGCCACTTCGCCGTTGCGCAGCTCCAGGGCGGCGGCGAGCGTCCAGGGGCCGACGGCCTGGACCTTCAGCGGCCCCTCGTACCCCTGGGTGAACTCCTCCAGGGCGTCGAGGTCCTCGCCGAGCCAGGCCCTGGCCCGCTTGGTGTCGCGTCCGGGCCGGTCGCCGACGCGCCAGCCGCTGGGCTCCACGCGCGCGTACAGGTCCACGAGCAGTCCGGCGGTGCGGCCGATCATGTCGGCGCCGGGTCCGCGCGCGGGCAGTTCGGCGAGGTGGGGGATGCCCTCCCCGGGTCCCGCGAAGCTGCCGGTGACGGTCTTCGCGGCCTCGCGGGCGTCCCCGCCGGGCAAGGACCCGACGCCGGTCGCCGGGCCCCAGGTGATCGTGTCGCTCATCGTCCCGGCCGCACCGTCAGGTCGTTGACCTCCGCGTCGCGCGGCAGGTCCAGGGCCATGACGATCGTCGTGGCGATGGACTCGGGGTCGATCCAGCGGGACGCGTCGTACTCCTTGCCCTCCTGCTGGTGGACCTTGACCTGCATGGCGCTGGCCGTGCGGCCGGGGTAGACGGAGGTGACCCGGACGCCGTTGCCGTGCTCCTCCTGGCGCAGGGAGTCGGCGAGGGCCTTCAGTCCGTGCTTGGAGGCGGCGTACGCGGACCACTCGGCGTGGGCGTTCAGGCCCGCGCCGGAGTTGACGAAGACGACGTGTCCCTGGCAGGCGCGCAGTTGGGGCAGGAAGTGGCGGGTCAGCTCGGCGGGGGCGACGAGGTTGACGTTGAGCTGGTGGTGCCAGGCCTTGGGGGTGAGTTCGCCGACCGGGCCGAGGTCGACGACGCCCGCGATGTGCAGGAGGGAGTCCACGCGCGAGGGCAGCGACTGGTGGCCGAAGGCCCAGGAGAGCCTGTCGGGGTCGGCGAGGTCGCCGACGAGCGTGCTCGCGCCGGGGAACTGTGCGGCGAGTTCCTTGGCGCGGCCCGCGTCGCGCGCGTGGAGGACGAGTTCGTCGCCGCGTGCGTGCAGGCGGCGGGCGACGGCCGCTCCGATGCCGGAGCCGGCCCCGGTGATCACATGTGTAGCCATACCCGCCATGCTCGCATCACCGCGTGCCCTGTGATTCCTCCAGGTAGGCCAGGGCGCCGACGGGCTCCTCGGCGAAGAAGACCAGTTCGGTGAGGGGTACGGGCAGGAAGCCCTCGTCCTCCATGCGGCGGAACTGCTCCTTGAGGCCGTCGTAGAACCCGGCGGAGTTCAGCAGGACCACCGGCTTGGTGTGCTTGCCGTGCTTCTTCAGCTCAAGGATCTCGGTCGCCTCGTCGAGGGTGCCGGTGCCACCGACCATGATCACGATCGCGTCGGCCTTCTCCAGGAGGAGCGCCTTGCGCTCGGCGAGGTCGCGGGCGATCACCATCTCGTGGGGGTCGGTGACGGCCCTGGCCTTGGCCGCGAGGAAGTCGACGGAGACGCCCGCCAGCCGTCCGCCCGCCTCCTCGACACCGTCCGCGACCACCTTCATCAGGCCGCTCTCCGAGCCGCCCCACACCAGGGTGTGGCCTCCTTTGCCGAGCAGTTCGGCGAACTCCCTGGCGGGGCGGGTGTAGCGCTCGTCGAGGTCGGCGGCGGAGAGGAAGACGCAGATATTCATGCGCTCACGGTACGGTCCGAGGGGAAGGCACCTGTCGAGGAGGTACGTCGTGGCCAAGGGACACCGGATCACTGTCGAGCAGGGCACGGACCATGTGCGCGTGGTGCACGACGGGCAGGTCGTCGCCGAGAGCCGCCGCCCGCTGCTGCTGCGCGAGACGGGGTGTCCCGTGCGGTACTACCTGCCTCCGGAGGACGTGCGTACGGACCTGCTGGCGCCGTCCGCGACCATCACGCACTGCCCGTTCAAGGGCACGGCTTCCTACTGGTCGCTGCCGGGCGCGCAGGACGCGGTGTGGGCCTACCACGAGCCGAAACCGGAGGTCGCCGCCGTCAAGGACCACTACTGCTTCTACGAGGCACAGGTGGCTCCGCCGCAGGGGTAGGTCACCGGCCGGCGCCGGCGAACGTCTTGCGGTAGGCGGCCGGCGAGACCCCGAGCACCGCGCGCATGTGCTGGCGCAGTGAGTTGCCGGTGCCGAATCCGGCCCGGTGGGCGACGACGTCCACGGGCAGGTCGCTCGACTCCAGGAGCCGGCGGGCCAGTTCGATGCGCTGGGCGGTCAGCCAGCGGCCGGGGGGCATGCCGACCTCCTCCTGGAAGCGGCGCGTGAAGGTCCGCAGGCTCATGCGCGCGTGCGCGGCCAGCTCGCCGAGCGGCAGCGGCTCGTGGAGCCGTTCCAGCGCCCACGCGCGCGTGGCGGCCGTCGAGGCGAGCGTCGGCGCGGGGACGGGCCGCTCGATGTACTGCGCCTGCCCGCCCTCGCGCCAGGGCGGGACCACGCAGAAGCGGGCGACGCGGTGGGCGACGGCGGTGCCGTGGTCGCGGCGCAGCAGGTGCAGGCACAGGTCGATGCCCGCGCCGACGCCGGCCGCCGTCAGGATGTCGCCGTCGTCCACGAAGAGGACGTCCTCGTCGAGCGCGACCCGGGGGAAGGTGCGCCGGAAGTGGTCGGCCTCCTTCCAGTGGGTGGTCGCGGGGCGCCCGTCGAGCAGCCCGGCGGCGGCCAGGACGTACGAGGCGGTGCAGAGCGACACCCAGCGCGTGCCGGGCCGCACCCGGGCGAGCGCGGCGGCCAGGGGGGCCGGCAGGACGCCTTCGTCCGTGCCGCCGCACAGCCGCTCGGTCGGCGGGATGACGACCGTGTCCGCGGCGGCGAGCGCCTCGGGGCCGTGTTCCACCGCGACCTCGAACCCGGCGTCGGTCCGCACCGGCCCGCCGTCCACCGTGCACACGACGACGTCGTACAGCGGGTGTCCCCCGGCGTCCTGGGCGGCCCCGAAGATCCGGGGCGGGATGCCCATCTCGAAGGCGTACACCCCGTCCAGCGCGAGCACCGCCACCCGGTGTCGGCCGCCATGAGAAGTCATGGCCGAATCCTGTCACATCCTGGCCAAACTGCCAGCACCGCGCCCGCCGGTCCCGACGCACTCTGAGTCCTCCAGCCGTCCCGGCAGAAGATCCGGTCCGGTGGAAGAGCCAAGAGGATGACCATGAAGATGCGTGCCGTAAGCCCCCGCTCCTGGGGTGCCCCCGAGAACCTGGTGCCCGTGGAGGTCGACCGTCCCGAGCCCGGCCTCACCGAGATCCTGGTGCGGGTGCACGCGGCGGGGGTGAACCCCGTCGACTGGAAGACCCGCGCGGAAGGCGCCTTCGGCACTTGGGGGGACACGCCGATCCTCGGCTACGACGTGTCTGGCGTCGTCGAGGAGGTGGGTCCCGGAGTGACCCTGTACTCCCCCGGGGACGAGGTCTTCGGCATGCCCCGCTTCCCCGAGCAGGCGGGCGGCTACGCGGAGTACGTCGTGGCGCCCGCGCGGCGCTTCGCGCCCAAGCCCGTGGGCCTCACCCACGTCGAGGCCGCCGCCCTGCCGCTCGCGGCGCTCACCGCCTGGCAGGGGCTTGTCGAGACGGCGGGGCTGCGGGCCGGGCAGCGGGTGCTGATCCACGCGGCGGCCGGGGGTGTGGGGCACCTGGCCGTGCAGATCGCCAAGGCCCGGGGCGCGTACGTCATCGGGACCGCGCGGGAGGACAAGCACGCCTTCCTGCGCGATCTCGGCGCGGACGAAGTCGTGGACTACGCGCGCGTGGACTTCACCGAGGCGGTGAGCGACGTGGACGTCGTCCTGGACGGGGTGGGCGGCGAGTACGGCACGCGGTCCCTTCGGGTCCTGCGTCCCGGCGGCCACCTGGTGACGCTGCCGGACCCCGGCGGCCTGCCGGACGCCGGTCTCGCGCGGGAGCACGGCGTCCACGCGGGCTGGACGATCGTGGAGCCGGACCGCCTGGGCCTCTTGGAGATCGCCCGCCTGGCGGAAGAGGGGAAGCTCCACGTCGAGATCGACACGGTGCTGCCCCTGGAAGAGGCGGCCAAGGCCCACGCGCACGGCGAGCGGGGCCTCACGCGGGGCAAGATCGTGCTCCGGGTCGCCGCATAGCCGCCGGGTGAGCGGGTGGGGCGGTGGGTGTCAGACGCCCGCCGTCACCCGCTCCGTCGTCGCGATCGTCGCCGAGCCGACCACGCGCGTGCCGTCGTACAGCACGATCGCCTGGCCGGGGGCCACGCCCCGGACGGGCTCGGTGAAGGAGACCCGCAGCTCGCCGTCGACCAGCTCGGCGGAGACCTCGCTCTCGCCGCCGTGCGCCCGCAGCTGCGCCGTGTACGTGCCGGGGCCGGTGGGGGCCGCACCGCACCAGCGGGGCTTGACGGCGGTCAGGCCGGTGACGTCCAGGGCGGCGGCCGGGCCGACCGTCACGGTGTTGTCCACCGGCGAGATGTCCAGGACGTAGCGCGGCTTGCCGTCGGGGGCCGGGGTGCCGATCCGCAGGCCCTTGCGCTGGCCGATGGTGTACCCGTACGCCCCCTCGTGGCTGCCGAGGACCGTCCCGGACTCGTCCACGATGTCGCCCTGCGCCTTGCCGAGGCGGGCGGCGAGGAAGCCTTGGGTGTCGCCGTCGGCGATGAAGCAGATGTCGTGGCTGTCGGGCTTCTTGGCGACGGCGAGGCCGCGGCGCTCGGCCTCCGCGCGGATCTCCTCCTTGGTGGTGACGGTGTCACCGAGGGGGAACATCGCGTGGGCGAGCTGCCGGTCGTCCAGGACGCCGAGGACGTAGCTCTGGTCCTTGGCCATGTCGGAGGCGCGGTGCAGCTCGCGGGTGCCGTCCTCGCGGACGATCACCTTGGCGTAGTGGCCGGTGACGACCGCGTCGAAGCCGAGGGCGAGGGCCTTGTCGAGCAGCGCGGCGAACTTGATCTTCTCGTTGCAGCGCAGGCACGGATTGGGGGTGCGGCCCGCCTCGTACTCGGCGACGAAGTCCTCCACCACGTCCTCGCGGAACCGCTCGGCGAGGTCCCACACGTAGAACGGGATGCCGATGACGTCCGCGGCGCGGCGGGCGTCGCGCGAGTCCTCGATGGTGCAGCAGCCCCGGGCGCCCGTGCGGAACGACTGGGGATTCGCCGAGAGGGCGAGGTGCACTCCCGTCACGTCGTGTCCGGCTTCGGCGGCGCGCGCGGCGGCGACGGCGGAGTCCACGCCGCCGGACATGGCGGCCAGGACACGGAGGGGGCGCTGGGGAGGCTGCGGGGTCTCGGTGAAAGTCATAGCCCTAACAGAGTACGGGCCCGCGGGAACCGGACGCCCGCGGCCAAGCGTTGACGAGCACATGGGGGAACCAGAGGGGCACAGGCCGGGAAGCCGCGGGGTCAGCCGGCGCACCCTGCTCATCGGGGGCGGAGCGGCCGCCGCCGGCACGGCCGTGTTCGCCGGGGACGACCTGGGGCGGCTGTGGTGGCGGATGCCCGGAGTGGTGAAGAGGCGCGAGGAGGGCGAGGTGGACGCGCAGGGCGCGCAGTGGACGGCCGCCTCGGACTACAACTGGCGCCGCGCGAACCGCCCCGACGACTACGCCATCGACCGCGTCGTCATCCACGTCGTCCAGGGCGGGTACGCGACGGCGCTGCGCGTCTTCAAGGACCCCGGCCACGGGGCCGCGGCGCACTACGTGGTGCGCAAGGACGGGCATGTGGCGCAGCTGATCCGCGAGCTGGACGTGGCGTTCCACGCCGGCGACAGGAGCTACAACGAACGCAGTGTGGGCATCGAGCACGAGGGGTTCGTCGACGACAAGTCGTCGTTCACGGACGCGATGTACGCCTCGTCGGCGCGGCTCACGGCCGGGATATGCGAGCGGTACGACATCCCGGTGGACCGCGAGCACATCATCGGGCACGTGGAGGTGCCGGGCACGGACCACACGGACCCGGGGCCGCACTGGGACTGGGACCGGTACCTGCGCCTGGTCCGTGCCGCCCGGGACGGCGGCGGAAAGCCCCCCGGGCAGCGGAAGAAGAAGTCCTAGCTGAGCCCCGCCGTGCGGGCCCGGTCCACCGCGGGGCCGATCGCCGCCGCGACGGCATCGACGTCCGCCCTGGTGGACGTGTGGCCGAGGGAGAAGCGCAGGGTGCCGCGCGCCAGGTCGGGGTCGGTGCCCGTGGCCAGCAGGACGTGGCTGGGCTGGGCCACGCCCGCCGTGCACGCCGAGCCCGTGGAGCACTCGATGCCCTGCGCGTCGAGCAGCAGCAGCAGGGAGTCGCCCTCGCAGCCGGGGAAGGTGAAGTGCGCGTTGGCGGGCAGCCGGCCCGCCGGGGAGGGGTCGCCGCCGAGGATCGCCTCGGGGACCGCCGCGCGGACGGCGGCCACCAGCTCGTCCCGCAGGGCGCCGACCTCGGCGGCGAACCGCTCGCGGTGCTCGGCGGCGTACTCCCCCGCCACGGCGAAGGCGGCGACGGCGGGCACGTCCAGCGTCCCGGAGCGCACGTGCCGCTCCTGGCCGCCGCCGTGCAGCACGGGCACGGGGCTGTGCTCCCGGCCCAGCAACAGGGCGCCGATGCCGTAGGGACCGCCGATCTTGTGGCCGGAAACGGTCATCGCGGCGAGCCCCGATGCCTGGAAGTCCACGGGGATCTGGCCGTAGGCCTGGACGGCGTCGGCGTGCAGCGGGATGCCGAACTCGGCGGCCACGTCGGCCAGTTCCCGGACAGGCTGGATCGTGCCGATCTCGTTGTTGGCCCACATGACGGTGGCCAGGGCGACGTCGTCGGGGTCGCGTTCGATCGCCTCGCGCAGCGCGTCGGGGTGGACGCGGCCGTGGGCGTCGACGGGGAGGTATTCGACGGTGGCGCCCTCGTGCCGGCCGAGCCAGTCGACGGCGTCCAGGACGGCGTGGTGTTCGACGGGGCTGGCGAGGACGCGGGTGCGGGCCGGCTCCGCGTCGCGCCGGGCCCAGTACAGGCCCTTCACGGCGAGGTTGTCGGCCTCGGTGCCGCCGGAGGTGAAGACCACCTCGCTGGGGCGCGCGCCGAGCGACTCGGCGAGGGTCTCGCGGGCCTCCTCGACGGATCGGCGCGCCCGCCGGCCCGCCGCGTGCAGCGAGGAGGCGTTGCCGGTGACGGCGATCTGCGCGGTCATCGCCGCGATCGCCGCCGGAAGCATCGGAGTGGTCGCTGCGTGGTCGAGGTAGGCCATGGTGCGCACGATTCTACGAGTCGTACGGCACCGGACGACCCGGCGGTATCAGCCTGCGAGACCCCAGGACACGGTGCCGTCCATCGCGACCAGCGCGGCGAGGACCACCAGGTCGGCCACGCCGAGCCCGAGTCCGAGCAGGGCGCGGCCCTTTCGGGCGGTGCCGCGATGCAGGGCGAGGCCCGCGAGGACGATCGCGACGGGGCCGAGAAAGATGTTCAGGACGAGCAGTCCGAGCAGGCCGCAGACGAAGGAGGCGACGGCCATGCCGTCGGTGTCCCGGCGGCCGGTCGGGCGCCGCGGGGCGCGCTCCGCGGCCTCCCGCGGGGTATGGCCCGCGGGGCGTTCGACGCTCCGGTCCGTGGCGGGTCCGGTGCGGTGCTGGGTGGTGAGTGCCATGGTCCGACTCCTCAACGGGTCGTGGTGCCGCACGGATCTGGGATGACGGCCGCTCAGCGGTGGTGTGTACGGCGCTCGCGGAGCGCGAAGACGACGAGCCACACCCCGATGACCGCGGCGGCGACGAGCGTCACCGGCAGGGGGGTGTGGGCCACGGAACCCATGGCGACACCCAGCAGCAGGAGGGCGGCGACAAGGAAGAGCATGAGATCCCTCTCCAATCGGCGACCGGACCGTCGCGGGCCCGGTTCGGTGAACGCTTGTGGTAACAACTGTTCACTGACTTTCAGAGTACTCCGTCCCACGCTTTCCAAACTCGGAGAACAGTTGTTAACTGCATGGCATGAGTCACACCCTCGGCGTCCGGCAGGCCCAGAAGCGCAGGACCCGGCAGGCCCTCCTCGACGCGGCCTTGCGGCTGCTGGAGGAGCAGAGCCTGTCCAGCCTGGGCCTGCGCGAGGTCACCCGCGCCGTCGGTGTCGCCCCCACCGCCTTCTACCGGCACTTCCGGGACATGGCCGACCTGGGTGTCGCGCTGGTGGAGGAGGCGCTCGGCAGCCTGCATCTGGCGCTCACCGCGCTGCTCTCCGCGACGGGTGAGCGCGCGGGCGAGGACGACGGGGAGGAACGCATCGCGGCCACCGTCGAACTGATCGCCGCGTACGTCCGCGCCCACCCCGCCCATGTCCGCTTCATCGCCCGCGAGCAGCACGGCGGCGTGCAGGCGGTGCGGGCCGCGATAAACGGCCAGCTCGCGCTGTTCGCCCAGGAGGTGAAGGAGCAGTTCGCCGGGGAGCCGGGGGCGGCGGGCTGGGCCGAGGACGACCTTTTGATGCTCGCCGGGATGTACGTCGACCACATGGTGATGACGGCCTCCGCCCTCCTGGAGGCGCAGGGCGACCCGGCGGCCGCCGAGCGGGTGGCGGCCACGGCCCGGCGCCGGCTGCGCCTGGTGAGCCTCGGGCGCCGCCACTGGCTGGACGAGGGCTGAGGTTCCTTCGGCGGTCGGTGGGCCTCGCTCCTCGCCCCGAACGGCGGCCCACCGGTATCGCACCCCCTGTGCCGCCGCGGCCTCTCGACTCTGACGTAAGGGGCAACTACGCTCTACGGCCATGACGAACGCCGGTGACGCCTGGATCCTCGACCGCACCTTCGCCGGCTCCTCGGGCGCCGTCCGCTGGGCCGCGCTCGGGCCCGCCGGCGCCCCGCCCGTCGTCCTGGTGCACGGCACCCCCTTCTCGTCGTACGTCTGGCGGGCCGTCGCCCGCGCCCTCGCGGGCGAACACCGCGTGTACGTCTGGGACCTGGCCGGATACGGCGCCTCCGAGATGCGGGACGGGCAGGACGTCTCGCTCGCCGCCCAGGGCCGCGTGCTGACCGAGCTGCTCGACCACTGGGGCCTTGAGCGGCCCGCCGTCCTCGCGCACGACTTCGGCGGCTGCGTCGCCCTGCGCGCCCACCTCCTGCACGGCGCGCGCTACGACCGCCTCGCCCTCGTCGACCCGGTCGCGCTCGCCCCTTGGGGCACCCCCACCTACCGGCTCCTCGGCGCGCACGCCGATGTCTTCGGTCAGCTGCCGCCCCACCTGCACGAGGCACTCGTACGGGCCTACGTCGGCTCGGCGGCGCACCGCGGCCTGCACCCCGCGGTGCTCGACCGGCTGGTGGCCCCCTGGTGCACGGCGGAGGGCAGGCCCGCCTTCTACCGGCAGATCGAGCAGAACGACCAGCGCTACACCGACGAGATCCAGGGCAGGTACGGCGAGTTGGACCTGCCGGTGCTGATCTGCTGGGGCGCCGAGGACACCTGGATCCCGGTGGCGCGCGCCCATGAGCTGGCCGCGGCGATCCCCGGCGCCGGGCTGCGCCTGATCGAGAGCGCGGGACATCTCGTACAGGAGGACGCGCCCGCCGAACTCAGCGCGGAGCTGGCCCGGTTCCTCCGGGCGGATCCGCCGCGTACAGGGCGGTGACGGCCGCCGCGGCCCGGGCCAGTTCGGCGCGCACCTCGGGCGGCGAGAGCACCTCGACCGTGTCGGCGAACGGCAGCAGCGTCTTCGTCGCGCCCAGGAACTCGTACGCCAGACGGACCGTGATCCACTCACCCGTGCCGTCGTCGTCCTCGGGCGGGTGGGCCAACGCCGTGCCGTTGAGGCGCAGGAACAGGTCGTAGCGGTCGCGCCGCACCCGGGCCGTCACCTCGATGCCACCGGGGCGGTCCTCCACCTGCGCCTTCAACACCGCCCATACGTCGGCGAGTTCGACGCCGGGGCGGCGCCGGACCGGGGTCTCGGTGAGGGTGGCCGAGCCGATCCGGTCGGCGCGGAAGAGGCGCGGGGTGCCGCGCCGGTCGGCGACGAGGTACCAGACGCCGGCCTTGGACACCAGGCCGTACGGGTCGACGGTGTACGTCCTTGGCCGCGGGGCCCCGGCATGCCGGTAGCGCAGCCGCAGGCGCCGGTCCGCGAAGACGGCGTCCTGCAGCGCGGCCAGCTCCCCGCCGGCCGAAGGGCCCGCCATCCAGCGGGAGGCGTCGACGAGGATGCGGCGGCTGGCCAGTTCGGCGGCGGGCCGGTGCGGTTCGGGCAGCGCGGCCATGACCTTGCGCAGCGCCGAGCCGAGCGCCCGGTCCAGGCCGAGCGCCGCGTGCGCGCCCCGTGCGGCGAGGACGAACAGGGCGCGCGACTCGTCGGCGGTCAGCCCCGTCACGTCGGTGCGGAAGCCGGCGAGCAGCTCGATGCCACCGTGCCGGCCGCGCTCGGCGTAGACCGGGACGCCGGAGGCGGACAGGGCCTCGATGTCCCGGTAGACGGTGCGGACGGAGACTTCGAGCCGCTCGGCCAGTTCGTGCGCGGGCACCCGGCCGCGGGTCTGGAGCAGCAGCAGGATCGAGAGCAGCCGGTCAGCTTTCACGCCGTCCAGGATCCCGTACGAGGGCCTGCCCGCCGCGGCGGCTCCGGCATGAGGGCAGGCCCGCCCGGCGGCTCAGGACAGGCGGGCGCGGGCCAGCTGGCGCGACTGCGCGACCAGGCGGTCCGCGCTGTCCCACACCTCGGCGTCCTCCTCCAGGAAGCCGCCGGCAAGGTTGCGCGTGGTGATCGCGACGCGCAGCGGTCCGGGGGCCGGGCGGCAGCGCACGTGTACCGTCAGCTCCACGGTGGGCACCCAGCCGGTGAGGCCCATCTCGAAGGCGGTGGGCGGCAGCGCGTCCACCGCGAGCAGCAGCGACAGCGGGTCGGCGTCGCGGCCGTCCGCGAGGCCGAACCAGGCCCGCATCTCCCCCTTGCCGGAGGGCTGCCCGAGCGCCCAGCCGACGGTGGCGGGGTCGAGCTTGAGGAAGAGGCGGTCGGCGATGGCGGAACTGCCGGGCACCGGGCGGTGGCCGGGAGCGTCCTGGGCGCCGAAGCACTGGTCGAGCGCCGGGATCGCGGGCGGGTCCGCGGTCGTGCGGACGTCGTCGGGGAGCGCGTCGAGGTCTCCGTACGAGGCGAGGACGCGGATCCGCTCGACCTCGCGGCCCTCCTCGTCGTACTGGAAGAGGGACGCCTGTCCGGTGGAGAGGGAGCGGCCGCCGCGCACCACGTCCGTGCGGACCACGGCCGGGCCGGGCCGGGACGCGGTGAGGTAGTGCGCGGAGATGGTGAAGGGGTCGGCGTGCGGCAGGGCGTCGGCGAGGGCGCGGCCGATGACGGCCAGGAGGTAGCCGCCGTTGACGGCGCTGATGATCGTCCAGCCGGCGGAGAGCTCGGTGTCGTAGACGCCGGGCGCGCGCCGGGTGACCGCGGTGTCGCGGTCGAACTCGCTGTCGCCGATGCGAACGGGGGCCGCCGCGGGGAGTGGGGCTGCCGAGGTGTCCGATGCTGCCGTTGCCATGGCAGCAACGTACAACATCCAATTACTGAGCGGTAGCTTTTCTGGCTACGGCGTCTCCTGGACGTCCGCCTCCACCGCCGTGGAGCGCCGGTGCCAGGCGCGCGGCGCCCGCCAGTGGTAGCGCAGCGCCAGCAGGCGCAGGACGAACGCCGTCACGACGGCGAGGCCGCTGGTGAAGGCGGTCAGCTCGTCGAAGCGGATGCACAGGGCGACCATCGCCGCGCCTACGATGGCCGGCACGGCGTACAGGTCGCGGTCCCAGCGGACCAGCGAGGGCACTTCGTTGGCGACGATGTCGCGCAGGACGCCGCCGCCGACCGCGGTCATCAGACCGAGGGCGGCGGACGCGGTGAGGCCGAGGCCGTAGTCGTACGCCTTCGTCGTCCCCGACACGCAGAAGAGCCCGAGGCCCGCGGCGTCGAAGACGTTCACCGCGAGCTGGGTGCGCTCCACCTCCGGGTGGAGGAAGAAGACCAGGGCGGCCGCGAAGAGCGGGGTGATGAAGTATCCGAGGTCGGTGAAGGCGGCCGGCGGGACGGCCCCGATGACCAGGTCCCGGAAGAGGCCCCCGCCCAGCGCGGTGACCTCGGCGAGGACGGCGATGCCGAAGACGTCGAAGTTCTTGCGCACGGCGAGCAGCGCGCCGGAGATCGCGAAGACGAAGATCCCCACGATGTCGAGCGCGTGCTGGACGGAGGGGCTGAACAGATCCTGGAGCACGCGCCATTCTTACCCGAGGCCACCCCTGCCTCATCGCCGGCTTCGCCCCCGGTTGAGGGTTCGTGTGCGGCCATTCGCTGTGCCGCCCCGCACTGTCGTCCACAAGTCCCCACTGGAACTTCAATGACACGGTTGAAGGCAGGCAAGGCAGGCGCGACGACGAGCGAAGTGAGGTGTCATGAAGTTCGTGCTGGAGGTCGACATGGGCGAGACCGCGTTCGAGGGAAGGGCCGCCGAGGAACTGGGCCGCATCCTGCGGTACTGGGGCGGCAACCTCGGCCACTACGCGCTGACGCCCGGCGACGGCGAGGCCGTCCAGGACTCCGCGTACCGGGAAGTGGGGCGCTGGAGCGTCACGGAGTGAGCGGGGGCGGCTCGTCGCCGAAACAGCGGAGGGAGGGCACGCGGCCGACCGCGTGCCCTCCCTCCGGGGCCTCCTACTTGCCCGCCGACTCCGCGGGCGGCTCCACCGACTTGGCGGGGGCCTCGACCGACTTGGCGGGGCTCCCGGCCGACTCGGCGGGGGTGTCCGCCGGCTCGGCGGGGATCTCCGCGGACTTGGCGGGGGCCGCCCCGGGCTCGGCGGGGGCCCCTGCCGGCTTCACAAGCGGCTCCACCGACTTCACGGGAGTCTCCACCGGCTCGACCGGAGCCTCCACCGACTTCGCGGGGGCCTCCACCGGCTCGACCGGAGCCTCCACCGGCTCGACCGAGGCCTCCGTCGGCTTCGCGAGCGGCTTCGCCGCCTTCGTGGCGGGCGGTTCCGGCGTCGATTCCTCCGCCTTGGGGACCACCGTCACCACCTCGATCGCCTCCTTGGCGGCCGCCAGCAGCGTGGTGTCCTCGGGCGCCTGGTCCGCCGCGTTCTCCGGGTGGTGGCACGCCACCTGGTGCCCGGTGGCGAGCGGGATCAGCGGCGGCTCCTTCGTCTTGCAGATCTCCGTCGCCTTCCAGCACCGCGTGTGGAAGCGGCAGCCGCTGGGCGGGTCGATCGGCGAGGGCACGTCGCCGCGCAGCAGGATGCGCTCGCTCTTGGTGCCGCGCCGCCTGGGGTCGGGCACCGGCACGGCGGACAGCAGCGCCTTGGTGTACGGGTGCATCGGCGTGGAGTAGAGGTCCTTGCGGTCCGCCAGCTCCACGATCTTGCCCAGGTACATCACCGCGATGCGGTCCGAGACGTGCCGGATGACCGACAGGTCGTGCGCGATGATCACGTACGTGAGGCCCAGCTCGTCCTGGAGGTCGTCCAGGAGGTTGACCACCTGGGCCTGGATGGAGACGTCCAGGGCCGAGACGGGCTCGTCCGCCACGACCAGCTTCGGCCGCAGCGCCAGCGCCCGCGCGATGCCGATGCGCTGGCGCTGACCGCCGGAGAACTCGTGCGGATAGCGGTTGTAGTGCTCGGGGTTGAGCCCGACGCGCTCCAGCATCTCCTGCACGGTCTTGCGCACGCCGCCCTCGGGCTTGACGCCCTGGAGCTTGAAGGGCGCGCCGACGATCGTGCCGATGGTGTGCCGGGGGTTCAGCGACGAGTACGGGTCCTGGAAGATCATCTGCACGTCACGGCGGAGCGGACGCATCTTCCCGGTGTTCAGGTGCGTGATGTCCGTGCCCTCGAACTCGACGCGGCCGCCGGTCGGTTCGAGAAGTCGGGTGATCAGCCGGCCCATCGTCGACTTGCCGCAGCCGGACTCGCCGACCACGCCGAGCGTCTCGCCCGGACGCACGTCGAAGGTCAGCCCGTCGACCGCCTGCACGGCCGCCACCTGGCGCTGGAGCAGCCCCTTCTTGATGGGGAAGTGCTTCACCAGGCCCTCGACCTTGAGCAGCGGCTCGGTCGAGGTCTCCGTATGCGCCGGGATCGTCATCTCCTGGCCCTTCACGTCGTCTTTCACAGCTTCGGCGCAATCTCTTCGGTCCAGATCCGGGTGCGCTCGTCCCGCGACATGTGGCAGGCGGAGTAGTGCCCCTCGGCCACCAGGCGCAGCTCGGGGCGCTCGGTGCGGGTGATCTGGTCCTTGGGGATGTCCGCGTAGGGGCAGCGCGGGTTGAAGGCGCAGCCGCTCGGCAGGTTGATCAGGCTGGGCGGGGAGCCCTTGACCGGGATGAGCCGCTCGGTCTCCTCACGGTCGATGCGGGGCATCGAACCGAGCAGTCCCCAGGTGTACGGGTGCTGCGGCTCGTAGAAGACCTTCTCGGCGGTGCCGCGCTCGACGCACCGGCCGCCGTACATGACCAGCAGCTCGTCGGCCATCTCGGCGACCACGCCCAGGTCGTGCGTGATCATGATGACGGCGGAGCCGAACTCCTTCTGCAGATCCCGGATGAGGTCCAGGATCTGCGCCTGGACGGTGACGTCCAGGGCGGTGGTCGGCTCGTCGGCGATGAGCAGCTCGGGGTTGTTGACCAGCGCCATGGCGATCATGGCGCGCTGGCGCATGCCGCCGGAGAACTCGTGCGGGTAGCTGTCCACGCGCTTGTCGGGCTGCGGGATGCCGACCCGGTCGAGCATCTCGATCGCCCGCTTGCGGGCGGTCTTCTTGTCGACGGCGTTGTGGACCCGGTACGCCTCGACGATCTGCTTGCCGATGGAGTAGTACGGGTGCAGCGCGGAGAGCGGATCCTGGAAGATCATCGCCATCTCGCGGCCGCGCAGCTTGCGCACCTCGGTGGGGTCGGCGCCCAGCAGCTCCTTGCCGTCCAGCCAGATCTCGCCCGAGATCCGCGCCTTGCGGGCGCCGTACTGGCCGGCGGTGTGCAGCCCGAGGATGCCGAGCGAGGTGACCGACTTGCCGGAGCCGGACTCGCCCACGATGCCGAGGGTCTTGCCCTTCTCCAGCGAGAAGGTGAGCCCGTCGACGGACTTGACCAGGCCGTCGTCGGTCGGGAAGTGCACCTTGAGGTCGCGCACCTCCAGGAAGGCGGAGGGCGCGGGCGAGTCGGCGACGGGCTCGTTCACCGCGGCCCCGCTCTTGGACAGTTCGGTCATCCCAGCCTCACTCGCGGGTCGATGACGGCGTACAGAAGGTCGACGACGAGGTTGGCCACGGCGATCGCGAGCGCCGCGCACAGGGTCACGCCCAGGATGACGGGCAGGTCCTTGCTGCTGATGGCCCTGACTGCCTCCAGGCCGAGCCCGGGCAGGTTGAACGTGGACTCGGTGAGCACCGCGCCGCCCATCAGGACGCCGAGGTCGAGGCCGAAGACGGTGAGGATCGGCGTCATCGCGGAACGCAGCGCGTGCTTGCGGATGACGGCGGACTCGCCGAGGCCCTTGGCGCGGGCGGTGCGGATGTAGTCCTCGCCGAGCACCTCCAGCATGGTGGCGCGGGTGAGGCGGGCGTACATCGCGGCGTTGAGGAAGGCCAGCACGATCCACGGCAGGATCAGCGTCTGCAGCCAGACGCCGGCGGAGTCGTCGGTGCTGAGACTGTCCGCGATCTTGACCCAGCCGAGGTTGTGGACGAAGACGCCCATCGCGATCATGCCGGTGAAGAAGACGGGGAGCGAGACGCCGCCGAGGGCGGTGGTCATCGCGGCCCGGTCCCAGACGGAGCCCCGGCGCAGCGCGGAGACGACACCGGTGGCGACACCGCCGGCGAGCCAGAGCACACACGCTCCGGCGGCGAGCGCGCCGGTGACGGGCAGGGCGTCCTTGAGGGTCTCCCACACGGGGGCCTCGGTGCGGAAGGAGTAGCCGAAGCAGGGCGCCGGGCAGTGCGTGACGTCACTGCCGTTGACGTAGTCGCGCCCCATCGGGATGCCCTTGACGAAGTCCCAGAACTGGACGAGCAGGGGGTCGTCGAGACCCAGTTTGACGCGGATGCCTTCGAGCTGCTCGGCACCCGACGCCTTGCCGGCGAAGAGGACGGCGATGTCCTGTCCCGCCCATTTGGGCAGCATGAAGAAGACGGTGAAGGTCGCGAGCAGTACGACCAGCACCATGATGATGACGGCGATCAGGCGCCGGATGAGGTAAGCAAGCACTGTGCGCGGCCCGGCGGCGGCCAGGACCCCCTTGTGAGGGGTCCCGGCCGCCGCCCGGGGCCATCACCTGCCCTTCGGACTGGCGGGATTCGGCGGCGGTGGGTCAATCAACTGCGGGTGCCCGGACGGATGGTGCCTCGCCGGGTGTTCCGGGTGTTACTTCGTGACGCCGAGCGAGACGTAGTCGTAACGGCCGTTGTAGGCGTCCGACATGTAGGCGTTGGTCAGTCGCGGTCCGCGCCAGGTGATGTTCTTCTCGTAGAGGAAGGGCATCCAGTCGGCGTTGTCGAGGATCCGCTTGTCGAGCTGCTTGTAGATCTCGCCGGCCTTGGCCGGGTCGGTCTCCGCGATCGCCTTGTCGAAGAGCCCGTCGATCTTCTTGTCCTTGATCTGCGACTCGTTGTAGTTGCCGTTGTCGATCAGGTAACGGCTGTCGAACAGCGGCTGCGCGTAGCCCTGGCCGGAGGGGAAGTCCGGGCCCCAGCCGCTCATCTGCATGCTGTAGCCGCGCTTCTTCACGACGGAGGGCGAGCCGGTGATGCTGGCGGAGTCGGCGCCGTCGAGGGACTCGACCTCGACCTTGATGCCGACCTTCTCCAGCTGTGCCTGGAGCGCCTCGGCGGCGTCGACCTCACCCGGGTTGTTGTTGCGGGCGGTCAGCTTGGCCGAGAAGCCGTTCGGCTTGTCGCACTTCTTCAGCTCGTCCTTGGCCTTGGCGACGTCCGGCTTGCCCTTGCGCTGCAGGACCCCGTACGGGTCGTAGTCGCTGTGACCGGGGATCGCCACGGGGAACGTGCTGTTGGCGATGTCACCGGCCGCCACCTTGCCGCCGCGGGTCTGCTGCAGGCCGGCGAAGTCGGTCCCGTAGAAGACGGCCTTGCGGCAGTGCACGTTGTCGAACGGCTTGGCGGTGTGGATCAGGGCGACGTAGCGCACGAAGGACGTGTGCATGTTGTCGACGCTGTCGCGGTGCTTCTGCACGGCGGTGACACGGCCGGACTGGGTCATGCCCGTGCCGTTCATGTCGACGTCGTAGTCACCCGCCATCAGCTTCTTGTCGTTCTCCTCCAGGTTGGCGGAGATCGTCACGTCGACCTTGTCGGGCAGCGCCGCGCGGATCGGGTCCGTGGACTTCTTCCAGGCCGTGTTGCGCACCAGCACGATCTTCTTGCCGGACTTGTACTCCTGGAACTTGTACGGGCCCGAGGAGAACGGACGCGCGGTGTACTTCGCCTTGGTGTCCTTGGCCTCCTTGACCGGCGAACCGGTGGGCATGGCGAGGAACTGCTCGAAGTCACCGTTGCGCTTGGGCAGCTTGAAGACGATGGTCTGGTCGTCGGGCGTCTGGATCGCCTTCAGACCGCCCTTGTCCTTGTAGGGGCCCTTGTACTTCTTGTCCGGGTCGAGGGCCTGGCGGATGTAGCCGGGGCCACCGGTGATGGTGTCCGTCGCCCAGGAGCGCTCGATGCCGTACTTGATGTCCTTGGAGGTCAGCTTGGAGCCGTCCTCCCAGGTCAGGCCATCCCGCAGCTTGTACGTGTAGGTCTTGCCGTCGTCGGAGATCTTCGCCGTGGAGGTGGCGAGGTCCGGGACCAGCTTCGTGCCCGCCTTGCCCGGCTTGGTGTCGTAGGACACCAGCTGCCGGGTGTAGAAGCGCATGAAGTCCCACGACATGCCGTAGTAGGCGCGCTGGGGGTCGGCCGAGTCGAGGTCCTGCTTGCCGACCATCTTCAGCGTGCCCCCCTTCTTCTTGGACGGGTTGGCGACCTTGTCGAGCGACGCGTTGTAGCCGGCACCCTTCGAGTCGCTGTCGTCACCGTCACCGCCGCCGCACGCCGTGGTGGTCACCAGCGCCGCGACCACGAGGGCCGCACCAGCGGTGAGCCGTCGTTTCGAGGAAACTGTGGGCATTTTCTCGTAACCTCCGAGATTCGCGGTCCCTGGCCTTGAGCTGCCGGAGAACCATGGGTAGAGCCACCTGACATGCGGCAGGGGCAAGTCGGTCGGGGACCGCTAGCGCGTCCCCTTCGGGTCGAGCGCGTCGCGCAGCCCGTCACCGAAGAGATTGAAGGCCAGGACCGTGATGAAGATCGTGACACCCGGGAAGACCATGAACATCGGATCGTGCTCGTACGTCTCCAGCGCGTCGCGCAGCATGCCGCCCCAGGAGGCCGTGGGCGGCCGGACACCGGCGCCGAGGAAGCTGAGGGCCGCCTCCGTGAGGATGTTGGTCGGGATCATCAGCGTCGCGTAGACGGTGATCGGGGCGACCAGGTTGGGCAGCAGCTCGCGGAAGAGGATGTGGCGCTTTCCGCCGCCGAGGCTGCGGGCCGCTTCCACGTACTCGCGCTCACGCAGCGAGAGCGTCTGCCCCCTGACGATGCGTCCGACGTAGGGCCAGCCGAAGAAGCCGATGACCAGGACGAGGATCGCGACGCGCACGCTGGAGCCGGTCAGGCCGAGCAGGTCGTCGGGCAGGACGGAGACGAGGGAGATGATGAAGAGCAGCTGCGGGAAGGAGAGCAGTACGTCCATCACCCGGCTGATCAGCGCGTCGATCCAGCCGCCGAAGTAGCCGGCGATGATCCCGAAGAGCGTGCCGAGCACGACGGCGACGATGGCGGCGAGGAAGGCCACCAGGAGCGAGATCCGCGCGCCGTAGACGATGCGGCTGAAGACGTCGCGGCCCTTGTTGGGCTCGACCCCGAAGAGGAAGTCGCCGCTCATGCCGCCGAGCGCGCCCTTGGGGAGGTTGGTCAGCTCGTCGAGCTCTTCCTGGTGGAAGTCGTTGGGCGGGTGCCCGAGCAGGCTCACGATCAGGGGCGCGAAGACGGCGACCAGGACCAGGAGCACCACGGTGATGCCGCCCGCGAGGGCGACCTTGTCCCGCTTCAGGCGGTTCCAGGCGATCTGCTTGAGGGACCGGCCCTCGACCTTCTTCACCCCTGCACCAACTGCGGGAGCGACGTCCTCGGTCGGGTCCGCGTCCGCAGGTGTGTCATGCAATGGTGCCGTCATCGTGGCAGGGACCCCTCTCAACCGGTGGTGACCGGCCCGCACTTGCCGCTGTAGCGACGTGATCAGTCCGTCGTGCACAGGGGCGAAGGCCCCTTGGAGCGGGAGTCTTCATCCAGGCTGCGAGCTGTTACCAGTCTTGTTGGTGAATGGATGCGCAACCGTGATGCTGATCGAGGTGTTCCGTTATCCGGACGCGGCTGAACGAGGGTCGAACACGGGGCAGTTGGGGTGCAACGCTTCACGGACGCCCATAGGGCCCCACCCCCATCAGAACGGACATCGCGTCCGTTCGCGCTGTTCAGTACTGCGCGGGGTAGCCGTAGCCGCCGGCCGGGGCGGGGGCCGCCTGGGCCTCGCGGTCGTAGAAGGGGCGGGCGTTGGCCCGCAGCCACAGGGTGATCGGGTCGTAGTCGTCCGACATCGCGACCGTCGAGACGGGCAGCCCCTCCGGCACGGCGGGGATGGACTGGCGCATCATCGCCCGCACCGCCTCCACCGAGGGCGGCGAGGTGTCGTACACGTCCAGGCCGATGGCCAGGTGGGGCGCGCCGAGCACGGGCTGGACCCAGGCGCGGCGCAGGGAGCGCACGACGGGCGTGCGGTGCGCGTTCTGCGTCAACAGGGCGTAGAACTGGGGCAGCTCGATGCTCGGCTCGGTCAGCCTGAGCGGTCCGGCGGGCAGCAGGTCGAGGCCGGTGGCGATGCGGCGCAGATCCAGCCAGGGGATGCCGACGCCGCCGCCGGGGGCGTGCGGGTTCAGCCACAGGCCGTAGTGGTCGGGGTAGAGGGTGCGGGCGACGTCGACGCCGCGCACCACCTCGTAGCTGCGGTTCCAGCCGCTGGCGGACAGCTCCTGGGCGGAGGTCACACAGGGGGCGTAGCCGAGGCCCTCGACCTCCATGGTGCCGTACTGGGCGTCGGGCGAGCCGGCCTGGCCGTGCCACAGGAGCATCCACAGCTGGTCGGCGGCGAGCGCGCGCAGCAGTGCCTCGTACGCGTCGTAGCGCCCCGGCGTCACCTGGCGCAGCATCTGCTCGACCTGTCCCCGAGGACTTGAGCCAGCTCGTCCAGGGGAGGCCCCATCGGCCGCAGCCGTGCCCGACGCACTCACCCGTTACCGCCCCTTCACTACGAACCCGCACCGCCCCGGCCGGGCCATGGAACCAGCTTAAGCGGCGAGGCGGGCGCGGACTTGACGTACGCGCTTCACATCCCGCCCCGACCGGCGCGGGCTCAGGCGTGCCGCTGGAAGAACGGCCGCACCTTCGCGCGCAGCCAGTCGCCCACCGGGTCCTGCGCCACGTCCAGCAGGACGAGGTTGACCGGCCAGGCCACCGGGACCCGGCCGAGGGCGCGGCCGAGGGCCTCCATCGGCAGCTCGCGGGCCGGGCCCTCCCAGGTGGCCAGTTCGACGCCGACGAACAGGGTCGGCTCGTCCGTCTCGACGGCGGCCAGGCAGCGGCGGGCGGTGAGGACGACGCCCGTCGCCTCGAACTCCCCGGCGGCGGCGGCGAGGAAGTCCACCGGGTCCTCCTGCCAGTCCGGCTCGAAGAGGCGGACCCGGCCGCCGGTGGACGGCCCGTCCAGCGGGGTGCGCCCCGCCCGGCACAGCTCGGCCACGGCGGCCGGCGGCAGCGGGACGCCGACGGTGCCCTCGGGGTTCAGCGCGATGCCCAGCTGCGGCGGCAGGCCCCGGGCGAACTCCACGGCGGGCGCCACCGTGCAGCCCATGCGGTCCGCCGCGTCGCCGAGGGCCTGGCGGAACTGCTGCTCGGAGGTGAAGACGGGGACGTACGCCTGGCCGTCGATCTCCAGCGTCGGCAGGTCCAGGGTGCGGCTGTCGGGGCCGCCGCCGTTCGGCAGCGGGACCCAGAGGTGGCTGCGGCCGAGGACCTCCACGATGCGGCCGCCCGCCGGGGCGGGGGCGCCGAGGCAGGCCGCGAGGACCTCTTCCAGTTCGTTGCCCGGCCACCCCCCGTACGGATGGGCGTGTGCCTGCGCCGGAAAGTTCATCTGTCCAACCCCTGCTCGCGACCGCTTAGCCTGCGGCTGAACCCTAACGTCGGCCGCCCTCAGCGGTCGAAGGCGATCCCCCGGCGGTCGAAGGAGACGGCCCGCAGCACCTGCGCCGCCGCCCGGTCCAGGAGCACCGCCGATCCGCAGCCGCGCGGCAGGTCGCCCCGCTCGGCGGCGCCGACCAGCCGGCCGACCGTCCTGCGGTGGCGCGCGAAGGCGTACCGGGACACGCCCCGGCCGCGCTCGCGCTGGCCCTGGAGGGCGGTGTCGGCGGGCACGTCGAGCAGGAGCAGATGCAGTGTCCTGCCGCGCCGGGCGGCCTCGCGGGCCAGCCAGCGGCGCACCCAGGGCTGGGTGCCGCAGTCGTGCACGACGACGCCGGCGCCGGACCGCAGGACGCGGCGCAGGCCCGCGTAGTGCGCGAGGCGGACCAGGGGGCGGTAGAGCGCGTACGGCAGCGGGGCGGGCATGCGGGCGGCCCACGCGTCGCGGGTGTCCTGGGAGTCGACGCGGGGGCCCGTGACGGCCTGGCGCATCAGCGTGGACTTCCCGCCGCCGGGCAGCCCGGAGACGACGACCAGGTCGCCCTCGTCGAAGGTGAGGCGGTGGGGGCTGTGCCCGGCCCGCTGCCGCAGGTCCCGGACGACGGGCACGGGCAGTGGGCCGCAGCCCTCCCGGGCCGGGGCGGCAGCCTGCTTCGGCAGCGCCATCCCCGTGGTCATGGCGTGGACTCTCGTCCTGCTGCGCACCGTGATCGGCCTCCCCATAGCGGTCACGTACTGCTTTCCCCGGCAAGTGTAAAGAGAAGGTAATGCGGCACAAGGGAAATTTCCGGAGCCCACGCCGGGGCCCGCGCCGGACTCGCGCCGCACCCGCGCCGGGAGCCACCCCGGTCCCGCCGGGCCTGCCGGGACCGCCCCGAACCGGCACCGGACCACCAGTCCCCCTGACCCCGGCCGCGTGCAATGATGTGCGCGCCAACTCCATACCGGCCGTTTGAATCCGCGCGGGAGAGTTCCCGGACCAGCACGCATGGGCCCGGGGCGCCGAAGGAGCAAGTCCCTCCCTTGAATCTCTCAGGCCCCGTACCGCGCGGGCGAGGCACATCTGAAAAGCGAGTCGGCACGCCGGCTCCACCCAAGGTGCAAGCCGCGCGTCCCACATGTCGGGACGCTCGCGGCGAACCTCTCAGGTTCCGATGACAGATGGGGAGGATCGACCTCGCCCGTCATGCCCTGGGAGTTCCCTCATGAGCACTGCCCCCCGCCTCACCGCCCTCGATGCCGTGCATCGTGCGCTCGGCGCGACCATGACCGACTTCGCGGGCTGGGACATGCCGCTGCGCTACGGCAGCGAGCGCGACGAGCACAACGCCGTGCGCACCAAGGCCGGTCTCTTCGACCTCTCCCACATGGGCGAGATCACCGTCACCGGCCCCGAGGCCGTCGACCTGCTGAACTTCTCGCTGGTCGGCAACATCGGCTCGGTGGGTGTCGGCCGCGCCCGCTACACCATGATCTGCGCCGAGGACGGCGGCATCCTCGACGACCTGATCGTCTACCGCCTCGGGGAGAGCGAGGCCCCCGAATATCTGGTCGTCGCCAACGCCTCCAACGCCCAGGTCGTGCTCGACGCGCTGGCCGCCCGCGCCGAGGGCTTCGACGCCGAGGTCCGCGACGACCGCGACGCCTACGCGCTGCTCGCCGTCCAGGGCCCCGAGTCCCCCGGCATCCTGAAGTCGGTGACGGACGCCGACCTGGACGGCCTGAAGTACTACGCGGGCCTGCCCGGCACCGTCGCGGGCGTCCCCGCCCTGATCGCCCGCACGGGCTACACCGGCGAGGACGGTTTCGAGCTCTTCGTCGCCCCCGGTGACGCGGAGAAGCTGTGGAACGCGCTGATGGGGGCGGGCACGCCCGTCGGCATGGTGCCGGCCGGCCTCTCCTGCCGCGACACGCTGCGCCTGGAGGCGGGCATGCCGCTGTACGGGCACGAGCTGACCGCCGCCCTCACGCCGTTCGACGCCGGTCTCGGCCGGGTCGTGAAGTTCGACAAGACCTCGCAGGCCGAGACCTTCGTGGGGCGCGCGGCGCTCGCGGCCGCCGCCGAGCGCGCCGAGACCGCCCCGCCGCGCAAGCTGGTCGGTTTGATCGCCGCCGGCCGCCGCGTGCCGCGCGCGGGCTTCTCCGTGGTCGCGGACGGCGAGGTCATCGGCGAGGTCACCTCCGGCGCCCCGTCCCCGACGCTGGGCAAGCCGATCGCGATGGCGTACGTCGACGCGGAGCACGCCGCCCCGGGCACGCCCGGCGTGGGCGTGGACATCCGTGGTACGCACGAACCGTACGAGGTCGTGGCGCTGCCGTTCTACAAGCGCCGGAAGTGACCCCCCGCACACCTTTCCCGTTCCGCAGCACCCACCCGCGTACAGGAGAATTCAGGACATGAGCAACCCCCAGCAGCTCCGCTACAGCAAGGAGCACGAGTGGCTGTCGGACGCCGAAGAGGGCGTGTCGACGGTGGGCATCACGGAGCACGCGGCCAACGCGCTCGGTGACGTCGTCTTCGTGCAGCTTCCCGAGGTCGGTGAGACGGTGACCGCGGGCGAGACCTGCGGCGAGCTGGAGTCGACCAAGTCCGTCAGCGACCTGTACTCGCCGGTGACCGGCGAGGTCGTCGAGGCCAACCAGGACGTCGTGGACGACCCCTCGCTGGTGAACTCCGCTCCCTTCGAGGGCGGTTGGCTCTTCAAGGTCCGGATCGCGGAGGAGCCGAAGGACCTGCTCTCCGCGGACGAGTACACCGAGTTCTCCGGCAGCTAAGGATCTCCCCGATGTCGCTTCTGAACACCCCTCTGCACGAGCTGGACCCGGACGTCGCCGCCGCCGTCGACGCCGAGCTGCACCGCCAGCAGTCGACCCTGGAAATGATCGCCTCGGAGAACTTCGCTCCGGTCGCCGTCATGGAGGCCCAGGGCACCGTCCTCACCAACAAGTACGCCGAGGGCTACCCCGGCCGCCGCTACTACGGCGGCTGTGAGCACGTCGACGTCACCGAGCGACTCGCGATCGAGCGCGTCAAGGAGCTGTTCGGCGCCGAGTACGCCAACGTGCAGCCGCACTCCGGCGCCTCCGCCAACCAGGCCGCCCTCTTCGCGCTCGCCCAGCCCGGCGACACGATCCTCGGCCTGGACCTGGCGCACGGCGGCCACCTCACCCACGGCATGCGCCTGAACTTCTCCGGCAAGCAGTTCAACGTGGTCGCCTACCACGTGGACGAGGCCGGCCTGGTCGACATGGCCGAGGTCGAGCGCCTGGCCAAGGAGAACAGCCCCAAGGTGATCATCGCGGGCTGGTCGGCCTACCCGCGGCAGCTGGACTTCGCCGAGTTCCGCCGGATCGCCGACGAGGTCGGCGCGTACCTGTGGGTCGACATGGCGCACTTCGCCGGTCTGGTCGCCGCCGGGCTGCACCCGAACCCGGTGCCGTTCGCGGACGTGGTGACCTCCACCACGCACAAGACGCTGGGCGGCCCGCGCGGCGGCATCATCCTGGCCCGCAACAAGGACTTCGCGAAGAAGCTGAACTCCGCGGTCTTCCCCGGTTTCCAGGGCGGCCCGCTGGAGCACGTGATCGCGGCCAAGGCGGTCTCCTTCAAGGTCGCCGCGAGCGAGGAGTTCAAGGAGCGCCAGCAGCGCACCCTGGACGGCGCCCGCATCCTGGCCGAGCGCCTGGTCCAGGACGACGCGAAGGCCGTCGGCGTCGACGTCCTGTCCGGCGGCACCGACGTGCACCTGGTCCTGGTGGACCTGCGCGACAGCGAGCTGGACGGACAGCAGGCCGAGGACCGCCTCCACGAGGTCGGCATCACGGTCAACCGCAACGCGGTCCCGAACGACCCGCGCCCCCCGATGGTCACCTCGGGCCTGCGGATCGGCACCCCGGCGCTCGCCACGCGCGGCTTCCAGGAGGACGACTTCCGTGAGGTCGCCGACATCATCGCCGAGGCCCTCAAGCCCGGCTTCGACGCGGACGCCCTGAAGGCCCGGGTCTCGGCCCTGGCCGACAAGCACCCCCTGTACCCCAGCCTGTAGTGATTTCGTACGCTTTCCTTCGTACGTAACTTCGGGGCACCGCGCACACTGGAAGTGAACACAGTGAGCGCGGTGCCCCCGCTCATGCCCGGCGCACGTCCCGATCTCCGCATCACCCCGGCGGACGGGGCGTCCACCAAAACCATTGGAGTCTCCCGTGGCCATCTCGGTCTTCGACCTGTTCTCGATCGGCATCGGCCCGTCCAGCTCCCACACGGTCGGCCCGATGCGGGCCGCCCGCATGTTCGCGAGCCGCCTCAAGAACGAGGGCCTCATGGCCCACACCGCCGCGATACGGGCCGAGCTGTACGGCTCGCTCGGCGCCACCGGCCACGGGCACGGCACCCCCAAGGCCGTCCTGCTCGGCCTGGAGGGCGAGTCGCCCCGCACGGTCGACGTGGAGTCCGCCGACGGCCGCGTCGAGGCGATCAAGAGCAGCGGCCGCCTCAGCCTGCTCGGCGTGCACGAGATCGACTTCGACTTCGACGCGGATCTGGTCCTGCACCGCCGCAAGGCCCTGCCGTACCACGCCAACGGCATGACGATCTTCGCGTACGACCGCGACGGCGCCCTCGTGCTGGAGAAGACGTACTACTCCGTGGGCGGCGGTTTCGTCGTCGACGAGACCGTCCTGGAGCAGGAGGGCGGCTCGGGCGAGAACCCGATCGTGCCGGACGACACCGTCCTGAAGTACGCCTTCCGCACCGGCGACGAGCTGCTGCGGCTCTCCCGGGAGACCGGCCTGTCCATCTCCGCGATGATGCTGGAGAACGAGAAGGCCTGGCGCACGGAGGAGGAGATCCGCGAGGGTCTCCTGGACATCTGGCGCGTCATGCAGGCCTGCGTCTCCCGCGGCATGTCCCGCGAGGGCATCCTGCCGGGCGGCCTGAAGGTGCGCCGCCGCGCGGCGAACTCGGCCCGCCAGCTGCGCGCCGAGGGCGACCCGCAGGCCCGCTCGATGGAGTGGATCACGCTCTACGCCATGGCCGTCAACGAGGAGAACGCCGCGGGCGGCCGCGTCGTGACCGCCCCGACGAACGGCGCCGCGGGCATCATCCCGGCCGTCCTGCACTACTACATGAACTTCATCCCGGGAGCCGACGAGGACGGCGTGGTCCGCTTCCTGCTCGCGGCCGGGGCGATCGGCCTGCTCTTCAAGGAGAACGCCTCCATCTCCGGCGCCGAGGTCGGCTGCCAGGGCGAGGTCGGCTCCGCCTGCTCGATGGCGGCGGGCGCCCTCGCCGAGGTCCTCGGCGGCTCCCCCGAGCAGGTGGAGAACGCCGCCGAGATCGGCATGGAGCACAACCTCGGCCTGACCTGCGACCCGGTCGGCGGCCTCGTGCAGATCCCGTGCATCGAGCGCAACGGCATGGCGGCCGTGAAGGCCGTCACCGCCGCCAAGATGGCGATGCGCGGCGACGGCTCCCACAAGGTGTCCCTCGACAAGGTCATCAAGACCATGAAGGACACGGGCGCCGACATGTCCGTCAAGTACAAGGAGACGGCCCGGGGCGGGCTCGCGGTGAACATCATCGAGTGCTGAGGCGCGCCGCGAGGTGATCGGCGCCGGCGCTCACCGCGGGCCGGTCCCGGCCGGCAGGGCGGCGCGCAGGTCGTCGGGCGCCAGTGCCGCCCGGGCCGCGCCCGGCCGGTCCTCGCGGGCCGGCTCGCCGCTGCGCGCCACGAGTTCGGCGAGGAGCGGCGGCCGGGCCGACCGGCCCCGCCCTACGCTCACGTCCTCGAATTCACTTTCCGCGGACTTCGCCATACGTACGCGCTCGCTTCTCGAAAAGGCCTCCTTTTCCGACGCCAGATGAGACGGTGGCGGCCGTCCATGAGCGTCTCGAAGGCCTGGGCGAGATCGGCCGCGACCCGGCCGGGGAAAAGGGCGTTCCCTGGATCGGTGACCTCCGTCACCGGCGGAGTTCCCGCCGCAGCGCATCGAGTCGATCGCCGAGCAGGCCGGACTCGGGCTGCTCCTGGTCGACGAGGGGCTGGACGAGGGCCTACTGGGCCGAGCGGTTGCCGACCAACGCGAACGGCAGGATCGGCCGACGACGCCTCGCCGCCGAACTCGACAGCGGCGACAGGTGAGATGACTCGACCGGGGCGCCAACGCCCCTTGTCGGCGCCCCGGTTGAGCCCACTCCAAGAAACGTGCACTCAACAATTTCTTTACGATCATTATTCGAGATCGCCCTGTCGCTCCACTGATCGCTGTGCCTATGATCAAGCTCCGCTCACCAGCGGATACGCACCACGCACACCGTCGGCCCCGCTCCGTCGGACCGCACGCCCGAAGCGTGAGCGCATACCCTGCGCCTCTCTGGAGGGTTTTCGTTCTTGGCATATCCCGCCGCTTTTCCCCGGGCACCCGGTGACGCCTCCATGTCACCGCCATCCCCCACCCCGGGCCCGTCCCAAGCGGCACCAAGAAGAGAAATCCGGAATTGATGAGCCAGCTCGCAGACATACCCTCCTCCGCGCCTGAATCCGGGACCATGACGGGCGCCCAGTCCCTCGTCCGGTCCCTCGAACTCGTCGGCGCGGAAACGGCGTTCGGCATACCGGGGGGCGCGATCACCCCGGCGTACGACGCGCTGATGGACTCGACGAAGGTGCGGCACATCCTGGTGCGGCACGAACAGGGCGCGGGCCATGCCGCGACCGGTTACGCGCAGGCCACCGGCAAGGTCGGCGTCTGCATGGCGACGAGCGGTCCGGGCGCCACCAATCTGGTCACCCCGATCGCCGACGCCTACATGGACTCGGTTCCCATCGTGGCGATCACCGGTCAGGTGACGAGTTCCTCGATCGGCACGGACGCCTTCCAGGAGGCGGACATCTGCGGCATCACCATGCCGATCACCAAGCACAGCTTCCTGATCACCGACCCGGACGACATTCCCCGGGCGATCTGCGAGGCCTTCCACATCGCCTCGACCGGCCGCCCCGGCCCCGTCCTGGTCGACATCACCAAGGACGCGCTGCAGAAGGAGACGGTCTTCCGGTGGCCGGCCGAGCACCGTCTCCCCGGCTACCGCCCGACGACCAGGCCGAACAGCAAGCAGATCCACGAGGCGGCCCGGCTGATCGCCGGCGCCGAGCGCCCGGTGCTCTACGTCGGTGGCGGCGTCCTCAAGGCGCGGGCCTCCGCCGAGCTGCGGACCCTGGCGGAACTCACCGGCATCCCGGTCACCACGACCCTCATGGGCATCGGCGCCTTCCCCGACAGCCACCCCCAGCACCTGGGCATGCCCGGCATGCACGGCACGGTCGCGGCCGTGACGGCGCTGCAGAAGGCGGACCTGATCGTCGCCCTGGGCGCGCGGTTCGACGACCGCGTCACCGGCAAGCTGGACGGCTTCGCGCCGCACGCCAAGGTCGTGCACGCCGACATCGACCCCGCCGAGATCGGCAAGAACCGCTTCGCGGACGTGCCGATCGTCGGGGACGCCCGCGAGGTGCTGGTGGACCTCGTCGCCGCCCTGCGCGAGGGGCCCAAGGACACCGCGGCCGACCTCGTGGCCTGGTGGAAGCTGCTCGACGACTGGCGCGCGAGGTATCCGCTGGGCCACGAGCCGGCCCCGGCCGGCCGCCTCTCCCCGCAGGAGGTCATCCGGCGCATCGGAGAGCTGACCGACGACTCCACGATCTTCACGGCCGGTGTGGGCCAGCACCAGATGTGGGCCTCCCAGTTCATCACGTACGACAGGCCGGGCAGCTGGCTCAACTCCGGCGGCGCGGGCACGATGGGCTATGCCGTGCCCGCCGCGATGGGCGCCAAGGCGGGCGAGCCCGGGGCGACGGTCTGGGCGATCGACGGCGACGGCTGCTTCCAGATGACCAACCAGGAACTGGTCACCTGCGCGCTCAACAACATCCCGATCAAGGTCGCGATCATCAACAACGGCGTCCTCGGCATGGTCCGCCAGTGGCAGACCCTCTTCTACGGGCAGCGGTACTCCAACACCGTGCTGCACGCCGGGAAGACGGCCGAAGGGGCGCCCGGCGGCACCCGCGTCCCGGACTTCGTCAAGCTCGCCGAGGCCATGGGCTGCCACGCGCTGCGCTGCGAGACGCCCGAGGAGCTGGACGCGACGATCGAGAAGGCCATGGCCCTCGACGACGCCCCCGTGGTCATCGACTTCATCGTCCACGAGGACGCGATGGTCTGGCCGATGGTCGCCGCCGGCACCTCCAACGACGCCATCATGGCCGCCCGCGGCATCCGTCCCGACTTCGGTGACGACGAGGAGTAGGAACGCCATGTCGAAGCACACGCTCTCCGTCCGCGTCGAGAACAAGGCCGGTGCCCTCACCCGGATCGCCGGGCTCTTCTCGCGCCGCGGCTTCAACATCGAGTCCCTGTCGGTGGGACCGACCGACGAACCGACCACCTCGCACATGACGATCGTCGTCGACGTGGTGGAGGAGCGCCCGCTGGAGCAGGTCGTCCAGCAGCTCCACAAGCTCGTCAACGTCATCTCCATACGAGAACAGACCCGGTGACAGCACCGGGAGCACCAAGCCGTGAAGGCCGGGGGGAGACCACACCGGATGTCCATCGCCGCTCAGCCTCCGCTGATCAGTCAGCGGACCGCAGTACAAGCACCGACCCGCTCGACGCCCGCTCGTCCGCCGCGGGAGCGCGGTGAGCACGGTGACCGGATCACCCTCGGCATCTCGGCGCGTGAGCTGTCCCGATGCCGCTTCTTCGTCTCGCCGCTCCTGGAGGTCCTCGCGGCGGCCGAACTTCTGTGCGGGCAGTACCCGGCCGCGCTCGGCCGTCGGCCGCGCGGCCTGAAGTTCGGCAAGCGGCACGCCTTCACCCTCTCCGCGGTACAGCGGCACATGCGGCTCGCGGCAGGCCGGTTGGCGCTCCGGGAGCGGAGCGGGGCCGGCCGTCAGGAGACCGACTTCTCGGCCCTCGGCCCGATGGAGGGGCCGGTGCGCGAGTTCTTCCAGGAGTGTCTCGCCGAGGACTGGCCCCGGATCAGGACCGCCCTGGAGTCCGACGTCGCGCTGCGCGCCCACGACCTCGCCGCGTACGGCGTCCGCCAGGTCGTCGACAGCCTGCCCGGGGTCACCGTGCGCGAGGTCCGCGGCGAGCCCGCGGGCGGCGAGCGCGAACTGATCCTGGTGCCTTCGGTGTTCCAGCGGACGCGCGTGCTCCTGACAGGCGCAGGGGGGTCGGTGATCACCTACCCCGCGTCCGGCCACCGCCGGATCTGGGACGACGAGGCCGTCGCCCCCACCCGGCTCGGCGCACTGCTCGGCCGCGGCCGCGCGGCGGCGCTGCTGAACATCGGCGCCGGCTGCGGGACCACCGAACTGGCGGACCGGCTCGGCGTCAGCGCGGGCACCGCCTCGGTGCACGTGTCCGCGCTGCGCAACGGCGGCCTGGTGGCCACGCACCGCATCGGCAAGGCGGTCAAGCACGTCCTGACGCCCGTCGGTTCGGCACTCCTCACCGCGCACGTCACGGCGGAGACGAGCATGCTCCCGCAGCTGTTCTGACGGCCGCGACGGCCACCGCCGCGACCACCGGCCGGACGCCCCCTTGCCGGGGCGCCGGCCGGACACCGAGGAGCGGTCAGCCGTTGATCAGGTGGTCGGTGCCGGGGACCAGGTGCTCCTTGTGGGGGGCCATGTCGTCCACGTTCACCGTCTTGATGATCCAGCGCGTCTGCAGCGCCTCCGGGTCGCCGACCTCGACGACCTCCTTGGCGTGGATCGTGTGGTTGTTGTACGTGATCACGAAGTCGCCGGGCTCGATGAACACCCGCTGCTTGAGCTTGTGCAGGGTCTCGGCCACCTTGGGCACGATGGCCTTGGCGGCGTCGGTGACCCCCACCGTGCGGTTCTCGAAGAACCGGAGGTCCTCCGGGCCGCGCCCGCCGATGATCGGGTGCAGGTCCGCCTCGCCGAGCTCGACCCGTCCGCCGCCCATGGTGCTCAGGTCGTCGAAGGGCGTGTAGAACTCGGCGGAGCGCAGCAGCGCCAGCTCCTCCTCGGTGAAGGAGGCGATGACGTCGATGTTACGGACGAACGACGTGTAGACCTCGTTCACCGGGGTGCTGCGCATGCCGACCATGTACACCTGGTCCGGACGCACGAAGTGATTGGCCAAGTCCTTGTGGAAGTGGATCTGGTTGAGCGCCTTCTGCGACTGGCTGCTCTGCAGCTGGCGCTGCGGGTAGATGTCCTGGAAGACGTCGCCGTCGTTGACATTGACGTATCCGATGGCCGGGGTGTCGGCCAGCTGGGCGAACAGCGCGAGGAACCCCTCGGCGACGAACGTCTTCTTCAGCTCGTACTTGGAGCGCACCGGCTGGTCGAAGTCGAATACGGGTACGTCCCGGTCGTGGGGCACGTTCTTCAGGACCACCACGGGCTCGGTGGCGCGGTCGCGGGTCGCCAACGAGTCGACGTAGGCACGGAAGCGTGCCGGGACGGCGTCGGTGGATATGAGCTGACCCACCTGGAAGCGGTGGGCCTCGTAAAGGCGATAGGGGTTCGCCGTGACACCGGCGAGCGCGGACTCCAAGGCCTCGCGCTCCGCGTCCGTGAACACGAACTCCGGGGTGATGGTCCAACTGGTCCCGATGGCGGCCTCGACAGTCATTTACGCTCCTTGGAGAAAGTGAATTCCACGCCTCGGCTGGGAAGTTAACCCCCGCGCTTTCACCCTTGTCCATGAATTTGAGGCAGAGTCAAAAGCTGTGCGTGCCCACTGTTTTCGGCCTGTTCACCCGATGGCGGTGAACGCCGTACGCCCCGGCCACGAACCCGGGGAACCAGCCGTATCCACTTGCCGCGCGCGGGAGCTGGAGACCGTGTGATCCAAGCCACCCGGGATTGATCTTCCTCGCGGGCGACTGCTAGCGTCTGAAACAGGCGAGCTGAAAATAGCTTGCGCGTCGGGGGCTCACAAGGTCATCACCCGGAAAGCCACCCCACACTTTCCCCTTGCCGGGACGCGGAACGCCGACACTTCTCGATTCAGCCGCCCGGCATATCCACTCCATGTGGATGCCACCCAAATGCCTGCCGACGCCTCGCCGCGGGCATGAGAGAAGATCGAGAACCACATGTCGCCGGCAGAAAATCGGCCAAAGATGACATCGCGCACCTTCGGTGTCGTGGCCACCGCCTACCTGAGCCTCTTCATGGTCTCTGCGGACAATTCCATCATCAACACCGCGGTGCCACGCATATCGGCCTCGCTGGGGGCGGGCACGCCGGACGTCCAACTCGCCATCGACGCCTACATGCTGGTCTTCGCGTCATCGCTGATCGTGGCGGGCAGCGCCGTCGACCGCATGGGGGCCCGCCGCTCCTACGCGGTGGGCCTCACCGTGTTCACCGCCGCCTCGCTGCTGGGCGCGTTCGCGCCCTCGGTGCTCGCGCTGGTGCTGTCCCGCGCGGGCATGGGCATCGGCGCCGCGTTCATCGTGCCGAGCATCTTCGGGCTGTTCGCCGCGGAGTTGACCGACGGCGAGAGGCGACGCGTCCTCGCGCTGTGGCCGGCCGTCGTGGGACTCGGGGTGGCCATCGGCCCGGTGCTCGGCGGACTGTTGCTGACCCGGTTCTGGTACGGGTCGATCTTCCTGATCAATGTGCCGGTCGGCGCGATCGCCCTCGCCGGCACGGCCACGCTCATCCGACGCAGGGAGCCGGTGCCCACCGGGAGGCGCCCGAGCCCCGTCGGGGCGCTGCTGCTGCTGGCCGGTGTCGCGGTGTTCGCCTCGGCGATCATCTTCGCCGCCGACGACCGGCTTCCCGGCTGGCTGCGGCTCGGGCTCGGCGCCGCCGGTCTGCTCACCCTGGTCGGTTACACCGTGCACGAACGGCGCACCGCCCGGCCTCTGTTCGACCTCGGCTACTTCCGGGAGCGGACGTTCACCGGCGCCGTCGTGGCCATGTCCGGACTGTTCTTCGCCCTGTTCGGCACGGTGTTCCTGGCCGGCCAGTTCACCCAGTACGGCCTGGGCTGGAGCCCCTTGCTCGCCGGCGCGGGCCTGCTGCCGCTGGCGATCGGGCTGACCGTCGCCTCCCTGTCCTGCGTCGCGGTCGTCGCGCGGGTCGGGGCCAAGGCCGCCGTGGTGATCGGGCTCGGCCTCGGCGCCCTCGGCTGCGCCTCGTGCGCCCTGGCCGCGCTCGATCTGCGCTATCCGCTGCTCGCGGCGGGGCTGCTGTGCTGCGGGCTCGGCATGGGACTGTCCGTCGGGCCCGCGCTCACACTGATCGTCAGTGGTCTGCGGCCCTCCGACGCGGGCGTCGGATCGTCCGTGAACGCCATGTTCCAGCAGATCTGCGGAGCCGGCGGCGTCGCCGTGCTGGGCCTGGTGTTCACCGCCGGCTACCGGGCGCGGCTCGACTCGGTGCCCGGTCTGCCGGGGGGCGCGGCGGCGTCCGTGACCGAGGGCCACGCCCTGATCGCCCGTGGCACCGGGCGGGCCGCGGCGTGGTTCACCGACGGAGTCGGCTCCGGCCTGCTCATCGCCTGGACCGTCGGCGCGGTGGTGGCCTCGGCCGCCGCGATCACCGTCCTGGTGCTGCTGCCCGCCACCGCCACCGCCACCGCCCCCTCCCCCACCCCCAGTTCGCGAAAGGTGAACGCCTGATGACTTCGGAAACCGGCGCCACGCTGTACTCCGCGATCGCCGCGCACGCGATCGACCGCCCCGAGCGGACCGCGCTGTCCCGCGGCGATCACCGGCTGAGCTACCGCGACCTCGCGGCGGCCGCGGACACCCTGGCCGAGCGGCTGCGCGACCTGGGGGCGGGCCCGGAGAGCGTGGTGGTGATCGACCTGCCGGTCGGCTTCGACACGGTCGTGGCGATGGCCGCGGTCAGCCGTGTCGGCGCGGCCTTCACCCTGCTGGAGCCCGATCTCCCCGAGGCCCGCAAGCAGTTGATCATCGACGACTGCGGGCCGGCCGCGCTGATCACCGGGGCGGGCCCGGCACGCGGCCCCCGGCCCGGCCCGCCGCTGGACGAACGGCTGGTCCGGCGCACCTCGCCCGCCGCGTACGTCGCCTACACCTCGGGCTCGACAGGAGTGCCCAAGGGCGTCGTCGTCGAACAGGCCGCGCTGGACAACCACGTCCGGCGCACCACCGACTGGTACGGCCTGACCTCGGCCGACACCCGGCTGTTCTTCTCCTCCATCGCGTTCGACCTCGCGCTGGAACAGATCTGCACGTCCATGGCCGTCGGCTGTGAACTCGTCTTCCGCGACGAGACGTTCGTGTACGGCGGTGCCGAGGAGTTCCTGCACCACTGCCGCCGCCTCGGCATCACCGTGCTGAGCCTGCCGACGGGCGTGTTCAACAGGTTCGGCGCCGAGCTGGCCGGATCGGCCGGCCACACCGCGCCGGAGCTGCGCCTGGTGATGGCGGGCGGCGAGGCGCCGACGCGGCGCGCGGTGGCGTCCTGGGCGGTCGTCGCGCCGGGCGGCACACGCGTGGTGAACGGCTACGGTCCGACCGAGACGGCCGTCGTCGTCTGCTATCGGGACCTGCTGCCCGGCGACGCCATCGCGATCGGCGCGCCGATCGACGGCGTCCGGTTCCGCCTCGAACCGCTGGGCGAGGACGGCACCTCGTCCGGCCTCGTCATCCAGGGCGTCGCGGTCGGCCGCGGCTACCTGGGGCGGGCGGCGTCCTCCTCGGCGTTCCACCTGCTCGACGGGGAGTGGTCCTACCGCACCGGCGACGTGGCGACGGCGCGGCCCGACGGCGGCTATGACCTGCACGGCCGCTTCGACGCGCAGGTCAAGGTCAACGGCGGCTTCCGGGTCGAACTCGGCGAGATCGTCTCGCGCCTGCTGGCCATCGACTTCGTCCTCGACGCGGTGGTCGTGCCGTACGAAGGGGCCGGCAGCCGACTGCTCGCCGCGTTCGTCCGGCTGGACGCGAGCCGCGCCCCGGGGACGGATCCGGCGGCGGTGATCGCGCGGCGGCTGGCCGGCGCCCTGCCCGACTACATGGTGCCCGCGCGGGTGAGCGTGGTGGACGAGTTCCCGCTGACGTCACGCGGCAAGGTCGATCAGGCCGCGCTCCTGGACCGCGCGCAGAGCCTCCCGGCCCCGGAGGCCGAAGAGGGCGCCGACCCGGCGGATGTCGCCGCGCAGCTGCGGCTCGCGTGGCGGCAGGTCCTCGGCAGCCCGCCCGAGGACGAGTCGGCGAGCTTCTTCGCGGTGGGCGGCGACTCGGTCAGGGCGATCGAGCTGATCACCCAGGTGCGCGACCGGCTGGGCGTGCAGGTGCGCGCCGCCGAGCTGTACCGGACGCCGTCCTTCGACGCGCTGGCCCGCCTGCTGACCGATCGCCGCGAGGGGATCCCGACCGCGCACCACACCACCGGCACCACGCTGGTGCGGATGCGTCCGGCCGGCCCGGACAGGCTGTGGGTCTTCCTGCCGCCGCTGTCCGGCGCCGTCACGCGCTACGCGTCGCTGTCCAGGCTGCTGCCTCCGAAGGACACCGTGTGGGCCATGGAGACCCCGCCGGAACTGTCCGGCAAGGGCATGGCGGCCCTCGCCGACGGGCTGGCCGAGGTGCTGCTGGCGAGCGGCGTCGACCGGTACGGCACCGTCTGCGTGTCCGGGTTCTCGCTGGGCGGCGTGTTCGGCTACGAGGTCGCCCGCCGGCTGCGCGACCGTCTCGGCGACTCGGTGCGGGCCCTGCTCATCGACCCGCCGGACCCCGGCGCACACCGGGTGAGCGTGCGGGACGCCTTCGACATCTTCGTGCGGGTCGGCTGGTCGATCCCGGTTCCCGCGCAGCGGTTCGTCGACGCGTCCGGCGGGTTCGACCTGGCCGCGGTCACCGCGGCGGCCAAGGACGCGGGGACCCTGGCGCGGGACGCGGGGCAGCGGGAGATCGAGGACGCCTGGGCGGTGTACGAGTCGAACGCGCGGGTGCTGGACGGCCTGGTCCTCGGTGCGCCCGACGGGCTGCCCGTGCGCATCCTCCAGGGCGACACCGGCGGCGAGATCGACTACGCCCGCCGCGGCCCGACCGCCGTGGCGGCCGGCGGCGGCGAACCCTGGACCGGCGGGCGGGCTCTCGGCCAGTGGCGGGACATCCTGCCGGACGCCGCCGTGGACCGGCTGCCCGTCGACCACTTCGCGCTGCTCGAATCGCCCAACGACGAACTGGTCCGGGACTGGCTCGTCGCCCGGGCACAGCACTCGTGGTGAGCCGGTCCGGGGGCGGCCGTTACCCTGACCCCCGTCAGTAGTGCACCAAGAAGGGGTGGATCCGGTGGCGGACATCGAGGAAGCGCGCAGGACGTTCGACCAGTTCGACGCGGACGGCGACGGCTTCATCACAGCGGCCGAGTGGAAGAGCGCCATGGCCAAGATGGGCGACTTCTACATGACCGAGACGGTGGCCGAGGCCGTCATCGGCGCGAAGGACGTGGACGCGGACAAGCGGCTGTCCTTCGACGAGTTCTGGGCGAGCCTGAACAAGTAGTCGCGGCTGGAGGGGCCCGGCGCATCCGTGCGCCGGGCCCCTCGCCGTGTCCGGGGGTGCCTGCGCCCGGAATCCGGCCGCTCCGCCGGAATACCCCCGCGCTTCCGGAGGTTACCTCCGTATACGCATTGGCCCACCGCACGCGCGGTGGACCACCGATACGGCAGCGCATCAAAAGGGGCAGTCATGAAGATCGGCATCATCGGCGCGGGGAACATCGGCGGCAACCTCACCCGCCGCCTGACCGCTCTCGGCCACGAGGTCTCCGTCGCAAACTCCCGCGGACCGCACACCCTGACCGCCCTCGCCGAGGAGACCGGGGCGACGCCCGTCCCGGTCGAGGAGGCCGCGCGCGGCGCTCAGGTCGTCGTGGTGACGATCCCCCTCAAGGCCGTCCCGGACCTGCCCAAGGGCGTCCTGGACGCAGCGGCGAAGGACGTCGTCGTCATCGACACCGGCAACTACTACCCGCAGCAGCGCGACGGCAGGATCGCCGAGATCGAGGAGGGCCTGACCGAGAGCCGCTGGACGGAGCGGCAGATCGGCCACCCCGTCGTCAAGGCGTTCAACGGCACATACGCCCAGGACATCCTCGACAAGCCGCGGCCCCAGGGCGCCCCGGACCGTGTCGCCCTGCCGGTGTCCGGTGACGACGAGGCCGCCAAGAAGGTCGTACGCGACCTGCTCGACGAACTCGGCTTCGACACCGTCGACAACGGCGGCCAGGACGAGTCGTGGCGCCAGCAGCCGGGGACTCCCGTGTACGGCAACACCGGCGGCGTCGAGGCGATCCGCGAGGCCCTGCGGGCGGCCTCCCCCGAGCGCACGGCCGAATGGCGCGCCTGACCTTTCCGACGGGACGCCGCCTCGCCCTAGGGCGAGGCCCACTCCCGCAGGGCGTCCTCGCTCTCGAAGCAGGCGACGTTCTTGTCCACCGGTGACGACGTGTACTGGTGGATCGTCCACTGCGCCTTGATGCGCGGCTTCCCGGCACTCACGTAGTCGGCGATCCACAGTCCGTCGCCGGCATACGACGTCGTGTCGTGGTTGAGCCAGAAGTCGCGGTTGCAGTAGAGCAGCACCCGGTGGTCGGGGCGGAGCCGCTTCACCTCCCGGATGAAGCGGTCCTTCTCGCCGTTGGTCGCGCGGGTGTGGTCGCCCGTCCACTCCCAGTCCACCGCGAGCAGGTCCCCCTTCTTCTCGGGGGCCCTGCCGACGAAGTACTCGGCCTGGGCCTTGATGTTCCCCGGCCACAGGAAGTGGTAGTAGCCGACGACACAGTCGCCGTCGCGGGCCAGCTTCGTCTGCTCGGCCAGTCTCGGATTGACGTACGAGCGCCCCTCCGTCGCCTTGACGAAGACGAAGCACAGGCCGTCGGTGTCGAACGTGGTCTGGTGGGAGCTGACATCGATGCCACGCAGCATGACGGCCTCCGGGGGCGAGGGTACGGTGGGGGGGTTTGTGAACTGCCCCTTTTGTGCCCGGTGTCGGAGTGCATCAACCGTCAACCGTCAATCTGTCAACGGAAGATGCCCGTGTGACCCAGTGAGTAGCGGCCGGGCTGCGGGTAGACGGCCAGACCGTGCGGGCCGCTGCCGACCGGGATGCGGCCCAGCTCGACCCCGGTGCGGGTGTCGATGGCGTACACCTCGGAGTCGTAGCGCCCGGACAGCCACAGGGTGTTGCCGTCCGCGGAGACACCGCCCATGTCGGGGCTGGCGCCCCGGGAGAGCTTCCACTTCTTGGTGAGCCGGTTCTTCGGGAAGTCGAAGACGGAGATGGTGCCCTCGCCGCGGTTGGAGATGTACATCTCCTTGGAGTCGCGGCTGACGTAGAGGCCGTGGCAGCCCTTTCCGGTCCGCAGCAGCTTCGGCTCCGTGAACTTCTTGCCGTCGAGGACCCACATGCCGTGCGCCATCATGTCGGCGACGTAGAAGGTCTTGCCGTCCGGGGACATCTTCACGTCCTGCGGCATGGCGCCCTCGAAGGGGATCTTCCGCTGGCCGACGACCTCCATCTTCTCCGTGTCGACCTTGAGCAGCTCACCGGAGAACTCGCAGGAGACGATGAAGTAGCGCCCGTCCATGGAGAAGTCGGCGTGGTTGACGCCCGCGCAGGTGACGGGGACCGTCTTGACGCGGTTCATCGTCTTCGGGTCGCGGAAGACCAGCTCGCGGTCCATGGACGCCATCACGACGGCGTGCTTGCCGTTCGGCGTGAAGTAGAGGTTGTAGGGGTCGGAGACCTCGACGGTGCGGCCCGGCTTGCCGGTCACCGGATCGATGGCGGTGAGGCTGTCGCCGAGGTCGTTGTTGACCCAGAGCGTCTTCATGTCCCAGGAGGGGACGACGTGCTGGGGCTGGTCGCCGACCTTGATGGTCTCGATGACCTTGAACTTCTTGGGGTCGATGACGGACACCGTGTCGGACTCGGTGTTCGGGACGTAGACGCGCGACAGGAACTTCCTGGCCACGGGTGCCAGGGCGTTCGGCCGGTCGGCGGCGTAGGCGTCCTCGGGGTCCAGGACCGGCGGCATGCCGGGCAGGCCGCGGATCGCCTTCGGCCTGGCGGGCTCGCGGGCGCCCTTGGTGCCGAGGGCCTCGTCGGACCGCTCGTCGGTGCCGCAGCCGGCCAGGGCGGCGAGCACCGCGCCGGCGGCGAGGACGGCGGCGGTGCGCGTGGTCAGGTTCAGTGCGATGCGGGACATCAGGTCAGCAGCTCCGTGGTCGTCACCGCGCGCAGGCCGCGGCGTTCCAGTTCTTGCAGGACGGCGGGGAGCGCGGCGACGGTGTCCGCGTACCCGAAGTGCAGGCTCACCACGGATCCCGCGCGGACCTCGGCGGCGATCTTGCGGGTGACGGCCGGGGCGCCCGGTGAGATGAAGTCGAGGGAGTCGACGTCGTAGGAGAGGACGTGCGGGTAGCCGGCGCGGTGGGCGAGCCGTTCGACGAGGGGGGTCGCCGTGCGGGCGCGCGAGGGTCGGAACCACGTGCCGATGGAGCCGGTGAGGCGGCGCAGCCGCTCCGCGCAGCCGGTGATCTCGGCGTAGGCGTCGGCTTCCGGCATGGCGTTCACGTCGAGGTGGTGGAGGGTGTGGTTGCCCAGGTCGTGCCCGCCGTCGAGGATGCGGTGGGCGAGGTCGGGGTGGGCGTCGAGCCAGCCGCCGACGGCGAGCACGGTGACCTGGGCGCCGGCCCGCTCCGCCTCGGCGAGCAGCGCCTTCGCGATGGCGGGGTCGCCTTGCCCGTGGAAGGTGAGGGCGACCTCCGGGCGGTTGCGGGGCCCGTGCTCGATCTGGCCGGGCAGGCCGGCGAAGCGGCGCGGCGCGGGGGCGGCCGGGGGCGCCTTGGCCACGGGCGAGCGCTCACGCGCGGGCGCGGTCGGGCGCCCACTCCCACACCCGCCGAGCAGCGCGACACCGGCACCCGCGGCGGCGGTGGACACCCCGGCCCGCAGCACCCCACGCCGCCCGGGTAGGGGTGACTGGGGCGCGGCTGGGGCGGACGGGACAGTGGGGGCCACCGGGGCGGCTGGGATGGATGGTGCGGACTGACCGAGTGGGGCGGCTGGGGCGGACAGCGCGCCCGGGGGCGGCGGCGCGGACGCGGCGAGCAGCACGGCTGAGCCCAGCGGGTCGGCCGAGGCGGACGGTCCGGATGGAGTGGCCGACAAGGCCGAGCCGAGCGGATCAGCCGGGACGGGCGGCGCGGCTGAGACGAGCGGGACTGCTGGGGTGGACGGCACGGACAGGACGACCGGCGCGACGGGGGCAGGCGGCGCGGCCGAGGCGAGCGGTGCAGCCGGGGTGGACAGCGCGGCTGAGACGAGCGGGACTGCTGGGGTGGACGGCACGGACAGGACGACCGGCGCGACGGGGGCAGGCGGCGCGGCCGAGGCGAGCGGTGCAGCCGGGGTGGACAGCGCGGCTGAAACGAGCGGGACTGCTGGGGCAGGCGGCGCCGCTGAGCCCAGCGCCGCGGCGGAGGCGGGCGGCACGGCTGAGGGCGGCGGTCCGCCCGTGTCGGCCTCCGCGTCCGGCGGTTCCTGGTCCGGCAGGCCCGCGTCCCTCGCATGCGCTGTCACGCGACCATTTAATGGGCCTGGTGGGCGATTCGCGGTGATTGACCCGCTTCATGCCCTCGCTCGGCCGGGAGACCGCCCCTTCGGAAGCCACCGCAGGCCTTGCTTATCGCCAGTCACAACCGCCGCTCGTCCACCGTTTTCCAGGTAGGTGTCCCATCTCACCAAGGATTCACCTCTAAACTGTCACTATTTGCCCTTGAATACCCGAATAGGGAGTTTTGGATCGTCGGCCCCCGTCTGCCATAGTCGGGGACGCGACCCCCATTGACCCGGGCTCAGGTCGTCCGGCGGCCGTGGTCACACCCCCTCGTCCACGCCGCTTCCCGAAAGCCCCCGCCGTGCCCGACCGTGGCCCGCAGGGGGCTTTCGCGTGTCCGGGGGGCGGGCGTCAGCGGTCGGCGACCCGCATTTCGAACCACGTCGTCTTGCCGCGCGGGAGCAGGTCCACGCCCCACCGGTCGGAGAGCTTGTCGACGAGGAAGAGGCCGCGGCCGCTCAGGTCCGTCTCCTGGACCGGCATCAGGCAGGGCAGACCGCGCGAGGGGTCGCGGACCTCGACGCGGATCCAGCCGCGCCGCCGGTGCATGCGCAGCCCGAAGACGCGGGCCCCGGTGTGCCGCACGGCGTTCCCGACGAGTTCGGAGACGAGCAGGACGACGTCCTCGGTGAGCTTCGCGGAGAGGTGCCAGTGGCGCAGGACGACGACTTGGGCGAGGCGGCGCGCGATGGCGGCGGACTCCGGGCGCGAGGGCAGCGGCACTTCCGCGTCCGTCGGATTACCGAACAACTCCAGCGCCTTCAGCGCGTGTTCGTCCTCTACCGCCGGCGACCAGCGTGCCGCGGTCGCACTCGGCTGCCGCCGCGGCCGTTCATAACCCTCCAGCCCCGCCATCCCCCCATCATGGCCGCCCGGCGTGCCCGCCGGGGCCGTTCCGATGGAATAAGCCCCCCGGAACCAACCGTTCCGGGGGACGGAGTAGGCATATGCCCGTGGCAGAGATGAGCCGCAGGAGCGGCCCTGACCTGCGGTGACCGCCGCTCCCGGGTCATCCCCCGCGGCTTAGGGCCAAAGGGGACGAGTTTTTGTCGAGGCACCCGCGAACCGCCCCTTAGGGGGACGGCCCGCGCTGACGGTATACCCCCAACTGAGGGCAACAGAAAGGGAGTTCGAACGAGACCGCTCAGAGGAACTTCGCCTTGCCCGGGCCCTCCTCGACGAAGCTCCGCATGCCCCGCTCCCGGTCCTCGGTGGCGAACAGACCGGCGAACCACGTGCGTTCGATGGCCAGGCCCGTGTCGATGTCCGCCTCAAGGCCCGCGTCGATGGACTCCTTGGCGGCGCGCAGCGCGATGGCCGGGCCCCGTGCGAGCCGCGCGGCCCAGGCGTGCGCCTGCTCGTACACCTCGGCGGCGGGCACCACGCGGTCCACCAGGCCGATGGCGAGGGCCTCCGCGGCCTTGACCTGGCGGCCGGTGAAGATGAGGTCCTTGGCCTTGGCCGGGCCGACCAGGCGGGCCAGGCGCTGGGTGCCGCCCGCGCCGGGGATGAGACCGAGCAGGATCTCCGGCTGGCCGAGCTTGGCGTTGTCGGCGGCGATGCGGAAGTCCGCGCAGAGCGCCAGCTCGCAACCGCCGCCGAGCGCGTAGCCGTTGACCGCGGCGACGACGGGCTTGGGGATGCGGGCCACGGCGGTGAAGGACTCCTGGAGGGCCCCGGAGCGCGCGATCATCGCCGCGTGGTCCATGGCCTGCATCTCCTTGATGTCCGCGCCGGCGGCGAACACCTTCTCGCCGCCGAAGATCACCACGGCGCGCACGTCGTCACGGCGCGTGGCCTCGGCGGCCAGCTCCTTGAGGCGGTCCTGGGTGGCGATGTCCAGGGCGTTCATCGGGGGACGGTCGAGGCGGATCGTGCCGACGCCTTCGGCGACTTCGAGGTGTGCAGTCATGACAGGCACGTTAGCGGCAGTTAACGCCGAGGGGCCCGGTGCACTTGGTCACAGTGCGGCCGGGCCCTCCCTCACTCCGTACGGGGTGGCGTCAGGCCTTCCACTGCTCCCACGGCATGTTCCAGCCGTTGTAGCCGTTCTCGGGCTGGATGGTCTTGTCCGCGGAGTTCTTCACCACGACGACGTCACCGATCAGCGAGTTCTCGAAGAACCATCCGGCGGGCGTCTTCTTGCTGTAGCCGCCGCGCACGTCGCTCAGGCCGATGCAGCCGTGGCTGGCGTTGGTGTTGCCGAACGCGCCGCCCGACCAGTAGTTGCCGTGGATGAACGTGCCGGAGGTCGACAGGCGCATCGCGTGCGGGACGTCCTTGATGTCGTACTCGCCGCCGAAGCCGACGGTCTCCCCGTTCATCCGGGTGACCTGGAGCTTCTCGCTGATGACCATCTGGCCGTTGTACGTGGTGGTGCCGGGCGCGCCCGCGGTGATCGGGATCTTCTTGATCTGCTCGCCGTCGCGGACGACCCTCATCTGGTGCGTCTTGGCGTCGACGGTGGAGACCTGGCTGCGGCCGATGGTGAACTTCAGCGTCTTGGTCTGCTCGCCGTAGACGCCGGGGCGGCCCTCGACGCCGTCGAGGTTGAGCTTGACGGTGACCTTCGTGCCGGCCTTCCAGTACTTCTCCGGGCGGAAGTCGAGGCGGTCGTTGCCGAACCAGTGGCCCTCGACCGGCACGGACGGCTCCGTCTTGATCTCGATGGCCTTCTCGACGGCCTCCGGTTCGGTGATGCCGCGCGTGAAGTTGACCGAGAACGGCATTCCGACGCCGACCTTCGAGCCGTCCTCCGGGGTGAACTGGCCGATGAAGGTGTTCTGCGGGGTGAGCGTGGTGAAGGTGGTGTCCTTGGCCGACGCGCGGCCCTCGGAGTCCTTCGCCACCGCGTGGACCTTGTACTTCGTGGCCGCCGCGAGGTGGTGCGCGGGCGTCCAGGCCGTGCCGCCCGAGGTGATCTTGCCGGGGACCGGGTTGCCCTTGCCGTCCTCGACCCGGACCTGGGAGAGCTTGCCCTTGTCGGCGGCTATCTTCAGGGCGCCGCTGGTGGCCACCGACTTCGAACCGTCCTTGGGCGCTATCGTCACGACGGCCGCCGACGGCGCGTTCTTGTCCGCCTCGTCCTTGCCGTCGCCGCCCGCGTCCGAGCCGCCTCCCCCGCCGCACGCCGCCACCATCAGCAGTGCCGCCCCCGACAGCACCGCCGTCAGGCCCCTGGCGCCCCTTCGCCGCGCGCGCGTGCGCGCGCCAACCGACGTCCCCGATATCGGTCGCCCGTTCACGATGTTGTCTCCCCTCGCACGGCCTGGATCCAGGCCCGCACCCCAGTGCACCTGCGCGTTTCGGACACGCGCAAGCGATAGATAACCACACGGCTCCGGGCGATGACTCCCCGCCAATGTCACCGTTGCGTTCCAACTGCGCGTGGGGTGCGGAGGGATCTCGTTCAGCCGTTGTTCACCCAGTCCTTCCACTCCATGTTCCAGCCGCCGAGGCCGTTGTCGGGAGCGACTTTCTTGTCATCGCTGTGGACCACCTCCACGACGTCCCCGACGAGGGTCCGGTCGAAGAACCAGCCCGCGGGGGTCTTGGAGCTGCCGCCCTTCACGTCGCGCAGGCCGACGCAGCCATGGCTGACGTTGGTCTCGCCGGGGGCCTCGGGCGCCCAGTAGTTGCCGTGCAGGAAGGTGCCGGAGGTCGTCAGGCGGATGGCGTGCGGCACGTCGGGGATGTTGTACTCGCCGCCGAAGCCGACGGTGCGGCTGTTCATGCGGGTCACCTCCAGCATCTCCGTCACCACCATCTTCCCGTTGTACGTGGGTGTCTTGGGGGCGCCCGCCGTGATGGGTACCGTGGAGATCAGCTCGCCGTCGCGGCGCACCTCCATGGTGTGCTCGGCGGCGTCGACGAGGGACTCCTGGTGGCGGCCGACGGTGAACGCGAACGTCTTGTCCTGGAGGCCGTAGACGCCGGGCGCGGCCTGGACGTCGCGCAGATGCAGGCCGACGGTCACCTTGGTGCCGGGTTTCCAGTACTTCTCGGGGCGGAAGTCGACCCGGCTCCTGCCGAACCAGTGCGGGCGGATGTCGACCGCCGGGCGCGCGGTGACCTCGATGGCGCGCTGGACGGCCGCGCGGTCGACGACCTCCTGGTTGAACTCCAGGGAGACGATCATGCCGGTGCCGACCGTGGAGCGGTTCTCCGGTGACGCGTACGCGACGAAGCGCTCGGCGGGGACCGCCGTGCGGAAGGTCGTGTGGCGCGCGGCGCGGCGGCCGTGGCCGTCCAGGGCGACGGCGTCGACCTTGTAGGTGGCGGCGGTCGCGAGCGGTCCCTTGTCCAGGGGCCGCCAGGTGGTGCCGTCGGCATCGATGCGGCCGGGCACGTCGAACTGCTGCGCGTCCTGCGTCCGGACCACCTTGACCGACTCCAGGCGGCCGCCGGGCACCCGTACCTGGAGCCGTTCGTCGGGCTTGACCCCTTTGCTCTCGTCGTCGGGCGTCACCCGGATCACGTCCGCGGGCGAGCGCGGTTTGCCGAGGACCTCGTCGAACCCGCCGGCGCAGCCCGCCGCCCCGGCCAGCAGGCCTGCCCATGTCACCGCCGCGGCCAGCGCGGCCCCTGCGCGCCGTGCGCGCCTCGCAACCTGTCTCACGTGGGTCCCAACGACCGGCACCGCCCGGGGAAACGTGAGTGCGACCCGCGCGCTGGGCAGAACAGTGGGGAGGACGACGTAGGGGGAGCCGCGGCCGGGACGCCGTATGCCCTTCTTCGAGCGTCGGCCGACGAGGCCGCGGGAGGCTGACAGGTGTCGAGCGCATCCGAGCAAGGGGCAGTGCGGGAGGCACGGGCGACGGGGCGCGCCGCGCCCGAGCGGCCGGCTCCGGCGGTGAACGGCAACCGGCGGCCCACCGCGCGCGCGGTGCCCGCGCGGCCGGTGTGGCCGGGGGCGCCGACGCCGCTCGGCGCCCGGTTCCGGGTGGGGCCGGACGGGGTGGCGGGCACCAACTTCGCGCTGTGGGCCGGCGGGGCGGAGTCGGTGGAGCTGTGCCTGTTCGACGCCCGGGGCGGCGAGACGCGCTGTCCGCTGACCGAGCTGACGCACGAGATCTGGCACGGCTTCGTGCCGGGGGTGCGGCCCGGGCAGCGGTACGGCTACCGGGTGCACGGCCGCTGGGACCCGTGGACGGGCGCCCGCTGGAACCCGGCGAAGCTGCTCCTGGACCCGTACGCGCGTGCGGTGGACGGGGACTTCACGCTGCCCGCCGAGGTGTACGGGCATGTGCGCGACTGGCCCCAGCAGCATGTGGCGGACACCGTGCGCGACGAACGGGACTCGGCGCCGTACGTCCCCAAGGGCGTGGTCGTGCACGACGACGCGCCGGACGACGAGTGGGCGGACGACCGGCGGCCGAAGACGCCGTGGGCGGACTCGGTCATCTACGAGCTGCATGTACGGGGCTTCACCAAGCTGCATCCGGAGGTTCCCGAGGAGCTGCGGGGGACGTACGCGGGTCTGGCGCATCCGGCGGTGCTGGAGCACCTCGTACGCCTCGGGGTGACGGCGGTCGAGCTGCTGCCCGTGCACCAGTTCGCGCACGAGGACCATCTGCTCCGGCGCGGCCTGCGGAACTATTGGGGCTACAACTCCATCGGCTACTTCGCGCCGCACGCGGCCTACGCGGCGTCGGGGACGACGGGGCAGCAGGTCGGGGAGTTCAAGCGGATGGTGCGGGCGCTGCACGGGGCGGGGATCGAGGTGATCCTCGACGTGGTCTACAACCACACCGCGGAGGCCGGTGAGCTGGGCCCGACGCTGTCGCTCAAGGGCATCGACAACCGCGGCTACTACCGGCTCCGGCCGAACGACGCCCGGCGGTACGCGGACTACACGGGCTGCGGGAACACGCTCCAGGTCGTGCAGCCGCACGTGCTGCGGCTGATCACGGACTCGCTGCGGTACTGGGTGACGGAGATGGGCGTGGACGGCTTCCGTTTCGACCTGGCGGCGGCCCTCGCGCGCTCCTTCCACGACGTCGACATGCTCTCGCCGTTCCTCGCGGTGATCGCGCAGGATCCGGTCCTGCGGCGCGTGAAGCTGATCGCCGAGCCGTGGGACGTGGGCTCGGGCGGCTATCAGGTGGGGGCGTTCCCTCCGCTGTGGACGGAGTGGAACGACCGTTACAGAGGTGCGGTGCGGGACTTCTGGCGGGGCGCGCTGCCCGACGTACGGGATCTGGGCTACCGGCTCTCGGGGTCGAGCGACCTGTACGCGTGGGGCGGGCGCAGGCCGTACGCGTCGGTGAACTTCGTGACGGCGCACGACGGTTTCACGCTGCGGGACCTGGTCACCTACGAGCGCAAGCACAACGAGGCCAACGGCGAGGGCAACAGGGACGGCTCCGACGACAACCGCTCCTGGAACTGCGGGGCGGAGGGCGAGAGCGGCGACGCGGACATCACCGCGCTGCGGCGGCGGCAGCTGCGCAATCTGATGACGACGCTGCTGCTGTCCACCGGTGTGCCGATGTTCGTCGCGGGCGACGAGATGGGGCGCACGCAGGGAGGCTCGAACAACGCGTACTGCCAGGACAACGAGACCAGCTGGGTCGACTGGGGGCTGCGGGAGGAGCCCGGCTGGCGCGAGCTGTTCGCGCTCACCGCCCGGCTGATCGAGCTGCGGCACCGGCATCCGGTGCTGCGGCGGCGAGCGTTCTTCTCCGGGCGCGCGCACTCGGTGGACGGCCTGCGGGACCTGGCCTGGTTCACGCCCCGGGGCACGGAGATGACGGAGGCCGACTGGTTCGCGCCCGCCGCGACGCTCGGCATGTACCTCTCCGGGCGGGACATACCGGGCCGGGACGCCCGGGGCACACCGGTGGTCGACGACAGCTTCCTGGCGATCCTGCACGCGGCGGACCGGCCGATGGGCTTCGTGCTGCCGGGAAAGCCCTGGGCGCGGTCCTACGAGGTCGTCGTGGACACGGCGCTGGAGGAGCAGGGGACGCCGCCGGGCACCGTGCACCGGGCGGGGGCCGCGGTGACGGTGCCGGGGCGGGCGGTGTGGCTGCTGCGGGTCCGCCCCACCTGACAGGGCTGGTCCGGACCTACGTATTGCCCAGGCGTCGCCCGCGCCCCCAAGCTCGCTTCATGGACCTGGAGTTGCGGCACCTGAAGACGATCCGGGCGATCGCCGACGCGGGCAGCCTCACCAAGGCGGCCACCACGCTCGGGCTGGCCCAGCCGGCCCTGAGCGCCCAGCTGAAGCGCATCGAGCGCGCGCTCGGCGGGACGCTGTTCGAGCGGGGGCGGCATGGGGTGCGGGCCACCGCGCTCGGTGAGTTCGTGCTGGCGCGGGCCCGGGTCGTGCTGCCCGCCGTGACCGGGCTGCGGGAGGAGGCGCAGCGGCTCGCGCGGGCCCGGGAGGGCGGCGCGGGGCTCCGGCTCGGCGGGACGCACGGGCCACTGCTCGGCGCCCTGGTGGACCGGCTCGCCGCCGCACACCCCGGGGCGGCCGTCTCCACGCACACCTCCTGGTCGGAGCGGGAGATCGCGGCCCGCACGGTGGCCGGGCGGCTGGACTTCGCGCTGGTGGGCACGTGCGGGGCGGCCGCGCCGCCGCAGAGCGAGCTGCTGAGGTGGCGTGAGGTGGGCCGCGACCCCGTCTTCGTGATGCTGCCCACCGGCCATCCGCTGGCCGGCCGCCCCGAGGTCGAGCTGGCGCTGCTCGCCGGCGAGGCGTGGACGGACGTGCCGGGGGACGGCTGCTTCGGGGACTGCTTCACCGCGGCGTGCGCGCGGGCGGGCTTCACGCCCTCGCGGGTGTACGAGACCGATGTCGCGTCCTGCGTCCATCTGGTGCAGGTGGGGCGGGCGGTGGGACTGTGCCGGGCGACCTTCCCGCCGACGCCGGGCCTGGTGACAAGGGCGCTCGCGGACACGCCGCTGCACTGGCGCCATGTGCTCGGCTGGCATCCGGCTGGGCCGGCGCATGACAGCGCGGCGGCCGTCCTCGCCGAGGCGCGGGCGGCGCATGGGGAGGCGGTGGCCCGCAGTGACAGCTACACGGCGTGGCTGGCGGCGCCGGCCCCTGGGGCGGGGGGCGGTACGGGGTGAGGTGCCTCGCCCCGGGGCGGGGGGCGGGTGCCCTGGCCCGCCGCTGCGCGGCGGATGTCTCCCACGGGGCCCTCTCCGGGGGGTGCGGGTGCCCTGGCCCGCCGCTTCGCGGCGGATCTTTCCCACGGGGGCCGTCTCCGGGGGTGCGGGTGGCCCTGGCCCGCCGCTTCGCGGCGGATGTCTCCCCACCCACCCACCCGTTACTCCGCGTCGGAGAGTTGCCGTAGGAGCGGGCGGGGGGTGTTTTTCCTGTGCTGTTCGATGCGGGGCAAACGGGTGGGTGGGTGGGAGATTCTGCCGCGGAGCGGCAGCGGAACAGCCGCCGCCCCCACCCGGGTGGGAGGAGCACGCGAGACGGCAGCGGACGGGGTCCATAACGTCGGGTACCGGGGGTGACTGGCAGCTGGGCGCGGCCAGTTGACGGTTCTACGGTGTGGGGCGACCCCCGCTCCCCCTCCCCTCGCCCCCGAGGAGCCCGCATGCTCCCCCTCCCCCATAAACGCGCCGCGACGGCTCTCGCGGGCACCGCCCTGGTGATCGCCGGCCTGCCCGGCCTCGCGGCCGCCCGGTCCGGCCCCGGCACCTCCCCGATGCCCTCCCCCGCCGAGAGCGCCGCCGTCGGCACGACTTCTCCCGGAGTCCTGACGGCGATGCGGCGCGACCTCGGCCTCACGTCGGCGCAGGCCGAGGCCCGGCTGGTCAACGAGGCCGAGGCCGGCGCCGACGCGGGAGCCCTGCGGCTCGCACTCGGCCGCTCCTTCGCGGGCGCCTGGGTGCACGGCGCCACGTCCCGGACGCTCTCCGTGGCCACCACCAACGCGGCGGACGTCCCCGCCATCGAGGCACGCGGGGCGCGGGCGAAGGTCGTACCGCACTCCGCCGCCGAACTCGACGCCGCCAAGGCCGCGTTGGACCGCGCCGCGAAGAAGAAAGCCCCGCGGGACGCGCCCGTCTGGTACGTCGACGTGCGTTCCAACGCGGTCGTGGTGCGCGCCGTCAGGACCGCCGCCGCCACGTCCCTCGTCTCCGCCGCCGGGGTGGACGCCGACCTCGTACGCGTGGAGAGGACCAAGGAGCGGCCCCGCCCGCTGTACGACCTCGTGGGCGGCGACCCCTACTACATGGGCGGCGGCCGCTGCTCCATCGGCTTCCCCGTCACCAAGGGCACGCAGCAGGGCTTCGCGACGGCGGGCCACTGCGGGCGCGCGGGCACCGCGACGACCGGCTACAACCGGGTGGCCCAGGGCACGTTCCAGGGGTCCGTCTTCCCCGGCAGGGACATGGCCTGGGTCGCCACGAACACCCAGTGGACCGCCACCCCGTACGTGAAGGGCCCGGGCGGCCAGCGGATCGGCGTCGGGGGCTCCACACAGTCCCCGGTGGGTGCGTCGATCTGCCGGTCGGGCTCCACCACGGGGTGGCACTGCGGCACGATCTCGCAGCACAACACGAGCGTCACCTACCCCGAGGGCACCATCAACGGCGTGACCAGGACCACGGTCTGCGCCGAGCCCGGCGACTCGGGCGGCTCGTACATCTCCGGCAGCCAGGCGCAGGGCGTCACCTCGGGCGGCTCGGGCGACTGCTCCAGCGGCGGCACGACCTTCCACCAGCCGATCAACCCGCTGCTCCAGCAGTTCGGGCTCACGCTGAAGACCACCGGCGGCGACCCGGGCCCCGGGCCCGGCGACCCCGAGCCGGGCGGCACCTGGGCGGCCGGGAAGGTGTACGCGGCGGGTGACACCGTCACGTACGGCGGCTCGACCTACACGTGCCTGCAACCGCACCAGGCGCAGCCGGGCTGGGAGCCGCCGAACACGCCGGCGCTCTGGCAGCAGCCCTGACGGCCGGTGGGGGCGTCGGACCCACCGGGACTAGGACCAGCGAAGTAGCCGGTCCGGGCCGAAACTCGGTGGGCGCCGTCAGTGGCGATCCGTAGGCTCGCTCCCGATGCCGAAATCAGATGCCCCCACCACGGAACGCTCCGAACACTCCACCGTCCGGACGCTGTCGCGGCTGTGGCCGTACGTGCGACCGGTCCGGACCCGCCTGATCGTCGCGGCTGTTGTCGCGGTCGTCGCCTCTTGTACGGGACTCGTCTTCCCCCTCGTGCTGAAGTGGCTGGTGGACGGCCCGGTGGCCGACGGCGACGGGGCGGGGGTGTGGTTCGGGGCGCTCCTGCTGCTGGGGCTCGGCGTGGCGGAGGCGCTGCTCTTCGGGCTGCGGCGGTGGCTCGTCGCCCGGCCGCTGGCGAGCGTGGAGGCGTCGATGCGGGCGGATCTCTACCGCCACCTCCAGCGGCTGCCGGTGGCCTTCCACGACCGGTGGCCCTCGGGGCAGTTGCTCTCGCGCGGCACGACGGACCTGATGCTGCTGCGCATGTTCCTCGCCTTCCCGCTGACGTTCCTGCTGGTCAACAGCGTGACGATCGTCGTCGGCGTGATCATCCTGCTCGGGCAGGACTTCACGCTCGGGCTGGTGCTGCTCGCGCCCGTGGCGCCGATGGTGGTCGTGTGCGCGTACTACGAGGGGCGCTACACGGCGGTGGCGCGGCGCGCGCAGGACCAGGTCGGTGATCTGACGACGGTCGTCGAGGAGAGCGTGCTCGGCATCCGGATCATCAAGGGCTTCGGGCGCCACCGCAGTCAGGCGCGGGCGTTTCGCGAGCTGTCGCACACGCTGCGGGGCACGGAGCTGGCCAAGGCGCGGATCCTCGCGGCGATCTACGCGGTGATCATGTCGCTGCCGGAGGCCGCGATCGGGGCGGCGCTCGTGCTCGGCACGGTGCGGGTCGCGGACGGCGACCTGTCGACGGGCACGCTGGTCGCCTTCCTGTCGACGGCGCTGGCGCTGCGCTGGCCGGTGGAGTCGATCGGCTTCCTGCTGGCGATGAGCCAGGAGTCGGCGACGGCCACGGAGCGGTACTTCGAGGTGATGGACGCGGAGCCGGAGGTGCCGGTGGCCCCGGACCGGCCTTCCCCGGCGCCCGCCGCCGCCGCCCCTTCCCCCGTGCCCCCGCGCGCGTCCTCGGACGGGGGCGGGATGCGGTTCGAGGGGGTGGAGTTCCGGTATCCCGATGCCCCGCCGGACGCGCCCCCGGTGCTCAGCCGCGTCGACCTGCACATCCGGCCCGGCGAGACCATGGCCCTGGTCGGTGCGACGGGCAGCGGCAAGACGACGCTGACCGCGCTGGTGCCCCGGCTGCACGAGGTGAGCGGCGGGCGCGTGACGCTGGACGGCGAGGACATCGCGGCGATGGACCGCGAGCGGCTGCGCACGCTGGTGGCGGTCGCCTTCGAGGAGCCGACGTTGTTCTCGGCGACCGTCGGGGAGAACGTCCTGATGGGAGCCGAAGAGGGCGCCGGCGAAGCCGAGTTGCGCCACGCGCTGGGCGTCGCCCAGGCCGACTTCGCGCACACCCTGCCCGAGGGCACCGACACCCAGGTCGGTGAGCAGGGGCTGAGCCTGTCCGGCGGTCAGCGCCAGCGTCTCGCCCTGGCCCGCGCGGTGGTGGGCCGGCCCCGCTTCCTGGTCCTGGACGACCCGCTGTCCGCGCTGGACGTCCACACGGAGGCGCTGGTGGAGGCGGCGCTGCGGCGGGTCCTCGCCGAGACGACCGCGCTGATCGTCGCCCACCGCCCCTCCACGGTGCAGCTGGCCGACCGGGTCGCCCTGCTGTCCGGCGGGCGCGTCGCCGCCGTCGGCACCCACCAGCAACTGCTGCGGGACAGCGCGGAGTACGCCTGGCTGATGTCGGGCACCGAGGCCGGGGAGCCCGGCGCGGGCGCCGGTACGACATCCGGTGCGGGAGCCTCCGGAGAAACCGACGGCCGGCCCGTGGGGGAAACCCCGACAGACCCCGGCGGGAACCATGCCGACCGCCCCGTCGGCCACACTGCCGAGGAGGCTGCCCGATGACCACCTCGTCGACGTCCACGTCACGCGGCGCCGAGCCGGACCCGGAGGAGACACCGACACCGGGTCGGGCGCGACCCCAGCCGCAAGCACGGCCACAGTCACAAGCACCAACACAGTCGCGGCCCCGGCCGCGGGTCCCGGCGAAGGCACCGGCGCCCGGACCGGGCGGCGGTGCCGGGGACCCCTTCGACAAGGACGACCTGCCCACGCCGCCCCACGCCACCCGCACGCTCCTGCGCTCCCTGCTCGCGCCGCTGCGCGCCCGGGTCGTCCTCGCCGCCGTGCTGCTGGTCGTACAGCAGGCCGTCGTGCAGGCGGGGCCGCTGCTCGTCGCGTACGCCATCGACAGCGGTGTACCGGCGGTGCGCGACGGCGACCACGGCCCGCTGATCGCCGTCGCCGTGGGCTATCTGCTGTGCGCGGGCGCCGCCGGCGCCCTCCAGTACGCCTTCATCGTCGCCTCGGCCCGCGTCAACCAGGACGTGCTGCTCGACCTGCGGGGCCGCATCTTCCGGCACGCGCAGGCGCTCAGCGTCGACTTCCACGAGCGGTACACCTCGGGGCGGCTCATCTCCCGCTCGACCACCGACGTGGAGTCGCTGCGCGAACTGCTCGGCGAGGGGCTCCAGGAACTGGTCACGACCCTGCTGTCCTTCCTCTGCATCTCGGCGATGCTGCTCTGGCTGGACTTCGGTCTCGGCGCGCTCGCGGTGGCGTCGTTCGTGCCGCTCTGCCTCCTCATCCGTCTCTACCAGCGCCGCGCCGGGGCGATGTTCCGCGTCCGCTCGACCGCCATCGCCGCGGTCATCGTGAAGTTCGCGGAGACCATGAACGGCATCCGGCCGGTGCGGGCCTTCCGCCGGGAGCGGGCCAACGACGCGGAGTTCGCCGTGCTCAACCGCCGCCACGAGCGGGCCAACGGTGACGCCATGCTGGAGATGGCCCGCTATGTCATCGGTTCACGGCTCGTCGCGAACATCGCCGTCGCCGCGATCGTCCTGTGGGGCGCGCACCGCGTCGCGGACGGCGGGCTCGCGCTCGGTGTCCTCGCCGCGGCCGTGCTGTACCTGCGGCGTCTCTACGACCCGATCGACCGGCTCGGCATGTTCCTCAACTCCTACCAGTCGGCGGCCGCGTCCCTGGAGAAGATCGCGGGTCTGCTCGCCCAGACCCCGACCGTTCCCGAGCCGCCGGCGTCCCTCGCGCGTCCGCTGCCCGCGTTGCGCTCCGCGCGGCCGGGCCGCGAGGTCCGCTTCGACGGGGTGCGGTTCGCCTACCGCACCGGCGGCGAGGTGCTGCCCCGCTTCGATCTGACGCTGCCGGCCGGGCAGACCGTCGCCGTGGTCGGCTCGACCGGCGCGGGCAAGTCCACGCTGGCCAAGCTGCTCGCCCGGTTCTACGACCCGACGGAGGGCAGCGTCCTGCTCGACGGCGTGGACCTGCGGGAGCTTCCGGTCGCCGAGCTGCGGCGCGGGGTCGTCATGGTGACGCAGGAGGCGTTCCTGTTCTCCGGGACGGTCGCCGAAAACATCGCCATCGGCCGCCCCGACGCCACCCGCGAGGATATCGAACGCGCCGCCGAGGCGATCGGCGCCCACGACTTCATCACCGCGCTGCCGGACGGCTACGACACCGACGTACGCAAGCGGGGCGGCCGGATCTCTGCGGGGCAGCGGCAGTTGGTGGCCTTCGCGCGGGCGCTGCTCGCCGACCCCGCGGTGCTGATCCTCGACGAGGCGACCAGTTCCCTGGACATCCCCGGCGAGCGGGCCGTGCAGCGCGCCATGCACACGGTGCTGCGCGGCCGCACCGCCGTGGTGATCGCCCATCGCCTCTCCACGGTGGAGATCGCCGACCGGGTACTCGTCATGGAGCACGGCCGCGTCGTGGAGGACGGCACCCCGGACCAGCTCATCGCGGGCACGGGCTCGTTCGCGGACCTGCACCGCGCCTGGCGGGAGAGCGTGGTGAGCTGAGCGGGGGTCCGCGTCCCACGGTCGCTTCTCACCGCGGGGGCGGGGGCGCGAGCAGGCGTACGGCGATGGCGACGGTGTCGTCGTCGTGGAGGGTGTCGGTGAGCATGTCCGCGGCGATCGCGCCGGGCACGAGGCCGGTGGGGTGCGGGCGGTGGCGGCGGGCGGTCTCGACCAGGCGCACTTCTCCCTCCAGGGGGTCCCGCCGGCTCTCGGTGAGGCCGTCGGTGTAGAGCAGGAGCAGGTCGCTTTGGTGGAGCGTCGTGGTCAGGACGCGGTCGCTGCCCGGCGAGGGACGGCCGACGCCGCGTCCGCGCACCTCCAGGTATGCGGCCGTCAGGTCCTCGCGCACGACGAGCGCCGGCGGGTGGCTGCCGTTTCCCCTGTGCATCCCGGCCCCGCACCTCTTGCCGTGCGGCAAATGTCAGCCGAGGGTGGATGAGCGACGGAAGGCCCGGCCCACGTATGCGGCCGCCCGGGCGGGGCAGCAGCGGGAGGAAGAACACCCCGCACCCACGCGAAAGACCATGGGCGACACCGAGGCGGCACCACCACGCACGAGCGACCACACCATCTCGACGGAGGAGCAGCACGCCGCCGAGGTGGCCGCCATCCTGGTCGCCCTCACGGAGCGGGCCGCACTGCGCACCCCCGACATACCGCGCCTGACGGCGTCGGCGCTGAACGCCGTCGAGGAGCGCGAGCGCCCCTCCCTCGGCGAGCTGGCCCGGGCGCTGCGCATCACGCCGGCCACGGCGAGCCGTCTGTGCGGCCGCCTGGAAGCCACCGGCCTGCTCACCAAGCAGACCGACAGCCGCGATCACCGAAGGCTCGTCCTGGCCCTCACACCTCAGGGTCGCGCGCGGCTGCACACCCACCGGACGCAGTCCCTCCGTGCCGTCGCCACGGCTCTGCGGCTCCCGGCGGGGCGCCACATCCCCCTTCTGCGGGCCCTCGCGATCCTGCGCGAGGAACTGCTCCACCATCTGGGCGCCGGTGAGCGGTGACCCGGTCCGCGCCCGGGACAAACTTGTGCCTCGCGGCAACACTTTCCGTTTGACAACTGTGCGGGTCAGGAAAGAGTCTGACCCGGGCGCCAGGAGGCCGACCGGAGCCCTTGAAGCGCACTCAGGTCGTCATGCCGAAAGGAACGGTGCAGGTGGAACAGGCTGTCTCGCGGGCGGAGGGCCGGTCATGCGGTCCCCTGCGACCTGCCCGTTTCCCGCGTACGCGGCGCGAGGCGATCGGCGGCCCTGCCGAAGTCGACGAGGCCGCGGGTGAGTCGCGCACGGGCGGCGGGGTCCATGGCGGAGATGAGTTCGGTCAGCGCCGTTTCACGGCGGGTCCGCAGATCGGCCAGTTAGGCCTGCCCCCGGCCCGTCAGACGCAGGGTCACCTCGCGGCGGCTGGTGGAACTGAGCGAGCGCTCGACGAAGCCCAGCGCCTGAAGACGGTCACACATCCGGCTGGCCGACGAGGGCGCCGAGCCCAGCACCTCGCCCAGCGTGCGGAGATTGATGCCGGCCCGGCGTGATCCAGCACATAAAGGGCTCTCAGCTGCGATGATGAAACAGGAGCCGTCGACACGGAATCCCGGCCCCGGTTCCAGAGCACTTCGAGCAGTTCGGCGACCTCGCGGACCGCCTGGGCGGCGGCATCCCGGTCATCGCCCGTGAATTCGGAATGCGTGTTTTCCATCGGGACACCTGACAGCGGCCCTGTCAGACGCTGCGACATAGGAGTCCGGCCCCCTCTTTTTTACTTGCTTCCCGAATAGGCGGTAACCCGACGGTGGACAGAACCAGGGACGTGGAGCGCGCACTGCGCAGAGCAGAGCCGCACGCCCTTCTCGAAGCGGTGCACGACCTGATCACCGACCTTTATGCCGCGGTCTCCGTCGACCTGCTCATGGCCGACTACGCGATGACCATACTGCAACCGGTCAATGCCCTCCCCTACACGGTGGAACCGATCCCCGTGAACTCCAGCGCCCCCGGCCGCGCATTCGGCGCGCAGGAGCCGTACGCCGAGACCGATCCGCTCTCCGCCCTGGTGAGCGTGCACCTGCCGGTCAGCGTGCGCGGGGACCGCCTGGGGGTACTCACCGTTCGCCTGCCCGCCGATCGCCACACTCCCGAGGCGGTGGGGGAGCTTCAGGACATCGCCGAGATCCTGGGGCACGCGATCGTCGTCGCCGAGCGGGACACCGACCTGTACCTCCAGGCCCGTCGCGCCAGCCGGCTCACCCTCGCCGCCGAGATGCAGTGGCAGTTGCTCCCCGGGCGCTCCTGCGCCCGCCCCGCGTACGCCTTGGGCGCCCAGTTGGAGCCCGCGTACGCGATCTACGGCGACAACTTCGACTGGTCGGCGACCGCGAACCACCTCACCCTCACCGTCACCGACGGCATGGGCGAGGGCATCGAGGCCTCCTTGCTCACCAACCTCGCGGTCAACGCCCTGCGCAACGCCCGCCGCGCCGGACTGTCCCTATCCGACCAGGCCTACCTGGCCGACCAGGCCGTCTACGGGCACTATCACGGAGCCGCCTACCTGGAGACGCTGCTCCTGCGCTTCGATCTCACCACCGGGGAAACGGAGATCGTCGACGCCGGCTCACCCAAGATGTGGCTCCTGCGGCAGGGAAAAACAGAACAGCTCGAACTGGAAGCACAACTCCCGTTGGGAATGTTCGAAGACACCCCCTATACCGCCCAGCGCTTTTACGCCCAGCCCGGGGACCGTCTGCTCTTCGTCAGTGACGGTGTCTACGACGTCACCTCACCCGGCGGAGAACGCTACAGCGAGAAAGCCCTCGTCCGCGCGATCCATGACACCCGGCTCCTGCCGCCCTCCCAGGTCCCCCGCGCCATCCTCCAGGAAGTGGTCGGGCATCGCGCCTCCCCCGATGCCGAGGACGACGCCATCGCCGTCTGCCTCGACTGGCACGGCCGACCCTGATTCGGCACGGCCGACCCCTATCCGCTCTCCGCTATCCGCTATCCGCTATCCGCTATCCGCATGGCCGACCGTAATCGGGCCACGGCATTCGACGGACCCCCGGCGGCGGGCACCCCGGAGTGATATCGACGCGGGCGGATAAACGCCCGCCCTCGCGCCCACGGCACAAGCCCCGGTGCGCGCACGGGCCGAGCGCCGCCTGACCGTCCCCCGCCGCCGGCGGGTCCCGCGCACCCCGGCACACGGGGGACGCCTCCACGCTCGTGCGCCGGACAGGTCCCGGCCCCCGGCCCCACCCCGGCGCGTCGATCTTCGGCCACGGGCGGCTGATTCAAGCCGCTCCCGTGAAACCGCTTTCCCCCCGAGAGTCCAAGGTCCGCCCCCACTCCGGATAGCGAACTCGCGCCACCGGCCAACGGACTGATTCCAGCCAACTCTTGATGCGCTCCTGACAGGAACCGGGCTCTGGTGTCACTCTTCCCCTCGACCGCCGCACGGCTTTCAACAAGGCGACGGTCTCTCTTCACGCAATACCTCTTGTGCACCGCCCAGTTCTGCGTACCGCCCCCGCACTGCCCGGACGGCGATCCAGCCGCCCGGTAGCTCTGGCCGCGCAACCCGCGGCCGCGCAGAAGGAGTCCGTGTTGCGAAACACCTCCCGCAGATCCGCTTCCCCCCGCCGCTCAGTCCGTACCCGCGCGACCGCCGTGGGCGCCCTCTCCGCCGTCGCCGCCCTGCTGGCCGTCGCCGTCCAGGCGGGCCCCGCCTCGGCCGACGACCCGTGGACGACCGCGGCCAAGGCCCCCGCCCAGAAGCTCGGCAAGGTCGACCCGGGCGCGCTCGCCGCCAAGCTCTCCCCCGCCCAGCGCGCGGAGCTCATACGCACCGCCAACGCCACCAAGGCGGCCACCGCCAAGGACCTCGGCCTCGGCGGCAAGGAGAAGCTCGTCGTCCGCGACGTCACCAAGGACCGTGACGGCACGGTCCACACCCGCTACGAGCGCACCTACGCGGGCCTGCCCGTCCTCGGCGGCGACCTGGTCGTCGACACCGCGAAGTCGGGCAAGACCGAGGGCGTCACCAAGGCCGCCAAGGCGCAGCTCAAGGGCATCGACATGAGCGCCGAGGTCAAGGCGTCGGCCGCCGAGAAGCAGGCGCTGAGCGCCGCGAAGGCCGAGGGCTCCAAGAAGACCGAAGCGGACCGGGCGCCGCGCAAGGTCGTGTGGCTGGCCAAGGGCGAGCCGGTCCTCGCCTACGAGACCGTGGTCGGCGGCCTGCAGCACGACGGCACGCCGAACGAGCTGCACGTCGTCACGGACGCCGCCACCGGCAAGAAGCTCTTCCAGTGGCAGGGCATCGAGAACGGCACGGGCAACACGCAGTACAGCGGCCAGGTCACGCTGGGCACGGCCCAGTCGGGGTCGAACTACACCCTGACCGACACCGGGCGCGGCGGCCACAAGACGTACAACCTGAACCACGGCACCTCCGGCACCGGCACCCTCTTCTCGGGCGCCGACGACGTGTGGGGCAACGGCTCGCCCTCCAACCTGGAGACGGCCGGCGCCGACGCCCACTACGGTGCCGCGCTGACCTGGGACTACTACAAGAACGTGCACGGCCGCAGCGGTATCCGCGGTGACGGCGTCGGCGCGTACTCCCGGGTCCACTACGGCAACAACTACGTCAACGCCTTCTGGGACGACGGCTGCTTCTGCATGACGTACGGCGACGGCTCGGGCAACTCCAAGCCGCTCACCTCGATCGACGTCGCGGCGCACGAGATGACGCACGGTGTCACCTCGGCGACCGGCGACATGACCTACAGCGGCGAGTCCGGCGGCCTGAACGAGGCCACCTCGGACATCTTCGCGGCGGCCGTCGAGTTCAACGCGAACAACGCGACGGACAAGGGCGACTACCTCGTCGGCGAGAAGATCGACATCAACAGCAACGGCACCCCGCTGCGCTACATGGACAAGCCGAGCAAGGACGGCGGCTCCAAGGACTCGTGGTACTCGGGCATCGGCAACATCGACGTCCACTACTCGTCCGGTGTCGCCAACCACTTCTACTACCTGCTCAGCGAGGGCAGCGGCCAGAAGGTGATCAACGGCGTCTCGTACGACTCGCCGACCTCCGACGGCCTGCCCGTGACCGGCATCGGCCGGGACAAGGCGTCGCTGATCTGGTACAAGGCGCTCACCACGAAGTTCACCAGCACGACGAACTACGCGGCGGCCCGCACCGGAACGCTCGCGGCGGCCGGTGAGCTGTACGGCACGACCAGCACCGAGTACAAGGCGGTCGCCCACGCCTGGGCCGCCGTGAACGTCGGCGCCCGCCCCGGCGGCGAGGAGCCGGGCGGCACGTCCTTCGAGAACACCGCGGACGTGGCCATCCCGGACAACGGCGCCGCGGTGACCTCGCCGGTCACCGTCACGGGCCGCACCGGCAACGCGCCGAGCACCCTGAAGGTCGGCGTCGACATCGTGCACACCTGGCGCGGTGACCTCCAGGTCGACCTGGTGGCCCCCGACGGCTCGATCTACCCGCTGAAGGCGACCAGCAGTTCGGACTCCGCCGACAACGTCAAGGAGACCTACACGGTCAACGCCTCCTCAGAGGTGGCCAACGGGACCTGGAAGCTGAAGGTCCAGGACAAGGCCGCGCAGGACACCGGCTACATCAACAGCTGGAAGGTCACCTTCCCGTAAGCCCTTCCCCCGCGGAGTGAGACTCCGCGTCGCACCGTGACACGCCGCCGCCCCGGGTGATCGACTCCCCGGGGCGGCGCGCGTGTTCCGGGCCGCGCTTCGTCACGTTCTGTTCGCATTACGTATGTTGACCATCGCTCAACGGACGATTTCCGGCCAACATCCAGGCAGACCAATGACATGTACCTGGCCCAAATGGCACGCTTCGTGCCCTGGGGGGCCCTCCATGCCACCCAGGTCCCCACAGAAGGAGCCTGCGTGACATCCCGGATATCCGTTAAGCGTCCGACACTCGCGATCGCCACCGCCGTGGCCGCCGGAGCGCTGCTCACCACCGGACTGACCACCGGTGCCTCCGCCCAGACCGACCAGGACACCAAGTCCTCCGGTGCTCCCGGCGCCCTCTCGGCGTCGGCCCGCGCGGGCCTCCTCGCGGACGCGCACGCCGACAGATCGGCGACCGCCGAGCGGATCGGTCTCGGTGCCAAGGAGAAGCTCGTCGTCCGCGATGTCGTCAAGGACCCCGACGGCACCACCCACACCCGCTACGAGCGCACCTACGACGGCCTGCCCGTCCTCGGCGGCGACCTCGTCGTGCACACCGCCAAGAGCGGCAAGGTGAAGGGTGTCACCAAGGCGACCGAGGCGTCCGTCGCGGTCGCCTCCACGGACGCGCGCCTCAGCCGCTCCGCGGTCGCCAAGTCCGCCGAGTCCACCGCCGCCAAGGCGAAGACGGCGCAGGCCGACGCGGGCACGCCCCGCAAGGTGATCTGGGCCGCGACGGGCAAGCCCGTCCTCGCGCACGAGACGGTCGTCACCGGTGTGCAGAAGGACGGCACGCCCAGCAGGCTGCACGTCATCACGGACGCCGCGACCGGCAAGAAGCTGTACGAGTACCAGGACATCGAGAACGGCACCGGCAACAGCCAGTACAGCGGCAAGGTCACCGTCGGCTCCAAGAAGACCGCGAGCGGCTACGAGCTGACGGACAAGGCCCGCGGCGGCCACCGCACCTTCGACCTGAAGCACGCGGAGAGCGGCGGCGGCAAGCTGTTCAAGGACACCAACGACATCTGGGGCAACGGCAAGCCCACGAGCACGCAGACCGCCGCGGTCGACGCCGCCTACGGCGCCCAGCTCACCTGGGACTACTACAAGTCGGTGCACGGCCGCAGCGGCATCAACGGTGACGGCAAGGGTGCGACCTCGCGGGTCCACTTCAGCAACAACTACGTCAACGCCTTCTGGGACGACGGCTGCTTCTGCATGACGTACGGCGACGGCGAGGGCAACAAGAAGCCCCTCACCTCGATCGACGTCGCGGCCCACGAGATGACGCACGGCGTCACCTCGGCCACCGGCAACATGGAGTACAGCGGTGAGTCCGGCGGCCTCAACGAGGCCACCTCGGACATCTTCGCCACCGCCGTGGAGTTCAAGGCCAAGAACCCCAAGGACATCGGCGACTACCTCATCGGCGAGAAGATCGACATCAACGGCGACGGCACGCCGCTGCGCTACATGGACAAGCCGAGCAAGGACGGCGGCTCCCTGGACAGCTGGAACTCCCGCGCCGGGAACGTGGACGTCCACTACTCCTCGGGCATCGCCAACCACTTCTTCTACCTGCTGTCCGAGGGCAGCGGCAAGAAGCGGATCAACGGCGTCACCTACAACTCGCCGACCTTCGACGGCTCCAAGGTCACGGGCATCGGGCGCGCCAAGGCCGAGAAGATCTGGTTCCGGGCTCTGACCAGGTACTTCACCTCGACCACCAACTACAAGGCGGCCCGCAAGGGCACGCTGAGCGCCGCGAAGGACCTGTACGGCGCGACCTCCACCGAGTACAAGCGCGTGGCGGCGGCCTGGGCCGGCGTCAACGTCAAGTAGCACTCCGGTGAACGGGGGCGGCATCCGGCGGGATGCCGCCCCCTTTCGCGTCAGCTCACCTGCTCCCCCTCACCGCAGCAGGACCCCGGCCGCCTCGCCCGTGGCCTGCGAGGGCACCGCGACCAGTCCCAGCTCGGCGCCGCTCGCCAGCAGTGGATGCGCCGGCAGGATGCGCACCGTGTAGCCGAACGAGCCCGTGCGGTCCAGGGCGAGTGGCCCTTCGTAGACGTGGCGGCCCTCCGTGTCGGTCCCGCCCGCGGGCTTCAGCGGCACCGGGGTGGCACCGGTGATGCGGTCCTCGGGGTCCACCCGGCCGGCGACGGCCTGGACCTCCACGTCCTCCGGGGCCAGCTCGCCCAGGTGCACGCGGACGCGCAGGGACAGGGTGGCGCCCAGTTCGGCGGTGGCGCCACTGGCCGTCGCCTCCACGTGGTCGACGGCCACGCGCGGCCAGGCGGCGCGCACGCGGGCCTTCCAGGCGGCCAGTTCGGCGGCGGCCGTGAGGTCGAGCGCGCGGTGGGCGCGGGCGGCGGGGGCGTACAGCTCCTCGACGTACTCCCGGACCATGCGGCCCGCGAGGACCTTCGGACCGAGCCGGGTGAGCGTCCTGCGGACCATCTCGATCCACCGGTCGGGCAGCCCGCCCGGGCCCCGCTCGTAGAAGCGGGGGGCGATGCGGCGCTCCAGGAGGTCGTAGAGCGCGGCGGCCTCCAGCTCGTCGCGGCGGTCCTCGTCGGTGGCGGCGCCGTCCGCCGTGGGGATGGCCCAGCCGAAGTCGGGCTCGAACCACTCGTCCCACCAGCCGTCGCGGACGGAGAGGTTGAGGCAGCCGTTGAGCGCCGCCTTCATGCCGCTCGTGCCGCACGCCTCCAGGGGCCGGAGCGGATTGTTCAGCCATACGTCGCAGCCCGGGTAGAGCTTCTGCGCCATCGCCATGCCGTAGTCGGGCAGGAACACCACCCGGTGGCGCACCCGGGGGTCGTCGGTGAAGCGCACCAGCTCCTGGATGAGCCGCTTGCCGCCGTCGTCCGCCGGGTGGGCCTTGCCCGCGACGACGATCTGCAGGGGCCGCTCGGGGTGCAGGAGCAGCTCCATGAGCCGGTCCCGGTCGCGCAGCATGAGCGTGAGCCTCTTGTACGAGGGCACGCGACGCGCGAAGCCGACGGTGAGGACGTCGGGGTCCAGGACGTCGTCGATCCAGCCCAGTTCGGCGGTGGCCGCGCCGCGTTGGCGCCAGGAGGCGTGCAGGCGCCGCCTGACCTCGTCGACGAGCTGCCCGCGCAGGGTGCGGCGCAGCTCCCAGATGTCGCCGTCCTGGATGTCGGCGACCGCGTCCCAGCGGTCGGAGCCGCCCACGGACAGGGCGTCCTCGGTGCGCCGTTCGCCGATCTGGCGGGCGCCGAGCGCGAGGACCTCGGGGGCCACCCAGGTCGGGGCGTGCACGCCGTTGGTGACGGAGGTGATCGGGATCTCCTCGGGGTCGAACCCCGGCCACAGGCCCGCGAACATCTCGCGGCTCACCGCGCCGTGCAGGGTGGAGACGCCGTTGGCGCGGCTGCCCAGGCGCAGGCCCATCACGGCCATGTTGAAGAGGTTGGGCTCGCCTCCGGGGTAGGTCTCCATGCCCAGGCGCAGGATGTCGCCGACGTCGATGCGGGGCAGTTCGGCGCCGGGCCCGAAGTGGCGGGCGACCAGCTCGCGGTCGAAGCGGTCGATGCCGGCGGGCACGGGGGTGTGGGTGGTGAAGACGGTGCCGGCGCGGACGGCTTCGAGCGCGGCGTCGAAGGCCGCGCCCCGGAAGGACAGTTCGTGGATGCGTTCGAGGCCGAGGAATCCGGCGTGCCCCTCGTTGGTGTGGAAGACCTCCGGCTCGGGGTGGCCGGTCAGCCGGCAGTACGCGCGTACGGCGCGTACGCCGCCGATGCCGAGGAGCATCTCCTGGAGCAGCCGGTGCTCGCTGCCGCCGCCGTAGAGCCGGTCGGTGACGTCGCGCTCGCCGGGCCCGTTCTCCTCCACGTCGGAGTCGAGCAGGAGCAGGGGCACGCGCCCCACCTGGGCCTGCCACACATGGGCGAGGAGCGAGCCCCCGCCGGGCAGGGCGAGCGCCACCCGGGTGGGCGTGCCGTCGGCCTCGCGGAGCAGGGAGAGGGGCAGTTCGTCGGGGTCCAGGACCGGATAGTGCTCCTGCTGCCAGGCGTCGCGGGACAGGCTCTGGCGGAAGTAGCCGTGCCGGTAGAGCAGCCCGACGCCGATGAGCGGTACGCCGAGGTCGCTGGCGGCCTTGAGATGGTCACCGGCGAGGATGCCGAGGCCACCGGAGTACTGGGGCAGGGCGGCGGTGATGCCGAACTCCGGTGAGAAGTAGGCGACGGCGCGCGGGAGCTGGTCGCACGCCCCCGCCCGCTCCTGGTACCAGCGCTCTCCGGTGACGTACTCGCGCAGTTCCTCGGCGGCCTCGTCGAGCCGGCGCAGGAAGTCCTCGTCGCGGGCCAGCTCGGCGAGCCGGGCCGGGGATACGCCGCCGAGGAAGCGCACCGGGTCGCAGCCGGCGGCCTCCCACAGCGCCGGGTCGAGGGACCGGAACAGTTCACGGGTGCGCGGGTGCCAGGACCAGCGCAGATTGCGGGCCAGCTCGGCGAGCCCGCCGAGGGGGTCGGGAAGGACGGGACGGACGGTGAAACGACGGATTGCCTTCACGGTCTCCACCTTCGCGGGGATTCTCTGGGATGCACGGAGATACACGGGAATGCGACACATATCGACCTGCGCGACACGAAGGTAGCGGCGCCCTGCCGTCCACCACCACGGCGCAGGGGGCGCACGGAGCGGCGGTCCCCCGACCGGGGGGCGGCGCCCGTGGCGATCCGCGGCCTGGTCACGTCCCCTCCCTCACCCGCCCGGCCGATCGCCCGCGCGGGCATCGACGCGTCCGGCCCCGAGGGCCCCGGCACGGTCGTCGCGGACCGGCCCGACCGCCGCCGGTCCTGCCGCTCGGCGCCCCCGCCCGTTCATGCCACTGAACCCGATGGCTCATTTTCGGCCATCACGGGCGCGTGGGCGCCGACCTGTCCCGAGCGGCCGAACACCCCTTCGGGTGGCCGTGCACGGCCATCCCTCTCCCGACCGGACGCGGCCGTTCAGGGCTCTCCCACCCTTGGAATACCCAGGGCATATGCGTCTGGCCCGTACCAAAGAGTGCGTTTTCGGACCCGGCCCGCTCTGTGCGCCGAGGCCGGTCTTGCCCGTGCCGTTACGCACTAGTAGTTAACAAAGCGCCGGATTGCCCACCCGGAAGGGGTGGGAAGGCTCCTGCGGTACGCACTCCGGCCCACGCGGCCGGCACGCACCGCGGAACCTCTCCCCACCCCCGTATCCGTGCACGCGGACAGGAGCGGTCAGACATGCCACTTGGCTCGACCCCGCAACCCACCATCCCCGTTCTGGACGTCCGGCCCGCCGTCCATTGCGGCCGGAAACCGGCGAAGGCCGTGCCCGGCGAAACGTTCGAGGTGAGCGCCACGGTCTTCCGCGAAGGCCATGAGGCGGTCGCCGCCAACGTCGTCCTGCGGGATCCCGGGGGCCGCCCGGGACCCTGGACCCCGATGCGGGAACTCGCGCCCGGCACCGACCGGTGGGGCGCGGACGTCACCCCGGACGCCGAGGGGCGCTGGACGTACGCCGTGGAGGCCTGGGGCGACCCGCTCACGACCTGGCGGCACCACGCGCGGATCAAGATACCGGCCGGCCTCGACACGGACCTGGTCCTGGAAGAGGGCGCCCGCCTCCACGAACGCGCCGCCGCGGGCGTCCCCGAGGCCGAACGGGCCACCGTGCTCGGCGCGGCGCAGGCGCTGCGCGACACCGGCCGCCCCCCGGCCGCCCGTCTCGCGGCGGCCCTCACCCCCGAGGTGGACGCGGTCCTCGCCCGCCACCCGCTGCGCGAACTGGTCACCTACTCACCGGAGTTCCCGCTGGTCGTGGAGCGGCGGCGGGCGTTGTTCGGTTCCTGGTACGAGTTCTTCCCGCGTTCGGAGGGTGCCGTCGTGCGGGAGGGCGCGCCGCCGGTGTCGGGGACGTTCCGCACGGCGGCCGAGCGGCTGCCCGCGATCGCGGACATGGGTTTCGACGTGGTGTACCTGCCGCCGATCCACCCCATCGGCAGCACCTTCCGCAAGGGCCCGAACAACTCCCTCTCCCCCGGCCCGCACGACGTGGGCGTGCCCTGGGCGATCGGCTCGCCCGAGGGCGGCCACGACGCGGTCCACCCCGATCTCGGGACCCTCGACGACTTCGACGCGTTCGTGCGGCGGGCGGGCGAGCTGGGTCTGGAGGTCGCGCTGGACTTCGCCTTGCAGTGCTCGCCGGACCATCCCTGGGTGGACAAGCACCCGGAGTGGTTCCGGCAGCGGGCGGACGGTTCCATCGCGTACGCGGAGAACCCGCCGAAGAAGTACCAGGACATCTATCCGCTCGCCTTCGACCGGGACCTGCCGGGGCTGGTCGCGGAGACGGAGCGGCTGCTGCGGTTCTGGATGGGGCACGGGGTGCGGATCTTCCGCGTCGACAACCCCCACACCAAGCCGGTGGTGTTCTGGGAGGAGGTCATCGCCCGGATCAACGGCACCGACCCCGACGTCGTCTTCCTCGCCGAGGCCTTCACCCGCCCCGCGATGCTGCACACCCTCGCGGCCATCGGCTTCCAGCAGTCCTACACCTACTTCACCTGGCGCAACACCAAAGAGGAACTCACCGCGTACCTCACGGAGTTGGCGACGGAGACCGCGCACTTCCTGCGCCCGAACTTCTTCGTGAACACCCCGGACATCCTGCACGCCTACCTCCAGGAGGGCGGGCGCCCGGCCTTCGAGGTGCGGGCCGTGCTCGCCGCCACCCTCTCGCCGACCTGGGGCCTCTACAGCGGCTTCGAGCTGTGCGAGAACACCCCGCTGCGGCCGGGCAGCGAGGAGTACCTGGACTCGGAGAAGTACCAACTCCGGCCGCGCGACTGGGACTCGGCGGCGATCCGGGGCGAGACGATCGCCCCCCTCATCACCGCACTGAACCGGATCCGGCGGGCCAACCCCGCCCTCCAGCAACTGCGGGACCTGCACTTCCACGCCACGGACAAGGACGCGGTGATCGCCTACTCGAAGTCCGCCGCGGACGCGCACGGTTCGAACATGGTTCTGGTGGTGGCCAACCTCGACCCCCACCACACCCAGGAGGCCACGGTGTCGTTGGACATGCCGCAACTCGGGCTCGACTGGCACGAGTCCGTGCCGGTGCGCGACGAGCTCACCGGCGAGACCTACCACTGGGGCAGGACCAACTATGTGCGCCTGGAGCCGGGCCGCGCACCCGCACACGTCCTCCGCGTCCTGCGACCGTCCTCACCGTTGATCGGAGGGTCACCCACACCATGATCGTCAATGAGCCCGTCCAGGACACCTTCGAGGACACGCCCGCCAAGGACCGTCATCCCGACTGGTTCAAGAGCGCCGTGTTCTACGAGGTCCTCGTCCGCTCCTTCCAGGACAGCAACGGCGACGGCATCGGCGACCTGAAAGGGATCACCGCCAAGCTCGACTACCTGCAATGGCTGGGTGTGGACTGCCTGTGGCTGCCCCCCTTCTTC
>NZ_JBVIJT010000018.1:0-89614 GCF_055581265.1 Streptomyces sp. NPDC031466
AGGATGATCGAGATCCGCAAACAGAACCCCGCCTTCGGCCTGGGCACCTACACCGAACTCCCCTCCTCCAACCCCGCCGTCCTCGCCTTCCTCCGCGAACACGGGGACGACCTGGCCCTGTGCGTGCACAACTTCTCCCGCTTCGCCCAACCGACGGAGCTGAATCTGCGCGCCTATGACGGACGTCATCCGGTGGAGCTGATCGGCGGGGTCCGCTTCCCGGCCATCGGCGAACTGCCGTACCTGCTCACGCTGGCGGGCCACGGCTTCTACTGGTTCCGGCTGATCGAACAGCCACGACGTCCGGCCGCACCCGCGGTGCACTTTTGAAGGGACGTGTCGCATGCTGAAGACCGCATCGCAGTCGCCCGGCAGCCTCAGCCCTCCGCAGCTGCTGACCTCGTTGGCCGGGATGCTCCGCACATGGCTGCCCGAGCAGCGCTGGTTCGCGGGCAAGGGACGCCCCGTCACGGACCTGTCCGTGCTGTCCACGACCGAACTGCACCCGGGGTGCCTGCACCTGCTGATCCGCACCGGACCTGCCGGCCCGCCCGAGGACTGCTACCAACTCCTGCTCGGTGTGCGCGAACACGTGCCTCCCCGGCTCCGGCACGCCATCGTCGGCCGCTCCGACACGGGCCCCCTCGAAGGCCTCACCGTGTACGACGCGCTCCTCGACCCCTGGTCGGCGGAGCTTCTCCTGGAGCGCCTGCGCGTCCCCGGCGAGCTGGGCCCGCTGCGCTTCGAACGGGACGCGCGGACCGTGGTGCCGACGGGGCTCCCGCCCCGGCTCCTCGGCGGGGAGCAGTCCAATACTTCGCTGGTCTACGGAGATTCCTTCATCCTGAAGCTGTTCCGCCGCGTGCAGTACGGCGTCAACCCCGACCTGGAGGTGCCCTGGGCGCTGGCCCGCGGCGGCTGCGCGCGGGTGCCCGCGCCCGTGGCCTGGTTCTGGACCACCGAGCCGCACAAGGCGACACTCGGCGTGCTCCAGCCGTTCCTCCCCGCGGCGACGGACGGCTGGACGCTGGCGCTGCGGTCCCTCGCCGCCGGCGAGGACTTCGCCGCCGAGGCCCATGAACTGGGGCGCGCCACCGCCGAGGTGCACCTGGCGCTGGCCGAGGCCTTCGGCTCCGAGCCCCCGGACCCCTACGGCGGCAGCCCGCTGGCCGCCGCCATGATCGGGCGCCTGGAATCCGCGGCCCGGCAGATGCCGGCGCTCGACCCCTACGTGCCCCGTCTGAAGGCGGCGTACGGTGCCGTCGCCGGATGCGGCCCGGGCCGCGAGGCACAGCGCGTCCACGGGGACCTGCACCTCGGCCAGGTGCTCAGGGCCGAACAGCGCTGGTTCATCATCGACTTCGAGGGCGAACCGGCCAGGCCGCTCGACGAGCGCCGCCGGCCCCAGGCCCCCATCCGGGACATCGCCGGCATGCTCCGCTCCTTCGACTACGCGGCCCACACCCGGCGCCCCCGAGGCCCCGAGTGGCTGCGACGGTGCCGCGAGGCGTACTGCGCCGGGTACGCCGCGGGCTCCACCTGGGACCCGCGCGCGGAGGCCGAGCTGCTGCGCGCCTACGAGACGGACCGCGCGGTGTACGAAGCGCTGTACGAGGCCAGGCACCGCCCCGACTGGCTACCTGTTCCCATGGCGGCGATCGCCCGCCTCGCAGAGGAGAGCTGACACCGTGGAAACGACCGCCACCACCGCACCCCAGGCCCCCGCACGCGCCAAGGGCCCCGGCCGCCTCCCCGAGGCCCCGCTCGACGCGTCGGACCGCGAACGCCTCCTGTCCGGCACCCACCACGACCCGCACGCGCTGCTGGGCGCGCACCCCGTGCCCGACGGCGTCGCCTTCCGGGTGCTGCGCCCGTACGCCCAGGCGGTGACGGTCGTCACCGAGGAGGGGACACAGCGGCTGAACGACACGGGCGACGGCCTGTTCTGCGGGGTGCTGCCGCTCACCGCGGTCCCTCCGTACACCCTGCGCGTGACGTACGACGGGCAGGACATCGCGTACGAGGACCCCTACCGCTTCCTGCCCGCCCTGGGCGAACTGGACCTGCACCTCATCGGTGAGGGCAGGCACGAGGAGCTGTGGCAGGCACTCGGCGCGCACCCCATGACCCACCAGGGCGTGACCGGCACCCGCTTCACCGTGTGGGCGCCCAACGCGCGGGGCGTGCGGGTCTGCGGGGACTTCTGCCACTGGGACGGCTCGGCCCACCCGATGCGCTCGCTCGGCTCCACCGGCGTCTGGGAGCTGTTCGTCCCCGGACTGGACGAAGGCACCCTCTACAAATTCGACGTCGCCCGCCCCGACGGCAGCCACACCCTGCGCGCGGACCCGATGGCCCGGCGCGCCGAGGTGCCCCCCGCCACGGCCTCCGTCGTCACGCGGTCCGCGTACGTGTGGGGGGACGACGACTGGATGGCCCAGCGCGCGGACCGCCCCGTCAACCGGACACCCTTCTCCGTCTACGAGGTCCACCTGGCGTCCTGGCGACCGGGGTTGACCTACCGGCAGCTCGCCGAGCAGCTCACGGCATACGTCACGGAGGCGGGCTTCACGCACGTGGAGTTCATGCCGGTGGCGGAGCACCCCTTCAGCGGGTCGTGGGGTTACCAGGTCACCGGCTTCTACGCCCCGACGTCCCGCATGGGGACCCCGGACGACTTCCGGTACCTGGTCGACACACTGCACCGGGCGGGCATCGGCGTACTCCTGGACTGGGTACCCGCGCACTTCCCCAAGGACGACTGGGCGCTCGCGGCATTCGACGGGGAGCACCTGTACGAACCGCAGGACTGGCGGCGCGCCGAGCACCCCGACTGGGGCACCCTGGAGTTCGACTACGGCCGCAAGGAGGTGCGCAACTTCCTGGTGGCGAACGCCACTTACTGGTGCGAGGAGTTCCACATCGACGGGCTGCGCGTCGACGCCGTCGCCTCGATGCTCTACCTCGACTACTCCCGCGAGGAGGGGCAGTGGGTGGCCAACGAATCGGGGGGCAGGGAGAACCTGGACGCGGTCGCCTTCCTCCAGGAGATGAACGCCACCGTCTACCGCCGCAACCCCGGCGTGGTCACCATCGCCGAGGAGTCCACGGCGTGGAACGGGGTGACGCGGCCCACCCACCACACCGGACCGGACGGATTCGGCGGCCTAGGCTTCGGGCTGAAGTGGAACATGGGCTGGTCGCACGACTCACTGGAGTACATCAGCCGCGACCCGGTGTACCGCGAGTACCACCACGACGAGATGACGTTCTCGATGGTGTACGCCTACAGCGAGAACTACGTCCTGCCGCTCTCGCACGACGAAGTGGTGCACGGCAAGCAGGCGCTGGTCTCCAAGATGCCCGGCGACTGGTGGCAGCGCCGCGCCAACCACCGCGCCTACCTGGGCTTCATGTGGGCCCACCCCGGCAAGCAACTCCTGTTCATGGGGCAGGAGTTCGCCCAGGGCGCCGAATGGTCACAGGAGAGCGGCCTGGACTGGGGACTCCTGGACCCGTCCTACCCGGCGCGGCCCGACCACGAGGGCGTACGACTCCTGGTGCGGGACCTCAACCACCAGTACCGGGCGGCTCCCGCCCTGTGGGAGCAGGACACCGAACCGGCCGGGTTCTCCTGGATCGTGACGGACGCGGCCCAGGACAACGTCCTGGCGTTCCTCCGGTACGCCGCGGACGGCACCCCGCTCCTGGCGGTCTGCAACTTCTCGCCGGTGCTCCGCGAGGACTACCCGCTCGGCGTCCCGGAGGAGCCGCACGCCTGGGTGGAGACCCTCAACACCGACGCGGCCCGCTACGGCGGCGGGGACGTGCGCAACACGCACCCGCTGAAGCCCGAGCCCGAGCCCGCCCACGGCAGGCCGGCCCGCCTGCGCGTCACGCTCCCGCCGCTGGCCACGCTCTGGCTGCGCCCGGAGTGACGGCAGGCGGCCGCCGTCCTGACCCGCTCGCGTCAGCGGATGGTGACCTGGACGGTGTTGGAGACGGCGCCGCCGCCCACGACACGGATCTTGTTGGCGCCCTTGAGGCCGAGCTTGACACGCAGGTTGTACGTGCTGTTGCGGGCGGTGTTCATCTGGGCCGGCAGGGACACCCACCGCTTGCCCTGCATCTGCTGGAGCGTCACGCGCGTCCCGGCGCGCATGTTCTTGGCGGCGCCGTGGACCCGGAACTGGTGCCAGGCCGGGACGGAGCGCACCGTCGCCTGGGCGGTGAGCGCCGGGCGTGGGGCGGACTTGCGGGCCGCGCCCGGGTCGTCGTCGGAGGAGGTGGCGAAGGCGTGCGCCGCCGTGAGGGGGGCGGCGCACAGCAGCAGGCCGGCGCTGAGAGTGACGGCACGCGTCATGACAGGGTTCATGCGATCTCCAGGGAGCCCGAGGGAGGGGGACCGCAGTAATTTAAGACGAATCATCACAATTTATAGGTAATGACATGCCGAAGAGGGCGTCGGCGGTGGTGACAGGGCGTGCTCACCGGACGCCCGGGGGCCGCCATTCGAGCAGCAGGAGCGTCGCGTCGTCCCGCAGCCGGTTGTCCTGCCGGTCGAGGATGGAGTGGATGAGCTGACGCAGCGCCTCCGGGGCCGACTCGCCCGCGGCGGTGGCCCGGATGATGCTGTCGGTGAACCGCTCCAGGCCGAACTCCGTGTCGCCCCCGGTCCGCAGCTCGGTGACGCCGTCGGTGTACATGAGCACCCGGTCGCCGGGCTGGAGCGCCTCCTCGTGCACCTCCCACGTGGCGCGGGCGAGCAGCGCCGGCGTCCCCAGGGGCGGCTGCGGCGGACGTTCGAGGGCACGGTCGAGTACGCGGTGGTCGCGGATGAGCAGGGGCGGCGGGTGACCGCAGTTGCACCAGCGCAGTACACCGCCCGCCAGGTCCAGTTGGGCGATGATCCCCGTGCAGAACTGCTCGGGCAGCCACTGGGCGAGCGCGTCCTGGACGGTGTCGACCAGCTCGGGCAGCTCGACCTCGGCCCGGCGGGCGTTGCGGCAGCCGGCCATGGCCACGGCGGTCGTCAGGCCGGACGCGAGATTGTGGCCCATGGCGTCGAGGAGCGTCACGTGCAGGGTGGAGTGCGTCAGGGAGTGGTCGAAGGCATCGCCCCCGATGTCGTACGCCGGTTCGAGCACGGCGGTCGAGATGACGTCGGCGTTGCCGATGGTCCTCGGCGGCAGAAAGGCCCGGAGCATCTCGGCGGGCAGCTCCATGGGCCGGGCCCTGGTCCGACGCGCGAAGGTGTCGCTGGAGGCGCGCTTCGAGGTGATCACCATGGCCAGGATCGAGGCGAGCGTGCGGCAGCGGCGCAGCAGCACGCCGTCGATCACCGAGGCCGTGGCGCCGATGACGCCCAGCCGCTCCACTCCGTCGATCAGCGGCAACCACGTCGTGATCCGTCCATGCGCCAGCTCCTCGACGCGCAGCTCATGGGCCCGGTAGGCCGAACCGGCCGCGGAGTTGTCCACGCCGAGGGCGGTCGACCCCTCGGCCAGCGGGACCAGGTAGCGCTGCTGGAGATCCACCAGATACACGTCGATGCGGTCGAGCCCCGCGGCGTCGGCGAACCGCTGCACCAGACCGGGCAGGTCCACCGGGGTCGCCGCGTGCGCCGCGGCGAGCAGCTGTTCCAGCAGCTGCTCGCCGGGACCGGGCACCCTCGGCTGGCTCGACATCTGTGATCACCACCTCACAGGCAGTCTCACACCGGGCCCCTGGTCCCGCCCGCGTGGAGGGGGCCGAACGGCACGGCCGGCCGGCCCCCGGCCGAAGGATCGAGGTCCTTGGTCCCCCGGGTGAGGGAGGAAGGTCCCGGTACACGCCCCGCCGCTCGCGGAATCACACAGCAGACCGCAGCGCAGAACGCGAAGGAGGCTCCTTCATGGACCTCGGGGCCTGAGCCGGACCGGACAGGACCGGAGCGAGTACGCCACGACACGGGAAGACAGCAGATGTTCGTGCGAGCCATCGACGTGGAACAGGCCGGAGATCCGACCGAAGGGATGCAGGGAGAGGCCGGCAACCGGGCGGACAACGCCCCTCTGCCGTTGATCGAGGAACCCCACCGGGTCGCGCCGCAGGACGCGCGGGAGCTGTCGAAGCTGTTCTTCGACCGGCTCGGGACCCTGGAAGAGGGGTCGGCCGACCACACGTACACGCGCACCACCCTGATCGAGATGAACCTCTCCCTGGTGCACTACGTGGCGGGCCGGTTCCGCAATCGCGGCAACGGCCAGCTGGAGGACATCGTCCAGGTGGGGACCGTTGGCCTGATCAAGGCGATCGACCGGTTCGACGCGAGCCGGGGGTTCGAGTTCGTCTCGTTCGCGGTGCCCTGCATCCTCGGCGAGATCAAGCGCCACTTCCGCGACACGAGCTGGGCCGTGCACGTGCCGCGCAGACTCCAGGAGCTGCGCCACCGACTCTCCGCCTCCCAGGAGCGGCTGTCCTCGGTGCTCGGCCGCGAACCCACGGTGAAGGAGCTGGCGGCCGATCTGGAGGTGACCGAGGAGCAGGCGCTGGAGGCGATCATGGCCGCCAACGGATACGCGGCCGGGTCCATCGACACCCCGCACGGCTCGTCCGACGACGCCGAGACGCACAGGAGAGGCCGCTCGCTCGCCGAGGTCATGGGCGCCCCGGACCCGGCGATCGAGACCTTCGAGCACCTGCACGCCCTCGCCCCGCTGCTCGCCGGACTCGGCGAGCGGGAGCGCCGCATCATCGAGATGCGCTTCGGCCAGGAGCTGACCCAGGCCGAGATCGGCGCCGCCCTCGGCATCTCGCAGATGCACGTCTCACGCCTGCTGTCCCGCACCCTGGCCGAGCTGCGTACGGGTCTGCTCACCCACGAGTGACCACCGAAGCGGATCCGGCTCCCGCGGTTACGGCAGCAGACGCACGAGAGGGGTCTCCACGAGGTGCTCGGCGAGGAACCACGCCTGAGCCTCACCACCGCGGACCACCTCCGAGACGATCAGGTCGTTGCTGCCGTCGTCCCCCAGCTCCGCCAGGCGGTGCGCCGCCTCGCGGGCGTCGACGAGGATCATCTCGTGGGCCTCCAGGAGCCGCGACAACATGGCGGGCACCTCCTCGACGCCGTCCGGGGGCCGCGGCACCGACGTGATCTCGGCCGCGTGCCGGGGGTCGCCCACGGCGACACCGCCGAGGCTCTGGACCCGCTCGGCGAGCGCGTCCACGAGGGCGAGCTGCGCCTCGGCGTGCCGGTCGAGCAGCAGGTGCAGCTGGTGGAAGGTGGCGCCCCGCATCAGCCAGTGGTGCTTCTTGTAGAGCGCGTACAGCATCTGGGTGTCCGCGAGGAGGTGGTTCAGCCGCTGGCACGCGTACATCCGCGCCTCGTAGGACAGACCGATCGGCAGCTGCCTGACCGTGCCGAACGGCTGGATCACCTCTCCCTTCTGGTGCAGCCACGGCTGGCTGCCGCCACTCTTGCTCGCGGTTGTGCCGGTTGTGCCGGTTGTACTGGTCATGGTGCGTCTCCCGTGGTGCGGTGGTGGGTACCCGGCCGACGCTAGGGGCCCTGCGCCCGGCCCCCTTGACCGACAGCGCACGCCCGGTTGTCCGTCAGCGCACTGCCCGCCGGCCCCGTACGACCGTTCACTCTGGGACCGGCACCCGTGCACCGACACGCAGCCGTCCCGTGTACGGCCGCCCTAGCGTCGCTCGGGCCCACGCCCGTGGGCCGGAGCGACGAGAAGAGACGGTCATGAGCATGCCGGGGCGCGATCCCGCAGAGAGACACCGGTCCGCGACGTCCCTGGAACTCCTCTTCGACCTGTGCTTCGTCGTCGCGGTGGCCCAGGCGTCCGCGAGCCTGCACGAGGCGCTCACCGAGGAGCGGTTCGCGGCCGGGGCGCTGCGCTACGCGTTGATCTTCTTCACCCTCTGGTGGGCGTGGATGAACTTCACCTGGTTCGGCTCGGCGTACGACCCCGGCGACGTCCCGTACCGGCTGACGGTGCTGGTCCAGATCACCGGCTCACTCGTCCTCGCGGCCGGTGTGTCCCGTGCGTTCGAGGAGGGGGATCTGCTGGTCATCACCCTGGGATACGTCGTGTCCCGCACGGCGCTGGCCGCCCTGTGGCTCCGCGCGGCGCGCTCCGACCCCGCACGGCGGCGGACCGCCCTGCGCTTCGCCACGGGCATCGGCGTCTGCCAGGCCGGATGGATCGCGCTGCTCGGCGCGGCGGACGCGGTACGGCTGCCGGGCATCGCCGTCCTGGTGCTCGCCGAGCTGGCCGTGCCGGTGTGGGCGCAGTCTGCGGGGATGACCCCCTGGCACCCGCGCCACATCGCCGAGCGCTATGAACTGTTCACGCTCATCGTCATCGGCGAGTCGATCGCCGCCGCCACGGTCGCCGTCCGCGGCGCCTTCGACCGCCACCACGGCATCGGCGCCCTGTCCGCGGTCGCGGCCGGGGGGCTGGTGACGGCGTTCGCCATGTGGTGGCTGTACTTCAGCAGGCCCGCGCACACGCTGCTCGCCACCACCCACCGGGCCCACCGGCGGCGCTTCGGCTGGGCCTACGGCCACTACCTCGTCTTCGCCTCGGCCGCCGCCGAGGGCGCCGGGCTGGCCGCGTACGCCGACCACGTCACACTGGGGCCCGGCGTCCCGGGGGCCGCGGCCGGCGCGGCGGTCACCGTCCCCGCGGCGGTGTTCCTGCTTGCGGTATGGGCCGTGCAGCTGCGGCCGCACCAAAGAGCCGCGGCCGAGCGGATCCCGTACCCCCTCACCGCGCTCGCGGTGCTCGCGGCCACCTGGTCCCCGGCGCCGGCGCTCGCCACGGGCGCGCTGCTGGTGATCCTGGTCGCGGTGGACTCGGCGGCGCGTCGCTGAGGGGCGGTGCGGCGCGAGAGCCCCCGCACGCACGGTGCACGGGGGCTCTGGCACGGCCGGCGGCCGGTCTGTCGTCCGGCCGGCGGCCGGTCTGTCGTCCGGTCAGCTCGTGGCGCGTACCGCGTCACGGATCAGCTCGGCGACTTCCCGGGGCCGGGACACCGCGACGGCGTGCGAGGCGCCCGCCAGCTCGACGATCGTCGCGCCGGCCCGCTTCGCGCCGAAACGCTCGACGTCGGGGTTGATCGCCTGGTCCGCCGCCGCGACGAGCGCCCATGAAGGCGTGGTCTTCCACGCGGCGACCGCGGCCGGCTCCGTGAACGCCGAGGCGGCGAGGGGGCGCTGGGACACCGCGAGGACCTTGGTGACCTCCGCCGGTACGTCGGCGGCGAAGATCTCCGGGAACGCCTCGGCGCGGATGGTCACCTCGACCGCCGGCTCGCCGTCCCGCACCGGGTACGTCGCCTCGGTGAGGTTGCTGACGAGGGAGGACAGGGGGAAGCGGTCCTGCAACTCGCCGAGGCTCTCGCCCTGTTCGGGCACGTAGGCCGCGATGTAGACGAGCCCGACGACGTTCTCCGCGGCTCCGGCCACGGTGATCAGCGCGCCCCCGTAGGAGTGGCCGACCAGTACCACGGGCCCGTCGATCCGGGCGACCACGGAGGCGATGTACGCGGCGTCGGCGACCAGGCCGCGCAGCGGATTGGGCGGTGCGATCACCGGGATGCCGTGACCCTGCAGTTCGGCGACGACGCCGCTCCAGCTCGCGGCGTCCGCGAACGCGCCGTGCACCAGGACGACGGTGGGCAGGGAAGTGTTGTCGGTCATGACAAGTGGCTCTTCTCGTTGGGGTTTCGGGGTGGGTGGTTCGGCTACGGCCGGGGCGTCAGCCCGCGTGGAGCGCCGTGCGCAGCGTGCCGGCGGCCAGCGTGATGGCGGCCTCGGCGGCATGCGTCCCGCGCAGGGCGTCGAGCATGACGAAGTCGTGGATGACGCCCTGGAAGCGGACGGCGGTCACCGGCACCCCGGCCGCGCGCAGCTTGTTGGCGTAGGCCTCTCCCTCGTCCCGCAGGACGTCGGCCTCGCCGGTGACGACGAGCGCCGGCGGCAGCCCGGCGAGCTGTTCGGTGGTGGCCCGCAGCGGGGAGGCGGTGATCTGGGCGCGCTCGGCCTCGTCGGTCGTGTACTGGTCCCAGAACCACTGCATGCCGTCGCGCCGCAGGAAGTAGCCGGTGGCGAACTGGTGGTAGGAGCCGGTGTCGAAGGCCGCGTCCGTGACCGGGTAGAACAGCACCTGCTGGACCAGCGGCACGTCACCGCGCGCCTTCGCCATCAGGGTGAGCGCGGCGCTCATGTTGCCGCCCACCGAGTCGCCCGCCACGGCCAGCCGGGAGCCGTCCAGGTCCTTGGCGGCGCCTTCTCGGACGATCCACCGGGCGACCGCGTAGTTCTGCTCGATGGCGACGGGGTAGCGGGCCTCGGGGGAGAGGTCGTACTCGGGGAAGACCACGGCGGCGTTCGCGCCGACGGCCAGCTCGCGCACCAGGCGGTCATGGGTGTGGGCGTTGCCGAACACCCAGCCGGCGCCGTGGATGTAGAGGATCACCGGCAGCGGGCCGGTGCTGCCCTTGGGCCTGACGATGCGCGCCCGGACACTGCCCGTCGGGCCGCCCTGGACGGTGACCCACTCCTCGTCGATCTCCGGCTTCGCGATCTCGCCGGACTGCACCTCGTCGACGGCCTTGCGTCCCTCGGCGGGCGGCAGTTCGAAGAGGTAGGGCGGCTGGGCGGTCGCCTCGGCGAAAGCGGCGGCGGCCGGTTCCAGGACCGGACGAATGACCTCGGCGGCGTCGGGCATGATGACTCCCTGATCTCGGGTGACCGGATGAACCGGTGAATGTCGAATCCGGGCCGCGAACAGATGGCGTCGGCACCGATGAGACCCACGCTAAAAGCCGTACGACGGCGACAGTTGACCTCCAGCGCACCGGACCTGGTCCCACAGCGCATCGCCATCGGGGCAGTGCACTGTCGGAACGCGTCAAGTGCGCGCAGGCGCCGCTCGGCCGCCGCGGACCGCAATAGCGTCAGGACGGAAGAGCAATTCCGGTCCCACCGCAGGAGGTTGTCGAAAGGTGTCCACGATCCCGGTCGGCGGGCTTGTACCCGGCGCCGCCGACCACGCCGCGGACCTCGTCGTCCGCAACGCGAAGATCCACACGGGCGATCCGCGCCGCCCCCATGGCCAGGCGATCGCCGTGCGGGACGGTGTCATCGCGGCCGTCGGCGACGACCGGGACATGGCCGCCCACCTCGGCCCGGCCACGAAGGTGGTCGACGCCCTCGGCCGCCGGGTGGTCCCCGGGCTCAACGACTCCCATCTGCACGTCATCCGCGGCGGCCTCAACTACGTGCTCGAACTGCGCTGGGACGGCGTGCCCACCCTGCGCGAGGGCCTCGCCATGCTGCGGGAGCAGGCGGCGCGCACGCCGAAGGGCCAGTGGGTGCGGGTCGTCGGCGGCTGGTCCGCCGAGCAGTTCGCCGAACGACGGCTGCCGACCGTCGCGGAGCTGAACGCCGCGGCCCCCGACACCCCCGTGTTCGTGCTCCACCTCTACCAGTCGGCGGTGCTCAACCGGGCGGCGCTCAAGGCCGCCGGATACACGAAGGACACCCCGGACCCCAGGGGCGGCCAGATCGTGCGGGGCCGCGACGGCGCGCCCACCGGCATGCTGCTGGCCGCCCCCGGCGCGCTGGTGCTGTACTCGACCCTCGCCAAGGCCCCGGTCCTGGACGGCGAGGACAAGAAGACCTCGACGCGTCATTTCCTGCGGGAGCTGAACAGGTTCGGGCTCACCTCGGCGATCGACGCGGCGGGCGGATTCCAGAACTTCCCCGGCGACTACGGCACCGTCGCGGAACTCGCGGGCGACGGGCAGCTCTCCCTGCGCATCGCCTACCACCTTTTCCCGCAGACCGCGGGCCAGGAGGTCGACGATCTCGCCCGCTGGATCGACATGACCGGTCCGGACGACGGGGACGAATGGCTGCGCCTGAACGGCGCGGGCGAGAATCTCACCTGGGCGGCGGCCGATTTCGAGAATTTCGCCCAGCCGCGTCCCGAACTCACCGCGGACTACGAGGTGGAATTCGAGAAGGCGGTACGTCTTCTCATGGAGAACGGCTGGGGCTTCCGCCTGCACGCCACCTATGACGAGACCATCCGCCGGGATCTGTCGGTTTTCGAGAAACTGGCCGCGGAAGGGCTCTTCCCGGCCGGGAACCGGTGGCTGTTCGACCACGCGGAGACCGTCTCGACGGACAGCCTCGACCGCGTCGCCGCCCTCGGCGGGGCCATGTCGGTGCAGAACCGCCTCTCCTTCCAGGGCGAGGCGTTCGTACGCCGTTACGGCATCGGCGCCGCCGCCGACGCCCCGCCCGTCCGCGCCATGCTGGAGCGCGGCCTGACCGTCGGCGCCGGCACCGACGCTACGCGCGTCTCCACCTACAACCCCTGGATCGCCCTGCACTGGCTGGTCACCGGCCGCTCGGTCGGCGACCTGGTCCTGCGGCCGCCGCTCGGCCGCCTCGACCGGCAGACCGCGCTCGCGATGTTCACCTCCGCCGGGGCCGCGCTGACCGGCGAGGAGAACGTCAAGGGCATGCTGCGGCCGGGCTTCTTCGGCGACCTCGCGATGCTGTCCGAGGACTACTTCACGGTGCCCGAGCCGGAGATCGCCCACATCGAGTCCCTGCTGACGGTCGTCGGCGGCCGGATCGTGCACGCCGCGGGCGAGTACGAGGGCCTGGACGAGGAACTGCCCCCGGTCAACCCCGCGTGGAGCCCGGTCGCCCACTTCGGCGGCTATCGGGCCGCGCCCCGGACGGGCCTGTCCGGCGCTCGGCAGGCGGAGTTGCTCGACCAGGCGGTCGCGGACTCCGAACAGCACCGGCAGTGGCGGGCCCGCCGGGGCCTCACGCCCCCGGACGCCCGCCCGGCCTTCGACCCCTGCTTCTCCCTCTGAACAGCCGCCGGGCCTTCCCGGCGGCGCCCGTCCCCCCTCCCGGCAGCGGCGCAGCGCCCCTCCCGGAATCCGACCCACCCAGGAAAGGCACACCCATGACCGACTTCTCCCAGGTCACCGCTTCCCCCGGCCCCGACCTGCTGACCCCCGACAACTGCGCGGTGCTGTTCATCGACCACCAGCCGCAGATGTTCTTCGGCACCGGCAGCGGCGACCGCACCGCGATCATCAACGCCGCCACCGGCCTGGCCAAGGCCGCCAAGGTCTTCGAGGTGCCGGTGGTCCTGAGCACCGTCGCCGCGGAGTCCTTCTCCGGGCCCCTCATGCCCCAGCTCTCGGAGGTCTTCCCCGGCCAGGAGGTCATCGACCGCACCTCGATGAACGCCTGGGAAGACGTCCCCTTCGTCGAGGCGGTGAAGGCGACCGGCCGCGGGAAGCTCGTCATCGCGGGCCTGTGGACGGAGGTCTGCGTGGTCCTGCCCGCCCTGTCCGCCATCGCCCAGGGCTACGAGGTCTACGTCGTCACCGACGCGTCCGGCGGCGTCAGCGCGCAGGCGCACGAGCACGCCGTCCAGCGCATGGTCCAAGGCGGCGCCGTCCCGGTGACCTGGGTGCAGGTGCTCCTGGAACTCCAGCGCGACTGGGCCCGTACGCAGACGTACGTGCCCGTCACGGAGGTGGTCAAGGAGCACGGCGGCGCCTACGGCCTCGGGCTCGTGTACGCGCAGGCCGTCATCGGCGAGCACGCGGCCGGCTGACGCGCCCGTACCGGAACGCGGACACACGAGAAGACGACGGAACGTCAGGAACAGGCGGGAACACGCATGGACACGGGACTGCTGGTGCTCCGGCTGGCGGTGGGACTGCTCATCGCCGGGCACGGGGTGCAGAAGGTCAGTTTCCGGCTCGGGGGCCACGGCCTCGCCGGTGGGACGGAGGAGTTCCGCCACGACGGCTTCCGCGGGGGCCGCTGGACGGCGCTCGCCGCGGGCGGCAGCCAGGTCGGGGCGGGCCTGTTCCTGGCGGCCGGCCTCCTCACCCCGGCGGCGGCGACGGCCGCGATGGGGGTGATGACGGTCGCGAGCACCGTCAAGTGGCGCAAGGGGCTGTGGGTGCAGAACGACGGTTACGAGTATCCGCTGGTCCTGGTCGTCGTCAGTGCCGTCCTGGCGTTGACCGGGCCCGGGCAACGGTCCCTCGACCACGCCCTGGGCCTGACCCCGTGGCCCCTGTGGGTGTCGGTCGCGGCCGTCGTCGCGGGCCCGATGAGCGGGCTGCTCACCCGCGCGGTGCTGCACCGCGCGCCCGTCGCCGAGGGGAGGGTGCCGGATGCGCGAACTGCTGGCTGACGCCGCCCGAACCCTGGTGCCGCCCAAGGGGGACCGGCACGGCCCGCTGCCGCCGCTGCTGCTGGCGTTGACGCTGGTGACCGGGGTGGTCGACGCGGTGAGCTACCTCGCCCTCGGGCATGTCTTCGTCGCCAACATGACCGGGAACGTCGTCTTCCTCGGCTTCGCCCTCGCGGGGGCCGAGGGGCTCTCCGCGCTCGCCTCGGTCGTGTCGATGGCCGCCTTCCTCACCGGCGCCCTGGCCGGGGGCCGACTCGGCAGCCGGTTCGCCGAGCACCGCGGGCGGCTCCTCGCGGTCGCCGCCGCGATCCAGGCGACGCTCGTCGCCGCGGCCACCCTCACGGCGGCGATCCCGGACGAGGGGGCCACCGCCCCGGTCCGGTACCCCCTGATCGTGCTGCTCGGCCTCGCGATGGGCCTGCAGAACGCCGTCGCGCGGCGCCTGGGCGTGCCCGATCTGACCACCACGGTCCTGACGCTGACCCTGACCGGGCTGGCGGCGGACTCCGCGCCGGCCGGCGGAGCGGGGCCCCGGCCGGGCCGGCGCGTCCTGTCCGTCGCGGTGATGTTCCTCGGCGCGCTCATCGGGGCGCTGCTGCTGGCACACGCCGGACCCACCGCCGCCCTGGGCCTCGCGCTGCTGGTCCTCGTGGCGGCGGGCGCGGCGGCCTGGCGCCTGTCGGCGCGCGACGCCGCGTGGATCAGGCCGCAGCGGTGAACCCCGGCGGGAGCCGGGCGTTCGGCCCCGGCTCCGGTCGCCGCGGCGGCGCGCCGCGCATGTCCGGCGCGCAGCGCCGCCCGGGTGTGCGCGTCGAGGCAGTGGCCGCGTTTATGATCAACGATAATGTTGAAGTTGCAATCACTTGAAGGGGGTGCGGGCGATGGCCGAGCGGACACCGCGGGCCCACGTCCTGACGGCGCGGGACGTCCCGTTGGGCGGCCCGAGGGCGATGACCGTACGGCGCACACTGCCGCAGCGCGCCCGCACGCTGATCGGGGCCTGGTGCTTCGCGGATCACTACGGACCCGACTTCGTCGCCGACACGGGCGGCATGGACGTGCCGCCCCACCCGCACACCGGCCTGCAGACGGTGAGCTGGCTCTTCGCCGGGGAGATCGAGCACCGGGACAGCCTCGGCAATCACGCGCTGGTGCGGCCCGGTGAGCTGAACCTCATGACGGGCGGCCACGGCATCAGCCACTCCGAGGTCTCCACGGCGCGCACCACCGTCCTGCACGGCGTCCAGCTGTGGGTCGCCCTCCCCGGGGAACACCGCCATGCGCCGGCCGACTTCCGTCACCACGCGCCGGAGACGGTCCGGGTCGACGGCGCCGAGATCAAGGTGTTCCTCGGCTCGCTCGCGGGCGACACCTCCCCGGTGACCACCTTCACGCCGCTGCTGGGCGCCGAACTCCTCCTCGCACCCCGCGCGGTGGTCACCCTCGACATCGCCCCGGACTTCGAACACGGCCTGCTCGTCGACCAGGGAGAGGTCCGCATGGCCGGAACACCGCTGCGCCCGACGGAACTGGGGTACCTCGGCACCGGGCACCGAACGCTGACCCTGGCGAACGAGACCGACGCGGCCGCCCGGGCCGTCCTGCTCGGCGGCACGCCGTTCGAGGAACAGATCGTCATGTGGTGGAACTTCATCGGCCGCAGCCATGACGACATCGTCGAGGCCAGGCAGGCGTGGCAGGACGCCTCCGACCGCTTCGGCACCGTCCCGGGCTACGCGGGCGGACGACTGCCCGCCCCCGCCCTGCCCCGCGCAACCCTCACGCCGCGCGCCCTCCCACGCCCCTGAAAGGCACCCCCATGACACGACCCGCCCCCGCCCCCACCGTCCGCCGCGTCGACGCCCGGCACCGCTACGAGATCCTCGTCGGCGACACCACCGCCGGCTTCACCGCCTACCGTGACCAGGAGGACCGACGCGTCTTCCACCACACCGAGATCGACGAGGCCTTCGCGGGACAGGGCCTGGCCGCGACGCTCGTACGAGAGGCGCTGACCGACGTACGCGCCGCGGGCAAGCGGATCGTGCCGGTCTGCCCCTACGTGGCGAAGTACCTCCAGAAGCACGGCGACTTCGCCGACATCACCGACCCGGTGACCCCCGAGGTGCTCACCTGGCTGCGGGACAGGGCGTGGCAGCGGACCTCATGAACGACGGCGGCGGTGAGCAGGCCTCCGAGGCGCTCGCGGGACGGGACGCGCACCTCGCGGCCATCGAAGCGGCCCTGGCCGGCATCGCCGACGCGGGGACGTCCGTACTCCTGCGGGGCGACCCCGGCATGGGCAAGACCGCGCTCCTGGCGGCCGCGGAGGCAACGGCACGCGACGCCGGACTGCGGGTGCTGCGGATGACCGGCGCCGAGGCGGAGACCGGCCTCCCCTTCGCCGCCCTGCACCAGGTGCTCTGGCCGCTGCTCGACGGCACCCGGGCGCTCCCCGACGACCAGCGCGACGCCCTGGAGTGCGCGTTGGGGGTGCGCGAGGGCATGCCGCCCGAGGGGTTCACCGTGGCGGGAGCCGCGCTCGCGCTGCTCGCCCACGCCGCCGCCACGCGCCCCGTCGTCGTACTCCTGGACGACCTCCAATGGGCCGACCCCTCCAGCGTCGCCGTCTTCGGGTACCTGCGACGGCACCTGACCCCCCTGCCCCTCGTCCTCGTCGGCACCACCCGGCGCGAGGGCGACGCGGGCGGCGGGGCCGGGGACGCGCAGGAGAGCGGGGACACCGAGAGCCCGCCGGGTCGGGTCATGGACCTGGAGCCCCTGGACGAGGAGCAGGCCGAACGGCTGCTGCGCACGCTCCACCCGTGGCTGCCCGCCCCCGCACACCGCCGCGTGCTGCGGGCGGCCGCGGGAAACCCCCTCGCCCTGCACGAACTCCCCGCACAAATACGGAGGTTGGCCCCCGACCACCCCGCACTCCTCGCGGCCCCCCGCGCCGAGGACGGCGACGAGCCCTTCGACGAACTGCCGCTCGGCACCCGACTGGGCCGGCTCTACGAGGACGGGCTGCGCGCCCTCCCGGACGACATCCGCCAACTGCTGCTGGTCGCGGCCGTCGGCGGCTCCTTCGCCCAACGCGTCGGCGCCCTGCGCGCCATGGCGCGCGAGGCAACGGCCACGCCATGGGCCCGCACGCAGCGCCTCATCGAGGCATCCGGCCTCGCGCGCGTCGACCTCATGCGCGACCGCGTACTGTTCCACCACCCCCTGGTGCGCGCCTGTCTGGTGCACATCGCCTCCCCGGCGGAGCGCCGCGCCGCACACCGGCTGCTGGCCCGGCACCTGCCCGCCAGGAGCCCGCAACGCGTCACCCACCTCGCGGCCGCCGCCGTCGGCACCGACGACGACCTCGCGGAGTTGCTGCACGCCGAGGCCGACAACATGGCCGCGCAGGGCGGGGACGCCGAGGCGGCCGGCATGATGGCGCGCGCGGCGGGCCTGACCCCCGACCCCGCGCGGCGGGCGGCGCGCCTGGTCGCCGCCTCGGTCATGGCCGCCCGCGGCGGGCGGCTGCGCCTGGCGGTGGAACTCGTCGCCCGGGCGGAGGCCGAGGCCCGCCCGGAACGTCCCCGGCCCGCCGCCCCGCACGCCTTCGCCGTCGCCTACACCCGGCTCCAGCTGGCGGGCGACCCCGCACCCGCCGTCGAACTGCTGCCCGGCGCACTGGAGCTGCTGGCAGGGCCGGAGGGCCGGGACCAGGGCGCCGGACTGCTCGAACCGATGCTGTTCCTGCTCATCGTCGTCGCCGTCCACACGGGGGACGAACGCGCGTGGGCCGCCGCCGAGCGTCATGCCCGCAACGCCTCACGACCGGCGGCGCTGTGCTGGCGCGCCTGGGCGGGACCACCCCCGGACACCGCGACCGGCGCGCCCCGCGACACCGGGCGCGCCGTCGCGGCCGCCGGCCCCGACGACCTGGCGGGGCAACTGCGCGAGGCCGTCGCCGCGCTGCCCGAGGACCGGGAGACCCCCGCCGCCTGGCTGCTGCTGTGGGCGGCCGCCGCGCTCGACGCCGTCGGTGAGCACGAGGCACTGTCCCGCCCCTTCGCGCGCGGCCACGCGGTCGCCACCCAGGCCTTCCTCGACGGCCTGCGCGCCCACGACGACTTCCTGCACGGCCGCTGGGACGCGGCCCTCGCGCTCGCCCGCGACGGTGCGAGGACGTCCCGCTCCCACGGCTATGTCTTCAACGAGCTGCTGTTCCTGCAACACGCCGGTCAGGTCCTCGCGGCCCGCGGCGAGAGCGAGGCCCTCGCCGCTCTGGAAGCCGCCCTCGCGGGCGCGGCACGCGGGCGGCACGCGCACCGCGTCGCCGAGCGGCTGCACGGCCTGAAAGCGCTGTGCGCGCTCGGCCACGGCCGGGCCGACGAGGCATGGGACCACGCGCGGTCGCTCACCGCGCCCGGCGTGATCCCGCCGCGCTCCCCGTGGTTCCCCCTCGGCCTCCTCGACTGGATCCAGGCCGCGGTCGACAGCGGCCACCGGGCGGACGCCCTGCATCACCTGCGGGCGGTCAGGGCCGCCGGCACCGCGCGTACCTGTGCCCACCACGCCTTCCTGGTGACCGTCGCCGAGGCCGTCGCGGCCGACGACGACGCGGCGGACACGCGCTTCGAGGCCGTCTACGCCTTCCCGGGCGCGGCGCGGTGGCCCTTCCCGCTCGCCAGGGCCCAACTGGCCCACGGCGCGGGGCTGCGGCGACGCGGACAACACGCCCCGGCGGCCACCCCGTGCCGCGCCGCACGCGACACCTTCACCCGGCTCGGCGCCACGTCCTGGGCGGCACGAGCGACGCGCGAACTCGACGCGGCGACCGCAGCCGTCGGCGGCCATCCCCTGCTCTCCGCACAGGAGTTCCGCATCGCCGAACTCGCCGCCCAAGGACTGACGAACCGGCAGATCGGGGACCGGCTCGGCCTGTCGCCGCGCACCATCGGCGCACACCTCTACAAGGTCTTCCCCAAACTGGGCATCACGACCCGGGCCGGAGTGGCCCGCGCCCTGGCCCCGGCCCGCGCCGAGCGGCCGGGCGGCCCCGCGTAGGGGCGCCGGGCCGCTCAGCCGCCGGGCAGCGCCCTGGCCAGTGCCGCCCGTGAGGAGATGCCCAGCTTCGGGAAGATCCGGTAGAGGTGGGCCCCGACCGTGCGCGGGGACAGCCGCAACGCGGCACCGACCTCCTTGTTCGTCAGCCCGGTGGCCACCAGACGGGCGATGCGCAGCTCCTGCGCCGTGAGCCCGCCGGCATCCGTCGAACCGTCCCCCAGGAGGGCCTCGACGGCGCGCAGTTCGACCCGGCACCGCGCCACCCAGGGCTCGGCCTCCAGGGCGCGGAAAGTACGGCAGGCCGCCCGCAGTACGCCGCTCGCCTCGGTGCCCCGCCCCCGTCGCCGCAGCCAGGAGCCGTGCGCCAGCCGCAGCCGCGCCATCTCGAACACCCACTGACAAGAGCCCCGCACGGCGTACGCAGCCGCATAGGCCGCGTCGGCCTCGCCGTCGTCGGCCGTCATCGCGGTCGCCGCCGCCAGCAGGAAGGCGTGGTGCGCCGAGATGCCGTCCATCCGCGCCGCCCGGCCCGCCGCCACGTGCGCCAGCGCCTCGGCGCGGCGCCCGGACCCCAGGCAGGCGTCCACCAGGTCGAAGAAGGGCAGATGGAACCACGCCAGACCGCACGGCAGCTCACCGGGCGCCATCAGGCGGCGCAGCCGCACGTACGCCTCCTCGTGCCGGTCGTGGGCCAGCAGCACCAGCGCCTCCAGCCGCTCCAAGTGGTCCGTGACCAGCCGCATCCGCGCCTTGGCGGCGGCCGGCCCGATCCGCTCGCGCACCTCGCGCAGCGCCGGCGCGTCCCCGCGGCCCGCAAGGAAATGGGCGTAGTAGAACCGGAACAGCAGCGCGTTGCAGTGGTACCCGGCCTCGTCCGCGCGCTCGGCCGCGGCCATGGACTCCTCGGCTGCCTCCCACTCGCCCCGCAGGAACGCCTGGTGGTACCGCGCCTTGGCCACCGAGCCCTGAGTGGCGTACGCGTGCTCCCCGCCGAAGAGCCGCCACAGGTCGGCGTCCGCCGCGTCGACGGCCGCCGCCGCCCACAGCACCAGCCAGGAGTTGCCGGCCTCCCGTCCGGCCGTCATGCGCGCCGTCAGCACCTGCAGATCGGCCTGCGCGCCGTGTGCCGTGCGCGGCGGGTCCGCCCAGGCGCGGTGACACAGGCGGGCGGCGGGGGAGACATGCGCCGTGTACCGCTCCAGGGCCCGCCGGCCCCGGGCGTCGCCCGTGTACGACACGGCCAGCAGCAGTTTGAAGAACATCTGCTCCACGAGGTCGCCGGAGTCGGGAGCGCCCGGCGCGGTCAGTGCGGCCAGCGCCCCGGGCAGCAGCTCGATCGACGACGCGAAGTCGACGTGGTGGCTCTGATCGACGTACACGACGGCATAGGCGAACAGCGGGGCGACGTCCTCGGGCACCGGCCCGCGCCGCAACTCCTCGACCAGGCTCGCCGCGTACGCGAGCCGCCCGCCCCGCGCCGACATCACGGCCGCCCAGGTCAGCCGGCGCGCCCGGTCGCCGGGGCCGGAGCCGAGTGCCGCCGCGCGTTCGAGGAGCAGGGCGGCCTCCGCGTCACCGCCGCGCAACGCGATGCGCTCGCCCGCCCGGTGCAGCCGCACGGCGAGCCGCTCGTCCGGACCGTCGGCGGCCAGCGCCTCGTGCGTCAGACGGCGCGGATCGTCCTCGCGCAACCGTGCGGCCAGCGTCCGGTGCGCGGCCTGCCGCTCGGTCCGTTCCGAGGAGGCGATGACGGCGCTGCGTACCAGCGGGTGCCGGAAGACCAGCCGTCCCGTGGCGTCGAGCCGGGCCAGACCGCTCGCCTCGACGCGGTCGAGTAGGCGCTCCGTGCGGCCGAGGGCGGGCTCGTGGAGCGCGCCGCCGCCCGTGGCGTCGACCCCGTCCAGCGCCGTGAGCAGCAGCAGCCTCCTCGCGTCGGCGGGCAGGGCGCGCAGGCGTCGGGCGAAGAGCGACTCGAGGCGCCGCCCCAGCGGCAGCCGGTCCGGCAGCGGCACCACGCCCCTGCGGTGCCCGTGCGCCAACTGGCCGGGCAGTTCGGCCAGCGCCAGCGGATTGCCGACGGCCTCGTCCATCACCCGCTGTGCGGTGGAGGGCGCCAGGCCCGGATGCCAGTGCCGCAGCAGCGCGCGCGAGTCCTCCCGGGACAGCACCCCCACGTCCACCGTGTGCCCGTCCCGCCCCTGAGCCGTCCCGCCCTCGCCGCGGCTGGCACCGACCACGACCACGCGCAGCCCGGTGATCCGGTGGTGCAGGAAGACGAAGACGGCGACGCTGGAGGAGTCCACCCAGTGCAGGTCGTCGACGAGGATCAGCACCGGACGCCGGCGCGCCTCCTCGGCGAGCAGCGCCAGGACCGCCGCGCCGACCATGAAGCCGTTCGGCGGCAGGCCCTCCCGCAGGCCGAGGACCCTTTCCAGCGCGGCCAGTTGGGGCCCGGGCAACGCGCGGGCGTTCGCCCACAACGGCCGCAGCACCTGGTGCAGCGCCCCGAAGGCGACCCCGGTCTCCGGCTCGTGTCCCGCCGCCCGCAGCACGGTGAAGCCGTCACTGTCGGCACGCGTGGCGGTCCAGTCCAGCAGCGCGCTCTTGCCGATGCCGGGATCGCCCCGCAGCACGGTGGCCGAGCCGCCCGCGCCGGTTCGCGCGTCGTCCAGGGCCCGGCCCAGCAGCGCGCGTTCGCGCCGTCGGCCGACGAGCACCGTCCCGTCGCCTCCGCCGCCCATCGCCACCCCCTGCCCTCGGTCCGTCCAGGAACACCGTGACACCGCGGCGTTGCCCCAGTGTGCACGGTCCTTGCCCTTGCCCGCAGAGAGCGCTCCACGGCCTCCCACCTGGGACGGAGCGACCACAGGATGGATCCGCGCGGACCCGCGCCGAGCCCGGGGACCACGCGCATCACCGGACCGACGCCCAGATCAGGGGGACTGATGAACCCGATGCCCGCGCCCGCAGGCGCCGACGAGCACGCACTCGGCTTCCTGGGGGTGAGCACGCTCCGCGGGACAGAGCCCCGCGTCGTGCGCGTGCCCACCGCGGAACAGAGCGAGCCGTACCTCCTGCTGGGCTTCCACACGAGCGGCGAGGCGACGCTCGTCCGCCGGGGAAGCGCCGTGCCGTGCCGGCCCGGGGACCTCTTCGTCGTCGACGGGACACAGCCCGTCGTCCTGCGCGAGTCCACGGCGTACGAACTGCACCTGGTCCGGATCGCGCGTCGCGCCCTGACCCTGACCGACCAGCAGGCCACCGACCTGAGCGGCCGGCCCCCGGTCGCCGACGGCCCGGTGGCCTCGCTGCTCGGCACGCTCCTGCGGGAACTGGTCGCGGTGCCCGCCGAGGACGCGCCCCGGACCGCCCTGCGGCTGGCGGGCGCCGTCGCGGAGCTGGTGGACCTGCTGGCCGTGGAGGACGCCGACCCCGGGCCACGGGGCCGCGCGGAGCTGGTGGGGCGGCTACGCGCGTACGTCGACGCCCGTCTCTGGGACCGGAACCTGACGCCCGCCACGGTCGCGGCGGCCCAGCACATCTCGATCCGCTATCTCCACAAGCTCTTCGAGGGCCACGGCAGCACGGTCGGCCGGTGGATCCAGCACCGCAGGCTGGAGGAGGCCCGCCGGGAACTGGCCCGCCCCGGGCGCGACGGCGTCACCGTGTCGGCGGTCGCCAGACGCTGGGGTTTCGCCAGCGCCACGCACTTCAGCCGCAGCTTCCGCGCGGCGTACGGCATGTCGCCCAGTGACTGGCGCGACGGCCGGACCGGACCGTCAGCCGATGCCGGGCACGCCCGTGGCTGACCGGTGCTCCGACGGGCCTCCGGCCGTCGCGGTCGGCGCCCCGAGATCCGCCGGGGAGGCGAGCACCAGGCGCCGCCACTGCTGCGGCGGGTGACCGTGCACGGCCTTGAAGGCGCGGCTGAAGTGCGCGGCACTGCGAAAACCCCAGCGGGAGGCCACGACGGCCAGTGAGGGGCCGACGCGTCCGCGCCGCGCCAGCTCCCGCGCGCACTCCTCCACCCGGCGGCGCTGGACGAGCCTGCTCACCGTGGTGTCCTCGCCCTCGAAGAGGCGGTGCAGATAGCGGACGGAGATGAAGTGCGCCGCGGCGATGCGCTCCGCGGACAGCTCGGGGTCGCCGAGGTTCCGGTCGATGAACCGGCGGACGGACAGGACGACGTGGCGCGGCCCGCTCTCCGCCGTCCGCCCCGCTTCCCCGGCCGGCTCACCGACGAGGGCGGCGACCGCGTCGGTCACCACGCCCCCGAGCCGTTCCGCCACCGCCGCGGGGATCGGGGCAGCGGACTCGTCCAGATACCTGAGTACGGGGGTCAGCAGCGCGGCCACGGCGGGCGACGGGTCGAGGACACGGGTGGTGGCGTCCCGCAGGACCGCCGCCGGGAGGTGCAGCGCGTGCACGGGCAGCCGGAACAGGAGCGTGCGGGAGTACTCGGCCCGGCGGGCATGCCCCTCCGGCCCGGCGCCACCGACGGGCCCGCCCTTGGCGACCTGCCCGTCTTCGCCGGCCTGCCCGGCGTCACCGGTGGGCACCTGCCCGCCCCCGCCGGCCCAATCGACCGAGAAGGGCCGGCTCAGGTCGAGCAGCGCCAGACGGCCGCTTTCGACGCGGGCGGCGCGGCCGTCCTGGGTGATCCGCGCGGTGCCGGTCCGCGGCACCAGGAGCGCCACCGCCTCCGGGCCCGCCTCCGGGCCCGGGCCCCGGGTGAGAGCGAGCGGCCCGGTGACGCAGGTGATCATGTCCACGTACCCGAAGTGACGCAGTGTCACGGAGCCGGCTGTCGCGGCGACCCCGGGGACGTTTCCGTCGACGGGCGCCAGCCACCGCGACAGCGCGGCCACGACATCGGTGGACGCGCCGCCGCCCGGTGAGACCGCCGAACCGGCTCGAGTGCTCACGTGCGTTCCCTTCAGCCGTCCCGGAAGGTCTGTGCCGGTGCGTGAGGAGGGACGGCCGCCCCTCGCACCGAGCACGAGTCTTCCGGCGGCGCCGGGGACGGCGGTAGGTCATATGACTGCACTTCGGCCCGGGTCCGCCGCGAATGCCGCGCGCCGCACGGCATTTCGGGCCGGCGCCCCGCGAACTGTGCACGCAGCGGCACGGATGCGTACGGTGGCCCCGCCCGGTTCCCGGCGCCGACCGCCTAGGGTGGGTGCCGCGTGCCGGCAGAGCCGCTTGCGGCACCGAGCGCCCGCTCGTCCGGCCGTCAGTGCGCGGCGGCGCCTTCGAACGGCCCGTGTCCCGTCCCCGCGCAGGAGATCCCGTGCAAGAAGACGCCCCAGCCATGGGGGAGAGACCTGCCCTCGAACGACGGACACGCGCCTTCCTCCGGGACCACGCCTGGCCCGCCGCCCCGGACACGGACGCGGACGCGGGGGAGTCCAGGGCGCGCATGGCCGCCCTGTGGGACGGGGAGGGCCGCGACGACCCGGACGTCGACGAGGAGTGGCTGGCGCTGCCGGGAGGCGACGGCCACCGGATCAGGGTGCGCATCCTGCGCCCGGCCGGCAGCGACGACGCCCTGCCGGTGGTGCTGTACCTGCACGGGCTCGGCTGGATGACGACCGACGCCTACGCCCATCGACGGCTGGTGGCCGACCTCGTGCTGGGGGCGGACGCCGCGGTGGTCGTCCCGGAGTACGAGGGCCCGAAGGACGCGCGGCATCCCGGTGCCGTGGAGCGGGCGCACACCGTCGCCCGCTGGATCGCCCGGCACGGCGGGGAGTGGCGGCTCGACGGGGCCCGGATGGCGGTCGTCGGAGCCAGCGCGGGAGCCCAGCACGCGGCCGCCCTCACGCTCCTCGCCCAAGAGCGCGGCGGGCCGCGCCTGCGCCACCAGGTGCTGGTGTGTCCGGTGACCGACGCGGCGATGGACACACCGTCCTACCGGCAGTTCGCCGAGGGCTATTTCCTGAGCCGGGCCACCATGCGGCGCTACTGGCAGCAGTACGCCCCGGATCCGGCGAGCCGGACGCACGGCACGGTCTCGCCGCTGCGCGCGCCCGTCCACAGCCTGCGCGGCCTGCCGCCGGCGCTCGTCCTCACGGCCGAGGCCGACGTCCTGCGCGACGAGGGGGAGGCGTACGCGGCCCGCCTGAGGGAGGCGGACGTACCGGTGGTGTCGGTCCGCTACCACGGGACGATCCACGGCTTCGTGCTGTTCGACCCGCTGCGCGGCACGGACGCGTCCAAAGCGGCACGCATCCAGGTGACGGACACCCTGCACGCCGCCCTGCACGCGGCCTGACCGCGCCCGGGGCCCCTGCACGCGGCCTGACCGCGCCCGGGGCTCAGGCGCGCCGGCGCCGCCATTCGCCCGGCGTCATGCCGTACTCCGCCCGGAAGCGGCGGCTGAAGTGGCTCGGGCTGCTGAACCCGCACCGGGCGGCGACGGCGGCGACGGTGAGCCGGTCGTAGCGCGCGGCGGCCAGCATCTGCCGTGCCTTCGCGAGGCGTTCGCCGATCAGCCACTGCTCCAGGCTGATGCCCGCGTCGCCGAGCAGGACGTACAGCCCGCGCACCGAGATGGCGTGCTCCGCCGCGATCCGCTCCGGCGTCAGGTCCCGGTCCGCGAGGTGCCGGCGCACGTACGCCCTGACCCGGGTCAACAGCGTCTCGTCCAGCACCGACCTGACCGCCGGGGCGTCCTCGGCGTGCGCGGCCGACAGGAGCAGCGCGCGGACCAGCTCCGTGGTGGCGCTCGCCAGCGCCGGCGCGCCCGCGTCACCCTCCAGGCGCGCCGGATCGCGCCACACCTCGCGCAGATGGTTCAGGACCAGGCCGTACAGCGGGCTGGCGGGCAGCCGCTGGGACGCCCTCTCGACGACCTCCGGCGGCACGCCGAGGCGGTTCGCGTCGAACATCATGGCCTGGGAGGCGCCGTCCCCGGACCAGCCGTACACGCGGGACGACAGTTCGTGGAAGACGCAGATGTCGTCCCGGCCCAGCATCCTTCGCGTACCCCCGACTTCGGCGCGGTGCGTCCCCTCGGTCTGCAGCGAGACGGAGACGACGGGGTTGCTCCGGTGGTGACGCACGTGCCGTTCCGTGCGCCGCACCTCGAACCCCGAGTTGCGGGTGGCGAACAGGTCCAGTCCGCCCACCCGCCACGCCTCCATGCGCGCGTGGATGCCGGCCTCGGGCTCCTCGTGGACGACGTCGTTGGGCACCGACGAGTCGGTCAGCGCGTGATGGAACGCCTCCGCCCGCTCACGCGGCGCGACCACGTTCAGATCGACGAGAAGCACACATACCCCCACGCACACACAACCGGCCCCTGGGGGAGCATTCTGCCTCATCAGCGTCGTGCGCCCCGGCCGGTATCGGGCACATCCCCCGCCGGTACCGGGTCCGGGAGGGCCAGGCACAGGGCCTCCAGAGCGGCGTCGAAGGCATGGTCGGGCGGGGTGCCGTAGCCGATGACGAGGCCGTCGCGGGGCGGCATGGCGCTGTCGGGGTGGCGGTAGGCGGCCAGGCCTTCGAGGGCGAGGCCCCGGCGGGACGCGGCGCGCACCGCCGCCGCCTCGCTGCCCGGCGGAAGGTCGAGTACGGCGTGCAGCCCCGCGGCGATACCGCCGACCCCGATGTGCGGGGCCCGCGCCCCGAGGGTGGCGAGCAGCCGGTCGCGGCGGCGCCGGTAGTTCAGCCGCATCCGGCGCACGTGCCGGTCGTAGGCGCCGCAGACGATGAAGTCGGCCAGAGTGAGCTGCTCCAGGGCGCCGGTCCACAGCTCGCGGGCGCCCTTGACGGCGAGGATGTCGTCGACGAGGTGGTCCGGCACCGCCATCCAGCCAATGCGCAGGGCGGGCGACAGGCTCTTGCTGGTCGAGCCGATGTAGACGACGCGGTCGGGGTCCAAGCCCTGGACGGCGCCGACCGGCTGGCGGTCGTAGCGGAACTCCCCGTCGTAGTCGTCCTCCACCACGAGCCCCCCGCCGGCCCGCGCCCAGTCGATCACGGCGGCCCTGCGCGCGGGATGCAGCGGCCCCCCGGTCGGGAACTGGTGGGCGGGGGTGAGCAGGACCGCGCGGGCCCCCGTCCCCGGCAGCTCGTCGATCACGGCTCCCCGCGCGTCGACGGCCAGCGGGACGGTGCGCCGCCCGGCCGCCGTGAGCAGCGAGCGGTGGAAGCCCAGTCCGTACGACTCGACGGCCACGTCACCCGTCAGGACCCGCCCGAGCATCTGCAGCGCGTGGGCGAATCCGGCGCAGACGATGATCCGGTGGGGAGCGGTACGCACACCACGGGCCCGGGCGAGGTACTCGGTGAGCGCGGTGCGCAGCTCGACGCGGCCCCGCGGATCACCCACGCCGAAAGCGTCGTTGGGTGCCGCGTTGAGCGCGCGGCGCGAGGAGGTCTGCCAGGCCGCGCGGGGAAACATGGCGGCGTCCGGCGAGGTCGGCATCAGGTCGTGGGCGGGGCGGCGCACCGGTGGCGCCGAACGGCGCGAGCGGTCCGGCGGCAGGGGGGTGCTGCGCCGGGCGACCCGGGTCCCCGACCCCTGCCGCGCCGTGAGCCAGCCCTCGGCGACCAGTTCGCCGTAGGCGTCGCCGACGGTGTTGAGGGCGATGCCGAGATCCCTGGCCAGACTCCGGTACGGGGGCAGCCGGGTGCCGGGGGCCAGCCGGCCGGTGCCGATCGCCTCGCGCAGGGCCCGCATCACCTGTTCGCGCAGCGCGCCGGTGCCGCTGAGCTCCAGGTGGAAGTCGGTTCCCGCACCCGTGTCCGGCGGCGGGGACCCGCGCCCGCCCGAGGAATTGCCCCATTGATGTGCCACAAGAATGCACCATACCCGGGGGCTAATCGGCTCCTAGAGTTCTGGTCATGACAGCGATTCAGATTCCGCAGCGCATGAACTTCGCCACCGTCGCCCCCAAGGTCTTCAAGGCCGTCCTCGCCCTGGACGCCGCGGCCCGCGAGGGCCTCGACCCGGTGCTCCTCGAACTCGTCCAGATCCGCGCGTCGCAGATCAACCGGTGCGCGTACTGCATCGACTACCACACCGGCGACGCCCGCAGGGCGGGGGAGACCGAGGACCGCATCTACCAGCTCAGCGGCTGGCGGGAGTCCAGCCTCTACACGGCCGAGGAGCGTGCCGCGCTCGCCCTGACCGAGGCGGTCACCCTGCTGCCCGACGGGGTGCCGGACTCCGTGTACGACGAGGCGGCCCGGCACTTCGACGCGGAGCAGCTGGCGCACCTCATCGCGCTCATCTTCACCGTCAACACCTGGAACCGGATGAACGTCACCACCCGCAAGACCCCCGGGACCGAGTAACCTCCGCCTCCACCCTGTCGGTGACCGCGGCGCCGGGCCGCGGTGCCGAACGAGTGAGCGGAAAGATCAGGAATGGAGAAGCGCCGCGCTCGGGCCACCGCTAGCGTGACCGAGCCGCGCAGGCGGCGCGCCGTACGACGCAGGGGGAAGAGCCGCGCAGGCGGCGCCGCACGACACAGGGAGACACGACACGATGAGCAAGGCCCCGAGAACGGCCCCGCGGCCGTCCGCGCCGCACGCCGCCGACAGCCACGACCTGATCCGTGTGCACGGCGCGCGCGAGAACAATCTCAAGGACATCAGCATCGAGATCCCCAAACGCCGGCTGACGGTGTTCACGGGCGTCTCCGGCTCGGGCAAGAGCTCACTGGTGTTCAACACGATCGCCGCCGAGTCGCAGCGATTGATCAACGAGACGTACAGCGCCTTCGTGCAGGGCTTCATGCCGACCATGGCGCGGCCCGACGTCGACGTCCTCGGCGGGCTCACCACCGTCATCAGCGTCGACCAGAGCCGGATGGGCGCCGACCCGCGCTCCACGGTCGGCACCGCCACCGACGCCCACGCCATGCTGCGCATCCTCTTCAGCCGGCTCGCCGAACCGCACATCGGCCCGCCCAGCGCGTACTCCTTCAACACCGCCTCCGTCCGGGCCAGCGGCGGTATCACCGTGGAACGCGGCGCGGCCAGGACGAAGACCGTGAAGGCGACCTACCAGCGCACCGGCGGCATGTGCACGCGCTGCGAGGGCCGGGGCAAGGTCTCCGACATCGACCTCACGCAGCTCTACGACGACTCCAAGTCGCTCGCCGAGGGGGCGTTCACCATCCCCGGCTGGAAGTCGGACAGCCAGTGGACCGTGCAGGTCTACGCCCAGTCCGGCTTCGTCGACCCGGACAAGCCGATCCGCCGGTACACCAAGAAGGAGCTGCAGGCCTTCCTCTACGGCGAACCGGTCAAGGTCAAGGTCAACGGCGTCAACCTCACCTACGAGGGCCTGATCCCGAAGATCCAGAAGTCGTTCCTCGCCAAGGACAAGGAAGCGCTCCAGCCGCACATCCGGGCGTTCGTGGAACGGGCGGTCACCTTCACCACCTGCCCCGAGTGCGACGGCACCCGGCTCAGCGAGGGAGCCAGATCCTCCAAGATCAGCGGCAGGAGCATCGCCGACCTGTGCGCGATGGAGATCAGGGACCTCGCGGCATGGGTGCGCGACCTCGACGAGCCGTCGGTGGCCCCGCTGCTCGCCTCACTGCGCCAGACCCTCGACTCGTTCGTGGAGATCGGCCTCGGCTACCTCGCCCTCGACCGGCCTGCGGGCACCCTCTCCGGCGGTGAGGCCCAGCGCGTCAAGATGATCCGTCACCTCGGCTCCTCGCTCACCGACGTCACCTACGTCTTCGACGAGCCCACCGCGGGCCTGCACCCCCACGACATCCAGCGCATGAACGACCTGCTCCTGCGCCTGCGGGACAAGGGCAACACGGTGCTCGTCGTGGAGCACAAGCCGGAGATGATCGCGATTGCCGACCACGTCGTGGACCTCGGCCCCGGCGCGGGCCAGGCGGGTGGCACCGTCTGCTTCGAAGGCACCCTGGAGGGGCTGCGGGCCTCCGAGACGATCACCGGCCGCCACCTGGACGACCGGGCGGCGGTCAAGAAGAGCGTGCGCGAGGCCACGGGCGCCCTGGAGATCCGGAACGCGACGGCGAACAACCTGCGGAAGGTCGACGTCGACATCCCGCTCGGCGTGCTCACCGTCGTCACGGGCGTCGCCGGATCGGGGAAGAGCTCCCTCGTGCACGGGTCCCTGCCCGCCGACGCGGGCGTGATCTCGGTCGACCAGAGCCCGATCAAGGGCTCCCGGCGCAGCAACCCCGCCACGTACACGGGGCTGCTCGACCCGATCCGCAAGGCGTTCGCCAAGGCCAACGGCGTGAAGCCGGCGCTGTTCAGCGCCAACTCCGAGGGCGCCTGCCCCACCTGCAACGGCGCGGGCGTCGTCTTCACCGACCTCGGGATGATGGCCGGCACCTCCACGACCTGCGAGGACTGCGAGGGCAGGCGGTTCGAGGCGTCGGTCCTGGAGTACCGCCTCGGTGGCCGCGACATCAGCGAGGTGCTCGCCATGTCCGTGAGCGAGGCCGAGGAGTTCTTCGACGCGGGCGAGGCGCGCACACCGGCCGCCCACAAGATCCTGCGGCGGCTCGCCGACGTCGGGCTCGGCTACCTCACCCTTGGCCAGCCGCTCACCACCCTCTCCGGCGGCGAGCGGCAGCGCCTCAAGCTCGCCACGCACATGGGCGAGAAGGGCGGCGTCTACATCCTCGACGAGCCGACCACCGGCCTCCACCTCGCCGACGTCGAACAGCTGCTCGGCCTGCTGGACCGGCTCGTGGACTCCGGCAAGTCCGTCATCGTCGTCGAGCACCACCAGGCGGTCATGGCGCACGCCGACTGGATCATCGACCTCGGACCCGGCGCGGGCCACGACGGCGGCACCGTCGTCTTCGAGGGCACCCCCGCCGACCTCGTCGCCGCCCGCTCCACCCTCACCGGCGAGCACCTCGCGGCGTACGTCGGCGCGGCGGAGCGGCCACGGCAGTGATCGGCTTCACACGGTGAGGGTGCGGGGGAGCGCCGATTACCGGTGGGGCGCCTCCCTTGGGCAGGATGGGGTGCATGACCGAGATCCGCACCCCCCGCCTCCTCCTCCGCCCCTGGCACGACAGCGACCTCGCGCCGATGGCGGAGATCAACGCGGACCCGCGGGTCATGCGCCTGGTCGACGACGGTCGCGTGCGTGACCTGGAGCAGACGGCGCAGGACATCGAGCGCTGGCAGGAGGAGTGGGACGACGAGGGCTTCGGCCTCTTCGCCGTCGAACTCCTCGCCTCGGGCGAGCTGGCCGGCTTCACCGGCCTGTTCGTGCCCGAGTTCCTGCCGGAGGCCGCGTCCGACGCGGCCATCGCCTGGCGCCTCGGCACGCAGTTCTGGGGCCAGGGGTACGCCTCCGAGGCGGCCCAGGCCACCTTGGAGTTCGCCCTCCAGGACCGCGGACTCGACCGGGTCGTGTGCATCCACCGGGCGCAGGACCAGGCCTCGGAGAACGTGGCCCGCAAGCTCGGCATGGTCCTGGAGCGCGAGACGACGCACCCGCGGTCCGGCCATGCGCTGCGCGTCCACGGCATCGACCTGACCGAGTACCAGGCCTGACGCCGGCGCCGGAGTGCCGGGCGGGGCGCCGCGTGCCGGGCCACCCGGGTGACGGCGACCGGGCCCGTGGTAGACCTGGTGACCCGGTGACGGCCACCGCCGCCCCTGACGCCTCGAGGCCCCCATGGACCCCCGTACCGCACCGACGCCGTGGCTGGTCCGCCGCCGCGAGCGCCCCGAGGCGCCGCTGAACGTCTACGTGTTCGCGCACGCGGGCGGATCCAGCGACGAATACCTGCCGTGGGCCGACGAACTGACGGACGTTCAGCTGTGGGGCGTGCGGCTCCCCGGGCGCTCGGCGCGTCTCGCGGAGCCCGCGCACACCGCGCTCCGCCCCCTCGTCGCCGCCCTGGTCCGCGAGGCGGTGTTCACCGCGCCCTACGTCCTGTTCGGCCACAGCTTCGGCGGCCTCCTGGCGTACGAGACGGCGAGGGCGCTGCGCCGCGAGGGCCGCGGACGGCCCAAGCACCTGATCCTGTCCTCCTGCCCCGCCCCGCACTCCTTCGGCAGGGGCGGCCCGGCCGGCTCCCTGCACACCCTCCCCGACGAGGAACTGATCACGGCGGCCGAGGCGCGCTGGGGCCCGCTGCCCGAGCAGGTCCACGCGCACGCGCGGCTGCGCAGGCTGGTCCTCGGCCCGCTCCGCGCCGACATCAGCGTCTTCGAGACGTACGTCCATGAGCCCGAGCCGCCGCTGGAGGTGCCGACGACCCTGCTGTGCGGCACCGGGGAGCAGCACCGCCTCGCCGGCGAGAGCGCGGGCTGGGCCCGCCACCTGACCCGCGTCACCCGCCGGCGCGCCCTGCCCGGCGGCCACTTCTACTTCCGCGAGGACCGCGAGCCCCTCCTCGGCGTCCTGCGCGAGGTGAGCGCGGAGGTCGCCGCCGGGCGGCGGCCCGCGACCGCCTGACCAGCCCGTCGCCGGAGCCCACCGCGGGCGCCCTACCAGGCGTCCTCGTCCAGGGTCATGAGGACGCCGTCCTCGCGGTCGGCGATCTCCCGCTGGGCGGCGACCAGCGGCAGCACCTCCTGCGCGAAGAACACCGCCGCCGCCACCTTCCCCCGGTAGAAGGAGCGGCGCGCCGCCCGCACCCCCGCCCCGGGCTCCGCCAGCCGCAGGGCCGCCACACCCGCCTGCCGCAGCAGCAGCCACGCCACCAGCACATCACCCGCCGCCATCAGCAACCGGGTCGTGCCGCGCCCCACCTGGTAGACGGCGGCAGGCTCCGCCAGGGACGCCAGCAGATGCCCGCCGAGGCCCTCCGCCATCGCCCGCAGCTGCGCCACGGACCGGCCGAGAAGCCGGTGCGCGTCGGCGAGTTCACCGCTGTCCGGGGCGGCGGCCGCGGTCCGCGCCACCTCCGCGAGGAGCGAGTCGAGGGCCGCCCCCTGATCCCGGGCGATCTTGCGGAAGAAGAGGTCCATGCCCTGGATCGCGGTGGTGCCCTCGTACAGCGTGTCGATCCGGGTGTCGCGGATGTACTGCTCCAGCGGGAAGTCCTGCGTGTAACCCGCCCCGCCGAGGACCTGCAGCGCGTGCCCCAGCTGTTCACAGGCCCGTTCGGAGCCGTAACCCTTGACGATCGGCAGGAGCAGGTCGTTGCGGGCGTGCGCCGCGTCGTCGCGGGCGCCCGCCGCCCGCGCCTCGGCGATCTGGTCCTGCACGGTGGCCGTGTACAGGACGAGGGCGCGCAGCCCTTCCGCGTACGCCTTCTGCAGGAGCAGGGAGCGGCGCACGTCGGGGTGGCGCAGGATGGGCACCCGTGCGGCCGACTTGTCCGCGAGGGCGGTCAGATCGGCGCCCTGGGTGCGGATCTTGGCGTACTCCAGGGCATTGAGGTGGCCGGTGGAGAGTGTCGCCATCGACTTGGTGCCGATGACCATCCGGGCCTGTTCGATGATGTGGAACATCTGCCGGATGCCGTCGTGCCGCTCACCGAGCAGCTCGCCCACCGCGGGGATCTCCGCGCCGAACGTCAACTCGCAGGTGGCGGAGGCCTTCAGGCCCATCTTGCTCTCCAGGGAGGTGGCGAACACGCCGTTGCGGGCGCCCAGCTCCCCCGTCCCCGGATCGGCCACGAGGTACTTCGGGACCACGAACAGGGAGAGCCCCTTGGTGCCGGGGCCGTGGCCCTCGGGGCGGGCCAGCACGAAGTGCAGGATGTTCTCGCAAAGGTCGTGCTCGCCCGAGGTGATGAACCGCTTCACGCCCTCGATGTGCCAGCTGCCGTCCGGCTGCCGGACGGCCCTGGTGCGGCAGGCGCCCACATCGCTGCCCGCCTCCGGCTCGGTGAGGACCATCGTCGCGCCCCACGCGCGCCCGACGAGCAGCCGGGCGAGCCCGCGCTGCTCCGGTGTGCCGAGGCTGTCGAGCATCTTCGCGAAGCCGGCGGTCGACTGGTACATGTACAGCGCCGGATTGGCCCCCAGCACCAGCTCGGCGACCGCCCAGCGCAGCGACGGCGGCACCCCCGCCCCGCCGAGCGACTCGGGCAGGTCGATCAGGTGCCAGCCGGACTCCGTCCAGCGGGCGTACGCCTTCTTGAAGGACTCCGGCAGCGTCACCGTGCGGGCCCGCGCGTCGTACACCGGCGGGGTGCGGTCCGCCTCGACGGCGGCGTCCGCCAGCTCCTGGACGGCCAGCCGCTCCACCTCGCCGAGCAGGTCGCGCGCGGTCTCGGCCGTGGTGCCCGCGAAGGCGCCGCGGCCGTAGGACTCCTCGCGGCCGAGGACCTCGAAGAGGTTGAACTCCACATCTTCCAGATGTGACTTGTAATGGCTCATCGCCGGTCGCCTCCCTTGAGGTCCTCGGGGCCTTGCGGCCCCCGGGGTCTGCCTGGCACGTCAGTCGAACGTCACCCGCGCCACGGGGATCAGCCGCCCCTCGTCGAGCAGCGCACGGCAGCGGAACCGCTGGATCTTCCCGCTGGGGGTCTTCGGGAGCACCCCGCGCGCCAGGAACAGGCACTCCGCGAGGGCGACCCCGGCCTTCTCCAGGGCCAGCGACGCGGCCTCCTCGGCGATCGGCCGGAAGTCCTTCGGATTGCCCTGGGGCTCCACCATCAGCACCAGCCGGGACATGCCCGAGTCACCCGCGTCGACCACCGCCGCACACCCCTTGCGGACGTTCTTCAAGGAGTCCACCGCCGACTCGATCTCCGAGGCGTAGACCTTCCGGCCGCCCACCGAGAGCATGTCGTCGGCCCGCCCGAGGACGTACAGCTCGTCGTCGCGCACGAACCCGAGGTCGCCGGTGCGCAGCCGACCGTCCTGGAAGCGCGCGGCCGTGCGTTCGGGGTCCGCGTAGTAGCCACTGGCCAGGCTGGGCGAGGAGACCAGGATCTCCGAGACGCCGCCGCCGCTGCCCGCCCGCACCGACACCCCGGGCAGTGTCACGCCGTTGGAGACCAGCCGGGTCGCCTTCGGATGGTCGGGCGCCACCTCGATCACCGAGCCCTCGACGAGCGCGGGACCGTCGAAGGCGAGCGCCCTGGGCGCCTGCGCCCACGGCTTGCCCGTCACCGCGAGCGTCGCCTCCGCCATGCCGTACGCGGGCTGGAACGCGGTGTCGGACAGGCCGAAGGGCCGGAACTTCTCCGTCGCCGCCGTCAGCGTGTCCCAGTCGACGCGCTCCGCGCCGATCACGGCCGCCCGCAGCCTCAGCTCCTTGGGCAGCGTCCCGCGGCCCTGCGCCCGCGCTGCGAGATACACGGCGGTGCTCGTGCCCGCGGTCATCGTCGCCCCGTACTCCGACATGTCCCGGAACCACGTGCGCGGAGCCATCCCGAACCGGTCCGGCGAGGACAGCACGAAGTCGAAGTCGTACGCCCACGAGTACAGCAGGCAGCCGAACATCCCCATGTCGTGCGAGAGCGGCAGCCAGGAGGCGACGGTGTCGGCGCCGGGCCGGCCACCGGTCAGATGCAGGATGATCCGCAGCTGTTGCTCGATGGCGCGCGTGGTGAGCGCGCAGCCCTTGGGGGTGCTGGTGGACCCCGACGAGTACTGGATGAAGGCGATGTCGTCCGGGCCCGGCGGGCTCGGCTCGATGCGCCCCGCGCCGCGCAGCGCGGACCAGCCGCGGACCGGCAGCTCCTTGGCCAGCCGCTCCGGCACCATCGCGGTGAGCCAGTCGTCGACCAGGAGCAGCGTCGGGTCGAGGCGCGCCGAGAGCGCCACCAGCTGTTCGCCGTACGCCTCCTGGCTCAGGCCGCGGGTGGGCAGCGGCAGCGAGGCCACCGCACCGCCGGCCAGCCAGACCGCCAGCAGACCGCGCACCGTGTCGGGCGTGTTGGTGAGGATGGCGGCGACCCGGGTACCGGGGCCGACGCCGAGCGTGCGCAGCTCGGCGGCCATGCCGTGGGCGTCCCTGACGACATCGCGCCAGGGGGTGTGCTCGAACTCCTCGCCCGTCCACTCGTGCAGCACGCCGTGCGAGGCCCCGTTGGTCAGGGCGTGGAAGAACTCCATGTGCGTGATCCCCGTCTGTTCGTCTGCTCGTGCGGCGGCCGTGCTATTCCACGTCCACCAGCGAGGCGTCGGCCTCCCGGGCCTCGCGGCGGCGCTCCGCCATGGGCGCGATGTTCTGCTGGGTCTCCAGGAGCTCCCGCTTGTCCGCGGCGGACGCGTCGACGCGGCTGACACCCGCCTCGCGCATCTCCATGCGCTCGGGGTCGATGCGCACGACCTTCCAGGCGAGGTGGGTCTTCTCCAGGCTCCAGATGAGGATCGCGGAGAGGTCGACCTCGTACCACTTCATGCCGTGGCGCGCCGAGCGCGGGAAGGCGTGGTGGTTGTTGTGCCAGGCCTCGCCGAAGGAGGGGATGGAGAGCCAGGCGACGTTGCGCGACTGGTCGGTGGTGTCGAAGCGGCGGCGGCCGAAGACGTGCCCGACCGAATTGACCGCGTACGTCATGTGGTTGATGAGGAAGATGCGCACCAGACCGCCCCAGAGCATGCCGGTCAGCCCGGCCCGCCAGTCGCCGCCGGTGAGGGCGTAGGCGATGAGGCCGGGCAGCACGACGCTGGATGCGGTGACCAGCAGGAGGTTCTCGCTGAGCCAGCGCAGCGGCTTCTCGCGCACCAGGTCGGGGCAGTAGCGCATCGGGTCGGAGGTGAGATCGACGTCGAACAGCCAGCCCAGGTGGGCGTGCCACAGACCGGCCAGCGTGCCCTTGAAGCCCGGCTCGAAGTCCAGGTGCGGGCTGTGCGGGTCACCGGGCTTGTCGGCGACGCGGTGGTGCTTGCGGTGGTGGGCCGCCCAGATCAGCGGCGGGCCCTGCCCGGCCATCACCCCGGCGGTGGCCAGGGCCACGCGGATGGGCTTGTAGGTCTCGAACGAGCGGTGGGTGAGCATCCGGTGGTAGCCGGCGGAGATGCCGAAGCCGGAGATGGCGTACATGATGACCAGGACCACCACGTCCGACCAGCCGAATATCTCGTTCCACAGCAGGGCCATGGCGCCGAACACCGCGACCAGCGGTATCAGCGACGCCCCGAGGATGAACCAACGGTGCTTCTTGCCGTCCATGTGGCAGTGCCTCTCACTTGCGGACGTCGGGAGTACGGACCGGCGGGCGGGAGCCGCTTCGCGCGTTGCGGAAGACGGGCAGCACCACCGCGCGCAGCACGGGGAAGAGCAGCGGGCGCGGGGTGTGCCGGCCCGCGAGGTACTGGGCCTTGGCCACGGGTCCGGGGACCACCACACGGCGCCCCCGGGCCAGGCCGCGCAGGCCTGCCTCGGCGACCCGCTCGGGCGTCAGCCAGGCCAGGAACGAGCGCTCCTGGAGCCGTGGCATGCCGCCCACCGCGTAGAAGTTGGTGCGTACGGGGCCGGGGGCGAGCAGGGTGCAGTGCACCCCGGTGCCGCGCAGTTCGACGTGGAGCGCCTCGGCGAAGGTGTTGGCGAACGCCTTGCCGGCCGAGTAGGTCGCCGCGGTCGGCACGGGCTGGCAGCCCGCGGTCGAACCGGTGACCAGGATCCCGCCGCGGCCCCGGGCCAGCATGCCCGGCAGCAGCGTCCGCGTCAGCGCGTGCAGCGAGACGACGTTGACCTGGACCTGGGCGCTCTCCTTGGCCGGGTCGTTGTCGCCGAACGGCCCGCAGGTGGGAAAGCCCGCGTTCGCGCAGAGCACGGTCACCGGCTCACCGGCCAGCTCGGCGAGCAGGGCCTGCCGCGCCGCGGGGTCCGCCAGGTCGCAGGTCCGCACGCGCACCGGCACGCCGTGCCGCTCGCGCAGTTCCCCGGCGAGCCGCTCCAGGGCGTCGGTGGAGCGGGCGACGAGCCACAGCCCGTACCCCCGCGCGGCCAGGCCCCGGGCGAGGTGCTCACCGATGCCCGACGAGGCACCGGTGACCACCGCCCAGTCGCCCGGGCCGCTCACGCCGCCGCCCGCGCGGGCGCCGAGGGCGAGGTGAGATGGGCGGCGAGCCGGCCGGCCGCGGCACGGCCCGTCCGGGCGCACGCCTCGATGGAGACACCCTGGATGTAGTCGCCCGCCAGCTCCAGGCCCGCCACGTCCGCCACGCCCTGGCGCACCTCGGCGAGGAAGTCGGCGTGGTGCGGCAGATAGCCGCTGTAGGCCGCCTCCCAGTGCCTGACCAGGAGGTTGACGCGCTCGGCGCGCGGCGCCCCGAGATACTTCACCAGGCGCTCCTCGGTCTGCCCGGTCAGCCGGTCGATGTTCTCGGGGCTGAAGTCGCTCAGGCGTCCCTCGCGTCCGCTGTAGGTGTAGCGGACGATGTGCCGGTCCTCCATCCCGTACGAACCGGCGTTGCTGCACGGCCCGTCGTCCATGGCCAGCGCCCGCACCTCGGGTCCGAAGACCGGCCGGTCGTACTCGACGAGCACCACCGTGGCCGGGAAGTAGTTCACGTCCGACAGGCGGCGGGCGAGCGCGGGCCGCGCCGAGCGCAGGATGCCGGCGGTCGCGTGGGCCGGGGTCGCCAGCACCACGCCGTCGTAGTCGCTGATCCGCGCGGGCGCCCCCGCCTCGGCCACGCGCAGCCCGGCGACCTTGCCGTCACGGACCTCCACGCCCTCCACCGTGGCCCCGAGCCGCACCGGGACGCGCTTGGCGAACGCGTCGAGGACGGGCTGGATGCCGCCGGTCAGCTGGTCGTAGTGGTCCATCAGCATCGCGAGGTTGGTGCCGAACGTGCCGGGGTAGACCTCGTCCGGTTCGGCGCCGTTGTTGCGGATGACCATGGGCCGCACCAGCATGTCCGTCATCTCGCGGCCGAAGAACGAGGCGAGCGGGGCGTGGTCGTGGCGCCGCGAGACGCCGCTGAAGTAGCGCGAGCCGAGGAAGCGGTTGCGCTCGTCGGCGCGGATCCGCGCCGCCATCGCCGCCATCCGCGCGAAGTCGCGGGCCGAGCCCATCCGCCGGATGTTCTTCAGCGTCTGGCTCCGCCGCTCGCTGTCGAGGGTGAGGATCTCGCCGTCCTTGACCCGGGAGGCGTTGTAGCCGAAGGACTCGTAGGTGTCCACGCCGAGCTCCGAGGTGAGCCGGCGGAAGGTGTGGTAGCGGCGGCCGATGTTCTTCCCGCCGGTCATGACCGGCCGGTCGCCGAGCTTGTCGACGCCGAAGCGGCCGCCGAGGGTCTCGGCCGCCTCGATGACTTCGACGTCGTATCCGAGGAGGTCGAGGCGGAGCGCCGCGGTGAGGCCGGAGATACCGGCTCCCACGACGGCGACGCGCCGCCGGTTCGTCGTGCTGTCACCTGTGTGTGCCACTGCCATGGATCAGACTCCGTGCGCTCGCGCGGTTGATGGGGGACGCGGGGTCGCGTCGGGAAGCAGGTCGATGCGGCCCTCGACGACCGGTCTGCCGAACTGCCGCAGGACCACGGCCACCGGGATGCGGCCGTCCGCCCCGGCGGCGCCGACCCGCGCCTCGTGCACCAGGTCGGCCTCGAACTCCGCGAAGTCGAGGAAGGCGGCCTCGCAGCCGACGGCCAGGGCGTGCGGCGCGGCCAGCGCGCCGGACCGGCAGGCCGCGGCCACGGCGGCCTGCCGCATGCCCTCGACCATCAGGGGCCCCGGCACATGGTCGTACTCGTGGTCGAAGAAGGCGGGATGGTGCGGGTCGGCGGCGAGCAGATACCGGAACGCGCCGTCCCCGGGCCCGCCCTCCGCGGACGTCCCGCCGGCCGCGGGGTCCGCCGGCACCGGCTCGGCCTCGTGCGCCGGCAGGCCGATGACCACGTTGCGCGGGATCTCACGCCCCACCAGGGCGGCGGCAAGCCGCCGGGCCGGGGTGGGGCGGGCGTCGGCCACCGGCTTCCGCGCCCGCTGGAAGGCCCGGAAGATGTCGTAGTCCTCCTGCGACATGAACGCGAGCACCGCGCTCAGCGTCATCGCCGGGCGCCCGCCGATCTCCATGGCGCCCTCCAGGACCATGCTCACCACGTCGGAGCCCTTGCCCTGCCGCTCGGCGACCCGGTAGTGCACATACCCCTGGAGGGCGGACGTCCCGTCGTGGGCGTACGCCTGCGGGTCCGTCACCCGCAGCGTGATGCGCTGCAGGCTGAACGGGAGCCCGACGGGCACCCCGACATGCCGGTGCAGCAGCACGAAGATGGCCTGCCGCGCCGCCTCCGCGGACGCGAACGGGTCGTGTGACCCGGGTCGTTGATCCGACCAGAGGCTGTGGGCGCGGGGGATCTGGAAGGCGAGGTGGAAGTCGTCGTCGGTCTGCTGCGCGGAGTCGGTGACGAACACCTCGCCGACCTGCCTGCGGTGGGCGAGGGAGCGGGGCACCGTCTGCTCGAAACGCAGCTCCACGCCGGGGGGCGGCAGCTGGCCGCGCTCGGCGGCGTGCGGGAGGGTACGGGTCATCGGCTCGGCTCCGGTTCTGGAGTGTCCTGCTGTACGGGGCGCGGCTGGGGGCCGCTCTGGAAGACGGGCCTGCGCATCGCGTTCCGGCGCCGGACCTCGGTGGCCGCGAGCCGCCCCAGCTCGGTGAGGGCGGCGCGCCGCCCGCCGGGGGCGCGCAGCAGGTGCCCGCCCGTGGCGCCGAGCACCCGCGCCGGGGTCAGGACGTCCAGGACGGAGGCCCGGTGGCTCAGCAGGTTCAGGACGCCGTCGACCTCGCCCCGGGCGTGCAGGGAGCGCACCACTCGCGGGACGACGCCGGCGAGGGGGCCGGCCACGCCGAGATCGGCGGCCAGGCCGTAGTACTGCGCGTACGCGCGGTCCCGCCAGCGGCCGAAGTCGGCGGTCGCGCGGTCGAGCCGGGCGCCCGACCCGACGGCGTCCGCGACCGCGCCGGCCAGGCGCTCCGCCTGGTGGAACGCGTCGCCGATGCCCCGCCCGCCCGCCGGGTCCTTGAAGTGCCCGGCGTCGCCGAGCAGCACCCAGCCGGCCCCGGCCGCCTCCCGGAAGTAGCCGAAGAAGCGCCGGATGCCGTAGATCCTGCTCGCCCTGGTGGCCCCGGCGACGGCCTCGGCGATCGGCGGGCAGCGCAGGGCGTGGGCACGGACGTTGGCGTCGAGGTCGGCGCGGAAACTCTCCCGCTCGTGCCGCTGCGGGGAGACGCCCACGATGTACAGGCCGTTGTCTGCGGGGCCGCCCAGCATGTGCCGGTCGCCCCACCGGTGGAAGACGAACGTCGGCCGCTCACCGATGTCCGCTCCCTCGAAGTACGTCCAGTAGTAACTGCGTTCACCGGGACTCACGTGGTACATCCGGGACCCGCACACCTCGGCGACCTTCGAGGTCCGCCCGTCCGCGCCGACGACCAGGGCGGCCCGCAGCGAGGTCTCCGCACCGCCCGACACCGCCCGTACCCCCGCGACGCGGCCGCCCTCACGGATCACTCCGACGACCCGGGTGCCCAGGCGCACCTCGGCGCCGGACGCGCGGGCCGCGTCCACAAGCACCGGGTCGAGGACCTCGCGTCGGATGCACGCTGCGCCGCCGACGTCACCGGGCTCCTGCGGGAACGCCGCCCGGCAGCGGAAGTCCTCCAGCCGCATGTCGACGTGGCTCATGGTCCGCACCCCGGCCGCGCGCAGGCGCTCCAGCACGCCGAGGCGGTCGAGGAACGCCAGCGAGTCGGCCTGGAGGATGTTCGAGGAGAGGGTCGAGCGGATCTCGGTGGCCTGGTCGAGGACGGCGACGCGCAGCCCGCGGCGCGCCAGCAGGGCGCCGAGCGTCGACCCGGCGCAGCGTGCCCCGACGACGATCACGTCCAACTCCCCGGCCCGCCCGGACGACTCGCTCATGAGGCCCCGTTCCAGCGCACCGCCGCGGCGGCCGCGAAGTCACCGGCGTGCGCGAACCCCGACATCACCACGAGGTCGCCGTCGCGCAGCTCCCCGGCGCGGGCCGCCCGGTCGAGGGTGACGGGCACGGCGGCGCCGTACAGGTTCCCGCAGCGGTCGAAGGTGTCCAGGTGCCGCGCCTCGTCCAGCCCCAGGGCCTGGCGCCAGTTCTTCAGGAAGATGCGGTTGGGTTGGTTGGTGACGAGTACGTCGATGTCGGACGGCCGCTCCCCGAGGTCGGAGCAGAGCTTCTCGACCAGCTCGGGCACGAGTGTGTTGCCGCGCTGGAGGATCTCCGCCGCCTTGCCGGCGTCGAAGGCGATGTCCATCTGCCCCTCGCCCGGCTCCCAGTACTTGCGCCCGTCCGACGTCTTGATGCCGAGGTCCACGGAGTACGCGGGGATGCTGCGGGTCCGTACCCCGAGGATCGGCGAGCCCGCGCCCGCCTCCAGATAGGCCACCCCGCAGCCGTCGCCCGGAATCGGCGCGTGCGACAGCTTGCGCACCTCGGACTGGGCGAACATCTGGCCCGCGGTGTTCTGCACATTGGCGATCAACGCGGTGCGCGCCGCCCCGTCGGCCATGATCTTCTGGGCCAGCGCGAGCATGTAGGGGAACGAGGCGCAGCCGCCGTTGTGCAGGTCCACGATCCACTCGGGGTCGATGCCCAGCGCGTGCGCGGCCTGCGCGCCGACGCCCATGAACGGCTCGTCGGGCAGCAGGACGTTCGTCAGCAGCACGTCGACCTGGCCCGCGGGCTCCTTGCCGAGGCGCTCGAAGACCGGCCGGGCCGCCTTGGCGATCATGTCGGCGGCCCGTTCGCCGGGGGCGACGTGGTGGCGGGTCGGCGGCACGCGGAACAGCGGGGTGTCGGCGAGCGGGTCCACCGGGGCGGTCTCGTCCAGGAAGAACTCGGGCCCCACCACGTTCTCGGGCAGATGGCTGCCGAAGTCGACTATGCCGACGGGCTGCATGACAGTTCCTTTCGAAGCCAGTCCTCGACGGCGCGCGCCGTGTGGGCGGCGTCCTCTTCGAGGAGCGAGAAGTGGTCGCCGGTGACGGTCGCGACGGTGTCCGCGGCCCGCCACAGCCGCCAGCCCGCCGCGTCCGGCGCGTCCGGGCCCCGCTCGGCGCTCAGCAGCAGCGCGGGCGCCGTCAGCGGGTCGGCCGTCCAGTCGTCGAAGAGCCGCAGGTAGCCGCCCATGGCCGTGACGTTGTCGTCGTCGAGGGCGGCGGGCGCGCCGTCCCGGTCCAGGACGCGGCCCATCGCCCAGGCGAACACCGCCCGCTGCTGGGCGGTTTCCGGTTCGTACGTGTCGATCAGTACGACCCCTTCGACGCGGTGCCCGGCGCGTTCCAGGGACGCGGCGGCGGCGTGTGCGAGGGCACCGCCGACGGAGTGCCCGGCGAGGACGAGCGGGGCGCCGGCCGCGGTGCGCAGCGCGGCGTCGGCCAGGCCCTCGACCGCGGCGCGCAGTGAGCCGGGCAGCAGCGGCGAGGCGCCGAGGCCGGGCAGGGTGAGCGCGGACATCCGCGGCCGGTGGGTGAATCCGGCGGCGAACCGGGCGAACTGGTGCGGGCCCGACCCGGCCAGGAAGGACGGCACGCACACCACGACGGGTGCGGCGGGCCCGTCGGAGACCAGCACCGACTCCGGCGGACCGGAGGGCTGTTCGGCCGCACGGAAGACGGGCCGGTCCTCGGCGGCGGCCCGAAGGAGCGGTACGGCCTCGGCCAGCCGCCCTTGCCGGTGCAGGTCCCTGAGCCGGTCGGCCGGTCCCCGCGCGGGGTGCTCGGCCGCGGGGTCGAGCAGCGGCCGCAGGTGCTCCGCGAGGGACGCCGGGGTGGGGTGGTCGACCAGCAGGGTGGCCGGCAGGTCCAGACCGGTGACCGTGGCCAGACGTCGCTGGAAGCGGACGGCGCCGAGCGAGTCCAGGCCCAGCTCCAGCAGCGTCAGCTCGGGGTCGATCCCGGTGCCGTCCTCGTATCCGAGGGTCAAGGCGGCCTGGGCGCACACCAGTTGAAGCACGTCCTGTTTTTGGGACTCCTGAGATTCCTGCGGTTCCTGGCCGATCGGCTCTGCGGCGCCGCCGTCCCCCTGGTCCGGTACGGCCGGGTCGGCCCGCGTGTCCCGCACGGTCTGCGGCACGTCGATCCAGTGCCGGCGTCCCTGGAAGGCGTACGTGGGCAGGGACACCTGGCGAGCCGCTTCCCGGGGGAGGAGGGCCGCGAGGTCGCCGCACGCGCCATGGGTGTGCAGCTCGGCGAGCGCGGTCACGAGCGCGGCCGGTTCGGGCGCGCGCCCGTCCAGGGCGGCGGCGAGCACCGCGGAGCCCGGCTCCCGCAGGCAGTGCCGGGTCATCGAGGTGAGCACCCCGCCCGGCCCGAGCTCCAGGAACGCGCTCACCCCGGCGCCCTCCAGCAGGCGTATCCCGTCGTGGAAGCGGACGGGGCGCTCGGCGTGGCGGACCCAGTGGCCGGGCGTGGCCAGGATGGCCGGGGCGGCGAAGGTCCCGGTCTCGTTGGAGACGATCGGCACGGTCGGCGCGCGGTAGCTCAACCCCCCGGCCACGTCCGCCAGTTCCGCGAGCGCCGGCCGCATGAGGGGCGAGTGGAAGGCGTGGCTGACGCGCAGCCGACGGGTGCGGCGGCCCTGCTCCTGCCACGGCCGCAGCCAGGCCGTGAGCGGGTCGGCGGCGCCGGACACGACGACCGAGCGGGGCCCGTTCACGGCCGCCACGGCCAGCGGGTCCTCCTCGCGCAGGCTCGCCAGGACCTCGTCCTCCGTCGCCTCCACGGCGACCATCGCACCGCCCTCCGGCAGCGCCCGCATGAGCCGGCCGCGCGCGGCGACCAAGGTGCTCGCGTCGGCCAGGGACAGCACCCCGGCGACATGCGCGGCCGCCAGCTCCCCGACGGAGTGGCCCAGCAGGAAGTCCGGCGTGAAACCCCACGACTCGACGAGCCGGAAGAGGGCCACCTCCAGGGCGAACAGCGCCGGTTGCGTCCAGTCCGTGCGGTGCAGCAGCTCCGCCTCCGCGGTGCCGTCGGGGGCGTCCATCACCTGGCGCAGCGGCAGCTCCAGATGGCGCTCCAGCTCCGCGCTGACCGCGTCCAGGGCGTCAGCGAACACCGGATGGGCGGCCGCGAGTTGGCTGCCCATGCCCGCCTGTTGGGAGCCCTGCCCGGAGAACAGGAAGGCGGTCCTGCGCCCCCGCGCCGCCACGCCGACGACGGCGTTGCCCGGCAGCCGCCCCGCACCGAACTCCGCGAGGCCCGCGAGGAGTTCGGCGCGGGTGGTCCCGGTGAGGGTGGCGCGGTGGTCGAAGTGGGCGCGGGTGTGGGCGAGGGCGGCGCCGGTGTGGGTGGGGGTGGCGTGGGGTTGTGTGGTGGTGAGGTGGGTGTGCAGGTGGCGGGCCTGGGCGCGCAGGGCGGCGGGCGTCTTGGCCGAGAGCATCCAGGGCACCACGGGCAGTTCCCGGGTCGTCGGCAGCGGCCCGGCGTCCGGGGAGGCGTCGAGCGGTGCCTCCTCCACCACGACGTGCGCGTTGCTGCCGCTGATGCCGAACGAGGAGATCCCGGTTCGGCGTATCCGCTCGCCGCGCGGCCACGGGGTGGCCTCGGTCAGCAGGGAGATGCCGCCGCCCGACCAGTCCGCCTTGGGGGTGGGCCGGTCCACGTGCAGGGTCTTGGGGAGCATTTCGTGACGCAGCGCCTGGATCATCTTGATGAGTCCGCCGACGCCCGCCGCGGCCTGGCTGTGCCCGATGTTGGACTTCAGCGAACCCAGCCGCAGCGGTTGCCCGGCGGCCCGCTCACGGCCGTACACCGCCGCGAGGGCGTCGACCTCGATGGGATCGCCGAGCGTGGTGCCGGTGCCGTGCCCCTCCACCGCGTCGATGTCGTCGGGACGCAGCCGCGCCGCGGTGAGCGCCTGGGCGATGACGCGCTGCTGGGAGCCGCCGTTCGGGGCGGTCAGACCGTTGCTCGCGCCGTCCTGGTTGACCGCGGACCCGGCGACGACCGCCAGGACGCGATGGCCGTTGCGGCGGGCCTCGCCGAGGCGCTCCAGCAGGACGATCCCGACGCCCTCGCCCCAGCCGGTGCCGTCGGCGGCCTGCGCGTACGAACGGCACCGGCCGTCCGGTGACAGCGCGCGCTGCCTGCTGAACTCGGTGAACACACCCGGCGTGGACATCACCGTCACACCGCCCGCGAGGGCCAGCGAGCACTCGCCGTTCCGCAGCGCCTGCACCGCCAGGTGCACCCCCACCAGCGACGACGAACACGCCGTGTCGACGGTCAGGGCCGGACCCTCGAACCCCATGACGTACGAGACGCGCCCGGAGAGCACACTGCCCGCGGAGCCGATGCCCCAGTAGCCCTCCAGCTCCTGCGGGCCCGAGCGCGCCAGCTGCGCGTAGTCCTGGCCCGTCGTCCCCACGAACACGCCCGTCCGCGAGCCGCGCAGGGCGCCCGGGTCGATGCCCGCGTCCTCCAGGGACTCCCAGACGGTCTGCAGGAGCAGCCGCTGCTGCGGGTCCATCGCGAGGGCCTCGGTGCGGCCGATGCCGAAGAACTCCGCGTCGAACTCCGTGGCGCCCGCCAGGAAACCGCCCGCCCTCGCGTACGTCGTGCCGGGGTGGTCGGGGTCGTCGTGGAAGAGCCGCTCCAGGTCCCAGCCCCGGTCCTCGGGGAAGTCCGCGACCACGTCGCGCCCGGCGGCCACCACCTCCCACAGGCCGTCGGGGGAGGTCACCCCGCCGGGGTAGCGGCAGGCCATGCCCACCACCGCGACCGGCTCGTGCGTACGCCGCTCCGCCTGCCGCAACTGCTCGCGGGCGGCCTGGAGCTCGGCGGTGACGCGCTTGAGGTACCGCAGTGTCCTGTCGTCGTCCGGCATGGTTCAGCCCACCCCCAAGTCGTTGTCGATCAAGTCGAAGAGGTCCTCGGCGGACGCTTCGTCGATGCGCTCCCTGCGCAGGCCCCGACCGTCCTCGTCGCCGTCCTCCCGGCCGTCCCTGGCGTCGAGCGCGGTGAGCAGGGAGCGCAGCCGCGCGCGGACGGCCGCCACTTCGGCGTCGGCGACCGACGGCAGTGATCCGGCGAGGCGGTCCAGATCCGCGTGCGCCGCGGATCGCACCGGCTCCCCGCCCTCGGCGGCGTCCGCGTCGAGCAGCGTGCGCAGGTGTGCGGTGAGCGCGGGCACCGTCGGATGGCCGAACACCAGGGTGGAGGGCAGCGCCAGCCCGGTCAGCAGGCTCAGCCGGTTGCGCAGCCGCACCGCGCCCAGCGAGTCCAGGCCCAGTTCCTTGAAGGGCCGCTCCGGATCGACGGCGCCCGTGTCCTCGTACCCGAGCACCGCGGCGACCTCCGCCACCACCGCCGCGAGCACCAGTGCGTCCCGCTCCCCGGGCGCGGCGGCCTTCAGGCGGGCGGACAGCGCCGGCTCGGTTCGGTCCGCGGCCGCCCGCGTCACCGGCACCAGGGCCCGCAGCACGGCGGGCAGCGAACCCTCGCGGGCCTGCGCCCGCAGGGCGCCCGGGTCGAGCCGCGCGGGCAGCAGCAGCGCGTCCTCGGTGCCGTGCACCACGTCGAACAGGCGCAGTCCCTCGTCGGTGCCGAGCGGCACGAGCCCCGACCGGCCCAACTGGGCCACCTCGGCCTGTCCGAGGTGCCGGGTCATGTCGCTCGCCTCCTCCCACAGGCCCCAGGCCAGCGAGAGCGCGGGCAGCCCCTGGGCGCGCCGCCACTGCGCGAAGACGTCGAGGAAGGTGTTGGCCGCCGCGTAGTTGCCCTGCCCCGGGCCGCCGATGGTGCCGGCCACCGACGAGAACAGGACGAACGCGGTGAGCGGCGCGGACCTGGTCAGCTCGTGGAGGTGCAAGGCCGCGTCCACCTTGGGCCGCAGGACGCGGTCCAGTCGCTCGGGGGTCAGCGTCTCCAGGAGGCCGTCGTCGAGCGTCCCCGCGGAGTGGATCACGGCGGTCAGCGGGTGCGCGGCGTCGACCGACGCGAGGAGTGCGGCCGTCGCCGCCCGGTCCGTGACGTCACAGGCCGCGACGGTCACCCGGGCGCCGAGGGCGCTCAGTTCGGCCGTCAGCTCCGCCGCGCCTGCGGTGTCCCGGCCGCGCCGGCCGGCCAGGAGGAGGTGCCGCGCGCCCCGCTCGGCGGCGAGGTGCCGGGCCATGTGGGCGCCGATTCCGCTGAGGCCCCCGGTGATCAGGACCGTCCCGTCCGGATCGAAGGGCAGCGGCCCGCCCGCGGCCCCCCGGACCCGTTCGGCACGGGGCAGCAGGAGCACACCGTCCCGGACGGCGACCTGCGGCTCCCCGGTGGCGAGCACCGCGGGCAGCACCCGCGCGGGGTCACCGGCCGCCTCCTCGTCCAGATCGACGAGGGTGAAGCGGCCGGGGTGCTCGGACTGCGTGGTGCGCACCAGCCCCCACAGCGGCGCGAGTTCGGGGGCGGCCTGCGCCCCGGGGGCGGTGGCCACGGCATCGCGGGTGACCACCACGAGCCGGGCCCCGCCGAACCGTTCCTCGGCCAGCCATCCGCGCAGCAACGCGAGAACACGCCGGGCACGCTCCCGCGCCCCCTCGGCGCTGGGCGCGCCGTGCGCCTCGGTCATGAACGCGACGACGGTCTCCGGCACGGGGCCGCCGGCGTCGAGGGCTTCGGTGAGGTGGGTGAGGGACGGATGGGTGGGAAGGGGCGTACCGGCGAGGCCGGGGAAGACGTACGGGGCGTCCTGGGCCGGTGGCGGCGCGTCGGGCCCGGTGAGGACGGCCCAGTGCTCGGGCGTGGAAGGCAGGGGAGGCGGCGGGGGCTGGGGGGCCGGGGCCGGGTGCCAGGCGACGCGGTAGAGGGCGTCGGCCGGGCCGCCCGCGCCGGACAGGCGCGAGGGATCCACCGGGCGGGCCACGACGGAGTCGACGGAGACCACCGGCGTGCCCGCCGCGTCGACCGCGGACATCCGCACGGTGCCCTCGCCGAGCGGGGTGAGCGTGGCCCGCACGGCCGACGCACCCGTTCGGGCGACGCGCACGCCGGACCAGGTGAACGGCAGCCACGCCTGCCCTCCGGCCCCGTCGGCACCCGCCAGCTCGGTCAGCTGGGCGTGGAACGCGGCGTCCAGCAGGGCCGGGTGCACCCCGTACCCGTCGGTGTCACCGACGTCACCGGCTGCCGCGCTGTCCACCTCGGTGAGGAGCACACCGTCATGCCGCCAGGCCGCGCGCAGCCCGCGGAAGGCGGGCCCGTAGCCGAAGCCCCGGTCCGCGAGCCGGTCGTACAGGCCCTCGACGTCCAGCGGTTCGGCGCCCGGCGGGGGCCAGGCGCCGGGCACGGGGGCGCTGTCGGCGTGTGCCGGGGCGATCGCGAGGAAGCCGGCGGCGTGCCGCGTCCAGTCGCCGCCGCTCGCGGCGCCGGCCGGCCGGGAGTGGAGGGACACCGGCCGCCGTCCCCGCTCGTCCGGCGCGCCGACCGACGCCTGGAGGTCGGCCGCGCCCGCGTCGGGGAACACCAGCGGCTCCTCCAGCGTCAGCTCCTCCACCACGTCGCAGCCGACGTGCGAGGCGGCGAGGACGGCCATGTCCACGAACGCGGTGCCCGGCAACAGGACCGTGCCGTGGACCGCGTGGTCCTCCAGCCAGCCGTGCGTGTCCCGCGAGACGCGGCCGGCGAACACCCACCCGCCACCGTCGGCGAGTTCGGCACCGGCGCTCAGCAACCGGTGACCGGTGGCGTGCAGGCCCGCGCCCCCGACATCGCCGGCGGCGGCTCGCGGCGCCGCCCACAGGCGCGTCGACTCGAAGGCGTACGTGGGGAGTTCGACGCCGTGCGCGTCGGCCGGGTCGAACACCGCGCCCCAGTCCACGGCCACCCCGTGGGCGTGCGCGGCGGCCAGCGAGGCGGTGAACTGCGCCTGTTCCCGCTCACGCCGCGCCGAGCCGAGCACGGCCGCGGCGGACCGGCCGGCCCCGCCGCCGCCCGCGCGCGCCGCCTCCTGCGCCGCCCGCTCGGCGACCTGCTCCACCGTCTGTTCCACCGCGAAGGTGAGGATCGGGTGCGGGCTCACCTCGATGAACGTGGTGTGCCCCTGCTCCAGCAGCGAGCGCACGACTTCCTCGAACCGTACGGTCTGCCGCAGGTTCCGGAACCAGTAGTCGGCGTCGAGCCCCGCGGTGTCGAACTCGCCCGCGGTCAGTGTGGAGTGGAACGGCACTTCCCCGGAGCGCGGCGTGATCGGCGCGAGCACCTCGGCCAGCCGCTCCCTGAGCGGCTCGACCCACGAGGAGTGCGAGGCGTAGTCGACGGGGACCCGGCGGGCCCAGATGTCCTCGGCGGCGCAGCGGGCGAGCAGCCCGTCCAACGCGTCCGACTCACCCGAGACCGTCATGGAGGACGGGCCGTTGACGGCCGCGACGGATATGCGTCCGCCCCAGTCCGCCAGGAGCGGCAGCAGACGTTCGGGCGATGCCGTCACCGAGGCCATGCCGCCGCCCCGCCCCGCCAGCTCCGCGATGGCCTTGCTGCGCAGCGCCACGACGCGGGCGGCGTCCTGGAGCGAAAGACCCCCGGCCACGTACGCGGCGGTCATCTCGCCCTGCGAGTGCCCGACGATGGCGTCCGGGTGCACGCCGTGGTGCCGCCAGAGCGCGGCGAGCGCCGCCATCACCGCGAACAGGGCGGGCTGGACGACGTCCACCCGGTCCAGCGGGGGCGCGCCGGGCGCCCCGCGCAGGACCTCGTCGAGCGAGAAGCCGGTGTGCGGCGCGAGGGCGTCGGCGCAGGCACGCAGCTCCGCGGCGAACACCGGGTGCGCGGCGGCGAGTTCATGGCCCATGCCGACCCACTGGGCGCCCTGGCCGGGAAAGACGAAGACGGTCCGTCCGGTGCGCGCCCGGGCCAGGGTCGCCTGTTCCGCCACCTCGCCCCGGGCGATCGTGTCGACCAGGTCGAGGAGTTCGGCGCGGGTGGTCCCGGTGAGGGTGGCGCGGTGGTCGAAGTGGGCGCGGGTGTGGGCGAGGGCGGCACCGATGTGGGTGGGGGTGGCTTGGGGGTGCGTGGTGGTGAGGTGGGTGTGCAGGCGGCGGGCCTGGGCGCGCAGGGCGGCAGGTGTCCTGGCCGAGAGCATCCAGGGCACCACGGGCAGTTCCCGCGTCGGCAGCAGCGGCCCGGCGTCCTCGGAGGCGTCGAGCGGCGCCTCCTCCACCACGACGTGCGCGTTGGTGCCGCCCACGCCGAAGGCCGAGACACCCGCCCGGCGTATCCGCTCGCCGCGCGGCCACGGGGTGGCCTCGGTCAGCAGGGAGATGCCGTCGCCCGACCAGTCCGCCTTGGGGGTGGGCCGGTCCACGTGCAGGGTCTCGGGGAGTACTTCGTGACGCAGCGCCTGGATCATCTTGATGAGTCCGCCGACGCCCGCCGCGGCCTGGCTGTGCCCGATGTTGGACTTCAGCGAACCCAGCCGCAGCGGCTGTCCGGCGGGGCGGTCCTGCCCGAAGACGGCTGCGAGGGCGTCGACCTCGATGGGGTCGCCGAGCGTGGTGCCGGTGCCGTGCCCCTCCACCGCGTCGATGTCACCGGGGCGCAGCCCGGCGTCGGCGAGGGCCTGGGCCAGGACACGCTGCTGGGAGCCGCCGTTCGGGGCGGTCAGACCGTTGCTGGCACCGTCCTGGTTGACGGCCGTGCCCGGGATGAGGGCGAGCACGCGGTGGTTGTTGCGGCGGGCCTCGCTGAGGCGTTCCAGGAGGAGGACGCCGATGCCCTCGGCCCAGCCGGTGCCGTCGGCGGCCCGCGCGTACGAACGGCACCGGCCGTCCGGTGACAGCGCGCGCTGCCTGCTGAACTCGGTGAAGACCTTCGGCGTGGCCATCACGGCGGCGCCGCCCGCCACGGCCAGGGCGCACTCACCCCGGCGCAGGGCCTGTACCGCCAGGTGCACGCCCACCAACGACGACGAACACGCCGTGTCGACGGTGAGGGCCGGACCCTCGAAGCCGAAGGCGTAGGCGACCCGGCCCGACAGGACGCTGCCCGCGGAGCCGATGCCCCAGTAGCCCTCCAGCTCGCCGGGGCCGGACCGCGCCACGCTCTCGTAGTCCTGGCCGCTGCTGCCCACGTACACGCCGGTCGGCGACTTCTTCAGGCGGCCGGGGTCGATGCCGGCGTGCTCCAGGCACTCCCAGACGGTCTGCAGGAGCAGCCGCTGCTGCGGGTCCATCGCGAGGGCCTCGCGGCGTGCGATGCCGAAGAACTCGGCGTCGAAGTCGGCGACCCGGTCGAGGAATCCACCGGTACGGGCGTAGCTGGTGCCGGGCTGCTCGGGGTCGTCGGAGAAGAGGCCGTCGAGGTCCCAGCCCCGGTCGCGGGGGAAGTCCGAGACGGCGTCGCGCCCGGCGGCCACCACCTCCCACAGCCCGGCGGGGGAGGTCACACCGCCCGGGTAGCGGCAGGCCATGCCGACGACGGCGATGGGGTCGTCATCGAGATCCGGCGCCGAACCGGAACCAGAACGAGAAGCCGACCCGGAACCAGAACCGGAACGGGAGTCCGAGCCCGCGTCCGTCTCCGGTGCCTCGCCGACGCCCTCGGAGTCCACGGCGTTCTCTGCACCCTGGGCGTCCCCGGCGGGCGTGAAGCCCAGCAGGCCCAGCAGATGCTCCGCCACGGCGGCCGCCGTCGGGTGGTCGAAGAGCAGGGTGAGCGGCAGTTCGAGACCGGTGGCCCGGCTCAGCCGGCCGGTCAGCTCGACGGCCGCGAGGGAGTTGTACCCGTAGTCCCGGTAGGCCAGGTGCGGGTCGACGTCGAGCGGGTCCGTGCCCGCGAGCCCGGCGGTCTCCGCACGCACCAGATCGAGCACCGCCGCCGGCCGACGACCGGCCGGCAACGAAAGCAGGCGGCCCACCAGCCCCTCGGGCCGCCCGTCCTGGTCGGCCTGCCTGTCCTGCCCGGCCCGCCGACTGTCCCTCGGCCCCGTTCCTCGGCTTCGCTCGTTCATCGGGTCAGCCATGCAGTCCTCCACGTCGTCTCCCTGCGCCCCCGCGCCTCACCGCCGCCCCCGGACACGGGTCCGGGACGCGGCCACAGAGTTCCGTCGTCCGCCCTGAGCCGGGACCGGCCCTCCTACGCGGCGGCGGCCCCGCCCGTGAGCAGGAAGGACCGGATGTGCGCACCGAGCTTCTCCGGCTGGTCCTCGGGGATGAGGGTGTAGCTGTCGTCGATCTCGACGAGCTGTCCCTTGGGGAGCAGCTCGGCGAGCTTGCGCCCGTGCTCGGGCGGCATGACCTTGTCCTCGGCGGCCCACACCACGAGCGCGGGCCGGTCGAAGTCGCGCAACTTCTCCGCCCAGCCGAGCAGTTCGCTCTTCGGGGGCACCCCGAGCACGTACTTGCGCAGGTCGCGGCGGATCTCCTTGGAGGTCCACAGTGGTTCGAACCAGGCGTTCATCACCTCGTGCGGCACCGGCCGTTTGCTCATCCAGCCCCAGGTCATGGGCAGTCGCCGCATCGGCTTGAACTTCAGCAGCTTGAAGGCGAGGTTGATGCCGCCCGGCAGCTTCGCCGAGGTGAAGAGGTTGCTTCCGGGCACGCCCGGCGGGAAGTTGTCGAACGCCTCGCAGGAGGTGATGACGAGCCGGCCGATCCGCTCGTCCTTCCCCTCGGACACCAGGGCCTGCGCGCCGCCCCAGTCGCTCATCACCAGCGTGACATCGCGCAGGTCGAGCCGGTCGAGGAACTCCGCGACCAGCCGGGCCACCCCCGCGACGGACAGATCCGCGTCCGGCTTCATCGGCCGGCGATGACCGCCCAGCGGCAACGTCGGCACCACGCACCGGAATTCGGAGCGCAGAGGCGCGACCACGTTCCGCCACAGGGAGCCGTCCATCGCGACGCCGTGCAGCAGGACCACGACGGGCCCCTCGCCGCCGGTGTCCTGATACTCCACCGTGCCAGCCGAAAGGTCTACCTCAGCCATTTCACATCTCCTCGGAGCTGTACGTGTTCGGGGAGGTCGCGAAGGGATGCCCGCACCGGACGCAACACTCGTTGCCCAGGTCGGCGGCGCGGCAGCCGCCCGGCCGGGTGAGTCGGGGTAAGCAAAACACCTCAGGCTCTTTTTCGCCAGCAACAAACCGAGCCGAAACGATCATTGCCCTTAAGGGCAATAGTCGGGCGACGGCCGTCTGGGTACCGTGGCAACTCCCGTGCCGCAGCCGTCCGCCGCAAGGTGAAGGACGAGTGCACGGACGAGGTATGCCGTGCGGCTCAGGACCGCACCCCACAGGCCATTTGCTCAGGAAATCCCACCCGCGATCCCCAGGCCCGTTCGGCCGGATCCCGGGTCCACAGAACATCGGTCATCCCCATCACCGTGCATCGGAAAGGCTGCCCCGTGATCACTGCTGAAGAAGTATGTGCCCGTATCGCCAAGAAGCTCGGCAGCAAGGCGAACGCGTACACCCTGAACGAGGACACCGCTTTCGACGCCGTGGGCCTGTCGAGCCTGCAGATAGCCGACATCGTCTACACCATCGAGGACGACCTCGACATCGAATTCGACGAGAGCAGGGCCGCGAGCGTGAAGACGGTCGCGGACCTGGTGAAGCTCGCCGAGGAGACCAAGCAGGGCAGCGCCGCCGCGTGACGGCCGTCGATTATCAGGGCGCCACCCCGGAGTCCATCAAGCATCACTACGACGTCTCCAACGACTTCTTCGCGCTGTGGCTGGACAAGGACCTCACGTACACGTGTGCGCTGTGGGACGAGGGCGACACGCTGGAAAGCGCCCAGGAGCGCAAGCTCGACCACCTCATCGAGGGTGCCGGGGCGGCCGGGGCGCGCCGCGTCCTCGACGTCGGCTGCGGCTGGGGGAGCCTGCTGGAACGGCTGGTCCGCACCCACGGGGTGCAGCAGGCCGTGGGCCTCACGCTCAGCGACAGCCAGGCGCAGCGCCTGCGCGAACTGGCGCTCGAACGCACCGAGGTGCGGGTGGAGAACTGGCTCGACCACGAGCCCACCGAGCAGTACGACGCGATCATCTCCATCGGCGCCTTCGAGCACTTCGCGCGCGCCGGCCTCTCCCGCGCCGAGCGGATCGCCGCGTACCGCGAGTTCTTCGAGCGCTGCCGGGACTGGCTGCCCAAGGGCGGCAGACTCGCGCTCCAGACGAACATCAAGGGAAACAACGTCCGCATGAACAAGCAGACCGTGCGGGACCTGCTCTTCATCATGGACTTCATTTTTCCCGAATCCGAGATTCCGGCCCTCTCCGAGGTCATCGAATCCAGCGAGAAGCGCTTCGATGTCGTCCGGCTGCGCAACGACCCGGACCACTACAGCCGAACGTGCCAGGAATGGTTCGACCGCCTGCGGGCCAATCGCGAGCAGGCCGTGAAGGTGGCCGGCGAGGAAAACGTCGCCCACTACGAGCGGTATCTGAGCTCCACGGTCGGCCACTTCAGGGGCCGCCATCTCGGACTTTCGAGGATCATCTTCGAAGCGGTGTGACCGAAAGCTCCACCGGCGGGTCCTCTTGAGGAGCACTCATTTGAACGCGTACAAGCACGTCGTCTACTGGCACGACACCGAAAAAGTCACCGTCGAGGACCCGCTGCGGGAATCCGTCGACTGCGACATCTGCATCGTCGGCGGCGGATTCACCGGGCTCTGGACCGCCTACTTCCTCAAAGAGGCCGAACCCGCGCTCGACATCCGCATCGTCGAGGCACACCATTCCGGTTACGGCGCCTCGGGCCGCGCCGACGGATTCGTCACGCCGACCATCGGCAAGGACATTCAAGCCTTGGTCAAGGAATTCGGCGTCCAGCGTGCCCTCGAGGCGTCCCAGGCCGTCGGCCGGTCGATCCTGGAGATCGGCAGGTTCGCCCGCAAGAACGGCGTCGACGCCCAGTACGAGGCCAACGACTACCTGATGGTGGCCACCGACGCCGCCCAGCTCAAGCGGCTGGAGCACGACCGCGCGCTCGCCGAGCGGATGGGCGCCGCCCAGGCGCGGATCCTGTCCCGCGAGGAGTCCCGGGAGGTCATCGGCTCGCCCGCGGTGATCGGCAGCATGCGCACCGGCGGCGCGCTTGTGAACCCCTTCAAACTCTCCCGCGGCATCGCCCGCGTGGTGCGCGAGAAGGGCGTGACGATCTACGACGACTCGCCCTGCCTGCGCGTGGAACCGGGCGTGCGGCCGACCGTCGTGACCGCGGGCGGACAGGTCAGGGCCGACAAGGTCGTCCTCGCCACCAACGTCCACATGGACGCCTTCCCGCCGTTCCGCAGGAAGGTCATCCCGATCTGGACGTACGCGATGGTGAGCGAGCCGCTCACCGACGCCCAGCTGGCGCGCGTGGACTGGGCGGGACGCGAGGGCCTGGTCGAGGCCAAGTCACTGCTGACCTGCGCCCGCTTCACGCATGACAACCGCGTCATGTTCGCCGGCGGCCCGGCCCCCTACTACTACGGCAGGGACAAGCGGCAGCGGAACATGAACCGGCCCGGGGTCTACCGCGAGATCCACCGGGAGTTCCTGCGGTTCTTCCCGATGTGGGGCGACGTGGAGTTCCGCTACGCCTACGGCGGGACCGCCGACGTCGTGCGCGACTACGCCCCGCACTTCGGCACGCTCGGCGGCGGCAACATCCTGTACGGGTACGGCTACTGCGGCAACGGCATCGCGGCCACGCACACCGGCGGCAAGGTCCTGCGCGACCTCGCCCTCGGCAAGGACACGGACTACTCGCGCCTGCTCTTCGTGGACGACGAGCGGCGCAGGCCGCCCGCCTCCTTCCCGCCCGACCCGGCCCTGTACGTGGGTGCCCGCACCGCGGCACGGCTGATGGACTGGAAGGACTCCCGGGCATGAGCCGCACCGCGAGCGGGCCGGGGGCCCGTCCCACCGTCCTGCTGACCGGCGCGTCCGGGGTCGTCGGACGCTCACTGCTGCGCGAGGCGGCGCGGACGCCGGACGGGCCGCGGTTCATCGTCGCCACCCACAGCACGCCGGTGCCCGAGGCCGGCGACGCGCGGGCGGTGCGCCTGGACATGACCGCGGAGCGCTTCGGACTCGACGAGGACGGTTACGCCGGCCTCGCCGCCGAGGTCGACGTCGTCATCCACTCCGCGGGGCTCACCGAATGGGGCCTGCCCGCCGAGGACTACCGGCCGATCAACATCGAGGGCACGCGGCGGGTCGCCCGGTTCGCCGCGGAGGCGGACGCCACCGTGCACTTCATGAGCACGGCGTTCGTCGCCGCGCTCGCCGACGACGCGCCCGTGCCGCTCGGCGCGGGCAACGTCTGCCGCAACTACATCGCCTCCAAGCGCGAGGCGGAGCACATCCTGCGCGACAGCGGTGTGCGGCACACCGTCTTCCGCCCCACCAACCTCATCGGCGACGCCACCACGGGCTGGACCTCGCAAGGCCAGATCGTGCAGCTCATGTCGGACTGGCTGGGCCGGGGCAGGGCGCCGTTCATCCCGGCGCACCCGGGCATCCGGATGGACTTCGTCCCCCAGGACCTGCTGTCGAAAGCGGTACTGCGCGCCATCGAACTGGGGGACGACGCCGGTGAGTTCTGGGTGACGTACGGGCCGGAGGCCATGGACATCGAGGCCTGTCTGCGGGTGCTGGTCAAGCACGCGGCCGCGCGCGGCCGGTCGCTGACACCCCCACCGGTGGTGAACGCCGACGAACTGGCCCCGGACGCCATCGAGAACACCGCACCGCGCACCCGCTCCTACCTGTCCGTCCTGCGGGACGTCAGCGAGGTCACCCGGTGCAGCGGGGGAGTGCTGCCGACCTCCATGCCGCACCTGCGCGAGCGCTACGGCATCCCCCACGTCGACGACACGGCGGCGTATCTGACGAGCCTCGACTACGCGGCCGAACACCTCGGCTAGAGCCGACGGCCGCCCGACGGCCGAAGGCATGGCCGGACGAACGGAAGGACAGGGCTGTGAACGAGGACTGGAACGCGCCGGACCTGGGCGGCAAGGTCGCCGTGGTCACCGGCGCCAGCCGCGGCGTGGGCCGCGGCATCGCGCTCGCGCTCGGCGCCGCGGGCGCCACCGTGTACGTCACGGGCCGCAGCACCCGCGACGGCGAGCGGACCGAGGGGCTCCCCGGGACGGTGGACGACACCGCCGACGAGATCACCGAGCGCGGCGGCAAGGGCATCGCCGTGCGCTGCGATCACGCGTCGGGCGCGGACAACGAGAGGCTCGCCGCCCGCGTCCAGGCCGACCACGGCAGGCTCGACCTGCTGGTCAACAACGCCTGGGGAGGCTACGAACGCTCCTCGGAGGTCCGCTTCGACGCGCCCTTCTGGGACCAGCCGATGTGGCGCTACGACCTGTTCGAGACGTCGCTGCGGGCGCAGTACGACGTCACCCGCAGGCTCGTCCCGCTGATGCTGCCCCAGGAGAGCGGCCTGGTCGTCGGCATCAGCTTCTCCGACGGCGACATCTACCTCGGCCAGGTGGGTTACGACGTCTTCAAGTCGGCCTCCGACCGCATGTGCCGGGGCTTCGCCGCGGACCTGCGCAAGAAGGGCGTCGCCGCGCTCTCCCTGCACCCCGGATTCGTCCGCACCGAGCGCGTGGCGGCGGCGTGGGAGGCGCTGGGCGAGGGGCCCGCGTCGGTGGTGCACTCCCCGGAGTACGTGGGCCGGGCCGTCGCGGCCCTGCTCGCGGACCCCGACGTGATGAGCCGCTCGGGCAAGGTGCTGAGCACCGGCGATCTGGCCGTCGAGTACGGCTTCGCCGACGTGGACGGCCGGCGGCCGCCGGCGTTCCGCCTGGAGGGCCGGATGAGCCTGGCGACCCGCATGCACCGGCTGAACAAGGTGGTCAGGTCGGCGGCGGAGCAGTAGAGCGGTCAAACCGCGCGGCGCGGTCACTCCAGCAGCAATCGGGAGGTACGCATGGTGGGGAGCCGTCCCCGGCCCGCGGGGCCCTGGAGCCGCAGGGCGACGGCGGCCTGCCGCCCCTCGGGCGCGGCCACGTCGAGCAGCGCCCAGCCGTCGGGCACCGGCGGTGCCCAGGGCGGGGCGAGCGCCGAGGCGAGGCCGACGTGATGGGCGCCCACCCCGCCGGGCAGTCCGGTGCCGATCCCCTTGAGGAAGGCCTCCTTGCGCACCCAGCAGCCCAGGACGGCCTCCTGACGGGCCGCCGGGTGCAGGGTGTCGAGGGCGCGCCGCTCGTCGGGGTGCAGGCGCCGGGCCAGTCGTCCGAGTCCCTCGCGGGCCAGGTCCATGGACTCGATGTCCGCCCCGACCGGCGCGGCGGCCAGGGCGTACAGCGCGATGTCCCCGGCGTGCGAGAGCGAGAAGTGCACGTCGGGCCGGCCGGCGACGGCGGGGCGCCCGTGCGGCTTCGCGCAACCGGGCATCCCGCACCGCTCGCGGACGAACACCACGTCCTCGGGAGCGGTGCCGAGGCGGGCGCCGAGCAGCACGCGCAGTCCCACGTGCGAGGTGACGAAACGGGTGCGCGCCGCCGGGTCCAAGAACCCGGCGGCACGTACGGTCTCCTCGGAGTCGAGGATCCCCGTGCGGGCGGCGGCCGCCTCGGCGTGCTCCGGTATCCACAGCATCCACACGTCGACCTCGTCACTCCCGTCGACGGCGACGGTGTCCGGACGGGAGCCGACGGGGTCCCGAGGGGCCTCGGTCATGAAGGTGGCCCCTACGGCTTGTCGAGGCCCTCGGGGCCGGGCGGCAGGTCGTGCGACCACTCCGCGGCGAGGAGCGCGGCCTCCACCCGGGACCGCAGCCCCAACTTGCGCGTGATGCTCGTCAGATGGGCCTTGACGGTGCGCTCCGCGATGCCGAGCCGGCGGGCGAGCTCCCGGTTCCCCTCCCCGTCCGGGAGCACGCTGAACACTTCGAGCTCCCGTGGCGTCAGCACCCGCAGGGCGGAGCGTTCCACCGCCGCCAGGCGACCGCCACCGGACCCTATTCCCCCGTCGGCGTCGCCGCCGACCTGAATCTCCCCGTGCATTCGTTCTCCAACTCCTTGAAAAGCCGTCACCGCAGGAGGAATCGGAGTGATTATTCACGCACGACCATTATTCCCCCTGTTGACCGACAGTAAATAAGGCGGCGCACCCACCGGGTCACCACCTTGTGACGTGAGTCACTCGCACTATACCCCGATGAAGAGGAGGGGCCGTCGGTGTGGATTTCCTTCCCGGGGGCGACGGTTGCTTGCGATCGTAACTAGTTGATCGCTCAACGCGCCTTGATCCCATGGGCGTTCGCGCCGGTAGTGCTGCATGTCCCGGCCTTGCGGCGGTGATCACCCGGGGTCGGGCGTGTGCATTTACGCTGCCGCGCAAAAATTTCCAGGGGAGGGAGGAGAAGCGCGCGCCAAGGAAATTCTTCCCCAAGTGGAATTGACGGATCCGTGCAAAAAGACCGCCCCGCATTCAGGGCCCCGAAGGTCCGGACTTTCCGTGCCCACCGGACCATCCATCGCCGCAGACAGCTCGAGGTGACCGTATGTCGTCCCATTCATCTGTTCCGGCCGGCCCCGACGCCGTCGCCGGTTCCCGCGTCGCGGCCGTCGCCGGTGTGCGCCCGCGACGGATCGTCGGCAACACGGAACTGGGCCGGGGCCTCGGGGTCACGGCCGAGTGGATCGAGCGGCGGGTCGGCATCCGCGAACGGCGGTTCGCCGGCGCGGAGGAGAGCGTCACGGCCATGGCGGCCGGCGCGGCGGCCAAGGCCCTCTCGGCGGCCGGCCTCACCCCCGCCGACATCGATCTGCTCGTCCTCGCCACCTGCTCCATGCCCTCGCCGATGCCGAGCGGCGCGGCCTCCGTCGCGGCGCTCCTCGGCACCCCGCACATCGCGGCGTTCGACGTCAACGCAGCCTGCGCGGGGTTCTGTTACGCCCTCGGTGTCGCCGACGGCCTCATCCGCTCCGGCACCAGCCGCCGTGCCCTGGTGATCGGAGCGGAACGGATGACCGACTGGGTGGACGCCACGGACGTGGACACCGCCACGGTCTTCGCCGACGGGGCCGGTGCCGCGGTCGTCGTCGGCGCCGAGCGGGCCGGGATCCATCCGGTGGAGTGGGGCGGCGACGGCGACAAGGCGGACCTCGTCGCCATCCCCGACCGGCACGGCAGCGTGACCATGCGCGGCCAGGCCGTCTACCGCTGGGTGACGTCGGAGCTGGCCGCGGTGGCGGCGGCGGCCTGCGCCCGCGCCGGCATCGCCCCGGCCGACCTCAAGGGCTTCGTGGCGCACCAGGCGAACCTGCGGATGATCGAACGTCTGGCCGTGAGTCTCGGGGCGACGAACGCGGCCGTGGCCCGGGACATCGTGCGCACCGGCAACACCTCCGCGGCCTCGGTGCCGTTGGCGCTGTCCCGCTTGATCGACCTCGGCCAGGTCCGGCCCGGCGACCCGATCCTGCTGATGGGCTTCGGCGCGGGACTCAGCTACGCGGCGCAGGTGATCGTCTGCCCGTAGGCCCGGCGAGCCCCGGGGGGGCCTGGATGGCGCGAGCCGCTCAGTCGACCGCGCCGTACCGCGCCGCCCGCACGTCCCTGAACGACGCGATGACCTCGGCCAGGCCCTGCCGCAGGGGCACCTCCGGCTGCCAGCCCAGCACCCGGCGGGCGAGGGCGATCTCCGGCCGGCGCAGCTTCGGGTCGTCCTCCATGCCGGGCAGGAAGGTGATCTCGGACGTCGATCCGGTGAGGTCCCGTATCAGCTCGGCGACCTCCAGCACCGTCATCTCCACCGGGTTGCCGAGGTTCATGGGCCCCGGATGATCGCTGCCGACCGCGCGCAGAAGGGCTTCCACGGTGTCGGAGACATAACACAGCGACCTCGTCTGGCGTCCCGAGCCGTAGACGGTCAAGGGCTTGCCCTCCAGGGCCTGGACGACGAAGTTCGGCACCATGCGTCCGTCGTCCGGCTTCATGCGCGGCCCGTAGGTGTTGAACAGCCGGACGACGCACGCGTCGACGTTGTGCTCCCGGACGTAGGCGGCCACCGCCGCCTCGCCGAACCGCTTGCTCTCGTCGTACACCGAGCGCGGGCCGAGCGGATTCACGTTGCCCCAGTACGTCTCGTCCTGGGGGTGGACGAGCGGATCCCCGTACACCTCGCTGGAGGAGGCGTAGACGAGGCGCGCGCCCGTCCGTCTGGCCAGCTCCAGCGTGGCCAGCGTGCCGGCCGAACCCACGCGCAGCGTCTCGACGGGCAGCCGCAGATAGTCCTGCGGGCTGGCCGGTGACGCGAGGTGGACGATCGCGTCCACGGGGCCCTCGACCTCCAGGCCGGCGCAGATGTCCCGCCGCACCAGGCGGAACCCGTGGTCCGCCAGCAGGTGCGCGATGTTGTCCGGGTTGCCGGTGGAGAAGTCGTCCACGCACACCACGGACGTGCCTTCACCCACCAGACGTTCACACAGGTGCGACCCCAGAAAGCCGGCACCACCGGTGACCACCACACTGCGCCGCTCGTCGTTCATGCTGCCTCCGTGTCTCTCACCGTCGTCGGTGTCCATATCCATGGGAAAAGGAATTCCGTGTGCATGGGCCGGGTGCAAAAGTGGTGCGAAGGCGCTGGTTCGGGCTCGGGAGCCTAGCAGTCGATTCGCTTCTGCGGCAGCGGCATCCAGGGTCATGCAGCAGGGGCTGAAGGTTCTTGACGGTGTGGCGGGCGGCGCCATTAAGCTGCCTGCCGACATCTGATTCTGTGCACTTTGGGCATTCCCCCTGGGCCATCGAATTTCTCGCCGTCCGAGGCAGCGAATGCGTCGCGTACGGAAAATGCCTACGCGGGGCAGGGAAGAGGGCAGCGATGAACGACTCGTGCCAGGCCGCGGCGCGGACAGCCGTGAACGTGCTGCGCAAGTACGCGGCGGAGGTGGACGAACAGGCGAGGTTCCCGGTGGAGAGCTTCGCCGCACTCCGCGAGAGCGGCCTGCTGGGGCTCGTGGTGCCGACCGAGTACGGGGGAGCGGGCGCCGGGTTGGACACCTACGTCGAGGTGGCCCAGGTGCTCGCGGGCGGCTGCCTGTCGACGGCCCTCGCCTGGACCATGCACTGCCAGCAGACGGACGCCATCGCCCGCTTCGGCGGCCCCCGGCTGCGCGAACGCGTACTGCCCCGCGTCGCCCGCGGCGAGCTGTACATCGCGTCGGTGACCACCGAGCGGGGCAAGGGCGGCCATCTCCTGACCGCCGAGGCGCCGTTGGGCGTGCGCGACGGCAAGCTGCGCATCGAGCGGGACGCGCCGGTCGTGACCGGGGCGTCCGTCGCCGAGGGCTTCCTCGTCACGATGAAGGAGGGCGCGGACCTGCCCGCCCACGCGGTGTCCCTGGTGTACGCCGACCGCGACGCCCTGTCGGTCACGGAGACCGGGGAGTGGGACACCCTCGGCATGCGCGGGACGCGCAGCCTCGGCGTCCGGCTCTCCGGCGAGGTCCCCGCGGACCAGGTCGTCGGCGGCTCCGGGGGCTTTCGCGAGGTGGCGGTGGAGTCCATGATCCCCATGGCCCACCTCGGCTGGTCCGCCTGCTGGCTGGGTGCCGCCCGCGCGGCGCTCGGCGAACTGGTCACCGGCCTGCGGGGCCCGGGACGGCGGGGCCCCGACACCGGCTCCGAACTCGTCCGGGAACGACTGGCCCGCATCCGCATTGACCTGGAGCTGACCAGCGGATACCTCCACCGCGTACAGCAGGAGGTCAGTGCCGCGCGCGCGGCGGACCGGTCGCTGGGAGAGACGGTCGTACAGATCCATCTGAACACGCTCAAGGTGGCCGCGTCCGAGCTGACCTTCCGGGCGGCCGACCGCATGATGCAGTTCGCGGGGCTCGCCGGCGGTTACTCCAAGACCTCACCGCTCCCGGTGGAGCGGACCTTCCGCGACCTGCGGGCGGCGAGCCTCAACTACGCGAACGACCGGCTGCTGACCGCGACCGGCTCGCTCATGCTCCTCGACCGCTCGGTGGTGCTGGGATGACCGCCACCGCGGGCGCGCCCTCGTCGCCGGGGCCCGGCAGGCCGCGGCCCGCCGGCTGCCGGGGTGGCCGGGCCGTCGGCTCACGGGCCGCGTTACTCGTGGAGAGGTCCCCGGACAGCAGCCGCACGTTGCGGATCTGGCCGTGGCGCAGCGTGATCCGCCCCTGCCACCGGAAGTCGCGGTCCAGGAACTCCACGCTCGCCGCGCCTTTCTCGCGGGCGTACCGGGAACGGGCGTAGGCCGAGACGCCCACCAGCACCCGGTCCTCGCTCACGGCGAGGCCGCGCGGAAAGCCGTCCGCGCGGTACACCGGCTGCGGGCCGCGCACCACCGTCCTCTCCCGTGACCTGCACAGTACGAACTGCTCCCCGTCGAAGAACAGGTCGTGGCAGTGGGAACCGCCCGCGGGCACCACCGTGACCAGCCGCGACTGGCTGTCGAAGGCCCAGATCTCGCTCTGCCGGGAACCGCGCCGGCGCCCCTCGCTGGCCATCACGAACAGGAGCGGGCCGTACCGGAACAGCGCGCTGATGCGCAGCGGGAGGCGGGGCGCCTGCTCGTCCAGGCGGAACGAGCGGTCGGCGTGCGCCGCGTGCACCGCCGGTCCGCCCTCACCCACCCGGTAGGCGAGCACCTGATTGCGCGAGGGATCCGTGACCAGCAGTTCGTCGTCGACGAAGTCGATGCAGTACTCGTCGCGGGGCAGCCCCCAGATGCGGGGGACGACCTCGACGTCCCCGCCTTCCAGGTGCACCGACAGGACACGGCCGTGCCGCCCGGCCCGCTGGAACACCCACAGCGCTCCGTCCCGCACCGTCAGGCCGCAGGACGGCCCCCGGACGATGCGCTCGAAGTGCCGTCCGTTCCACAGCAGCAGCCCGTGGGAGGTCGTGACGGCGAACGGTGTGTCACCCACGTCGCCCTCGACCTCGCCCGCCACGCGACGGGACGCGGGCGGCGACAACGCGCCGCGCGCCGCGCCCGCCGTCGCGCGGCGTTCGCGGCCGAACAGGCCACCGGGGCGCAGGTGGTGGAGCCCGTGTACTCCGGTCATCACGGGATGCCCTTCAGAATGGGTGACGGTCGGACGCGAAACGTCCGAAAGGCCTGGAGGCTTCGCTCTCGCAGTCCATCGATACCGGTGTCACTGAATGCGGTCAACCTGTCACACCAACTGTTGAGCAAATTGCGAGGAAATCATGGTGCGCCCGGTGCTTTCCGGCCCGAAGGGTCCCGGGGAAAAGGCCGAAATGCTGCCCACCGGCGATTTATGGCCGCGTGAATTTCCGCCTCTCATTCCCGGCGCAACGCGTCCCGCACCGCCGCCCCAGCCTCGGACGTGGTCGACGAGCCGCCCAGGTCGGGTGTGCACCGCCGGTCCGCGACCGTGGTGCGAACCGCCGCGCGGATCCGTTCCGCCTCCTCGGCGCGGCCCGCGCAGTCCAGGAGCAGGGCGGCGCTGAGGACAGCCGCCAGCGGGTTGGCGGTGCCGGTGCCCACCAGGTCCGGCGCCGAGCCGTGCACGGGCTCACACAGCGCGTACCCCGTCTGCGGGTTGAGGTTCGCCGAGGCCGCGGTGCCGGGGCCGCCCGCCAGCTGGGCGGTCAAATCGCTCAGCACGTCGCCGTGCGCGTTGTTCGCCACGATCACGTCGAACGCGGTCGGATCCTGCACGAGCAGCATGACCGCCGCGTCCACATACAAGTGCCGCGTGGGCAGCTCCGGACGGAGCGCGGCCGCCTCGCGGAAACAGCGCTGCCACAGCGCTCCGTTGTGCGGCACGGCGTTGGCCTTGTCCACCAGGCACACCGACCGGGTGGCCCGCGCGAACGCGAACTCCATCGCCCTGCGCACCCCGCGGTGGGTGCTCACCTCCGTGTCGATCGCCGTCTCGTGCGGGGTGCCGGCGCGCAGCGCGCCGCCGACACCCACGTACAGCCCCTCGGTGTTCTCGCGCACCACCGTGCAGTCGATCGCTCTGCGGCCGGGGTCGCGCAGCGGGCTGAGCCGGTCGTGCAGGAGGTGCGCCGGGCGGTGGTTGACGTACAGGTCCAGCTCGAAGCGCAGCCGCAGCAGTACGTCACGCGCGTAGTCCGGGCCGCTCACCCGCGGGTCGCCGACCGCTCCCAGCAGGGCGCCGTCACAGCTCGCCACGCGGGCGAAGTCGTCGTCGGACAGCGCGGTGCCGGTGGCGAGGTATCTGTCGGCGTTGACGTGGTCGAGCACGTCGAACTCCAGGTCGGGCGCCACCACGCGCAGTGTCCGCAGCGCCTCCGCCGTGACGTGTGGGCCTATCCCGTCGCCCGGGACCACGGCGATGCGTCGCACGTTCGGCTTCCTCCTTCAGGGGCGCCCCACGGCCGCCGACGGCCGGGGCATCCAATGGGGCCTGCTCTGTTCGTGCCGGGTGATCGCGTCCTCGGCCCGCAGGGCGACCTCGATGTCGTCGAGGCCTTCGAGCAGCAGCCGACGGGCCCGCGCGTCGACCTCGAAGGGCCACCGGTGACCGCCGGCGCGCACTTCCCGCCCGCGCAGGTCGACGGTGAGCGTGTACGAGGGGTCCTGCTCCGCGCGCTCCAGCAGGCCCGCCACCACCTCCTGCGGCAACTCCACCGCCAGTACGCCGTTGCGCAGGGCGTTGCGCTGGAAGATGTCGCCGAAGCTGGCGGCGAGCACCGCTCGTATCCCCCAGTCCCGCAGCGCCCACACCGCGTGTTCGCGCGAGGAGCCGGTGCCGAAGTGGGGGCCGGCCAGCAGAATGCTCGCTTCCCGGTACTCGGGCCGGTTCAGCACGAACCCGGTGTCCTTGCGCCAGTGGCCGAACAGCGCGTCGGCGTACCCGGTCCTGGTCAGTCTGCGGCAGTGCCGCGCCGGGATGATCTGGTCGGTGTCCACATCGCTGCGCCGCAGTGGCAGACAGGTGCCGGTGTGTTCGGTGAGCGGGTCCATGTCCGTGGCTCTCTCGCTTGGCGGCTTCGCGCCGCTCGTTGCCGTCCGGGCGGTCAGTCCAGGTCGGCGGGGGTGGTGAAGCGCCCGGTGACGGCGGTCGCCGCCGCCATGGCCGGCGACACCAGGTGGGTCCGGGCGGTGTTGCCCTGGCGCCCCTCGTAGTTGCGGTTGGACGTGGAGGCGCAGCGCTGTGTGCCGGGCAGCCGGTCGGGGTTCATGCCGAGGCACATCGAGCAGCCCGAGAACCGCCACTGCGCGCCCGCGGCCAGGAACACCTCGTGCAGTCCCTCCGCCTCCGCGGCACGGCGCACCTGCGTCGAGCCGGGGACCACCAGCATCCGCACCCCGGGCGCGACGGCCCGGCCGCGCAGCACGTCGGCCGCGGCGCGCAGGTCCTCCAGCCGGCCGTTGGTGCACGAGCCGAGGAACACCGTGTCGACCGTGATGTCCCGCATCGCCGTGCCGGGCGCCAGGTCCATGTACGCGAGCGCCCGCCGGGCCGCGGCCTGTTCGGCGCCGGTGAACCGGTCGGGGTCGGGCACGCGATCACCGATGCCCACCGCCTGCCCGGGGTTCGTGCCCCAGGTGACGTGCGGCGTCAGGGCGGACGCGTCGATGCGCGTCGTCCGGTCGAACCGGGCCCCGGCGTCGGTGCGCAGCCGGCTCCAGTAGGCCGCCGCCTGCTCCCAGTCCGGGCCCCGCGGGCTCTCCGGCCGCCGGCGCAGATAGGCGAGCGTCGTCTCGTCCGGCGCGACGAGGCCCGCCCGCGCGCCCGCTTCCACGCTCATGTTGCACAACGTCATCCGGCCCTCGATCGACAGGGCCCGCACCGCGTCGCCGTGGTACTCCAGCACATGCCCGTGGGCGCCGTTGGCGCCGAGCCCGGCCAGCAGGGCGAGTGCCAGATCCTTGGCCGTCACATCGTCCGGGGGCAGACCGGCGAACTCCACGGCCATCGTTTTGGGGCGCCGCAGTGCGACCGACTGGGTGGCGAGGACGTGCTCGACGTCGCTCGTGCCCACGCCGAACGCCAGCGCCCCGAAAGCGCCATGGGTGGAGGTGTGGCTGTCGCCGCAGGTCACCGTCATGCCGGGCAGGACGACGCCCAGTTCGGGGCCGACCACGTGCACCACCCCCTGGCGCGCGTCACCGTGGCTGAACAGCCGGATGCCGTGCTCCGCGCAGTTGTGCCGCAACGTGCGGACCTGGAGGGACGCCACCGGGTCGCCGATGGTGAGGGAGTCGGTGGGTACGTTGTGGTCCTCGACCGCCAGGGTCAGGTCCGGCCGGCGCACCCGGCGCCCGGCGAGCCTCAGGCCGTCGAACGCCTGCGCCGAGGTGGCCTCGTGGATGAGGTGCAGATCCACGTACAGCAGGTCGGCGCCGTCCTGCCGCTGGACGACGTGCGCGTCCCACAGCTTGTCGATCAGCGTGGTGGGTCGGCTCATGTGTCGGCCTGCGCGGTGGCGCGGTCGGCGAGCCGCTTGGCCAGGTCGTCCAGTTCCTCACAAGCGCCCATGGGCGTGGACGCGATGAACTCCTCGTACAGCTCGTCGACGAGGGCGTCGTTCTGGGGCAGGCCCGTCCGGGTGAGCAGATAACGCAGGACGGCCCGGCCCGAGTGCCGCCCCACCAGCAGGGAGCGTTCCCGGCCGAACCGGTGCGGGTTCAGGTACTCGTAGTTGACGGGGTTCTTGAGGATGCCGTCCTGGTGGATCCCGGCCTCCGTCGCGAAGGAGTTGACGCCGACCACGGCCTTGTTCCGGTACGGCGGCAGTGCGATGGTCTCGGCGAGCGACTGGTAGGCGGGGTACAGCAGGTCGAGCCGTATGTCGCTGGTGACGCCGAACTGCTCGCCCTTGTGGGCGAGTACGGCGGCCAGCTCCTCCAGAGCGGTGTTTCCCGCCCGTTCGCCGATACCGCCGAGAGTGGCCTGGATCTGGTCGGCGCCGGCCTCGATCCCGGCCAGGGCGTTGGCCAGCGACAGGCCCATGTCGTCGTGGCAATGGGTGGACAGGACCACCTCGTCCGGTATCCACGAGCGCACAGCGGCGCACAGGTCGCCGTACTCGCGGGGCGTCGCGCAGCCCGTCGTGTCGGCGAGGATGACCGTGCCCGCACCGCACTCGACGGCGGTGGTGACCAGCGACCTGACGTGGTCCTTGGCGCTGCGGCTGGCGTCCTCCACCCCGAAGGAGATGTCGCTCGCGCCCATCTCCACCGCGAGCCGGATCGCGTCCCGCACCTCCTGGACCGACTCCTCGCGCGTGATGCCGCGCTTGTGCTTCAGGTGGATGTCGCTGCCGGTGCCGCAGATCTGCACCTGGTGGTGGGGGCGGGCGCCACCGGCCAGCATGGACTGCCGGACGTCGGAGGTGGAGGCCCGGTTGAACGTGGCGAACTTCGCGGTGGTCAGCGCGTCGGCGATGAGCCGGGTCGCCTCGGCGTCCTCGGGGGAGGAGCCGGGAAAACCCGCTTCCACCACATCGGCGCCGTACGCCTCGGCCGCCAGGGCCAGCCGCACTTTGCTCCGCGCCGACATGGCGTTGCCGGGTGCCTGCTCGCCGTCGCGCAGCGTGGCGTCGAACACCGAGATACGGCGAAGACGGGATGCGCTTTCTGTGGTCACGTGCTGGCCCCCCTGAAAGTGGCAAGTGCCGTTCCTCTTCGGGCGGGTGCGCTAGCTGGCGGCTGACCCTCCGACGTCGGCATGGGGGGATGCTAAATGTCCGGGACGGCCCGCGAATAGTTTTTCATGCTCGCTTGAAAGACCCTGATATCGCTGAAATACGACGCGCGCCACCGAGTGATTTCCGCGCTAGCGTAACTCGGCCGACTCGTGACTCAGCACGCAGGAGTGTGGAACCCGTATGTATCCCGAAGATTCCCGGATCGATGTCCTGTGCGCCACATACAACCGTTCTGCGCTGCTTCGCGGAGCCATCGAGAGCGTGCTGGCCCAGACCGTCCCGGACTGGCACCTCGTGATCGTCTCCGACGCCTCGACCGACGACACGGCGGAGGTCGTCGCCGGCTACGACGACCCGCGCATCACCTTCCTGGAGTGCACCGCGCGCAGGCGCCCCGGCGGCCCGCGCAACGTGGGTCTCGCCACCTCGTCGGCGCCGCTCGTCGCCTACCTGGACGACGACGACCGCTGGCGCCCCGACCACCTCGCGCAGGTGCTCGCCCGCTTCGACGCCGGAGAATCCTGGGTCGTGGCGGCCGGCACCTACGTGGACGACAACGGGGAGCGGAAAGTGCCCGCCCACATCCTGGGCAGCGTGTGGCACCCGGAACTGCAACTCGTCGCCTCCCTCTTCGAGCCCTCCAGGGTCGCGCACCGCCGCGCCCTGCTCGACCGGCTCGGCGGCTGGTCCGAGGGCCGGGGCATCAACCGGGACGACTGGGAGCTGTGGCTGCGGTTCGCCGACGACGGCCAGTCGGTCGCGATCGCCGGCGAGGCCACGGTGGAGATCCGGGCCGGTCTGACGACGATGCGGCACACCGACGCGTACGCCGCCGACGCCCACCCGATCGTGGTGGGCCGCGCCGGTTCCCCGGACGGGGCGCGAGCGGCCCTCGACGAACTGCGCTCGGCACCGCTGCGCGAGCGGTTCCACGAGCTGCACCGCGCCTCGACCCGGGCCTGGCTGGCCGAGATCCTCTCGTCCGGACAGGCCGCGCTGCCGCCCGGCGTGACGTGCGAGGAGGCGCTCGGCGAGTGGGACACGTTCCAGGCGGGGCCGCGGCCGGGAGGGCCTCAGCCGCTGATCGACGAACTCGTCGTCGACGGGGCCGACCTCGTCCACCCCGTGCCGTGCCTGACCCGGGCCCACGGGCTGCGGATCGAGCGGCTGCTGCGGCACAGGGACCGGCAGCGGCTCGATCTCGTGGCCGCCGCAGTGGCGCGCCACGCGCGGTGAAGCCGCTTCTCGGGCGCCCGATGCCGCCCACACGGTACGAGGTGTGCCCGGTCGCGCCGATCCACTCGCGGAGTATGCCCCGGGCCGGACGATTTCCGTAAGCGGGCGGCGGGCATTTTCGCTGCCATCTGAAACTCATTGCGGTGCTGTTCGCGGCCGGTAAGACTGCCGGGGCTTTGCCGAACTCGGCGGCTCGGGCCGGGTTTTCATCCACCGATCAGGGGGGGATCAGTGCAGCGAATCCATTTCTCTGTGCAGGACCTGACGCGAATCACCATCGCACCTGGTGGGGACCCCATGATGGAAACGGCTTTCGCGGCCGATCTGTTACTGCGCCGCGGCGGTGGCGCGATCTTCGCCCGCTGGCGAGATCTGGTGGGCCAGGGCGCCGCGGTACGACATCCCACGCGCCGCCCGGCCGCGCCCGACCTCGCCCGCTCCTACCCGCGGCCCGCGGGTCCGCCCCCTTCCGCCCGGCGCTCGCCGGGCCTCGGCGGGGAAGCGGCCGCGGCCTTCCACGAAAGGGCCGTCGCGCCCTACTGGAGCCGGATCAACGCCTACCTCAAGGCCGACGCGGGGCACCGCGGCCGCATCTTCCTCGGCAGCGGCGTCGAGGGCCTCTTCGCGACCCTGCACACCCGCGCCGAATGGCGGCCCCCGGTCCTTGAGCTGGACAACGGACTCGACGAGGACATCTATCCCGAGGGCGCCGGCCTGACCATCCTGCCCTCGCTGTTCCTGCACGGCAGGCCGGTCGTCCGTACCGGACCCGGCTCCCGGGGCGCGGCGCTCGTCCTGATCTACCCCGTCCCGCTGGACGCGGTCACCGCCGCGACCCTGTGGGACTGGCCGACGCACCAGGGCAAGGCGCTCGGCGCCCTGATGGGCCGCACCCGGGCCGGCATCCTGCGCGCGCTGACCGAGAGCTGCACCACCACCCAGCTCGGGCGCCGGCTCGGCATCTCCGTCGCCGCCGCCAGCCAGCACACCACGGTGCTGCGCGCGGCGGGGCTCGTCACGAGCTGCCGCAACCTCAACACGGTGCTGCACTCCCTGACCCCGCTCGGCTCGACCCTGCTGAACGACGGCAAGGGGCGGGGGGAAACGCTGCTGGAGCGCAGCGGCGTGTCCTGACCACACGCCCGGACCGGCGGCACCACGCAACTACCGGCGGTACGACGCACGGGCCGCCGGCACCACGTATGAACCGCCGGCACCGGACGCGCGGACCGACGGGTGGCGCCACCACGCAGGGACCACCGGCGCCCCACCCACGGACCGGCGGCGCCCCGACGCGGGGCCGGTGGGTCCGTGCCGCGCCGCGCACACCCCCCTGCCGCGCGGGAACCTCACGGCTCCGCCGGGACGGACACCAACATCAACGGGCGGCCACCGCCAGGGAGAAGACGTCAGTGGGCCACACCATGACCGAGAACGTCGCACGCGCCGAGGCGCTCAGCACCCTGCTGCACGAGCACGCGCGCGACCACGCGGAGCGGGAGGCCGTCGTCTTCGTCCACGACGCCGCCGAGGCGCGGGCGCACACCCTGACCTACGCCCGGCTGGACCGCCGCGCCGCCCTGATCGCCGAGACCCTGGCGGCGACCCTGGAACGCGGCGAGCGGGTGCTCTTGCTCTACCCGCCGGGCACCGAGTGCGTCGCGGCGTTCCTGGGATGCCTGTACGCGGGCATGGTCGCGGTCGTGGCACCCCTGCCCGGCAACTACCGGCAGGACCGCCGCAGGCTCTCCGCCATCGCCGCCGACGCCGGCATCGGCGTGGTGCTCACCGACACCGCGCACCGCGCCGGGGTGCGCGAATGGGCCGAGGCCGCCGACCGGCCCGTGCCGCACACCGTGGCCACGGACCAGCTCACCGACGGCACCGGCCTGGCGCCCGTACCGGCCGACCGCGCCACGCTCGCCCTGCTCCAGTACACGTCCGGGTCCACCAGCGACCCCAAGGGTGTCGAGGTCACACACGGCAATCTCCTGCACAACGTCCTGGCGTTCGCCGGTGCCATCTCCCCGCACGCCCCGATGCGGGTGGGGGGCTGGGCCCCGCTCTACCACGACATGGGGCTCATCCTGCAGACCCTCGCCCCCCTGGCGCTGGCCGGCACGACGGTGCTCATGTCGGCGGTGACGTTCGTGAAGCGCCCCCACCTGTGGCTGAAGGTGATCGACGACTTCGACGTGACGTGCTCCGCCGCCCCCAACTTCGCCCATGCCCTGTGCGTCGAGAAGGTCACCGACGAGCAGCTCGCCGCGCTCGACCTGTCGCGGTGGCGCCACGCGCTCAGCGGCGCGGAGCCCGTCCAGGTCTCCACGGCCCGGCGCTTCGTCCGGCGCTTCGCGGCGGCCGGGCTGCGGGACGACGTCTTCAGCCCCTGCTACGGCCTGGCGGAGGGAACGGTCTTCGTCTCGGGCGCGTCGGGGCGCTCTCTCGTCGTGGCCCGCCTGGACCCCGACCTCCTGGAACGCGGGCGGCTGCGGCGGGTGGCCCCCACGGCACCGGGGCGCGAACTGCCGAGCAACGGCATGATCCGCGACTTCGAGGTGCGCGTCGTCGACCCGGACACCCGCGCCGAGGTGCCCGCGGGTCACGTCGGTGAGATCTGGCTGAGCGGGGCCAGCGTCGCCCGGGGCTACTGGAACCGCCCCGAGGTCACCGCCGAGGTGTTCGGCGCGCGCACCGCCGAAGGTGACGGACCGTTCCTGCGGACCGGGGACCTGGGCGCGCTGCTCGACGGCGAGCTGTACATCACCGGCAGACGCAAGGACCTGATGATCATCAACGGCCGCAATCTGCACCCGCAGGACGTCGAGCACGCCCTGCGCGAGGACCACGCCGACCTGGCCGGGCTGCCCGGGGCGGTCTTCACCGTGCCCGTGACCCACGAGGAGGAGCCGGGGCAAGAGGCGCTCGTCGTCCTCCAGGAAGTGCGCGGACGGCCCTCGCAGGACAGCGCCCGGCTGCTCGCCCGCACCATGCGCGACACGGTGTCCCGGGAGTTCGGGGTGCGTGCCGCCGGGGTGGCACTGCTGCGCCGGGCGGCCGTCCGGCGCACGACGAGCGGCAAGGTGCAGCGCTCCGCGATGCGGGAGCTGTTCCTGTCGGGCGGCGTGGAACCGCTGTTCGCCGAGTACGACCCCGGGCTCGGCGCGGCCGCGGTGGCGGCGGGGGAGGGGCGCGCGACATGACGAGCACCGCTCCGGCGGCGGTCACCGCCGCCCGGCTCCGGGACCTGCTCCGACACGCGGCGCGGCCCGGCGGAGCCCTGGACCCCGCGAGGCTCGCCGCGTGGGACGAGGCCGAGGCGTTCCCGGCGGCCGCGCACCACCTGCTCGGCGAGGCGGGGGTCCCCGCCCACTACGTACCGCGCCGCCACGGCGGCCTGCTGCACGGCCTGGACAGGCTCTGGTCCGTCCTGCGTGTCATCGCCCGGCACGATCTCACCCTCGCCGTCGCGCACGGCAAGACGTTCCTGGGCGCGATGCCCACCTGGGTGGCCGGCACCGACCGGCAGGCGGCGGAGCTGGCCGGCGTGATCATGTCCGGCGCCGAGGTGTGCTGGGCGATGACCGAACGCGGTCACGGCAGCGATCTGCTCGCGAGCCGGCTGACCGCGCGCCCGCACGGCCGCGACTGGCGGCTCGACGGCGAGAAGTGGCTGATCAACAACGGCACGCGGGCGCGGTACGCCTGCGTCCTCGCCCGCACCCGCGCCGACGGCGGGCCCCGGGGCCTGAGCTTCTTCCTGCTGGACAGGTCGACGCTGCCGGACGGCACCTGCCGGACGCTGCCCAAGGAACTGACTCACGGCGTCCGCGGGGCCGACATCAGCGGTTTCACCCTGCGCGGCGCCCCGGCACCCGGCTCGTGCCTCATCGGGCCGGAGGGCTCCGGGTTCGAGGTGGCCCTCAAGTCGCTCCAGGTCACCCGGATCTTCGCCACCGCCCTCTCCCTGGGCGCGGCCGACCACGCCCTGCCGCTCGCCCTGCGCTTCCTCGCGGGCCGCGACCTCTACGGGCACCACCTGGCCGACCTGCCGCGCGTACGCCGCGTACTGGGTGACGCCGCGGCCTCGATCCTGACCGCCGAGGCGGTCGCGGTGTTCGCGGGACGCGCCGCCCAGACCCTGACCCGCGAGCTGGGTGTGCTCTCGGCCGTCACCAAGGCGTTCGTGCCCACGACCGTGCAGCGGGCGCTCGACCAGCTCGGCGACCTGCTGGGCGTGCGCGGCTTCGTCACCACGGTCTTCGAGCACGGCGCCTTCGCCAAGCTCGACCGGGACCACCGCATCGTGGGGATCTTCGACGGCAGCACAGCGGTCAACCGCCACGCCCTCGCCACCTCCTTCCCGCTGCTCACCCGCGCCCACAGGGCCGGCTCCCACGACAGCGCCGGGGTCGTCGCGGCGGCCCGGCACGGTGCGCGGCGGCCGGCCCTGGACCCCACGCGGCTGGCCCTGACCAGTGACGGGTGCGGCGTCGTCCAGGCGCTGCCCGACGCGGCCGACCTGGCCGGGGCCGGCGGTCCGCCGGACATCGCGCACGCGGCCCGCGCCCTGACCGCACAGTCGCAGCGCCTGCACGAGGAGATCGCCGCCTGCCGCACGACGGGGGGCGTGCCACCCGCCGCCTTCGACCTCGTCCAACGGTACGAATGGTGTTTCGCCGGGGCGGCCTGCCTGGCCCTGTGGCTCCACAACACCCCTTCGCGCGACGCCCGTTGGTGGCAGGACGCGCTCTGGATACGGGCCTGCCTGACGACCGTCCTCAGCCGCCTGGGCCTGGAGCCCCCCGCGGGGCCCGACGCCCGCGACCTGCTCGCCGCCGCACTGCTCGACGCGGGGCCCGACGCGGAGGGACTCTCCCTGCTCCCCGACACGCTTCCCGGGAGGGAGGGGGCATGACCGTCGACAGCCGTCACGCCGACCCCGGCCCCGGCCCCGAGGCGCCCACCCTCATCGACGCACTGGAGAACCGGCTGGCGGACCCCTTCGACGACGCCAACCCCCTCGGCTTCGCCGCGATCCTGCGGGCCGACGAGCGCGGCGAGATGTGCGCCGCCGGCGAACGGGCCCTGGACGAGCACGGGCTCAACGCCGACTTCGTGCCCACCGCGCTCGGCGGGCGGCTGAGCCGCCTCGACGAGCTGGTGGCGGCCCTGCGTGCCGTGTACCGGCGCGACCCGTGCCTGGGGCTCGGCTACGGCATGAGCTCGTTCATCGCGGCGGTCAACGTCTGGCTGGCCGGCGACGACCGCCAGCAGCGCGCCACCGCCCGCCTTCTCCTGTCGGACCGCAGGATCGCGGCGGCCTACCACGAGCTGGCCCACGGCAACGACATGGCGGGGGTGGAGTGCGCCGTGGCCGAGACCGGCGCGGGACCCGTGCTGCGCGGCCGCAAGGAGGTCGTGACGAACATCCGGCGCGCCGACGCCCTGGTCGTGTTCGCCCGCACCGACGAGCGCCGCGGCAGCCGCAGCCACTCGCAAGTACTGGTCGACAAGCGCAACCTCGACCCCGCACGCGTGCACGACCTGCCGCGTTTCCTCAGCTCGGGCATGCGGGGAGTGCAGTTGCACGGCATCGAGTTCGCCGACTGCCCGTTGCCGCCCGGCAGCGTTCTGGGCCGCACCGGCGGCGGCCTGGAGACCGCGCTGCGGTCCTTCCAGATCACCCGGAGCGTCCTGCCCGCCGTGATGTGCGGGCCGGTGGAGACGGGCCTGCGCGTGACCCTGCGCCACCTGCTCGACCGACGCCTGTACGGGCGGCCGGCGATGGACCTGCCGTACCTGCGCTCCACTCTCGCCGGGGCCTACGCCGACCTGCTCGCCGTGGAGTGCCTGAGCGCGACCGTGCTGCGGGCCGTCCATGTGCTGCCGGCCGAACTCAGCGTGCTCGCCTCGGTGTTCAAGCACTTCGGGTCCGCGCTGCTGCTCGACGTCATGTACACCCTCTCCGAACTCATGGGCGCCCACTTCTATCTGCGCGGCGGGCCGGCGGCGATCTTCCAGAAGCTGCTGCGGGACGTGCGTGTCGTGAGCTTCGGGCACGCGGCGCGCGGGGCCTGCGAGTCGAACGTCCTGCCCCAGCTCCCGGTCCTCGCCCGCCGCTCGTGGGCCGCACCGGACCCGCGGCCGGCCCCGGAGGAGCTGTTCCGGCTCGACGCGCCGCTGCCGCCCCTGCGGTTCGACCGGCTCAGGCTCAGCGGCTCGGGGAGCGACCACCTCACCGGGACCCTGCGCGCCTCGGTGCCCGCGCTGTCCGGCCGCTGCGCCGAACTGGGCGCGCTGTTCCTCGCCGAACACGCAGCCCTCGTACGCGAATGCCGCTCGCTGCCCCTCTCCGAACTGGGCGTCACCACCGGAGCGCGCTCCTCCGAACTCGTGACCCGCACCGGGCACCTGCTCGCGGCCGCGGCCTGCCTCGGCATCTGGCGGCACAACCGCCACCGCGGCGGACCGCAGGGCGAGCCGGCCTGGCTCCAGGCCGTGCTCACCCGCCTGCACGGGCGGCTGGGCGGCCGCCCGACGGCGCTGCCCGAGGACCTGGCGGAGCCGCTCGTCACCGAGCTGCTCGACCGCCTCGGCGCGGGACGCTCCTTCGACCTCACCGGCCGGCCGCTCCCGGACGGCGGACGAGGGGCGATGCCCTGACCCGCGCCGCGGGAGACCACCCGCGTCGCATGCCGTGACCCCTGCCGCAGGAGGAGAACCGACCATGACCGAAGTCCGCGCCGACCGCGCACGTGAAGAGCTGAGCGACTGGCTGGCCGGCGAGGTCGCCGCGTTGCTCGGCGACCCGGCCGAGCCCATCGACCGCGCCGCGTCCATGGGCGAGTACGGCCTGGACTCCATCGCGGGCCTGACCCTGGCCACCGCCATCGAGGACCGCCTCGGCATCGAGGTCGACCCGGCCGTCGTCTGGGACCACCCCAGCATCGACGCGCTCGCCGCGTTCTTCACCGGTCCCGAGGCGACCTGACCCCGTTCCGAGCGGCGTATCCCCCCCCCACCCGTCCACGCAGACCTGGAGCATGCCCCGTGAACATCCGCCGGGCGGGACTCGACCCGCTGCCCGCGACGGCCGCGCAGCGCGGCGTCCACATCGCCGAGAAGCTCGACGGGGACGCCGGCGCGTTCCACTGCGGGGCCGTGCTGGAACTGACCGGACCCCTCGACACCGACCTGCTCCGCCGTGCCGTGGCCCGAGCCGTCGCGGACGCCGAGACGTTGCGGGTGCGCTTCACCGAGCGGGACGACCGGCTGCTGCAGCACGTCCTGACGCCCGCCGAGGCGCGGGCCGAGGCCGCCCTCGCCGAAGTCGACCTCGGCGGGGACCGGGACCCGGCCGCGGCGGCCGACGCCTGGGCGGCCGACCGGCTCACGGCTGCCCCGGCCCTGCTCGGCGGCGATCCTCTCGTGGCCCACGCGCTCCTGCGGCTGGGCCCCCTCAGGCACCGCCTCGTCCTGACGTACCACCACGCGGTCCTCGACGGCTACGGCCAGAGCCTGCACACCGCCCGGATCGCCCAGGTCTACACCGCCCTCACCGCCGGCCGTGCCGTGCCCGGGGCCGCCGCGGGCAGCCTCGCCGCACTGGTCGAACAGGACCGTGCCTACGAGGAGTCCGCCAGGCACGCGGACGACCGGGCGTACTGGCTGGCGAAGCTGGCCGGAGCCGACGCGCCCCCGTCGCGCGGTCACCGGGACGCTGGACCGCGGGCGCGCAGCCGGGGCCGCCTGACCGAGGAGCAGACCCGGCCCCTCGTCGAGGCGGCCCGCGCGGCCGGTGTGCCCTGGACGGTCCTCGTGATCGCGCTCACCGCCGCCCACCGCAGGGCGGCCGGCGACCGGGACGAGGTCGTGTTCGGCCTGCCGTTGTCCACCCGCGTCGGGCGCGCCGCCCTGACCACCCCGGGCATGCTCGCCAACGAACTGCCGCTGCGTCTGACCGTCGGACGTTGGGACACCGTCACCGACCTGGTGGGGCGGGTGCGTGAAACGCTCGGCCCCGTCCTGCGCCACCAGCGCTATCGCGGCGAGGACCTGCGGCGTGAACTCGGCTGGACCGGCGCGGGGTTCGGCGCCCTGATGCTCAACGTGATGGCCTTCGACCGGACTCTGCGCTTCGGCGCCGTCGAGGCCGTCACCGACCAGCTGTCCACCGGACCCGTGCACGGGCTCACCCTCAACGTCCACGGCGCGCCCGACGGCAGCGGCGGCCTCGCGCTCGACCTGCACGCCCACGCCGAGGAGTACTCCGAGGCGGGCCTGGCCGAGCTCCGTGACGACCTCATCGGCCATCTGCTGCGGGCCGCCGCAGACCCCGGACGCCCGGTGGGCGCGCTCCCCCCGCGCTCCGGCCACTGCGACGCCCTCCCGGACACCTCGCTCCGGGGGGCCGACGTCCCGCAGGAAGCCTTCGGCCCGAACCTCGCCACTGCCTTCGAGCAGCGGGCCACCGGCCACCCGGCGGCGCTCGCCGTCGTCGAAGGCGCCACCCGTGTCACGGCGGGCGAACTCAACGCCGACGCCAACCGGCTGGCCCGCCTGCTGCTCGGCCGGGGGGTGGGCCCCGAGACGCCGGTCGCCATCCATCTGCCGCGCTCCCTCGCCCAGGTCACCTCGGTGCTCGCCGTGACCAAGGCGGGCGGCGCCTACGTGCCGCTCGACCCCGACTACCCGGCCGGGCGCATCGAGTTCGTCCTGGCCGACACCGCCCCGCACACCGTGCTCACCACGGCCGCGCTCGCCGCCGCGCTGCCCCCCACCGCTGCGCACGTCGTCGCACTGGACGACCCCGAGGTGCTGCGCGAGCTGGCGGCGCACGCCCCGGACGAGCTGTCCGGCGCCGAACGCCCCACCGTGCCCCCCACATCGGCCGCCTACGTCATCCACACCTCCGGCTCGACCGGCCGCCCCAAGGGCGTCGTCGGAGTGCACGCGGGCGTGCTGAACCGGGTGCGCTGGTTCGAGGGGGCCTTCCCGCACCGCCAGGGGGAAGCCGTCCTCGGCAAGACGTCGCTGAGCTTCATCGACGGCACCACGGAGCTGTTCGGCGCCCTGCTGAGCGGCGCGCCGCTCGTGCTCGCCCCGGACGGCGCGGTGGCGGCGGCCGACGGCATCGCGGACCTGGTGGAGCGGTACGGCATCGGCCGCGTCACCGTGGTCCCGAGCCTGCTCGGCGCGCTGCTGGACGGCGCGGACGCCCACCGGCTGCGCCCGTGCCGCCTGTGGGTCAGCAGCGGGGAGGTGCTGAGAGAGCAGGACGCCGAGCGGTTCGCACAGGCCCTGCCGGCGGCCACGCTCCTGAACCTGTACGGCTCCTCGGAGGCCACCGGGGACAGCCTGTTCGCCGCGTGCGAGGGACCGGACGTCGCCCTCGGCACCCCGATCTGGAACACCACGGCCCATGTGCTCGACGACCAGCTGCGACCCGTGCGGGCCGGGGAGAGCGGCGAACTGTACCTGGCGGGCGCGGGCCTGGCCCGGGGCTATCTGGGCCGCCCGGACCTGACGGCCGAGCGGTTCGTCGCCGACCCCTTCGGCTCCCCGCACGAGCGGATGTACCGGACCGGCGACCGCGTACGCGTACGGGAGAGCGGCGGCCTGGAGTTCGTCGGCCGCACCGACGCCCAGGTCAAGGTGCGCGGCCACCGGGTCGAGCCGGCCGAGGTCGAGGCCGCCCTGCTGGGCGCGCCCGGCGTCGGCGGCGCGGCAGCCGCCGTGCACGGCCAGAGCCCCGCCGACCGTCGCCTCACCGGCTACGTGACACGCGCCGCCGACGGCTCGGCCACCGGAGCCGGGGTCTCGGACGCCGATTTCGCCGCCCAGGTCCGCCGGCACGTGGCCGCCCTGCTCCCCGGCCCCGCCGTGCCCTCCCACGTCATGGTCCTGGCGGCCCTCCCGCTGACCCCGAACGGCAAGCTCGACCGGCGGGCGCTGCCCGCCCCCGACACCGCCGCGAGCACCGGTCGCCCCCCGTCCGGGCCACGGGAGACCGTGCTGTGCGCCCTCTTCGAGGAACTGCTCGGCATCGGCGGGATCTCGGCCGACGACGGCTTCACGGACCTGGGCGGCGACAGCGTCAAGGCGCTGGCGCTGGTGGGTCGCGCCCGCCGTGCCGGGCTCGCCCTGACCGCCCGCGACGTGCTGGAGCACCGCACTCCCGCCGCCCTCGCCGCCCTGGCCGAGCCCGTCGGCCCCGGCCGAGCGGCGGCCGGGCCGCTCCCCGCGCCGCTGCCGCCCCACGAACTCGCGGCCGTCCGGGCCGCGCGGGGCGCGGGCGAGATCCTCCCGGTCACCCCGCTGCAAGAGGGCCTGCTCTTCCTCGGACTGCTGGACGGCCCCGACCGGCCCGACCACTACGTGGTGCAGTGCGAGCTGGACCTGGCGGGCGAAGTGGACCCCGCACGGATGCGCGACGCCGTCGGACACCTGCTCGACCGCCACGCCACCCTGCGGTCCGCCTTCCTGCACGAGGCGCTGAGCACCCCCGTCGTCTTCTGCCCGGCCCAGGTGCCCACCCCGTGGGAGCGCACCGACGTGGCGACGCTGCCCGAGACCGACCGGGAGGCGGCCGCACGGCGGGCGGCCGACGCCGACCGCTCGGCGAGGTTCGACCTGTCCCGCGCCCCCCTGCTCAGGGCACGGCTGATCGCCTTCGGCGACGACCGGCACCGGCTCGTGCTCACCTACCACCACCTGCTCCTCGACGGCTGGTCGCTGCCCGTGCTGCTGCGCGAGCTGCTGCGGCTGTACGGGGCCGGGGCCGCCGGCGCACGCGACCTCCCCGTGCCCGTGCCGTTCGCCGAGCACCTGCGGCTGCTCGCCTCCCGCGACCGGGAGACGGCGGTCGCGGCCTGGACCACGGCGCTCGCGGGGCCCGTCGAGCCCACCCTCGTGGCGCCGGACGGCCCCCTCGACGCCGAGGCCTCGGAGGTGGCCCGGGTGCGGCTGCCGCGCCGGACGACCGCGCTGCTCGAACGGCGGGCGCGGGCGGCGGGACTGACCCTCGCGACGGTTCTCCAGGGCGCCTGGGCACAGGTGCTCGGACAGGTGACCGGCCGCACCGACGTGGTCTTCGGCAACACCGTCGCGGGCCGGCCCGCCGAACTCGACGGACACGCCGAGATGGTGGGTCTGTTCGTCAACACCGTTCCCGTACGGGTGGCCTGGAGGCCCGGGGAACCGCTGCTCGACCTGCTCGTCCGGCTCCAGGGTGAGCAGACGGCACTGCTGCCCCATCAGCACCTCGGTCTCGCCGAGGTCCAGCGGGCCGCAGGTGTCGAGCAGCTCTTCGACACGCTGCTGTCCGTGCAGAACCAGCCACCGGGCCGCGCCGAACTGGCGTCGGCCGCCGACGCGGCCGGGCTGCGGATCACCGGTACCGGCTTCCACGACACCACGCACTACCCGCTGGCCCTGACGGTGACGGTCGGGGACGAACTCGTCCTCCAGGTGGAACGCCGCCCGGCGCCCGGCGACCCGGCAGGCGCGGCGACCCTGGCCGACCGCGTCGCCCGGGTCCTGGAGGCGGTGGTGACGCGGCCCCGGCTGCCGCTCGGCCGGCTCGACCTGCTGGCACCCGCGGAACACCGGCAGGCCCTGGCCGCCGCGCGGGCCGGGGCGGACACCGCCGCCGAGGGGGCCACGGACCCCGGCCACCGGCGGCCGCCCCACCCGACCGTCCCCGACCTGGCGCACCACCTGATGGCGGCCGCCCCGGCCACCGCCACGGCCCTGGTGTGCGAGGGTGAGACACCGCTGACCTTCGCGGACCTGGAAGCCCGCGCGAACCGCCTCGCCCGGCACCTGATCGGCCTGGGGGCCGGTCCCGGCACCGTCGTCGCGCTGCTGCTTCCACGCCGCCGCGACCTGGTCGTGGCCCTGTTCGCCGTCCTCAAGTCGGGGGCCGCCTATCTGCCCGTAGAGGACGACCTGCCGGAACTGCGGATCGAGCGGCTGCTGCACAGCGCCCGCCCCGTCCTCGTCGTCACGGCGGGCGGACAGCGCCCGGTCGGCGACGCCCGGCGGGTTGATCTGGACGACGCGGCCACCGCGGCGGCCGTCGCCGGGCGGCCGGCCGGCCCCGTCGACGACACGGAGCGCCTGCGGCCGCTCTCCCCGGCCGACGCCGCGTACGTCATGTACACATCGGGCTCGACCGGCCGTCCCAAGGGCGTGGTCATCGAACAGCGCGGCGCCGTCAACCTCATCACGCACCATCACCAGGCCCTGGTGGGCCCGCAGACCCGGCGGGCGGGCCGCCGCCTGCGGTTCGTGCTCACCGCGTCACTGTCCTTCGACACGTCGTGGGAAGCGCTCATCTGGATGCTGGGCGGCCACGAACTGCACCTGCTCGGCGACGCCACCCGGCGCGACGCCGCCGCCGTGGTCGACCATCTCCGGCGCACCCGCGCGGACGTCCTCGACGTCACGCCGTCGTACGCCGAGATCCTGCTGGAGGAGGGCCTGCTCGACGGCGCCGAACGCCCCTCGGTCGTGTTGCTCGGCGGGGAGGCGGCGGGGGAGCGGCTGTGGACCCGGCTGCGTTCGGCGCCGGACGTCGTCGCCCACAATCTCTACGGACCCACCGAGTTCACCGTCGACGCCCTCGCCGCCGACCTGGCCGACGCGTCCGCCCCGGTGATCGGCAGGCCGGTGCGCGGCACCAGCGCCCTGATCCTGGACAGCGCGCTGCGCCCGGTGCCCGTGGGCGTGCCGGGGGAGCTGTACCTGGCCGGGCCCGGACTGGCCCGGGGGTACCTGGGGCGGCCGGACCTGAGCGCGGAGCGCTTCGTGGCCTGCCCCTACGGCCCGCCCGGCACCCGGGCCTACCGCACCGGGGACCTCGTGCGCCGCCTCGCGGACGGCCAGGTGGAGTACCTCGGCCGCGCCGACAGCCAGATCAACGTCCGCGGGTTCCGGGTGGAGCCCGGCGAGGTCGAGGCCGTCCTGGGCGCTCACCCCGGCGTCGTACGGGCGGGCGTGGCGCTGCGCGACGAGCGGCTCGCGGCCTACGTCGTGCCGCGCGAGGGCGCCGCGCCGACGCCGGCGGAGCTGCGCGAGCACGCGCGTCGGCAGCTGCCCAGACACGCGGTACCGCAGTCCTTCCAGATCGTGCCCGAACTGCCACTGTCCGCCAACGGCAAACTCGACCTGTCCGCGCTGCCCGCCCCCGTGACGGAGCGGCCGGCCGGTCGGCCCCCGCGTGGTTACCGGGAGGAGACGCTGTGCGAGCTGTTCGCCGGCGTCTTCGGAACGGACACCGTCGGCCCCGACGACAACTTCTTCGACCTCGGCGGCCACTCCCTGATGGCCACCCGGCTGGTCGGCCGCGTCCGCGCCGCGCTCGGCACCTCCGTGTCGGTACGGCAGATCTTCGACGCGCCCACGCCCGCCGAACTGGCCCTCGTGCTGAGCCGGCCACAGGCCCCGGCCGACATGGACGAGGCCGTCGGGGGAGCGGTCGTGCCCCGGCCCGAGCGCGTCCCGATGTCGCCCGCGCAGCGCCGCCTGTGGTTCCTGCACCAGCTGGAATCGTCCCGCACGACCTACAACATGCCCATGGCGCTGCGGCTCAAGGGCGCCCTGGACCTCGCGGCGCTCGGGGCCGCCCTCACCGACGTCATCAAGCGCCACGAGATCCTGCGCACCCTCTTCGCCCAGGACGCGCAGGGCCCGCACCAGCTCGTGCAACCGCCGCCCGGCGCCCCGTACCCGCTCGCCCCGCTCCCGGCGACCGCCGACGAGTCGGACGAGCGGCTGCGCCACGAGGCGCTGCGGCCGTTCGACCTGACACACGCCCCGCCGTTTCGCGCGACGCTCTTGCGGCTCGGCGCCGACGAGCACGTACTGCTGCTCGTCGCCCACCACATCGCGGGCGACGGCTGGTCCGTAGCCCCGCTCGTGCGCGACCTGGCACACGCCTACGCGGCGCGGCGCGAGGGCACCGCGGCCCACTGGCCCGAGCCCGCCGCGCAGTACGCCGACCACACCCTGCGCCAAGCCGCCCTGCTCGGCTCCCCCGACGACCCGGACAGTGTCGGCGCCCGCCAACTGTCCTACTGGCGCGAGGCATTGGCCGGACTGCCGGAGGAGGTTCCCCTTCCTCTCGACCGGCCGCGCGCCGCCGCGCTGTCCGACCGGGGCGGACGCGTGCCCTTCCGGGTGCCGGACACCGCGTACCGAGCCCTGCTCGGCCTGGTCGGCGCCGCCCGCACCACCCCGTTCGTCGGCCTGCACACCGCGCTGTCCGTCCTGCTCTCGCGACTCGGCGGCGGCCGGGACATCCCGGTGGGCTGTCCCGTGTCGGGCCGTACGGACGCGGCGTTCCACGAGGCGGTGGGCGCGTTCGTCAACACCGTCGTACTGCGCTGCGACCTCTCCGGGACGCCGACCTTCCGCGACCTCCTGGCCGCCGGGCGCGAGACGAACCTGCGGGCACAGGCCCACCAGGACGTGCCCTTCGAGCAGGTGGTCGAAGAGCTGAGCACGGCCCGCTCGCTCTCGCGCCATCCGCTGTTCCAGACCATGCTCACCTTCGACGACGCGCCCGCCCAGGCGGTCCTCGACGCGCCCGGGGCCCGGTTCCCCGGCCTCGAGGCGCGCGTGAGCGACATCCCCACCGGCCTCGTCAAGTTCGACCTCGGCGTCACGTTCACCGCGAGCGCGGACCACGAGGGCGGGCTCCTCGGCGAGTTGGAGTACCGCTCCGACCTGTTCGACGCAGAGAACGCGCGCTCGATCGCCGCACGGTTGGTCCGCGTCCTCACCGCCCTCGTCACCGACCCCGACACCCCCGTCGGCGACCTCGACATCCTCGGGTCCCGCGAACGCCGCACCCTCCTCACAAAGTGGGCGAGCGGCGCCTCCGGCGCCACGCCGCGCACCCTGCCCGCCCTGTTCGAGGCGCAGGCGGCCGCGACCCCCCACGCCGTCGCCGTACGCGAAGGCACCGACGGGCAGGCCCTCACCTACCGCGAACTGGACGAGCGGGCCAACCGGTTGGCCCGCGAGATCATCCGCCTGGGCGCCGGACCGGACACCTTCGTGGGCGTCGCCCTGCGCCGCTCGGTCCTGTGGGTGGTGGCCTGGATCGCCGTCGCCAAGGCGGGAGCCGCCTTCCTGCCCATCGACCCCGACTACCCGCCCGAGCGCATCCGCCTCATGCTCGGGGACGCCGCCCCCCGGACGGTCCTGACCACCCGGGGCCTCCTCCCGGGGCTGCGCACGGCGGGCGCCCCCTGCCTGCTGCTCGACGATCCCGAGGTCACCGCGTCGGTGCGCCGCCGGCCGGCCGGCGACCTCGACGACACGGACCGCACGGCGCCCCTGCGGCACGAGCACGCCGCGTACGTCATCTACACCTCCGGCTCCACGGGCGTACCTAAGGGAGTGGTCACCCCGCACACCGGGATCGCCGCGCTCTCCTCGCTGCAGACCGGGCTGCTCGGGCTCGGCGCGGGCAGCCGCGTCCTGCAACTGGTCTCCACCAGCTTCGACACCTCGCTGTGGGACTCCTTCTGCGCCCTGCTGTCCGGCGCGACCCTCGTCCTGGCACCCCAGGACACACCACTCGGCCAGGACCTCGCCGACTTCGTGCGCGCGGCCGGCGTCACCCACCTCGCGGTGCAGCCCGCCGTCGTCGCCAACCTGCCCGAGGGCAGCCTGCCCGAAGGCGTCACCCTGACCCTCAACGGGGACGTGTGCCCGCCCGACCTGGTCCGCCGCTGGCTGCCGGGCCGCAGAATCCTCAACGGCTACGGCCCCACCGAGGCGACCGTCGGAGCCGCCATCTGGGACTGCGCACCCCACCGGGACGCCACCGCGCCGGGCGACACGACCGCACCGAGCACCGGAACCGTCCCCATCGGCACCCCCTTCGACGGCAAACGCCTGTACGTCCTGGACGAACGGCTGCTCCCCGTGCCCCCCGGCGTCGCCGGCGAGCTGTACATCGCCGGCGGCCTCGCCCGGGGCTACCACCGGCGCGCCCCGCTCACCGCCGAACGCTTCGTCGCCTGCCCCTACGGTGAGCCCGGCGAGCGGATGTACCGCACCGGCGACCGGGTGCGCTGGAACCGGGCCGGAGCGGTGGAATTCCTCGGCCGCGCCGACGACCAGGTGAAGCTGCGCGGCTTCCGCGTCGAGCCGGGCGAGGTCGAGGCGGCGCTGACCGCCCACCCCCAGGTCGCCCAGAGCGTCGCCGTCGTCCGCGAGGACACGCCGGGGGACCGGCGCCTGACGGTGTACGCGGTGCCCGCGCCGGGCGACCGCCCCGACGTCGCCGAACTGCGCGAGTGGCTGGGCCGACGGCTGCCCGCCTACCTGCTGCCCTCGGCGTACGTCCTGCTCGACGCGCTGCCGTTGACCGTCAACGACAAGATCGACCGGCGCGCGCTGCCCCGCCCGGACAACACCCGCCCGCCGGGCCGAGCGCCCCGCGACGCCCGCGAGCGCCTGATGTGCGAGCTGTTCGCCCGCGTCCTGTCCCTCGACACGGTCCGTCCGGAAGACGGCTTCTTCGACCTGGGCGGCGACAGCATCCTCTCCATCCAACTGGTGAACCAGGCACGCGCCGCCGGATTCACCGTCAGCACGCGGGACCTGTTCGAGCACCCCACCCCGGCCGCTCTCGCCGCGCTGGCCCCGACGGCGGCCGTCGGCGTGTCCGGCCCCGACACCGGCGACGTGCCGCTGACCCCCGTCGTCCACCGACTGCGCGAACTGGGCGGCCCCGTCGGCTCGTTCCACCAGTCGGTGGCCGTGTCCGTGCCACCCCGCCTCGGCCTCCCGGAACTGACCGACGCCGTCACGGCCGCGGTCGACCACCACGACGCGCTGCGCCTGGCCCTGACCACCGGGGCCCGGTGGCGGCTGCGGGTGCTGCCCCCGGGCGCGGTCGACGTCCGCGGCCATGTGCGCCGCGTGGCGGCCCACGGCGCGGCGCTGCCGGACCTGCTGCGCGCCCAGGCCGCCGCCGCCCGCGCACGACTCGCCCCGGAGCGCGGCGAGGTCCTCGACGTCGTCTGGCTCGACCGCGGCGACGAACCGGGCCGGCTGCTGCTCGTGGCCCACCACATCGCCGTCGACGGTGTGTCCTGGCGCATCCTGCTGCCCGACCTCGCCGAGGCCTGGCAGGCCCGGCGCGACGACCTGCCCATCGGCCTGCGACCGGCGGGCACACCCCTGCGGGCCTGGGCACAGGCGCTCCAGAGCCTGGCCACGGACCCGGCGCGGGAAGCGGAACTCGACGCCTGGCTGGAGCGGCACGCCCGCCGCTCGCTCCCCGTCGGCGGGCGGCCGCTCGACCCGGCCGTGGACGTGGTCGCGACCGCGGGCCGGACGACCCTGACCCTGCCCCCCGAGACCACCGCACGTGTCCTGGACGCCACCGCGGCCCTGCGCTGCGACGCACGGGAACTGCTGCTCGCCGGCCTGGCGCTCGCCGTGACCCGCTGGGACCCGCGCCGCACCGACGTGCTGGTCGAGGTGGAGGGACACGGCCGCACGGAGCGCTGCGTGCCGGGCGCGGACCTGACGAGGACCATCGGCTGGTTCACCTCGCTGCACCCCCTGCTGCTGCGGCCGGGCACCACCCCCCTCACCGCTCTCACCGACGTCAAGGAACGCCTGCGCGCCGTCCCCGACCACGGCATCACCCACGGCCTGCTCCGCCACCTCAACCCCGCCACCCGCCCCCGGCTCGCCGCCGCGCCGCACCCCGACTTCGGCTTCAACTACCTCGGCCGCGTCCAGGCCGACGGCGCGCAGCCGTGGACGGCGGCCGACGACGGCGCCGCCCTCGACGAGCAGGACCCCGCCACACCTCTCCCGCACGCCATCGCCCTCGACGCCCTCACCCTGGACGGCCCGGCGGGACCGACGCTGGCCGCGTCGTGGACCTGGGCGCGCGAGCTGGTCCCCGACGAGCAGGCGCGGCACCTGGCCGACCTCTGGTTCACCGCGCTGGCGGAACTCGCCGACGGGCGACCGGGGCTGACGCCCCCGGATGTCACCGCGCCCGGCCTCACCGTGGCCGACCTCACCGCTCTGGAGGAGCTGCACCCCCGTATCGAGGACGTCCTGCCGCTGTCCCCCCTGCAACAAGGGCTGCTCTTCCACCACGTGCACCACGACACGGCGGAGGGCTCACCCGACGACTACGTGGTCCAGTGCGCGGTGGACCTGACCGGGCCCCTCGACCCCCGGCGGCTGCGCGGCGCCGCCGACGACCTGCTGCGACGGCACGCCAACCTGCGCGCCGCCTTCCGGCACGAAGGACTCGACCGGCCCGTGCAGGTCGTACCCGAACCGTCCCCGGCGCCCTGGCGCTACGCCGACCTGACCGGCCTGGACCTCCAGGAGCTGCGCACCGCGCTCGACGCCACCTCCCGCGCCGAGCGCGCGGCGGGTTTCGACCTGACCCGGCCGCCCCTGCTCCGGTTCACCGTGGAGCGCACGGCGCGCGAACAGCACCGCCTGCTCCTGACGCTCCATCACATCCTGCTCGACGGCTGGTCGCTGCCGGTTCTCTTCCGTGACCTGCTGGAGCTGTACCGCGCGGGGGAGGCGCGGGACCTGCCGGCCGTGCGTCCGTTCCGGGACCATCTGGCGTGGCTGGCCGA
>NZ_JBVIJT010000019.1:0-21692 GCF_055581265.1 Streptomyces sp. NPDC031466
TGACAGCGGGCCCGCCCGCAACTATCCCCATGACCAGGCACCCAGCACCCTGTCCCGCTGACACCCACCCAATGCCACCAACACCCCCACTCACATCCGGGTCCATCTGTTCGTCCTCGCACCCTTCGACGAACCAGAGAACGTCGACCAGCGCCTCGGCCAGAGCACGTGTCAGCGACGGATACCCGGACACAGCACTACCTCTTCCAGAGACTGATAGAGCACGGTCATCCCACCACACACGCCACTGACATCGCCGCCGGTGAGCTCTCCACAACAAGTGGGCCAGAGCCCGACAACCAGCAGTAATTCGTCATCAGTTCGGGAGTCACCAGGAGAGCTGAATGGTCACGAGAACAGACAGCACGGGGAGCATCGATCGCGGTCAGTCCAAGTCGGCTGAGGCCAGGGTGACCGCGAGCGCGATGTGGGAGACGGCACTCAGACAGAGTTCCGCCGCCGTGCTCGGGTCCGGGGCGGTGCGCGCCTCCTGTAGTGCCAGTAGACCGGTCACCGCCGCGGCGTCGACCGCCTCGTCGAGGATCTCGTCCACAGCAAGCTCGCCGCCAGCCGCCAGCTCGTGCACCAGAGCGACCGCCTCCTCCGGATCGGTCCGCCAGCGTGCTGTGACCTCGACGTCGGCGCTCACCAGGTCCATCGCGGCGGCCTGCTCCACCGTCGGCAGCGGCACGCCGTTCTGACCGGACAGGTCGTCCTGCTCCATGAACTCCTGTGCCTGCGCCACGGCACACCGCGCCACATATGTCCGCTGGTCCTGCGCCCGCTCCCACGCCGTGACGGCCGGCCACCGGGCGTCGTCCTCGGCACGGGCCCTGTCCAGCAGGGTGGCGGCGGTGAGGCTGACCTGAATACACGGCCAGACAGTCACCTCGACGTCCTTCGTGCCGGGCGAGGCGGCGGCGATGGGCTGGTACACCGCGCCGGCCGCTTCTGCGCAGGCTCCGATCAGCGTGGTCAGGGCGACGATCAATCGAGCGTGGCGGCGACGACGTGCGGGCAGGTCCAAGCATGGTGATGCCCGTATTCAGCCAGCAGTTGCTTCGCGCCGCTCTCCATGCCGGGGAGGTATGGGACCGACCAGGTGACCGGTGTGCCCTCTTTGAGAGCGCCCGCCGAACAGGGACGGACCGGACGGTGCGCTCCTAATGATCGACGGCATCGCGTGGCACGCGCGTGGTGTCGAAGTTCGAGGGACTGACCAACTTGCACTGGCAGCAGGTCCTCAGCGTGCTATTGCTGCTCGGGTACCCCAAGTGGTTTGCGGTACCCGAGCGCTTCATGATCGGTGCTACTGCGTGGCGGCTGCCTGGTCGTCACTCACGTGTTCTGGACGCGTCAGCGCTCGTCGGGAGCTCAGCTGCCTGGGGTGGAGAGGAAGCTGCGTTGCGCTGGCTGCCGAGCTTTCGGGCAACCCATACCCCGACGGCTAACAGCACGCTGGCGGCGAAGCTGCCAAGGAACTCAGGCAGAGCTGCCGCCCAGATGCTCATGACGCCACCGCTTCGGTGCCCGCGGCCTCCGCCCGTACGGTGTGCCGGTCACCGAGGCGCTTGAGCTTGCGGCGCACCCGTTCCCCGAAGGCCGTCGGCAGCCCGGTGTTAAGCGCGGTCTGTGTCCAGCTTTCCCCAGTCGCGGCCCAGACCCGTGCGAGCGCGGCCTCCTCTGGAGTCAACCCCCGAACCACCGCCGACAGGCGGCTGTCGGCCAGTTCCCCGGCGAGTGCCGCGGCCTCCGGGGTGTACAACTCGGCAAGCAGATCCTGCACGGTCAAATCTGCACCAAGTGGCTGGCTTAGCAGAAGGGTGCACTTGCCGCGTACCCGGCGCTCCCACAGCGGCTGGAGCGCACGGTGCTCACTGCCCGCGTGCCGACGCAGCAAGTCGCTGATGTAGGCATCGGTAGCCAGGCCCCGGCCAAGGGCCTCGACCCAGTCTCCGAGCAAGGCCATCTCCACTGCCTCGCGCCACGCTTGCGGGCGGGACAGTCCCAGCCACGTGCGGCTGAACGCGTCGACCGCCTCGGTGTCACCTTCGATGGCTGCGTTGCGAGCTGTCAGTGCGGCGGACAGGGCCGCACGAGTCGGCACGGACGGTGCTCTGGAGAGTTCCTCGAGCATGAGCAGGAGCAGACGAGAAGCGACCCGCGCCGTGGCCTTCGCCTCATGCTTGGCCTCTCCTACCGCGAGGAGACCAGCGGCACCCCGCAGCAGCATGCGTATGAGGAGGTGGGCGTTCCCTGCCGCTACGGCTGGCGAGCCCTCGACCGACAGAGCGACCTCTATTTCTGGCCGGGGGATGCTGCGTGCCACGCAGACAGGGCTGTGGGACGGCAGCGCCGGGAGGCTGCCGGCGATTCGGGGCGACTTGGGCAGCAGTGGCGCGGGGCACAACCCGGTGCTTGTTGAGGGATGACGGACAACGGGGCGAGACGGGGCACCGCCGTGTGTCATAGCAAGAACTCCTTGTCGGGGCTGGATGAAGGATCCGTTACCTCTCAGCGCGGCACAGCCGTGAACCGACAAAAAATCTTGGGTATGTCTCTGTGGCGCTCCTCACAGCACCTACGTTCGGATACCAGCAGCTGGCGAGGAAGGCACCGAAGGCCGTCCTGCTGGACGACCAGGCCGGGCCGTGCTCGAACGCACTCGGCATGGCCCCGGCCCGAGGCCGCGTTCGGCAGCACCGACGTCCTCCGCATCCACGTCGGCCGGTACCGCGTGATGTACGAGGTCAGCGACCGGCAGATCCGCGTCAGCGTCATCCATTTGGGACGCCTGCGCTGACCGCGACGGCGGGCGCCCCGGGCGCCGACGGCCGCCGCTCTTTTCCCAGGTCCTCGTTCAGTCGTGCGGCGTCATCGGCGGCAGGAAGCCGTCTGGGAGTTCGTGCGCCCCAATCATGGCGGTTTCCGTGACCGCTAGGGGGTTTCCATCCGCGTCGCGCTGCACGGCCGTGAGGATCGCGACGGGGATCACGCTCGAAGCGGGGTAGCCCATCAGCTCGACTTCCCGGGGCGTGGCTGGCCGGGAGGTCATCGTCCGCTCGATCGTCACGCAGCCTTTCAGCACCGGGACGACGGTCGGAACAGCATCGTCCTGGCAGCTCGGTGCCGGATCGGGTACCACGCGTGTCTCCTTCGGAGCGTCTTCTCGTCGGTACAAGTCCTCGCCGCCAGTCCGCAACGCGGTGCTCACTCTTCTGACAAGTCGTCTGCGGGGCGGAAGACGGCTTCGCTCAGATGTTGGAGCACAATCGCCCCCACTGGTTCGAGCTTGCCTGGGTCAGGACTGGTGACCGGATGTTGGAGCAGCTCGGTGGCCGCAAGCACAGCGAGAGCGGTCTGGCGGTCGTCAAGGACTGTCGACAGGCACGCATACATTCGCTGCAGCTGAGTGACGGCGCGTTTGACCACCCTTTGCTCGACGTCGTACACCATGCCCGCAGCGGTCTGTGCCAAGCGCCCGAGTTCCTCTTCTACGGCGCCCGGGTCCCAGCATTCGGGGGATGACCTCGCCTGGAGCCACCTGATGAGGGCGGGCAGCTCTGCATCTGTTGCGTCTACGGGAGGCCGGGGGGCCTCTGTGATAGGAGTGGGTCGCTCGGGAGCGGGTTCTGGCAGTTCCTCCTCGACCTCGGGCACGGATGCCTCGAGCGGGTGCCGGTCCAGCACGGTGTAGAAGAGCGTGCGGGCCATCGCGCTCGGGCCCCTGCCCGATGGCTCACCGAAGGGTTTGATCTGCCACGCCAGGTCAGTGGCCGCGCGGAGTGCGTACGTCTCAAACTGGTTGACGGCGTGCGTGCTCATGTTGACACGCGGGGCCTTCGGATTCTTCTGGGCGGCTTCTGCCGCAGAGCGTGTGGAGCGCCAGGCGAGGTTGTAGATCTCTCCGAGTGGTCGGTGTCGGGCCACTCTGTAGGCGGCCTCGCGCAGTCGTTCGATGTGGTTGTCGGTGACGGCTGGCAGGTTGAGGTCGTCCAGACGGCCGGCGAAGTAGCGCAGCGCCTCTTCGGCGATGAGTTCCTGGGCCAGCTTCAGGAGGTCATCGTGCTGGGCTGCGGTGAGGCACTCGGGTGCCAAACGCTCGCACAGCACGGCGTCCAGGTGCTGTGCGCCAGTCCCCTCGCTGGTGGCAAAGGGCGCGTAGAAGCAGCTCTCCATCGGGAAGAACTGGCTTGTCAGCTGCGGGTCGGGGTCTACGGCCTCGGGGTCGCCGCCCGCCGCGGCGAGGGCGTCCTCGTACGAGGCGGGCTCCCATTCCATGGCAGTGACCGGCGTAGTGGGGTGGATCCTGAGCAGGCGAGCCCGTACCAGTGCGCCCAGGAGCCGCACAGTCTCGCTCCGTTCGGGGTGCAGGGGATCTAGCCAGGAGCCGATGTTGGAGATCGGCGTGGTCAGCGGCGCATACCGCAACACCGCCAGGGCCGCCACCATTTCGCGGACCGAGGCCGTGGGCACCGTCTCGGAGAACGTCAGCCGGTACCGGCAGGCCATCACCTCGCACTGCGCGCTCTGCCAGGCGGCCAAAGCGGACTCACGTGCCTGTTGCTCCGCAGCGCGGGCACGGGCCGCCTCACGTTTGGCCTTGCGCTTTGGATCATTGAGCGTCTGCAAGGCGGTGGTCAGGGACTCCGTACAGTCCACGCAGAGGGGCCTCTCGCCCTTTGCCAGATCGGCCAGCGCGGTGCGGGAGGTGAGACTGAGCTGTTGTCGGCACTCGTGCCTGTTTCTGAACCCCGCATCAGCAGTTCAGGGGCCGCTAGGACCGCAAAATCACGTAGGCACTGGGTCGGAACCGATCAGCCGTTGCCGCCAAGGATCCCGGTAAGGCCGTCGAGGCCGTCACCGCCTCCGGCTCCGCCGTTCTGGGGGAATTCCAGGGGCAGTTGGGTGAGGTTGTTCAGCACTCCACTGCCCTGTGCCGTGTGGCCCACGGCCGTGACCTGCTTGTTCGCGTTGATCATCGTGTTGTTGAAGGCAGCATTGCCGATGCCCACAATGTTCTCGCTGGCTGCCGCCGGTCCAGCCGACAGGGCCACCACCCCCAGCGCCGTCACCGTAAGGACCGCCCGCCTGCGCTCTGACCGTGCTCGCGTCACCCTTCCCATAATCTCGCTCTCCTCGTGCAGGCCGACACCCATCACCGGTGCAACAGGCAGAAACCCGGCCAGTCGCAGAACTAACGACGGACCTCAGCCAGAAACACGGCCCAGCCGACCTTCCTGAGGCTCCGCCAAAGGTTAAAGAGTAAGCTCAGAGGGGGTATGGGGCAGGGGTTACACGCTGTCGCCGTTCGCTGAACCGTCACTGTGACGGTTCAGCGAACGGCCAGCGGCGGCCCCCTGGACGAGCATGAAGGCGCGGATGAGCGTGAAGACACCCACGATGGTCATGAGTGGTTGTTTCTCAGAGGCGTCTCTCTTCTTCCAGGGGTGTGGCTGGATGAATGCTTTTGGACATCGAACTCGTTGGGGTGTCAGCCATCGTCGGGCGGTGGCTTCGTCGATCAGCTGCCGGCGTGGGGGCCGCGGCGCGTGAGGCGCCGGGTCATGAGGGTGATGAATGCCCAGTTCAGGTGCGCTTCGGCGTGCTGGGGAAGACGTTCGTAGTCGCGGCAGTTGCGGCGGGCGTTCATGATCCAGCCGATGGAGCGTTCAACTTTCCAACGGCGGGGAAGGACGACGAACCCGCGTGCGCCCCGAGGCCGCAGCACTGGCCGCATAGACATCCAGAGGTGGCCTGCGGTCCAGGCGGGCAGCTGGTCGCGGGCGTAGGCGGAGTCCGCCCAGATCTGGGTGATCTGTGGGTGGGTGAGCCGCAGGCGCCAGAGGAGGTCTCGGGCGATGATTTCGTCGCGGACGTCGCCCGCCGTCACCGTGATCATCACGGGTAGGCCGAGGGTGTCGACCACGAGGTGTCTTTTGCGCCCGTTTATCTTTTTGCCTGCGTCATAGCCGCGGCTGTCCCGGCCGACGGTGGAGGCCGCTTTCACCGATTGGGAGTCGACGATCAGCGTCACCGGGAATGGGCAGCGTCCCTTGTCCGTGCGGATGTGGCGCCGCAGTTGGTCGCGGATGAAGGTGACCACCCCGGCGCGGTTCCATCGCGCGAAGAACCCGTAGACGGTCTGCCAGGGTGGGAAGTCCACGGGCAGCGCCCTCCATTTCGTCCCGTTGTCGACCAGGTAGCGGATGGCGTCGACGATCTGTCGGCGGGGCCATTTCTCGGGGTGCCCGCCGGTCTTGGTCTGGCATGCCTCAACCGGCAGCAGCGGCTCCAGCAGGGCCCATTCCGCGATGGTGGTGTCGGAGGGATAGCGGCGGGGCCGGTGGCGGGCAGAGGTCGGCATGGCAGGACTCGTGTCAGGAGCGGGACTGTTTCGAAAGCTGAGCGAGGGTGGAGCGCACCCCGGTCAGCTGGTCGGTGACCAGCTGAGCCCACTCGTCATCGGGGTAGCGGGCCAGGTGGGGGTCGAGCGTCCCCGTGATCATCCGGGTCAGCCGTCCCAGGATCTGGGCGAGCTGCTTCTTCTCGTACTCGATCCAGTCCGCGGGGTCGTCGGAGAACATGTAGCCGTCCTTGCGCCGCCAGATGATCGGGGTGAGATGCTCAGCCGCCCCGACGTCGCGCAGGTGCCGCACCCCGCGGGCGACCTGGGAACGGGTGAGGCGGGTGGCCGCCATGAGCTGGTAGGTGTGCAGGCCAGCGGGTCTGGCCTCCATCAGGGCGACGCGGACCAGGTCGCCGTAGTGCTCGGACAGCGGCCGCGCTTCCCGCGGCCGGGCCGGCGGGCGCCGCGCCATGGCCTACTCACCCTTCAGGAGCTGGGTCAGCTGCTCGTCCAGGGTGAACTCGCCGTGATCAAGCGCGCCCTCCAGCCAGTCGGCGGCGGCGCGGACCCGGGCCAGCTGGCGCCGCACGGTGTCGCGTTCGTCGTCGGTGAACTGCTGGCCGCGCATCTTGGGAACCAGCCGCCCCAGAGTGGCCACGAAGCCGTGGCAGGAACCGACGAGGTCGACGTATTCGAGGGTGTGCTCGATCTTGCGGACGGCCGGGACGCGTTCGCGGATCTTCTCGCGGCTCTCGGCGGTGTTGTCGAACTGGGCGCGGTTCACGAGCATCCGTGTGGTGTCGTCGCGCATCGTCGAGCGGGCCACCGTCGGCCGGCGTAGCAGGTCGCGGGTGACTTCCTGTGCGGTGTCGTCGTCGCGGGTCAGCTCGGTGACCACCCGCATCTTCTCGGCCGGGGTGACGTGCTCGGTCACCTTGGGCCGCTTCAGCAGGTCGGTGGCGACCTGGGCTGCGACCTCGTCGTCCCGGGTCAGGTCGGCGACCGCAGCGACCTTCTCATCCAGCGTGACCGGGCGGTCGACCCGCTGGCCGACCACGCGCTTGGCGCCGTCCGGCGTCCATTGCCGGGCTCCGGTGCGCGGGTTGAACGGCGCGTCCTCGATTGCCGCCCACCGTTCGGCCTCGTCTGCAACCGAGGCCAGGATGCGGTGCACGGTGAACGACACCCCCTCCTTGCGCTTGTTCCTGGGCCACCGGTTGGCGGTGTAGCGCCAGTCCTCCACGGTGCTCCGCTCCACGCCGATATCGTCCGCGAACAGCTGCAGTGACTCCGCGACGGTGAACAGGTCGTCCGTGCCGTTGGGCATCGAACCGCCCACCGGTCGCACCGGCTCGATCTCCAAGGCGATGTCACCTAGGGTGAACTGGGCGCGGGTGACCTGCGCGATCAGGTCCTTGGCCTGAGAGACAAGCTGCTGGTAACGCTGCCGGGTGACGTTTCCGACCCGGTCCTTCACCTCGGTCATGACGACCACCGCCCTCGCCAGGGCCCGGCCCGGCCACCCAGGTGTGACCGGTCACAGGGGCGCCGGCCCCGGTCACCACCCACCCTCGCGCGGGCCCGCCCAGCGTAGACAGAGCGCGAGCCGGGAGCACTGGAAGCACCCACCCGAATGGCTTAACCCCCGCGCAAAATAAGGGAGGTTGGAGATGCGTGCGAGGCGTTCGCCTACGGCGTTTCCGCAACACCAAAACGCGACGCCTGCCGCTGCCGACAGGCCCGCACCCGGCACCGGCTGGAGCAATAGACCGCCGACTTGGCCCGCTCCACACCTACTGTCCACGACCGGCCGCACACCGGGCACACCGCCTGCTCGCCCCGCTGGATCGCCGCCACCCGCGACCGTGTCCGCCGCATCCTGCGCCACCGCCGTGACCTGCACCGACTTGAGCAGAACACTGCGCCCGCCGCCATCGTCACCGGCAACGGATCACCACACTCCCGGCAGTACCGCCGAGCCGTCCCGCCAGCCCCCACACAACAGATCATCCAGCCGCCCGGTGCCTCACGGCCAGAGTTGAAAGACAGCTACTGAGGGGGGCGGTCCCTGGCCCCCTCCCCCGCCCCCGGGTGACTCCGGGGGCGGGCGGCCAATCCGTCCCGGCGCCTGGCGCGGTGACTTCCTCGTCCGTCCCGTCGTGCGGGCCCCGCGTCGCGTCACGGCCGGAGGCCCTGGCCTCCTTGGCCGGGGTCGGGCTGCTGGCGCTGCTGCTCGTGCTCCTGGCGGCGGCCATCGACCGGACTGGCCGGGTCGGCGCCCGCCGCCTTTCGGTCCTCCATAGCGCGGCGGCGGGTTTCGGCAGCGCGGGTGTAGGCGGCGAGCCGGTCCAGGTTCTTCGGTGTGCGCAGCCATGTCGCCGGGTCGGTCGAGCGGCCCTCCAGGTACTCCTCGGGCATCGCGGCCTGCTGGTGGGCCTGGACGGCGGCGGCCCGCTGCGCCGAAGTCAGGGCACCGTCGCGGCCGGGGTGGTCGACGGCATGGGGAGCGGACGCCGTCTCGCCCTCGAGGTCGCGGTGATCGGCGGGCGCGGAGACGGCCGAGGTCGTCTCCTCGTTGGCGGTGGCGGTGGCGGCCCGGAGGCGGGCGTCACAGATCGCGTTCTGCACGGCGAGGCTGGCGACCCGGGCGCGCTCGTAGCGGCTGGACTCCCGGGGCGGCGTGCCTTCGGCGGGGGTGATCCACCACCGGTGCGGCACCGGGAAGTCGGCGGTGTAGCGGATCCGGTCCGGCGTCGGAGGCTTCCGGCCGGGCTTCGCGACGGTGTGGCGGCGGGAGTACCGCAGCAGGGCCCGGTGGGCGATGTAGTCGTCCAGGCCGCGGGTGAACTCGCGGCCGCGCAGTGTCTCCAGCAGGTGCCGGCGGGCTTCGGCCAGGATGTGGCGGCGGGAGAACTTCTCGCGCACGGTGAAGACGACCGCGGCCACGTCCACGGTGGGATCCACCCGCGCCCGGATCGCCGCCCCGGCGGCCCGGCACCGGTCCAGGAGGCCGTCGATGAACTGCTGGCCGAAGCAAAGGATCGCGGAGGCGCGCCACCACGCGAGCGCTGCGCGAGGGGCTTGGGCTTCTTCTTCGCGGGCCGGGTCTCCTGCGCCGCCCACCGGCCCAGTTGGTGACGGCCGCGCTCGCCGGGCAGGTGCCCGTGGTCCTTCACGTACTGGTCGGTGAGCACCTCCAGGGCGTCCTCGATGCGCTGACGGCGCGACGCCGACCAGTTGATGAGGTCCTCGGGCACTGCGGCGATCTCCATGACCAGACGCAGGCCCGGTGTGACCTCGCGCGGCACGGTCGCCAGCCCCAGGGTCTCGCACACCTCGGTCGTCACGGTGAGGGTGTAGAGCGTCCCGGCGGCCACCACATTCTGGTAGAGGCGGTAGGTGTCCAGAGCGCCCCAGACCGGTTCACCGTCGGCGCCCAGGCGCTGAACGCGGTTAAAAATCAAACAGTGTTCGTGCGGGAGCGGCAGTCCGTCGCGGTTGTCGAAGTGCCGGAAGGCGGCGACCACGAGCGCGGGTGCCTTCGCGCGGCCGCGGCCGGAGGCCCACCGGGTCTCGGCAACCTCATCCTCCAGCCAGCGCAGCGCCGTGGCGACGGCCCGCTCGTGAGCCCGCTCGATGACCCGGCGCACGGTGGCGTCGCCCAGCGCCCACAGCACGACCAGTGACGCCTGCGGCCGGAAGGTGAAGTCCATGCCCAGCAGCGGCGTCTGCTTACGCGCCTCGATCTCCTCGATCGGCTGCCCCAGCACCGTCAGCCGGCGGGCCGGGGCCGCGTCGACGCCGTCGTCCAGGAGGCCGCGCTCGATGCGGTCGGCGTCCGGGTGCCGGCCCTCGCCGAACAACAGCTCCAGCTGACGCTCGGACACCTGACCGCCCTCGGTGAGCCCCAGCGCACGCAGACCACGCCCCAGCCACCGTCCCGGTGGCAGCCCGGCCAGCTCCTGGGCGCCCTTCAACGACTGCCCGACCGGACGGCGGCCGTCCCCGAACGCCACTCCGCGTATGTAGTACCGCCACGCGTTACGCCTCTGGATCTTCGCGACACTCAGCATCGCCACAGCACACACCAGCTCTGACCTGCAAAAAAGAGCGATCCAGTGCGGCGGGAGGGTTCACCGGAATCCCACGGCCGATCCCGCCCGGCGGGCGTTCGCGACGCCACCGTGCCCGCCCGGCGGACACCACCAGAGCCATGTAAATGCTGCGCGGCACCCCCGCCACACACGCCTCACCAACGCCAAAACCCGTTAGCAGACGACTTCAACGCCAACGAGCGCACATCTACGTACCGCTCCCCCACCCGGCGGCCGAAGAACGCCGCGCCCTGCATCACGTCACCCACTCTCCGCCCCCGGCACCGCCGGGGGCTTCTTGCTGCCTGGAGGACCGACGTGCCGACCTACGAGACCCTGCCGCGCTTCGCCGCCGACCTGGACCGCCTCACCCCGGAACAGCGCCGCCGCTTCCGCTAGACCGTGGCGGCCTTCGTCGAGGACCTGCGCACCGGAGGCCGCTTCCGCGCCGGCCTCCGCATCAAGCGCGTCCAGCGCGCACCCGGCATCTACGAGCTCACCTGGTCCATGGGCACCGGCCCCGCAGGACGCGCCACCTGGGAGTACGGACCCGAGCACCGTCCCGGCACCCCGCACGTCATCTGGCGCCGCATCGGCACCCACGACGTCCTCAGCGGCCCCTGAGCAGAGCCCTGTTGACGTCGTGCGGGACGTACCGCCGCTTGGCCTGGAATATCGGCGTGAAGCCTCAGGCCGGCCACCTTGCTGCTGCTCCAAGCTGTCGGCGGAGACATAATCGCTCACCGCCGCACACGCGCAGGTGGCGATGCCTGGCCACGGTTATGGCTGGGGTCAGGCACCGTCACCTCGGGGTGGCCCTTGCCGACTAGGGCGCGTCCACCAGCACGCGGCCACCAGTCGGGCTGTATGCCGCGGCGCCGCCCGCGTACGCGTTCTCGACCCGCGCGCGTTCGGCCGCGTCGGGCACCGCGTTACGGCAGCCCGTACCGGCACTGGAGCCCGACATCAGCTGCGAGCAGGGGCCGGGCTTGGTGTCCGGCAGGCCCAGGTTGTGGCCGAGTTCGTGGGCGACGATGCGGGTCTTGTCGTACCCCTGGGAGACCGCCTGACTTCCCAGTTCGACCCGGCCCCGGCCGCCCGGCCGGACCGGTCCGAGCGTGGCCTGCGGCCAGCCGGTGGTGGCCACGATCTGGATCTCCGCTCGGCCGCCAGGGGCGGCTTTGACCAGCTTGACGTTGCCGACGTTGCCGTTCCACGAGGCGACCCCGGCAGAGATCGCCTGCTCCCAGCCTGCCGCTCGGCTGGCGTCATAGCGGAGCGTGACCTGCGCAGCCACGCGCTTCGGCGTGGTGGGCTCGGCCGTGGACACGGCGTGCGCCGCCGGGACCGCGGTCAGCAGCATCCCAACTGCGGCACCGGCTATACCCAACCGTAGAAAGTGCACCATCACTGTCCTTTCACACGTAGGGGTTCTTGGACCCTGTGGGAACCGAGAGAGGGAACCAAGACGAGTGTCGCGGACATGCCAATCCTGTCAACTACTTGCCTGCCGGGCCCGTGACGACGACGCAGTGCCGGGCCAAGGCGGCGACGCCTGCCTCCCTGCGGGGCCGCGGTCAGCCGTTGGAGACGGCGGACCGTATCCAGTTGCTGTACCCGGCGGTGGCCATGCAGTTCGACTTGGACTGCCGATCGCTGGTGGAGGCGACTCCGGCCACGACAACGGCACCTCTCACGGCGAGGCCGATGCCAGCTAGCCCCGTTCTAGCCGCGCCTCGCGGGCCAGGACGAGCGTGAACCATCCTCGAGGGCGGGTTTCCACAGGTCCGCACTGCTACACCATGCGGGCACTACAGTGCCGCCCTCGTGGATCATGAGGGAGCGCTATGTGCAGGGAGAATTTCACGCGCGAGGTCGACGAAGCACTGACCGCGGTACCGGATGACGTGCACGAGGACATGCTCGCGCTCATCGACTCCGTGGCTGCGGAGCGCGAGCTTGGCCACGGGCCGGTGGTGGCGTGCGAAGGCGCCGCGCATCACGTACACCACGGCGACGGTGTCCACGGCGGCCAGGGCGACATCGACCACCGGCCGCACCCTCGCCCACACCGCCGCGGCCGCCGCCCGCGCTCGCTCCGCGAGCCGGTAGAAGGTGCAGGCGCCGAACGCCCGGATCGCAGAGTCCCGCCACCGCTTGCGCAGCTCGGTCAGCGACCACAGCACCGTGCGCTTGGGTGGGCGGGTCTGGTCGGCGGCCTGGCATGCCAGCACGTAGCCGGTCTTCTCCCCCGGCGGGTGCCCCTGGTATTCCTCGTACTTGTCGGTGAGGACGGACAGGGCGTCCTCGATCTGCTGACGGCGGGTCGCCTGCCAGCCGATGAGCCGCTGGTCGATCCCGGCGATCTCCATCACGGGCCGGCGCCCCGGGTTCACCTCGCGCGGCTCCCACGCCCAACCGAACCGCGCGGACACCTCCTCCATAAACAGCAGGGTGTAGAGGGTGTCGGCCGCGACGATGTGGGCGAGCATCGTGTCCGCGGAGAGGTTGTGTAGGTCCTCATTTGGAATGTCCCATTCCGCAGCAGGGACCTAGGTCGTTTCTGATGGCTCTTGGACGGTGTCGCGGAGCCAGATGGCGATCGCTGCGACGGTGAGGGTGCCGTTGAAGATGTAGTCGCGTTTGTCGTAGCGGGTGGCGGCCGCACGGAACTGTTTCCACTTGCTGATGCACCGTTCGACGGCATTGCGGCGGCGGTACTGGGCCTTGTCGAAGGCCGGGGGCCTGCCGCCGCACCGTCCGCGCCGGCGACGGTGTCCGCGCTGGTCGTCGGGCTGGGCGATGGTGACTTTGATATGCCGTTTCCGCAGGTAGGCCCGGGTGTCGCGGCTGGAGTACGCCTTGTCGCCTCGCACGCGGTCCGGGCGGACCCGCGGGCGCCCTGGTCCGCGCCGTTTGATCCGCAGCTTCTCCAGCACCGGGACGAGCATGGGGTTGTCGCCCCGCTGGCCGGGCGAGGTCAGCCAGACAAGCGGACGGGCCCGGTCGTCCGCCAGCACGTGGACCTTGCAGGTCAGCCCGCCCCGCGAACGTCCCAGCGCCTCACGGCCATCGGCCTCCTCACGGGTTCCGCCCCCTTTTGCGGGTAGTCGGCCGCGGGCTTGTGCGGGGCTCCGGCAGCGTGCTGATGTGCCCGGCAGGACGTCGAGTCGATGTTCACCGCCCATTCCTGCCGGACCACCTCGCGGGCATGTCCGGCGTCCGGGTCGTCCGCGTCCGCCTCGATCTGGAGTTCCTCCAGCAGAGCCTGCCAGGTGCCGTCGGCCGACCAGCGCCGGTGACGCTCGTAGACGGTCTGCCAGGGACCGTAGCGTTCGGGCAGGTCAGGCCAGGGAACCCCGGTCCGGGCCCTGAACAGCACCCCGTTGATCACCCTGCGGTGTTCCGCCCACTGCCCACCCGGCCTGCCGTTGGCAGGCAGCAGGGACTCGATCTTCTCCCACTGCGCGTCGGTGAGTTCATGTCGTCGCACCATACGAAACCACTTCCCACCCGAGCAAAAGATCCACCCAGCACACCAAGAGCCATCAGAAACGGCCTAGGCCGATGACTACGGCCGACGCTGTACTGCGGGGGCGGTGCTGGACGTCTACGCGGCGCTCGGCGGGTTGCTGCTGGTGCTCGATGCAGGGCGCATCGCATGAGGCGCAAGATGCAGTGGCGGCACAAGCGGCTAAGGTCCCTCCATGGACTGGGGAGATGCGCCTGCATGGGCTGCGTTCGTGCTCTCGGGCGGGGCGCTGTGGGTCAGTATCAAGGCACGCGGGGACGGCAAACGATCAGCGGACGCCTCCGCAACGTCTGCAACGGCCTCCGTCCGGTCCGCTGTGGCGGCTGAGGAGGCGTTATCCCTTCAGCGCCAAGAGGCGGAGGAGAGGCGGGCAGCCGAGGCTGACGCCGCGCAGCCGCGGGTGCATCTGCGCATTGAATGGGTGGCTGGAACTCGGTATCGCTTTGTAAACCGTGGAGAAGCCGAAGCTCTCAATATCCGCTGTATCGATCCGCCACGGATGTCTCGGAATCTGTCGCAGTCGTTCAGCTTGGAACAGCACGAATGGCATGACTTCCACATTGTGCGAGCGTCCGGCCACCCCACCCCTGCGGCTCTTCAAGTGACATGGGATGGCCTAAGCGCTCCAGTGCGGGTGCCAGTACCCGGAGCCTAATTACATCACTTCCGCCTTGCTACGCCGCGACATTCGCGCCCTCCGTCCAGACGCGCCCGCACCCCGTGCAGTGCGCGAGCGGCGGCCGGCCCTCGCCGCCGTGGACATCGCTTGCATGCCGCAATCGTGGCGCTGCTCCAGTGTGCGGCGCTGCGCGGCGATGTCCAGGGCCCGCCCGACGCGCTCGGCCGCGCCCGCGGCCACCCGATCGATGTGCCGCTCCCCTGCTACGGGAGCGCCGCGCTGTGGCTCCTCGCCCGTGACGCGGGCGACGTCGCGCGGCGTACGGCGCCGTCCTGCCCCGGTGTACCGCCGCCGCAGGTCGAGCGCGAGGACGTCTCGGCGGTCGGTGGGCGACCACCCGGCGGTGCGTAACCCATCGGGAGCGCCCTTGCGTACATGGGCAGCGAGCCGCCCGCCGGACCCTGCGTTCCAACGCCCCGCCAAGCGGGTCCTGCCAGGTGGGTTTCGGCCGATGACGTGGAACTGCGCGCCGCGACCTCGCAAGTACGCCAACATGAGTTCCGTAACTCCGCGTACACGGGAGGTCACGTTGTCAGGTCAGCACGGGAAGCCGCCACCGGATCCGTCCACGGGCAAGCCTCCGCCGGGGAACTCGGATGGGCAGGTACCGAGCCCGCCGCCGAGCGGCGGCAAGCACAAGAAGGGCTGAGATGGAACGTCACGTCCAGCGATGGGCTGACCGCATGGAGGCCTCAGGCTGCTGGCCGGAAAACGGCTCCGGGTGGATTCGCCAGGCCATGCTCTCAGCCACCAGGCACCAGTTCGCCCCTGACGTGGTGTGGGTATGGAACAACCAGGTCTGGGAGGCCGTCAATCGTGCCGCCGAGCCCGAGCGGTGGGCTTGCGCCGCCTACGGCAGCCCGTACGACTCGACGGTCACCCAGCTGACCTGGACTGGTGAGGCAGCAAGCCCCGGCCAGAGATGACGGCCAGGGGCGCCGACAGCAAGAGACCTGTCAGGACACTCCGGACACCTGCAACGACGCGCCTGGGGTCCCCGGACAGGCACCCCAGGGCTACATCCCCGTGGAGGAATCATGGACAGCTGGCAGGAACCGGGAGCTGAGCGCAGGGCGTTGTTCGCGCTCCTGGAGGACGACGAGACGGTCAACGAGTTCTTCGAGCAACTGGCCGACGACGTTCAATGGACATTGTTCGGCCACCATCCGCTGGCGGGTGCCTACCGGGGACGGGAGGAGTTCATGCCGGCCACGATCGAGAAGGTGCGGCCGCTGTTCGCCCAGAGCCTCCACTTTCGTATCCGTGGCCTGCACGGTGGCGGTGCGGTGACCACCGTGGAGATGGAGGGAGTCGCCACCGCACTGGATGGGGTGGCTTATGACCCGTTCTATGTATGGATCTGCCGTTTCGAGGAGAAGAAGATCGTCGAGGTGCACGCCTACATCGACTCTGTCGTGGTGACGGACATCCTGCGCCGTCTCTCCCCCGAGTGGCCCCAGAGCTGACAGAGCGTTTAAAGAATCAGCCATAGCGCGTCCGCGGGTTGGGTGCAACACGTGCAGTGGTCGCCGGGTATGGTGACTTCCTCCCAGCTCGCGGTGGTACAGGCGCCCCACTCCGTGGCCTGTGACGGCCGGCCGCAATCGCGCCGGACTCCGCGCACGGCACGGTGAGTTCCCTGGATACCTGCCCGTCGCTGGTCGGTCGGCAGGCGGCCAGCATGCACCGGTCGGCGTCGAGGAAGTGCTGAGCAAGTCGTTCGTGCTCTTCGGTCTCATGTGTCTGCGGACGGCGGCCCATTCAGGAAAGATCATGGCGTGCGGGTCTACTTCAGATGCGGCGCTGGACGGCGGGATGCCCGAGACGAAGAGGCAACGAGGTCGGGCGAGCGAAACCCAGTCGTTCGACGAGGCGGCAGGTCCCGAACGCAAGCAGGGCGCCCATGCTGTGCCCTGAGAGCGAGTAGAGCGGCCGGTCAGCCATGACACCGTGAAGGCGCGGTCGCGTGCAGGTCTGTCGCCGGGTTCTCATGCCCGCGGCCCTCCTGGCCCGGATACCGGAACTCCCACAGTTCCCGGTCTTCAGGGCTCAGAGGTGACCAGCAGCGGAAGGCTCCGGCGTCTGCGCCTGCGTGTGGGAAGCACAGCAGCCGCCAGACAGGCGTGTGCCGGCGTGTGCCGCTCTGCCTGTTCCGGGGAACATTAGGGCGCGCGTAAACAGCCTGCGCATCCAGGTTCGGTGGGGGAACACCGCGGATAATGCGCTGTGCTCACAGATCACCGCCCGCGGGATCGGCTCCGTCATGCTGGCCTTGGCGCGGGGCAACGAGTTCGGTCATGCCGGCCAGGGTGGTGGCGTTCAGCAGGGTGCGCAGCGGGATGTGCCGTCCGAAACGGGCAGACAGCGCTGCGGCGAGGCGCATAGCGAGGAGGCTGTCCCCGCCTACGTCGAAAAAGCTCTGGAAGCGAGAATCGACAGGGCGGCCCAGGACCTTCGACCATTCCTCAGCCAGGGCCTGTTCGGCCTCTCCGCGCGGTGGTTCGGCAATGGTGGGCTCGGGTTTCGGCGTGCCCCAAGCGGCGAGCTGCCTGCGGTCTGTCTTGCCGTTGTCATTGAGGGGGAATTTTTGGAGCAGTCGGTAGTGCTGAGGGCGCGCATAGTCGGGCAACCGAGCGCACACGTGCGCATGGAGCGCTTCCTGGTCGAACCTCTCTGCTGCCGGAATGAGGTACGCGATCAGGCGTCGGGATGTACTCTCCCCGGCCATGACGGCTACGGCCGAGGCTACATCGCCGTGACTGATGAGAGCGGCTTCAATCTCTCCGAGTTCGATCCTAAAGCCGTTGATCTTGACTTGGTGATCGGAGCGGCCCTGGAACTCCAGGATCGCACCGGGTCGATAGCGGCCCAAGTCCCCGGTGCGGTACCAGCGTTCCCCTTCGTGCTGTACAAAGCGATTCCCGGTCAGGCGAGGATCAGCGCGGTAGCCGCGCGCTACGCCCACTCCGCCGATCCACAGCTCGCCCGTCACCCAGTCGGGGCAGTCACGCCCCTTGTCGTCCACGACCCGGTAGCGTTGGTTGCTCAAGGGAAAGCCGTAAGGGATCGTGTTCCAGCGATCCCCGATCGCTTCACCAGATTCCCGGAAATCGCCGGGACCCTCTTGCTCGACCTCGTAAAAGTTGGAGTACACCGTGCCTTCGGTTGCTCCTCCGCACGCGATGAAGCGGCAGCCCGGGATCAGCGCGTGCAGCCTTCCGGGAAGCCGGGTGCTGATCCAGTCGCCGCCGGTCAGGACCAGGCGCAGGCTGTCCGGCGGTATCGAAGCTTCGGCGGCGGTCAACAGTGCGTCGAGCAGCACGGGCACCGAGTCCCAGACCGTCACCCTGTGTGCGCGTATCAGATCCAGCCACGCGGAGGGGTCCCTGACCGTCTCCGGCCCCGGGACGACCAGCGCCCCGCCGGCCAGGAGGGGGCCGAAGATCTCGTAGACGGAGAGGTCGAAGTCGAGGGCGGACACGAGGAGGCCTCGGTCGTCCGCGTTCACTCCCCAACGGGCATTGATGTCCTCCACCACGTTTACCGCCGAACGGTGAGTCACCTCGACGCCTTTGGGCCGCCCGGTGGAACCGGAGGTGAAGATGATATATGCGAGTGACTCGGTGGAGACGGTGAGAGGCCGGGCGAGCGGTTGTACCGCGCGAGCATCCTCCCGGGTCAGTTCCAGGGCGGTAGCTGCCCCCGAATCGGGGAGATGTTGCCGACCACCCTCGGTGATGTGCAGGCGAGCGCCGGCCGTCCGCAGGATGGCTGCCCGGCGTGCGGTGGGCTGGTCCGGGCTCAGGGGTACGTAGCAGGCGCCTGCCGCGAGCACTCCGAGGACCGCAGTGATCTGATCCTCGGCCCGATCGAGGGAGACGATCACCGGCTCGCCCCCCTCAATGCCGTGTTGACGCAGCAGTGCCGCCCAGCGCAGGGCGTCGGTGGCGAGGGCGCCACGAGAAACTGCACGGCCCTCACAGAGCAATGCGGGCGCGAGCGGCTCGGCGGCAGCTCGCTCGAAAAACCGCTCGTGCAGGCATATCCGGCTCTCGGATCTGCGGGTGGAGTTGACCTGGGCACGTGCCTGCTGCTGCGCGGTCGGCAGCCGGGCAGGAAGAGGATGGTGCCAGTCCTGGGCGCTGAACGCGTCGAGTGTTTGCGCACACAGTTCAACCATCGCGTCCAACACTCCGGGTGCGTACAGCTCCTCGACCGCGTCCCAGGCCAGCTGCACCGTGTCACCATTCCTGAAGGCCACGCAGTCCAACCACACCTGCGGGGTCTGGGTGAGCATCCACGTCACCGGGCCAAAGGCGTGCGCGACGAGAGGCGGCGCGAAGTCCACGTCCAGCAGGTTGGTGTACACGACACCGAGGAGACCGGGCCTTTCGTGCCGTTCGCGGCCGAGCGCACGCAACGCGGCCTGCGGCTCGGCGAAACGGGGGGACCGGGACAGCCTACGCTCCTCGTCCACCGCACATATCAGTTCGAGAGGGGTCGCCCTTCCCGGAACGGCGAAGCTTGCCAGGCGCAGACGCGTGGAATCCCCCACACCCGCGCGGCCGTTCCGCTCCGGGCCCGGGGGCACGAATTCCGGAAGGCTCATCAGGAAGTTGGGGTCCGTGCTGAAACGGTCCAGAGTATGGACACAGGACGCCAGCAGTACCGCCTCGGGATGGAGGTTCGCCTTTTGTGCTCGGTCGCTCAACCGCTGCCATCGGTCCTGCGGGACGGTCACCTCACGTCGGGTACATGCCGCACCCTGGACATGTGACAGGTCGGCGGGGATACCCAGATCGGGCGGGGCCAAGCGGCGGCCCTCCAACCGGCGCCGCCAGGCATCCAGGACGGTCCCGTCGACGTTCCCGCGTTCCTGCGCCGGGACGCACCCGGACAGGCGGGGTGCTGATGGCCTGACCACTTCGCCGCGGTAGAGACAGGCGAGGTCATGCAGCAGGAGGCCGATACTGGGCGGGTCGGCAGCCAGCAGGTCCACATCCACGTGCAGCCGAGTGCCCGCGTCGGGCAGCAACGACAGCCGGATGTCGATAACCTGCCCCTGGGTCACGTTCAGGCGCTGACGGGACATCTCCTCACGGATCAGAGTGAGGGCGACTCTCCGCTCTGCTTCGGAGACCTCGGAAAGATCCCGGACGGCCAGCTGAACCTGCGGCTCGTCCCGTATACAGCCGGACTCTGCCGTGGCTGGGAACGCGCTGCGCAGTGCAGGGTGACACTCCTGCAGCCGAGTCACAGCCCCCTGCAGCCGTACTGCGTCTACGCCCTGGCCTGAGAACTCGAAATACATGTGGCAGCCGACGCCACCCAGCGCTTCACCGTCCTCGCGTCCGACCCGGTAGGATTGCTGCATCGGCGTCAACCCGAACTCATGCTTCACCTAAAGGCCTCCCCTACCGCTCCTAGTTGCCAGGCTGTGTTGACCTTCTGCATCCTTGACTCTCCACTCGCTTTACCTGACGGCCGGTGACGGCAGCCCCACCCTGGAACCGGCGCCGCCTGCTTTCAGCTGTATGCCTCCCGAGTCGCGGTAGCCACAATCTCTGTCGCTTGCCGTACCTGTTCCTCTTGTACGGTCAGAGGCGGGCTGAGCCGTAAGCAGTTGCCGAAGGTGCCACCCAGCCCCACCAGCAACGCATGCTCACGGCAGATCTGCTGCACCCGAGCCGCCGTCTCCGGGTCCGGTTCATGGGTGTCCGGGTGGGTGTATTCGACTCCCAAGAGCAGCCCTCGGCCCCGCACTTGGCAGAAGTGGGCCTGGCCGGACAGGCCCCGGCGCAAGCCATCGGCGAGCATGACACCCAGCCGTCCTGCTCGAGACGGCAGGTCGTGGTCAGCGAGGTAGTCGAGGGTGGCCATGGCGGCGGTTGTGGAGAGGTGGTTGCCGCCGAAGGATGAGATCGAAGGAGCGCCGAGCGCGGACATGATGTCTCGGCGCCCTACCACCCCGCCCAGAGTAAATCCGTTCCCCACCCCCTTGGCGAAGATCAGCACGTCTGGCGTCACCGCATGCCACTGGTAACCCCAGTACCGACCCGTGCGTCCCCAGCCCGTCTGCACTTCATCCACAAGGAGGGGGATCGCGTATTGGTCCAACACAGCTTTGTAGGCTTCCAGTTGACCGGGAACCAGTGGAATCGCACCGGCGATACCCTGTACCGGTTCCACGATCATCGCGGCCGTTCGTTCGGGGGTACTCGTCGCAAGGAGCTCTTCGAGGTCCTCACGGCAGGCCCGGACGTAGCTTTCGTCATCGAGGGCCGCGAGGCCGCCGTACCGGCGCTCGCCGCCACGTGCATGGACCACCCGTACGGGAGATAAGCCGGTGCCCTGCCAGGTACGGTCACCGGTCACCCCAAGCGCACCGAAGGAGCGTCCGTGGTAGCCGTAGCGCAGTGCGATGATCTGGGAGCTGTTGCGGTATTCCGTCGTCAGCAGTAGTGCCGTCTCCACCGCCTCGGTGCCCGAGCACGTGAAGAAGACCACAGGGTCGGGTATGCCCGACAGGCCAGCAATGCGTTCGGCAAGGTCGACCTGTGTGCTGATTAGATAAAACGTCGAGGTGTGCACCACACCTTTGCGCAGTTGCCGTAATACGGCTTGCTCGACTTCCGGGACCCCGTACCCCAGGGTGTTCGTTGAGATGCCGGAGTAGAATTCGAGATATTCGGTGCCGTCGGCACCGGTGACCACACACCCCTCCCCGCTGACAATTTCCATTGGGTTCTTATAATAGAGCGGAACCCAAGGAGCCATGATGGACTGATGCCGTTTCAGTAAACTGCTTTCGTGATCAGAATTTCGCTGTTCATTCCCCTTCATGACAGTGTCATTTCATTTCCCTTCGCAGCATGGTCCCGTACGGGCCGCTAGGCTTGCGGACACATACCCGGCCGTGGTTTGCGGCTCGAGGTGTGCCCGCAGCCCGCCCTCACGCGCGTCAGTCACAGAAGCTCAGTGAGGCTGGGCCAGTCGTCGAACGGCCCCGGCCCACCGACCACCGTGTCCTTGTGCGGC
>NZ_JBVIJT010000019.1:21790-28731 GCF_055581265.1 Streptomyces sp. NPDC031466
GCTCGCCATCCGCGAGATGAATCCGCACCCACCGCCTGCCCGACAGGAACCAGAACTGACTCCGCTGATCCGGCACCGGAACAACCGCATCAACCTGCTCGAATCCCGCCAGACTCGGCCAGTCGTCGAACGACCCCGGCCCACCGACCACCGTGTCCTTGTGCGGCTCGCCATCCGCGAGATGAATCCGCACCCACCGCCTGCCCGACAGGAACCAGAACTGACTCCGCTGATCCGGCACCGGAACAACCGCATCAACCCGCTCGAATCCCGCCAGACTCGGCCAGTCGTCGAACGACCCCGGCCCACCGACCACCGTGTCCTCATGCGGCTCGCCATCCGCGAGATGAATCCGCACCCACCGCCTGCCCGACAGGAACCAGAACTGACTCCGCTGATCCGGCACCGGAACAACCGTGCTTATTTCGACTGCCATCACTGTTCTCCTTTCACGGCAACAGACTCGGTTACTCGTATAGGCTCCGCACCACATGTGGTGCGGCCCTGCGGCGGCAACACCACGTAGAAAAACTCCCAACTACACAAGCTGAGAACCGGATGTGAAGTGCAGCAGCACCGCTAGAGAGGCAGAAGTTGCGCCACTGACATCCGGAAAACAACAGGCCGAGACGGAGTGAGTGTCCAGAGAGCGATCATTTGACTCGACGGATCAGTTACTCCCATCGAAGGTTCCCGTCGGGAGGGTTCAGCGCAGTAAGCCGACCGTCAGCAAGCTCCTGACGACATCATGGCCATCGCCCAGCGAATGTCCACCCCCTTTTCACCAATACGGGACCCCACACGCCCGAGTTCAGGCCATCATCCGGATCGCCTCTCTTCTCTCTTCCCTCTCTCCCACCACTGCTGCAATTCTCGGCTCGACCAACCGCCGCTTCGAAGGAGCCATGAGCGCGATCAGCGAGGTCTTTCAGCGTTGCCTCTCCAGGGTGAGGACCGCGGCGGCAATGTCTGCCATGCGGTTCGGTCTGCAGCGGCTTTGGCGGAAGATCCGCCAGGACTCCAGGCGGGCTACGCCTCGTTCAACAGGAGCGCGGGCTTGGGCGAGTACCCGTTTCAGCGTCCGTTCGGTCGGTGGCAGTTCGCCGCTGGGCGGGCTGGACGGCGGTGGTTTCCCAGGAGTCGGCACAGATTTAGGCGCGGTCGGCGATGATCGGGACGCCCTGGCGTTCGCAGAATCGGATGATGCGGTGGGTACGTGCGGCGGTCAGATCGCGAGTGCGGCCCGGCAATACCGGCGAGACAGAAGCCGGCCTTCGGGATCGGTAACGACCTGCACGTTCACGCCCTGGCGCCGGCGCTTGTGGGAGTAGTCGGCGTGTCCGTCGCCCAGAGGGTCGCCCTCGCTGAGGGTGCCGTCCAGGAGCACGTAGTCCGGCTCGTGTTCGCGCAGGATCTTGAGTAGGCCCGGTGCCCGGTCGGCGAGGAGCCGCAGAACAGCGGTGGTGTAGGCATGGGCGGTGTCTACGGATATGACGAAGCCGGCGGCGATCGATTATGGGCACCAGGGTCATCACCCGATCGGCGGCCACGCTGAAAAGGCTCAGTGGTTGACCCCAGCCCGGATGTCGTATCCCTGCGCTGATACGGCCGTTCCCTGCCGCCGATGTGACCCGGTCCGGCCACCATTGAGCCGGTCGTGGCCTCTTGAAGGACGGCCCGCGGCCCGGGACGCTTGAGCTTCCCGGGCTCGAGAATCAGCAGATCCTGATATCACATTCGAGCATCACGCAGATCACGTCGAGGTCTTCCAACTTGAGGGAGACCGGCTGACCGGATCACAGGCCAGACACCTGGCCGGCCGAGATCACCAATCCGTGCTCGGCCGGGCTCCGCTGGAGTTCGGACGCTTTCAAGATGCCTTTGTTCGGGGGGCAGCCGCAGGTTTCACTTCATTCCATCAGTCCTTCCGGCCGCTTCGCGGCCCGCTGCTGCCCGGGCACCCAGACGTCCTCGCCCCGGGCCTGCTGGACGTAGTGCACCGCATCGTGGTGGTGATCCAGGAATGATCGAGGGCCTCCTGGATCCCAAGCAGATCAAAACCCCCGAGTTAGAGCTCGGCACGCAGAAGTGTCGCAGGGTTTGCGGCGCGAGGTGTCGGACCATTCGGGCAGATCACCTTTGCCGCAGCGGCCAGACCGTTGCGTAACGCGTCGTCGCCGACACGGCGCGAGCCGGCGCGCAGCAGCAGGATGAGTCAGCGTCCGTTCTCCCAGAAGAGTCACCACCCCCTGGCTGTATATTGCAGTGCTCGGCGAGTGTGCCCGCCGAATCTTCATACTCGTGTGGCACAAGTTCTTGCTCAGCGTCAATGTGGCGGATGATAGGTGGAATCTCGGTCAAGTCAAATATTAGTGCACTGATCAGTGCACGAGGGGGCAGAGATATAGTGTCCGTTTCTTCTTTCAGGGCACTGGCTACCACCTGACCTGCCGACAGGAACTCTTATGCAGATCCTTCGGGTAGCTTCGGTGGAAATGGGCCACCACCTCACGCCCCGTCACGGAACGTGACGGGGCGTGAGGTTCGGTCGCTGCAAAAATTTCACCTACCCCCGTAGCGGAACCTAACGGGAGTGTCCAATATGAATTCCCATACTCGACCAATAATATCCTCCTGACGAGGAGATAACGAATCATTCATTGTTCGCTTGATTAGAAGATTCGATATCGTAAAAATGGCAGATCTGGAAGAGGGATCATGGAAAGCGTTCAGGACCCACCTGTCTGGTTCGTGACAGGTTGTTCGACGGGATTCGGCCGAAGCATCGCCGCCTATGTGTTGGAAAAGGGATTCCGCGTGGTGGTCACCGCCCGCAGGACCGGGCAGGTCAGGGACCTCAGTGATCACGACAACGCATTCGCCGTGGCCCTGGATGTCACTGACGAGGGCAGCGTGGCGGATGCAGTGGGGCGGGCGGAGGAGCACTTCGGCCGGATCGACGTCGTAGTCAACAACGCGGGCATCGGCCATTTCGCCGCGGTTGAGGAGACGTCCCCGCAAATCGTCCAGCGTCTCTTCGATGTCAACTTCCATGGTGTCTCCCGTGTCATTCACGCGGTCCTGCCGAGGATGCGTGCCCAGCGCTCGGGCGTGATCGTGAACATGACCTCGATGGGCGGCCTGGTGGGACATCCGGCCGTCGGCTACTACTGCGCCACCAAATTCGCGGTCGAGGGTCTGTCGGAGAGCCTGCGGCACGAGGTTGAGCCCCTGGGCATCAAGGTCATGGCGGTTGAGCCGTCTGCGTTTCGTACCAACTGGGCCAGTTCCGCACAGGAAACGCAGGATCCGATCGCGGACTACGTCCAGACCGCTGGCGCCGCCCGCCGCGCTTACCGCGACTCCGTCGGCAAGCAAGCCGGAGACCCCGACCGCGCGGCCCACGCCCTGTTCAGGGCCGTCACCGCTCCCGAACCGCCCCACCACCTGCTGCTCGGTGCGGAGGCCTATGACGTGGCCACCACCCAGCTCCAAGCCCGCGCCGAGAATCTCCAGGCCTGGGAGGACGTGACCCGCAGCGCTGACTTCCCCACGAACGCGTAACGTCCCGCGCGAGCCGGAAGCCGCCCGCGATGTTCGGAAGCGCCCCGGAGTGCGGCACGCCCATGTCGAAGCGTGTGCTCTTTTCACACCATCGGTTGCTGACCGGATGAGAAGTGGTGACGTATATGGCGGACGAACCCACCCCTGCCTGTGACCTGCAGGTGGATTTTCCCTTCGATTACGCTGCCTACTTGTCGGGGAACCGGCGGATCGGACGCCTTCCCGAGGCTACATGCGGCGCACCCGTAGCGGTCGTAGGAGCCGGCGGCAGTGGCCTGTCCGCCGCGTACGAACTGATGCGTGCGGGATGCCGCCCGGTGCTGTTCGAAGCAGAGACCAGCGCCGAGGGCCCGGGAGGACGCCGCCTCGGCGGCCGGATGTACTCACATCGCGTCGATGACGCGGACAGCGCTGCCGCGGAGTTGGGATGCATGCGCTTCCCGGACTCCTCGAAGCTGCTGCGCCAGTACGCGCGCAACTTCGGACTGCATTGGCAGCCCTCCCGGGACAACTACGCGGCTGCCACCCCGATGACGGTCCTGAACATGGACGGTGTGAGCCACGAAACTCAGACTCTCGCCGATGTCGATCCGGGCAACCGACAGTTCCGCCAGGCCCGCCTCCGCTGGCTGCGGGCCGTGGACGGCCTGGGCCTCCCCCAGTTGCTCCGGGAAGCCGCCGACCGCGATCTTCCCGCCATACGCCGCCGTTGGGGCGCTCTGATGGCCGAGTTCGAGCAGTGGACCTTTTACCGGTTCCTGCGGGACGAGCATGGGGCGGGGCTGAGCCACGCACAGGCTCGCCTCCTGGGCACCGCGGGGATCGGGCCGGGCATGTGGGACTCCTTCTTCGACTTGAGCATGCTGGAAGTCCTCCGCATGCTGATGGTGACCCAGGGCGCCACCCACTACTTCCCGCTGGAAGGCATCAGCGCCCTGGCCGAGGGTTTTTGGACCCACCGGACCACCGACCCCACCGGACGGCCCGTCAGTCTCGAGGAGATGAACGCAGGTGTCCTGCGTCCGGAAGTGACCGCGCTGGACATCGAGGAGGATGCGCAACGGGGTGTCGTGGTCCACAGCGCCGACGCTAGGAGCGAACGCTTCGCGGCCGTCATCTTCACTCCGCAACTGCACATGCTGGAAACGACGGTGGAGGTCCGCTCCACTACACCCGGAGGAACCGCTTTCGGCCCGAGGCTGCTGCGCGCCATCCGGCGGCTGAACTACTGGCCGGCGTCCAAGACGCTGCTGGTGACACGGGAACCGTTCTGGGAGGGCACCTCCCTTGACGGGGTGACCATCACCGACCGCCTGCCGCGTGCCACGTACACCACCGACTACGGGCCCGCCAGGCGTGCCGGTGGCCGCAGGGGTGTCATCGACCTCAGCTACACCTGGGGGCAGGATGCCATGAAGATATCGGCGTCCGGCACCGAAGAGCGCGTGCGCCTGTTCGTGAGGGAACTCGCCGCCATCCACCCCGAAGCGGCCGAGGAACTGCGCCGGCAGGCCCAGGACGGCGTGGCCCTCACCATCTCCTGGGAGAACCAGCGCAACTTCCGGGGAATGTGCCGCCTGTCGCGCCCCGGTGACTACCCCTACCAGCGTGACTTGTTCTCCCACTTCATGAAGGACTTCACCGGCCGTACCGCGGTGCCGGGTGAACCGCGCAACGCCCTGTTCCTGGCCGGTGACGATACCGCCTGGTCACCGGGCTGGCTCGACCACGCCCTGGCGTCAGGCATCAACGCGGCCTGGGGGGTGCTCAAGCTCCTCGGCGGCGGCTCGGATCCCGGGAACCCTGGACCGGGTGACCTGTGGGACCACCCCGACTACACCCTGTTGTCCACTTCCACTGACTGACGTCCGTCCGGCCTCGATGGGAGGCCCGGAGTATGGGGGCAAGCTGTGCCCGAACGCATCCTCGTGACAGCGGCGCGCTGGTGGGACGGAACGAGCGACGCCGCGCAGCCGGGGGCCCGAATTCTCGTGTGCGACGGACGAATCGAGAAGGTCGGCCGCGACGCCGCGGCAAGCCGGGGCGTCCCCGTGCTCGATCTCGGTGAGCGCACCATTCTGCCCGGTCTCATCGACTGCCACGTGCACCTCTCCGAGGTAGCGGACACAGACCTCACCGACGCCCTCAGCATGCGGACCCTCACCGCCCTCGCTCCCCTGCGTGAGCTGTTGGACGCCGGCTTCACCACCGTCCGCGATCTGGGCGGCGCCTCGCAGGAACCGCTGGCAGTCCACTTGCGCGACGCCATCGCGGCAGGCTCCATCCCCGGCCCCCGACTGCTTGTTGCACCCCATCTGATTTCCGCCAGCGCCGGGCACGGTGACCGCACCTCCCCTGCAGTGGGTGCCACGACACTCGGGGCGGTAGCCGACGGAGTCGACGAAGTGATCCGTCATGTGCGCAACGACGCTCGGCACCGCGCGGACTGGATCAAGTTCGCCGCCACCGGCGGGCTGACCAGTCCGAATGACGCACCCGACCGCCCCACCTACACGCAGGCCGAACTCGACGCCCTGGTCGGGGTCGCCACCGACCTGGGGTTGCCCTGCGCCGCCCATGCCTTCTCCGACGAAGGGATCAGGCGCGCAGTCAGCGCCGGCGTACGCTCCGTGGAACACGCCTGCCTGGCCACTCCGGACGTCCTGGAGCTGCTGGCCCGCTCCGGCGTCTATCTCGTGCCCACGATGCACGTGGTCAACATCTTCCTCGAACACCTCGACAACGATGACTTCTGGCACGACAAGGTGCCGGAATCCCGGGAAAAGCTCGCCCGCAATGCCGACACCCTGCGCCTACACGGCCAGCGTGTCAGCGCCTGCACGGCCCGCGTCGCCTTCGGCACCGATGCCGGGATGTTCCCTCACGCGGACAACTGGCGCGAGTTCCCCGCCATGACCAGCGCCGGCCTCACTGCCCACCGGGCCCTTACCTCCGCCACCAGCATCGCCGCCGACCTGCTCCACCGACCGGACCTGGGTCGCATCGCCACAGGTGCCACCGCCGACCTCATCGCCGTCCCTTCCAACCCTTTCCAGGACATCGAGACCCTTCACCACGTGGACTTCGTCATGCGCACCGGACACATCCACCGTGAACCATGAGGCCACCGTCTGCAAGTGCTCCTCCGCCTCCTGCGACCCCCGACGTTCGCCCCAGCCGGCTTACACCCGACCAGGAGCCGACGGGAGGGCGGAAACCGAGCCGAAGCCAGGGCGAGCGGCGTGGGGGGGGGGGGGGGGGGGGGGGGGGGGGGGGGGGGGGTTGGCGAGAGCGCAACAAAAAAGAAAAACACAAAAAAAACATCCCCCCCCCCCCAGCAACAAACCCGACACAAACCCCCCCCCCCCCCCCCCCCC
>NZ_JBVIJT010000019.1:28741-49360 GCF_055581265.1 Streptomyces sp. NPDC031466
AACGGGGCGAGGGGGGGGGGGGGTGTGGGTGGGAGCAGGGAGGAGGCGTCGCGACGCTGCGCTGTCTGCCACCACGCCACCCCGGAAGGACACACATGAACCCGGTCGCTTCCCCATCGGCCAGGACCATCACGGGCCGCCTCCTCGACCGCCTCTGCAACCTGGGCATCCGGCATGTGTTCGGAGTGGCCGGCGACTACAACCTGCGCATGCTCGACGAGGTCCTGGCACATCCGGGCATGCAATGGGTGGGCACGGCCAGCGAGCTGGGAGCCGCGTACGCCGCTGACGGCTACGCGCGCGTCCGCGGGTTCGCCGCCGTACTCACCACGCACGGAGTCGGCGAGTTGAGTGCCATCAACGGCATAGCGGGCAGCTACACCGAGTACGTGCCCCTGCTTCACATCGCCGTCGGCCCACCCAGGTCAAAGGAGCGGGATGGCGCTGTGGCCCATCACACGCTGGGCGACGGAGACTACGAACACTTCGCGCGCGCGTTCCGGCAGGTGGTCTGCGCCGACGCTCTGATCAGGCCCGAGGACGGCCCGGCCGAAATCGACCGGGTCATCACCACCTGCCTGCGCGAGAAGCGCCCCGGATATCTGCGACTGCCACAGGACGTGGCGCTTTCGAGCGCCACCTCGTCGTCTGGAACTGTGCGCCGTCCTGACCGGCGCGCCACAGATCAACACAGCCTCGCCGCCTTCCTCGACGCTGCCCGACGCAGGATCGAGACAGCGGGCACCATCGCGGTCCTGGCCGACAGCCTCGTTGACCGGTTCGATGCCCGCCCCGAACTGTCCGACCTGCTGAACGCCGGCTCCCTCCCGTACGCCGTCGTCGTATCGGGTAAAGGCATCGTCGACGAGAGTGCCCCGAACTACCTGGGCCTGTACGCGGGGGCGTGCAGCGACGACACGGTCCGCACCGCCATCGACAGCGCCGACCTGTTGATCCGCGCCGGAGTACGGCTCGCCGACACGACAAGCGGCGGATTCACCCACGGCTACGACCCGGACCGGGGGATCAATGCCGACCCCACCGCCGCGAGCGTTGACGGTGTCGTCTTCCCAAATGTAAGCCTCCACGCCGCGTTGGCGGGCCTGACACGGCTTGTCGCGGATTGCCCCCGCCCCGTATCAGCATCCACGTCGGCAGCGCCCGCCCCCCGTCACGCGTCGCTTTCCGCCGACAGCCCACTGAACCAGGCATACCTGTGGCATGCGGTAGGCGCCGCACTGCGACCGGACCACACCGTCGTTGCAGACCAAGGAACACCCTTGTTCGGCATCTCACCCCACCGCCTGCCGGCAGGTACCCGCTTCCTGGCGCAGCCCGTCTGGGGTTCCATCGGATACAGCCTGCCGGCGCTTCTGGGCGCCCAACTCGCTGACCCCTCACGGCGTGGTCTCCTGCTCATCGGCGACGGAGCGGCGCAACTGACCATCCAGGAGCTGGGCACCATAGGCAGGCATCGGCTCACACCCGTGATCATCCTCGTGAACAATCACGGTTACACAGTCGAGCGTGCCCTCCACAATCCGCGAGCCCTCTACAACGACATCGCCCCTTGGCGATGGACCTGCCTGCCTGCTGCTCTCGGTGTGCCCGAACCTCTCGTACTCACCGCCCGCACCACGGCCGAACTCGACCATTGCCTCAGGACGGCCACCGCCATCGAAGACCGCATGGTCTTCATCGAAGCGTGCACAGCACCGGACGACACTCCCGAACTCCTCTCCCGATTCGCCGAAATTGCAAGGCAACAAGCCAAGGAAGCCCAATGAGCTGCACTCATGCTGACTATTCGCAGGTCAGGGCGGTAGAGACGGCGCGGGCTACTGTGCCGATGCCTCAGGTGGGGCACCTGAATTGCTGGAGTAGTCACCACGACGTCAACCGTGCGAAGGCGAGTTCGCCCGGTGCTCGCAGCCGGGCGTGGCCGCGATTGACCCCTTGGTAGTGCTGGCGCTGTTCACGGATGGACCCGGGGCCTGGTCGCTGCTGTTTCAGATGTAGATGTGCCGTTGGCGATGAGGCCAGCGATGGCTCGGTAGGCGTCAGGCAGGCGGTCTCGGCGATAAGTCCTCTCCGCCCTTCAAGACTGTTGCAGTGCTGGACCGGCACCTGCACCATCTGCGGCCGACGCCTGCCCCCGCAACGTAAGCAGACTAAGAACCTAACGAAGCATTACTAGTAGTGCTTCGTTAGGTCTTTTCGTTGACGCTGATCAAGAGCATGTTGGGGTGTGTGGATGCGCATGAAGTGAACCGATTGCGGGCGGCGTTAGCGATGTTCGTGGCGGATGTTTTCGCCTCTGTTCCTGACCGGGCTGACGGCGACCGGCAGCAGCGCAGACCGGGCCCGCCTGAGCGCCATGGTCCACCTCGATGCCGAAACCACCGGGGTCTTTAGCACCATGACTCGACTCACCCCGCAGGAGACCTCAGCACTCGGATTGAGCGCCTTCGCACCTCGCTACCCCTATGCGGCCCCCTCCTACAGCACCAAGGCCCGCACCCGGGACGGCAAGCCCGCCATGAGACCGGACCGCTGGCTGTTCACCACCGCCACCCGCTACTGCCCCCGCTGCCTTGCCGGTGACGGAAGTCCCATCCAGGAAGAACACGGCGGGCCATGGCAACGCAGCTGGCGCCTGCCGCCCGTGTTCGCCTGCCCTCGCCACCGTGTCTTTCTGCGGCACCAATGCCCGGAATGCCGCCAGCCGGCACACAGCGCTCCGGGCCAGCACCCGGCTCCTGGCCCGGATCAAGGACCACCGGCTGCACCCCTTGCAGTGCCGCACCACCCTTCCCTCCACCGACAACAGGCCCTTCGACCCGCCCAGCTGCGGCACCCGGTTCGACACCACCACCGGCACACGTCCACAGCCCGACGCCGAACAACTCGCCTTCCAGGAACGCCTGTTAACCCTCCTGGGCGCAGGCGGGCCAGCGCAGGTCTCAAGCATCGGGACATCCATCGGGCTCGACCAGTGCTTCCTTCAAATCCGGTGGCTCTCCTCGCTGCTCTCCAGCACATGGCCGGCCGGAGCCGAGCTGATCTCCACCTCCGCCACACAGGATGCCGTCTCAGCCGTCGTCGACGAGCGCACAGAACGTGCCCACAACAGAGGCGCCCGCCGACAAGAATTCTCAGGGCACGACGCCCCGCCACTCGACGCGCACGCCTGCGCCGGACTCCTCGAAGCCGCCGTCCGCATCACCGACCAGAAGACCAGGGCAGACGCCCAATCCCTTCTTGAGCCGATCGCCGCAGGCCAGGGCTGGAAGACGGCATGGGGCCGCCGCTATCTGATGGACGAGCCAACCATTCAGACCGAACTCCGCCTCGCGCTCGAACCGTTGCTCCTCTTCAAACCGACCAGGCCAGCCCGACGGAACTCGATCGCCCGCAGGCGAAGCTACGGAGTCGAGCACATCCCCGCTCGAATTCCCCAGGACTGGTACGACCGCCATTTCCGGCATCTGGACCTCACAGGCATGCAGCCTCGTGTTTTCCGCCGGGCAGTCTCCGTCCGCCTCTACCAAGAGGCAACCGGCCAGCCCGCAAGCAGTGCAGCGGACTTCTTCCGCCAGCATCGTCGGCACTTCGCGACTGGGGCGATCACCGGCCTCACCCGCTGGCTGAAGGAAAACAAGAATCCGGGTCTCTTCCATGAATCTCTCGCCGGGCTGATCGAAGAACTCGAAACAGCAGAGCATCTCGTCAACTACGAGAGAAAGCGAGAACGAATGCTGAACTAGCAATTCAAGGAGCCGGAATGGAAGGCGATCACTTGCTCCCTGCCGCCTCCCCGGCCGACCTATGAGAAGTACATGGAACGGGAACAGCCGGCCGCGTCCACTTACGTCTGGTGTCACATCACGCAAGGAGAACGACAATTCGCACCATGGGTCGCCCAAGGCGGCAACGTGGAGGAAATCCACCAGGTCCTCCAGACTTTTCGCTACTCCAAAGCACATCGACGACACCGCCCGATGCTGGACATCCTCACGAACCTGACCAACCGCCTGGAAAGCGCGGTGGACGCCGACGAGTTCGACACCAGCAGCTTGGACGTCCAACACCTTCTGGTCCAGGACTGAGGCGTTCTCGCTTGATGAGATGGGCACTTGGTGACGATCGTGGCTGTACGGCCTGCTGGGCTTGGTGAACGCACGAAGGACGCGACCGTTGATGATCAAGGTATCGAAGCCGTGGATTGTCCAGGGGTCGCGTCCGCGTGGCAGTGTCCACGATCGAAGTCTTGTCCTGCCACCATGCCCACAGAGTGGACTCGCCGACCGATGGGCCCGGTCTGATCGAGATCGAACGGGCTGACGCTAGAGCTCCGACCGCCCATGTTCAAACCTAGGATCCGCAATACGCTTCAGCCCCTCTTCCCACATCTCATCGGAAGGATAGGATTCTCGTGCAAGAGTAAGCCCTCGCCTTATCACTGAGCGACGGCGCCCTCCTTTCCGGTGCACTTCGTAAACGCGAACGGGGAAGGGAAGGAGTTTCCGGCGCACATTCGTGATTCTCCCTACGCTCTGCGCGTCCCCCATATAGACGACTATATCTCCGACCTTAAACACTGAAGACGCCATCCGATTTTCCTTCATTTCGTTAGATCACCAAACGAGCGGGCAGAAATCAGGAGATTCGTTGAATTCGCCTGTACCCTTACTATTTCCCTGAAGAGTCCCTGCGGGGAAATCGCTTTACGCCGTCGATCACTAGGCTGATCCCCAGAAGCATGACGAACATCGAGTAGGGGTAGTCTACGAATTTTTCGGTCACGTAAATGATCAACAAGGCTAGCCCTGCGATGATTTCCATGACCCTGACCCATCTATTCACTAAAAGTTCTCCATGGTCCTGTGCTCGTTGCCAACACATAAGGGGACGCACCTGAGGGGGCGGGCGCGTCACCCGCCCCCTCAGGCATCGGTGTGATTAATTCATGGTTCGCCAGGCGCGCATGTTCCTGTAAGAGCGCCACCCGCTATAAGTCCTCAGGCGCCGGTACTGTTTGCCTGAGAATTTTCCGGACCTTCCCACCTTGATGGCGTTAGTCCAGGTCCTTCCGAAGAACCCTGCCGCCGCACCCCATCCGGCTGCTCGAACAGTGCCTCTCCATGTCCTCTTTCCGGCAGTGCCCCAATACCCCATCGCTCCAACGGCTGCTCCCGCTGCAATGCCGCACACGATCGAGACACCACACCCCAGGGCGGCGACCACGCCCACCCCTATTGCACCGACCTTCCACGCAGTTCGCCAGCCACCCCAGCGAACGAAGCGGCTTTTCGTGAAACTCTTCCACTTTTTCTTGAACCAACCCCACTTGCCGTCGAGGTCGTAGCGGTTGAGAGGGTCAGCGTGGACGTAATCGTAGGCGTTGGCGTTCCCACCGTAAATGGGGTCCATGGACAGGAAGCGTCCGGTTACGGGGTTGTAGAGGCGCACTCCCATAAGAGTGAGGCCGGTCAGTGTTTCGGCCGTACGTTGCTTTCCGCCGAGCCAGTTGTAGCGGGTGGGTGCCTGGCCGCTGCGGGGGTTGCCGTATTCGTCCGAGTCCAGGGCGACGGGTGGCTTGCCGGTGTCCAGCGGGAGCTGGAGGGCAACGTCGCCGTGGATGTTGGTGAGCTGGAGGACGGTGTCGCCGGTTTTGCTGGTGGTGGCGGCGAGGTCGCCCGATGCGGAGTCGACGTTGCGGGTGAGGGCTCCGGTGGTGGTGTCCTCGACGATCCAGCGGGGGTTGTCGCCGTCGCTGTCGTAGTGGTTGCGCTTGGAACCGTTCTGGGTCCAGGTGCCCGAGGTGTTGGTCTCGGTGGTCCAGGAGCGGAAGCGCAGGGCCGGGTCGAGTTCCCAGGTCTGGCGCTTGCCGTTGGCGGTCTGCTGGTGGACGAGGTCGTTGGTGTAGTAGCCGAGGGTGCTGCCCGGGAGGGCGGTGGTGCGGCCGAAGTCGTCGTAGGTGTAGCCGTTGTCGACGAGTCGGTCGGCGCTGTCGTAGGTGTGAGCGGTGGTGTTGGTGCCGCCGGCTGCGGGGCAGCCTGCGCCCTGAGCTCCGACGGTGGTGGTGAGTGCCTTGCGGTTGGCACGCTTGTCGAGTTCGTAGTCGCGGCGCGTGCAGCCTTGTTCGTTCATGTCGCGGACGCCGGTGAGGCGGCCGGTCTTGTCGTAGTCGTATTCCTGCCTGGACCAGCCCTGGTGGCTGGTGACTTGGCCGTGAATGGACTCGGTGACGGTGTCGGTGACCACGGAGGTGCTGTCGCTGTCGCGGGTGTAGACCCGGGAGACGGGTGTGCCGGTGGTGTCCTCGGTGATGTTCAGGGTGTAGCCGCCGGGGAGTTTCTCGGTGGTGACCGAGCCGTCCTGGTCGTAGGTGGCGGAGAAGTTTCCGGCGACGGAGTCGTTGGCGCCGGTCACCAGGCCGCGGGGTTCGATGGTGTGGTCGTAGGTGAAGGTGACTGTGGAGGGCGAGTTGTCGGTGGTCTTGACGGGGCGGTCGAGCAGGTCGTATTCGGTGGCGGTTCTGCCGCCGTCGGCGTCGGTGTAGCTGATGGTCCGGCCGAGCTTGTCGTAGGTCTTGGTGATCGTCCCTGCGGTGGGGGAGGTGATCTTGGTGACCTGGCCGGTAAGCGGGTCGTATTCCGTGGTGGTCTCGGGCACGGCCTTGCCTGTGCCGTTGTAGCTGGCGCTCTTTTCGGGGCGGCCCGCCGCGTCGTACCAGGTGACGGAGGTCAGGGTCTTGTCCCCGGCGTCCTTGGTCTCCTTGGTGGTCTGCCCGAAGTAGCCGTACTCGGTCGTGGTGGCGGGGGCCTTGTCAGGCTGGGTTCCGCCGCCGGTGATCGTTCCGGCGGGCCCGGTCCAGCAGACCTGGTCGGCCCATTCGGGGCGTCCCTTGCACCATCCGGTGCCGTCGGCCGCCCAGTACTGGGTGAGGCGGGTATTCGCGTCGGCGCCACCGGCACCGGGCAGGATCTGCTTGGTGACGCGTCCCTGACCGTCGTACTGGGTTTCTGTGTCGAGGCTCAGCCCGCCGGCGTCCTGGATAACGTGGGTGGGCAGGCCGTTGGTCCAGTCGTAGCTGGTCTTGTTCACCCGCAGCTCGGCCATGATCGAGTCCCAGTCCCGGACCCGGGCGCCGGTGATCACCGTGGTGACCTTGTCCTTGACCTTCGCGGTGCCGTCGGTGGGCCGGCCTTCGTCGTACTTGTTGACGGTCCAGGAACGGGCCGGGGCCGCGGTGCCCTTGCCGATCAGGGTCGTGGTGCCGTTCTTGAGGTCCTCGGTCAGGTCGACCCGGCGCAGCGGGCCGAACTCCTCGATTTCCCTGGCGCCCGTCTCGTCATAGGTTGAGGTGGTGGACAGCAGGGCGGCGCGTTCGTGCCAGGGCCGTTCGATGATGCCCAGATCGGTCAGCTGCCGCTTGTGCTTGTCGGTGGTGCCCAGGGCCAGTTCGCGGTTGGCAGCGCTGAGCTCGCGGACGGTGTTGCCGTAGCGGTCGTACTCGGTGACACTGATGTGCTTGCCCGGTGTGGCGGTGTTGACCTCGCGGCCGGAGGCGTTGAGGTAGTGCACGGTGGCCCGCTGGTATCCGTCGGCAGCCAGGCTGCCTCCCGCGTGCGAGGCGGGTACCTGGTCGGCGGGGAAGACGGCGGTGGCGTCGGTGGGGCGGTCTAGCTGGCCCCAGTGGCCGGCGTCCTTCATCTCGTGCGGTGCCTTGGTACCGGTCAGCGGCACTCCGTAGACGACGGAGGTCACCGCGGCGGGGCCGGTCTCGGTCGCGCTGCCCTGCTTGAGGGCGGCGCGGGAGACCTTGACCAGCATGCCTGCTCCGGGAGCGGTGCCGGAGGCGATGGTGTCGTAGCTGAAGGTGTAAGGGAGCTGTCCGGGGGGTGCCATCCAGACGACGCGGTCCTCGTGGTAGGCGTACTGCGTCTTGGTGTCCGGGCCCAGGCGCGGGTCCCAGGTCTGGCGGAGGTTGCCGTTCTTGTCGTAACGGTAGCTCTGCACCACCGTGGCGGTGGCGTTTCCGGCGCCGGGCTGGGTGGCCCAAAGCTTGATCTGCTTGACCTGGCCGGTGTAGTCGCCGAAGTCGGCGTTGGTCTGGTCGCCGGTCGCGGTGGTGGCGGTGGCGTACTCGAACTCCAGGATGCGGCAGCCCTTGAGGGCCGGATTGAGGTCGCACGCAGCCTGGGTCGCCGCCGTGGTGGGCGCGATGATCTTCTTCGGGCGGGCCAGTTTCTTGCCACCCACGGTGACGGTCTCGGAGATCACCCTGGTGGTCGAGTTGTCCGCTCCCTCGATCTGCGAGGTGGCGATCTGCCAGGTGGTGGCCGTGGCGTCGGGCTTGGTGAAGGAGGTGGCGGTGCCTTCGGTATCCGTCAGGGTGAAGGTCCCCGTGATGCTGCCCTTGAGGGTCAGTTCCTCGGAACCCGTCTCGGGAACCCAACCGGTCTTGGCCGCGTTCGCGGTGAAGTGGATCGCATCACCCTCGGCCATCACCACGTCGACGGCGGTGTCGGAGACACGACGGATGTGGCTGTAAGCGGACTCCGACAGCTCAGCGACCGTGCCCGAGACCCACTGCTTGCCGAAGATCGGGGCCTGGCCCTCCTGGTACTGCGCCTTGGTGGGCGAGCGGGAGGAGAAGGACCGGGTCGCCGTCAGGCCGAAGAAGGAGGCGTCGGTGGAGGAGAGGGTGTAGTCGCCGGTCAACAGGTTCAGCTCACCGGGGCCCACCTCCGTGGTCGCCGCCCCGTCACCGTCGCGGTCGATGACCACGCTCAGCGGAGCGGTGCTGCCAGTGGCGCTGTTCGGGCCGGTGAAGTCCGCCTTGATCTGCACACTTCCGCTGGTCACGGCGGTAGTGGTCGCGTTCCACACCAGGGGGGCGTTCTTGCCGCCCGTCAGCGGAACCGGCCAGGCGGTCAGCGCAGTGCCGCCCGAGGTGACGTTCCCCGCAGGGATCTGCATCCAGGCGTCGGCGGCCGAGCGCCGCCAGAAGAAGGTGGCCTTGTCGAACTTGCCCGCCTCCGTCTCCACAGCGAGCGGCAGACGTCCCGCGGTGCGCTCGCCCTCACCGGGCTGGGCGAAGCCGCTGCTTCCGGCGTGAAAGACGTAGTCCTTGGGCTCGGACTTGTTGTCGCCCCGGTCAACCGTACGGACCTGCAAGGTGTGGGTGCCGTTGCGCGGCGGAGTGACACTGATCTTCTTCGCGGTGGCGGCACCACCGGTTTCGACCTTGGTCCAGTTCACACCGTCCAGCGACCACTCCAGCCACTGGTGATCGGCGGCCGGGGGCGTGAGGGTGAACTCACCCGCCTGCCCCTCGCCCTTGACCCAGGCGTTGCTGGGGTAGTCAGTGGAAGTGACAGCCGCAGGCGCGGAAGGGCTGGCGGTATCGACAGTGAAGGACCGCCACTCCGACCAATTGCTGTACTCCTTCCCGTCATAGGTCTGGGTCTGGAACTTGTACGCCTTGCCGTTGCTGAGCAGACCGGCAGGAACGCTCACCGAGGCGGCCTGCCCCGAGGCCACGAAAGCGGAGTCGATCAGATTGCCGACCCGGGTGCCATTGGCCTCCTCGATCTTGAAAGCGGCGCGAACCTTGTCCCCGTCCTTATCGGACAGCACATCACGAAGCGTCGGGGTGAGCGTGTTCACCACGTACGTGCCGTTGTACTGATAGAACGGCGGGCCCGCCTCCCGCATCGACCCCACGTTCGGGGCAGCGGCGTAATTGACCACCAGCTGGGGGGTGTTCTCCGCGGCACTGGCGGAGTTCAGCTCCTGCCACCCCGAGGCGACGCCCTCATTGGCCGCACGCAGCGCCACCGTGCCGACGGGAGCTTTGTCCTTGGCCCAGGACTGGACCAGGCCGGTCACATCGGCGCTGCTGTGGCCCGCCTCCTTGCCCGGCTCAGAGGTGGCCTGCTTCACCTTCGGCTCAGGGCGCTTGTCCCAGCCGCCCCGAGCGTCGGCAGCCGTGCCGTCGGCCGACCACACCTCCCAGCCCGCATTTTTGGCAGGGTTCTTGGCCGCGGTCGGGGCGTTCCACACGTTCAGTTTCGCGCTGGAGATCTTGGTACCCGCCAGGTCGGCGGTGTCCAGCGTGAGGAAGGACTGGGCGGTCTGCCGCCGACCGTCCTTACTCTTCGCATCGGGGCTCCCCAGCAGGAGCTCCGACCCGACTGCCTGGTGCCCGCCGACGCCCTGCTGGGCCACGCCCTGCGTTGCCGTCGGCTGCACGGCGAGCGCCGTGCTCACCGTGAGCGGGAACGAGGTCTTCGGGTCGGCCAAGGCCTTCGCGTCCGGCGTGAACACCAGTGCCGCGTTCTCGCCCTTGCCCGTCAGCTTCATGCCAACAGGTATCCGGCGGGCCGGCTCACCTGTCGCCGAATCCAGTGCCCCGGCCGACATCGAGGGCGCAGACATGACAGCCCACTGCTTGTTCTTCTTGTCGCTGAACAGCAGGCTGCCATCGGCCTGCTCCTTCACGCTCAGACCGGAGACGTCCAGCGGCAGCGTGTAGGAGAACCCGGCCGCGCCGGGCCGCTTCTTGATGACGACGGACTGCTCGAAGCCGGTACGGGTCGCGGCGACCTCCACGTCGATGCCCGCAGCGGCATCCGCGAACAGCGCCCGTGCGCCGGCCAGTTGCGGCTTGGGCAGCGAACCCAGCCACCCCAACGCGATCCGCTCGCCTGCTCCCACCGCAGCCAGGGGGGACCGGCCCTTGCCCGGTTTCCCCCCGAGTTGGAGGCCGCGCGGATGCGCCACCGGCACGGCACCGTCATCCGACGCACGCAGACTGACGTCGACGTCCGTCCACTGCCCGGCCCGCTCGAACCGGACAGGGCCCGCCGACAACTCCTTGGTCAGTGTGCCGTTCTTGTTCACCCACGTCGTGGACGTCTCCGTGCGCTCGGACAACGCCTCTACCCGATGGCCTGACAGACGGGCCGCAACCCGGGCAGAGGTGATGTCCGCCGCAGTCGTCGCAGCCTTCGGCGCTGGCTTCTCCACCGGCCTCGCCTGGGCCTCCTGCTTAGGCTGGGCGAACACCTCCCCCGTCGTGGAAGCCACCAGCGCCGCTTCCGCCGCCAGCACAACAGCCAATGCCAACGCCACCCGCGACAAACGGCGTTGCGAGGCCGCGCCCCCCCACCGGGATCTCAAATGCAACTCTGTCCCTGGTCTCATCAGACCGTCCCCTCCCCTTGGCCACAATGTGAGCGGACGGATCAAACCATGTGAAGATTGCGGCAGACATTTGACAATGACCTGATTCCGCGAGTCGGACTTACTCGCCCACTAGCCGGGCCTGCGTAGGGGATCTGTGGAGCCATGTTGGGTTCCAGTACCTCGCCAGAGCGGTGAACTGCGCTGATAGCAGTGCCCGTTCAGTTGTGGGCAACGCCTACGTGCGGTCGAGGCGCACCCTGGAAAGTCCCGCCCTTCCGGTAGCAGCCACATGAATCGGCGAGTAGTTGGCAGAAACCCTCCCTTGCCCCTTGCCCAGGGCACGAGAGTTCTCAGCTGGCGGACAGGAGTAGGTCGAATGCCTGGTCGGGGTGTGACAGATGGTGGTCGGTAACTGCCGCATGGTTGCCCAGCAGGCCAGATGGGCCAGGGCGATCGCGAGGTTCCGGAAGGCGGCCAGGGGCCGGGGTGCGGTCCCGGTGCGGACACGGCAGGCGTCCTCGCGCAGGGCGGCCTCATGGACGTGGTGCAGGGCCTGCACCTCATGCGGAAAGGCGAGGCCGATAACCGTTGCGGCCTTGAGTCGGCGAATTTCGTCGCGGGCCGCGACCGGTGGCGCGGGCCCTGTGCAGCAGAGGGACGCATCGCCAGGGAGGTTCTTCAGCGTCTCCTGCAAGGTGGAGCGGTTGCTGCACTCACAGGGCCAGCAGACCGAACAGCCGCGATCGTCACCAGCCGCCCATCTCACCAAGCGAGAACGCTTCAGCACTGCCCTGGCAGTGGCCGGTGAATAGCGACCGATAAGCAACGTGCGGCCCCAGACCGCACCGCGTCACCCGAAAATGCAGCCTCACACGCTCACTCCATGCAGCCCCGCACACTCAAATCCGCCGCTGCCAGCGCCAAGAGGGACGTTCCGTTGCAAACCGCAGCACTCAGTCTCACGCCTGCTGGTGGAAACGGTCCTGGACGCAGTGTCCGGCATCGCCTTCGGGAGCAAGACCGGCGACCCGGAGCTGGTCGAACGAGGGCGCCGCACCCTTCTGCGGTGCCGCGCCGGCGCCGCCACGCACGCTTCCCGCACGATCGACGGAGGCGACCCGCGATGACGCACAGCACCGGCGTACCACGGCCTGGGGGAACAGCGGTACAGCGGTTAACGCTAAGCCGGTGATCATGGGATCGGGGCAGGCCGTGGGCTGGCCTACCGCATTTCGGCGTTCGGATGGGGCTGGGTCTGGAGCCGTTCGCGGAGGTCGATCTCCCCGGGGTGAGCGGGTCCTCGGGCCGGCCGATGCGTACGGGCTTGGGCCGCAGGGGCAGACCATCGTCGGCCGCGGTGACCTCGGCTTCGGCGAGGGCCCGGTAGAGCGAGGCGCGGGGAACGATGTTGAGCTGCTCTGGTGGAGCGGGTTGCCGTGGTCTCCTCTGCCAGGTGCCACAACTACTTGACGGATTGAGCGTTAGGCAGGCGTGAAGATCATCATGCGGCGTATCGCCGCTTCTGCTGTCCTTGCCGGTAGTGCACTCGGAACGTTGGCAATGCCTGCTCAGGCCGCCGACACGGGGGTCTCAGTGTCCGACACCCATGCGGAAGAAGTGTTCCCCACCGACCTATTCGGCTATGAGGATCACGAAGAGTTCATCCAGGCCTATTACGAGTACAAGAAGGGCTGTATCGACAGTTGTGAGGTCGGCTTCATCCAGAGCCTGGTTCACAAAGAGGTGGCCGATCTGGTTTACCGCGAGCCTTCGAACCTCACGGTCTCAGGCTGGGCGCGCAGTGACTGAGTGAAGGCCACCGGCTGCCCCCTGATCAAGTTGCCGTACGACGCCTTGATCTTGTGCTCTACGGGTCAGGACTGTCCTTCACGGAGCTATTGCGGCAGCCGTATCCCTCCTTGCTGGTGGCGTTGTCTCTGAACTGCCTTGTTATGGCGCGGGGCGAGTGTCGAGAGGCAGACCGTTCCTCGCCGGGGCCTCGTCGGCCTCGTCGGCCTCGGCGAGCGCCCGGGCCCTGCGGTCGGTGAGGAACAGCGGGCCGCGGGTACGGCGGGCGATCAGGCGGGGCAGCAACTGGACGGTGCCCGACTGCCAGTGAAGCGGTTACTGCCAAGGCGATCGCTGTAGGTTCCACCGGCGTACCGATGTTCGCCAAGGCCGCCATGGAATTGGCCAATCCCTCGGGCATCCCCCCACGCGTTGGCCCTCTGCAGGATGATCATCGAGGTCAGGTCACCCCCGGCCGGCCGTCGCACCATCGCGATCGGTCGACATCGCCACGGCTTTCGAGCCGACCTAAGAGAACGGGACCCGGTATGCGGATCCGAAAGACCCTGCTCGGCCTCGCCGTGACCACGCTCCTCGCCGGCATGGCGGCCACCCCCGCCGGTGCGGCGCCGACGGCCGCCCTTCCCTCCGGCACCAGGCCCGTCGAACAGCCCCAGACGCGAAGCGACATCATCAGGCTTGAGAAGGCACGGTTCCCGAACGCCACGCTCTGGGGCTATGTCGACTGCCACACCGCGCCCCACGTGAGCGAGGGCATCTCCGTGCGGGTACCCGCGAACACGATTCTGGCCGCGGGCGATATCGTGGAACTGCGCTGGCAGGCATACTGGTCTCTCAACGGCAGCGGGCTTCCCATCTCAGGCACGGAGTTCACCGAGAGCCGCACCATGGACGCCGCGACCCTCGGACAAGACCTCGCGTTTGTCGTCCCCTTCCGGCCTCACATCGCCCCGGTGCACTTCGGCTCGGGGGTCGTGAACTACCGAGTCCTTCGAGCCGGCCAGCCAATCGGTGAAGCTGACACAGCGCTCGTCAAGATTGACCTCCTGCTTCCGGGCTCGGAACACGGCTGCTTGCTCTAAGGTCCTTGCCGTTCGTCGGCGCCCGCAGTCGCCCCGATCAGACCCGTTGGGTCTACGGCCGTGGGGACCGAACAGCGGTTAGCGGTAGTGACAGTTCCGCTTGTGCGTCTCGCAGATACGACCATTGATGAGAATGACGGTGTGTGACGCTCGTGGCCGTGGCCGTCCGACGTCTGGGACTCAACGCTGTGGTGGTCGTTTCCTGGCGCCCAAACGGTGGGTCGGGCGGCGACAGAGCCGCCGGAAGCGAGCAGGTCGTGGGCGATCCGGCCCGGCAGCGGTCACCGCTCCTGGCGCTACTGGGCCCTGTCCTCCCGAAGCTGCCGCGAAGTGACAAGTAGCTCTCCGTAGCGGTCCGCCCCTGGGGTCAGCTGTCGACGGGTGCCGCTGCTGGGTTGAGGGTCTTGTGTACAACGCCGACGGAGACCTTGACGGCGGTGGCAATCTCGCGGATTGACTGGCCTTCAGCGCGGCGGGCGAGGATCACACGGCGCTTGTCGTCGTCCACGACGGGGCGTCGGCCGCCGATACGGCCGCGGGCGCGGGCGGAGTCGAGGCCGTTCTTCGTCTTCTTCACAATGTCGCGGCGCCGGTCCTCGGCAAGGGCGAGAGCCAGGTCGAGGATGAGCGAGCGTTCGGTGTGCTCGCCGGCGGCGATGCCGTCCAGCACCTTGACCGCGATCCCTCGCTGGAAGAGGGCGTTGAGGACGATCAGCCCTTCCAGAAGGTTGCGGCCGAGGCGGTCAACTTCCTGCACGGTGAGCATGTCGCCGTCGCGGAGGTAGTCGAGGGCGGCGGTCAGGCCGGGCCGGTCGTCGACGGAGAGCTTGCCGCTGATCCTCTCCTCGAAGACCTTGAGGCAGATCGGTCCGAGGGCGTCGTGCTGGCGCCGGGTCTTCTGCTTGTCGGTGCTGACGCGGACCAGTCCGATGAGCGCCACGGGGGCCCTTTCCGTTCATCAAACGTCTTCAGGTAGCGATCTGAACGCTAGCAGTTGATAAACGGAAAAATGAACGGTTCTGATGGGTTGTCGGGGCGCGGAGCGACTCAGGGGCAGTCGTTCGGCAAACGACCGATAAATGAACGCGTTACAGCCTTGTCGGTTGCAGGTGCCCGGTACCGGACGCCTTGGTAGTCGGCGATCTCGTCCAAGGGCCCCCACCGGAACGACGTGAGGCTCGGCAGCGAGCTCTGCCTCCGAGAGGCCGCCCTCCGGCTCGAACGTCGGCACCTGGTGATCTGTCACTGAGCTTGGATCACCTCCAGCGATGAGGTCGCCGGACCGCCGTCCAACGCGTTCAGGTGAAGATGGCGGACCAATACCGATCATGATCCGCACGGGGTGGTGAGCTTCAGGTGTCCGATGAACCGAGCCTGGAGAACCGTATGCGTCCGAGGTCGCCCGCATCCGCCTGTTCCTCCGGCCGCAGCAAAGCGACCCCGTCCACCAGGAGCAGTCTCGCTGCCCCCGGTATCGAACCGTTGAACCCCACTGATCCACCACTCTCCGTGACTCGCATCAGATGCGAGAAAACCGCATCCTATGCGAGCCACCAGAGAACCCGCAGGTCAGCCCCTTGAGCGAGTGGCGACATGACCTTGTCCACCGCTATGGTCACCGTTAACGCGGGCGCCCAACTCCACAAAATTGCCGAGCGGTTGATGATCCCGCTCAGATGGATTCGCACACCGTCGCGAATTCGCATCTGATGCAATTGGCGGCAGTTGGACCAATGGAACAGCCATTAGCGCTAAGTACTTGATCTTGGTCCCCAAGGCCGATGCAGTTGCCCCAAGGCGTCGAGGTGAGGATGGCAAGGGCGCTGTGGATGATCCTGCATGGGTGCGTGACCGGTGCCGGATGGTCTCGTTCAGTACGTATGACGCGCATCTCTCACGCAGCCCTTGTCTCCGCTGCTGCTATCGCTATGACGCTCGCCGCAGGACCTTCAGCGAGCGCTACCTCAGTAATCGGCCTCGGAAACAGTGCCCACGACAACTCATGCTTGAACGTGGGCGGTGCTTTGGCCAACGGACCGACCAAGCAAGCCATAGGGACCGTTTCCGGGCTGGTGGCAGCCCTCCCGCTCAGCGGCCCCACGAACCAATGCGGCGACCTTGGGCTACCGGAAGAGAGCGAAGCTGCCGAAGGAGAACCGGAATCCGTAAGGAAAACGCAGTTCAAGCCTGCGCTCATTTAATAGCCGCGTCCCATGGCCCGCAGGCAATCCAGCACCGCCCGGCAGTCCCCCGGCCGTACGGTGGCCGCCGTCGAGCGTACGTCGTCGGTCTTCGCGGCCTCCACCGCGAGGCGGCGCCCGCCTTTGCTGCCCTGGGCCTCGCCGGCGCTGACCTGCGGCTTTCTCAAGCTCGGGAAACCGCTCCAGCTCGGGCCTCGTCGGCTCCTCGGCGAATGTCCCGTACGCCTCAGCCTGCTCATCAGTCAGAAATTCCACCGGCATGCCGGGCGTACGTCTCCGTGCTGACCCGGCCTTCGCAGCTGGGGCACTGGGGCGTACATCCGCAGACCGAGCAGTCGGCGCACCTCATCCGGTCGCACTTCTCGCACAGCATGTCGCGCGGGGGCGGGCCGTCGGGGCAGCACTCGCGGCAGGCCGTCATCGTCACGGTCCCAGCTTCAGCTTTCAGGCAGGGCTGCGGCGTGGTGACACACGGACGTCAGGAGGGCAGAGCGGCCGCTCCCTGCGCCGCCGGTCCGGCAGTCTGCGTGTCGGGCGCGGTACGAGGTCCGGGCACCACGGACGCGATGGTGGCGAGGGCGAGCTGGGAGTTCACGTCCAGCTCGAACCGGCCGTAGGGGTTGATGTGGGTCCAGAACAGTGGGGACAGGGCCCGCCGGTCGGCGTCGGTGAGGCGCTTGTGCCACTTCTCCTCGCTCAGGATGTCCTGGAGGAGCAGGGTGTTGACGTGCACGAGCGCTGACTGGAGCAGGTGCAGGGCGAGCATCGAGACTTCCTGGGACTCCTTGTCGGAGCCGGTCAGGTCGCCATCCTTGCCGTAGAACAGGTCGTGGTTGGCGCTGTTCCAGTTCTCCACGACCTGGAGCCCGTCGTTGATCTCGCGGCGCAGGTCTGCGTCGGCGAGGTAGTCGCAGATGAACGCGGTGCGTACAGCCCGCCCGAGTTCCTCGATCGCCCGGTAGGTGGGGTGCTTGGGGCCGCCGCGGGTGAAGCGCCGCAGGACCTGTTCGGCCTCGGCGGTGCCCAGGCGCAGGGCGGTGGTGTACTTCACGATCTGGTCGTACTGCTGGCGGATCAGGTCCCAGTCGATCGTCTTGGTGGAGAGCACCGGTGTCAGGTGGGGCCAGGTATCGTCCTGGCCGGCCGCCGGACGGTACAGGCGCGCGGAGCCGACGTTCTTCAGCCGCGGCAACAGGTTGAAGCCGAGCATGTGGGCGAAGGCGAACCCGACAATGGACGCCCCGTGGGTGTCGGTGTACTGCCGGTCGATCTCCACGTCCGTACAGTGCCGCAGCACGCCCTCGATCATCGCGGCGACCTCGGACGCGGAGCAGGACTTGAGCTGGCTGTAGACGCACAGCGACGTCTTCTCGACGTGCCAGTAGATGAGCATGCCGGGGCCGCGGTAGCGCTGGTGCCACTCAGTCATGAAGTTGCTGGACCAGGAGCCGAACTTCTTCGAGTCGCTCGCGCAGGCGGTGCCCTCGCCCCACCACGCCGCATCACGGGCCGCGAAGGTGGCGTTGACCAGGCGCACCAGGGCGGCGCGTAGATTGGTGCGGTTGACGAACAGGTGCCGCACCCGGCGCAGGACGGCCTCGTTCTCGCCGTGCTTGCCGGTGACCGCGACCCGCTTGATGCCCATGTTCGTGCCGAGCGCGAACAGCACCAGCAGCAGCCGGCGTCGCAGCACCGCCTTCGGGACCGCCTCCCGGGTGGCAACCGAGGTGAACTCGGACGTGAAACCGGTGGCGAACTCGGCCTCTTTGAGGATGTCGATCAGGTCGATCGTGCCCCACCGGCGTTCGATCTCCGCCTTCAGCGCGACGAGGTTCTCCGGTTCCTCCTGCTTGCCCATCGGCGAAACCTTGATCCACGGCTCCCCGTGCTTCCTGACGATGCTTACCCCGCCCGTGGTGCCCAGCTCCAATGCTGTGTTGAGGCCGGTCAGCGCGTCGTGCAGCCGCTTCTTCAGGGATTCGATGAACGCCTTGGGGTCCTGCGGCTGACGGATCGCGTCGTAGTGCACATCGCGGTTGTCCTCGAAGTCCGGTGGCAGGTCGTCCTCCGGGTTCTGCCACCGGCCCGCGCCCGGCACCCAGATCTCCCGGCGCCGCAGTGCGTCGCGCAGGCTGACCAGCACGCACAGCTCGTAGGGGATGCGCTCCACCCGGCCGCGCTCGTCCACCACGGCCTTGCGCCACTCCTCGCGCACCACCCCGGCGAGCGGGATCTTCTCCGTCTCGTCAAAGAAGGCGCCCTCCTTGGCGATGGGCTGGTCCAGATACCGCTTCAGTAGATCAATGGCGTCCATCACCGGCCGGTAGGCGGTTTTGTTGCACTTCAGCTCCAGCGCCCCCAGCAGCGGCGAGAGCATCCGCCGCCAGTGGCCCGAGTACGACGAGCGCAGCACGGTGCGTACCCGGGCCCGGTAACGGGCCTCGTTCGCCGCGGCCTCCGCCGCGAGTGCCTTCAGGGTGGACTCCCCGGCCACCGGATAGATCACTTTGCGGACCGTGCCGCCCGGTTGCGCGAGGGCCGCCTCCGCCAGCCGCAGCAGGATGCCCTCCTTGCCGCGCACCCGCTTGAGGTCCTTGGCGAACTCGCCCTCGACCTTCTTCTCCGCCCGCGTGTTGATCCGCTGCACGAGCTGAATGAACAGCTCCACCAGCGAGTCGGTGATCTCCGTCTGCCGAACATGGCACAACGCGGCCAGCAGCGTGTATCGCACCGGGGCACCCGCCGCCCGCAGGTCCGAGGGGTACTCCTTCGACGCCCGTGCCCGCCAGGCGCCCACCAGCTTCTCCGACACGTCCCCGAACAGCTCCGGCGCCAGCTCCAGTGCGCGCACCCGCTGGAGCTTGTTCACCTCCGCCAGGAGGCTGTCCAGCCCCAGCGCGCCCGGGTCCGCCTTCAGCTCGGTGAAGAAGGTGCCCCCGCCGCCCGCGCTGTCCTCGCTCATACCCGCGTCCTCGGCGATCAGGTCGTCCAGCCGGGACCGGGTCGCTGCCGACAACCGGCCCACCGTCGCCGCGCAGAACCGTTCTTCGAAGGCGCTGACGGCCGATCCCACCAGCCGGGCGATACGCCCTGGCGTCGGCGGCTCCAGCCGGTCACCCCGGCACCGGACGACCACCGCCTCCGCCAACCGGTCCCGGCTCAGCTCCACCCCGCACAGCTCCGCCGCCAGCCACTCGACCAGCTGGGCCTGGTCCTCCTCGGTGCACTCCCGAAAACCGAACGCGCCCCTGATCTCCACCCGGTGCCGCTTGATCGCCCGCCCCGACCAGTCGTACGCGGCCCACTCCCCGGCAGGCACCTTCACCTGCTGGGCTACGTACGACACCGCCGGCACCGGGATCTCCCCAACATCCTCCGGAACCGGGCCTCCACCTCGAAGAACTTCAGCAACAGCGCGAACCCCAGCCGGTTCGCCCCTGACTTGTTCCGCAGACGCTCCTGGTCCTCCTCCAGCAACGTCCAGACCTCGATCAGGTCCTCCGGCTCCCAGTCCTGCCGCACCCCGGTCTCCCTCCGGTCGTCATGACCGGACCAACCTCGCCGAGAAGCTCCCACAACAAGCCCAGAAGATCGAAAAGCCGGACAAGCCCAACCCCGGTTTGCTACGGAGAGCTACTTGTCACTTCGCGGCAGCTTCGGGAGGACAGGGCCTACTGGGGTGCCTCCCGGAACCGCTGCAGTCAAGTGCGTACACCTCGCCTGCGGCGGCCGGAGAGTTGCCGCAGGGCGCGATGATCACGGCCGGGGCCTGCCGCAGTGAATCCGGTATCCACTGCGGCAGGCATCGGACCCTGTCGACGTCGTTTCGTATCAGTCAGCCATGTTCCGGCCGAGAGGCATGATGCCGACCGTCCTGGATGCCACTGACGGGGTGGCGGTGTCGGCGGTGAAGGTGGTGCTGGCGGTCACCAGTGCGTAGGCGTGGGCAAGCTCTGTCAGCGCCTTCGACGCCTGGCCCGGGTACTTGTCCGCGACGTGCTGGGTCTCCTGGCTGAGCCGAGCAGGGCCGCGACGTCCTTGTTGGAGGCGCCTTCGGCGCAGGCCAGGATGACCCGACACCGAAGAGCCCACGCCTGCGGCGTGGAACGGCGCCGCACCCACCCCTCGAGCGCGGCCCGCTCCTCACCGGACAGGATTAACTCGGCCTTCGGCCGCCCAGTACGTGCCACAGGCCAAGCCTATACATCTGAACGAAATTCCTGACTCAGAAGACTAAAGCGTGTTGCGGAAGGCTGCGTAGCGGGCATTTCCCCTGTATGCGTGGGGTGTTGAGGGTTCAGCCGTTGTGGGTGGAGACGTTCACGGGA
>NZ_JBVIJT010000020.1:0-29533 GCF_055581265.1 Streptomyces sp. NPDC031466
ACCCGCGACTCCCCACCCACCCCCAACGACACCAAAAAACGCGCCAAACGATTCGCCCGCGCATCCAACTCCCCATACGACACACCAACCCCCGCAAACTCCACCGCCACAGCCCCCGGCGCACGCACAACCTGCTCCTCGAACAAACCCACCGGCGAAACCCACGAAACCTCAGCCGCCGTATCGTTCCACTCCTCCAGAACCCGCCGCCGCTCACCCGGAACCAACACATCAACCCCACCCACCGGAACATCCGGCGAACCCACCACCACACCCAACAACCACACCAAACGCTCCACCAACAACTCAGCAGACCGCCGATCAAAAACATCCACCGCAAACGTCAAACCACCCCGCAGACCAGACACAGGGTCCGCCTGCGCGAATTCAAAGGTCAGGTCGAAACGGGCAGCATCATGGGTCGCGCGTATCTCACTCACATCGAAGGGAGAGGTGGATGAGGCGGGAGAGGGAGAAACCGTACCGAGGCCGGTCGACATCTGGTTGTTGAAGATGAGCATGACCTGGAAGAGGGGGTGGCGGGACAGGGACCGCTCAGGGTTGAGGATCTCCACCAGCCGCTCGAAGGGCAGGTCCTGATGCGCGTACGCCTCCAGGTCACTCTCCCGCACCCGGGCCACCAGCTCACGGAACGTCGGATCCCCCGAAACATCCGTCCGCAACACCAAATTGTTGATGAACAACCCCACCAGGTCGTCCACCGCGTCATCGCCGCGACCGGCCACCGGAGTACCGATCGGAACGTCCTCACCCGCACCGCACCGCGCCAGCAGCAGACCCAAAGCCGCCTGCACCACCATGAACACACTCGCACCCGACTCCCGCGCGAACCCCGCCACCCGCTCCATCACCTCAGCGGGCACCACGAAATCCACCCGGCCACCCCGGTAACTCGCCACCGCGGGACGCACCCGGTCCACCGGCAACTCGATCTCCGCCGGCAACCCCGCAAGCCGTTCTCGCCAATACGCGACCTGCGCCGAAATCACACTTCGCGGGTCTTCCTCCGAACCCAGGAGCTGCCGCTGCCACACGGCGAAATCGGCGTACTGCACCGGCAACACCGGCCACTCAGGCGGCACCCCGTTCACCCGAGCCCCGTACGCGGTCGTCAGGTCACGGACGAGAGGCCTCAGGGACCAGCCGTCGGTGGCGATGTGATGCACCAGCAGCAGCAAGGCGTGGTCGTCGGGGGCGAGTTCGAACAGGGCGGCGCGGACCGGGATCTCGGTGGAGAGGTCGAAGGCGTACTGGACGGCACTCTCCAGCTGCTCGGAAAGTGCGTCCTCCGTCGTCCGGGCGACGGTCCACGGCACCTCGACGCCCGCGTCCAACACGACCTGGTACGCGCCCCGCGCATCCTCCGCGAACACAGTGCGCAGGCTCTCGTGGCGGGCCACCACGTCGTCGAGTGCCAGTCGCAGCGCCTCCCGGTCCAGTTCTCCGTTCAACCGGACCGCCGACGGGACGTTGTAGGCGGTGCCCGGCCCCTCCAGTTGGTGCAGGAACCACAGCCGCTGCTGCCCGAACGACAGCGGCAACCGCTCGGGACGCGCCTCCGCCCGCACCACCGGCACCCGGCCCCGGCCGGCGCCGTCCAACACCCGGTCCAGCTCCGCCACCGTCGGCGCCTCGAACAGGTGCCGCACCGACAGCTCGGCGTCCAGCACGGCGCGTACCCGGCCCACCAGACGCGTCGCCAGCAGCGAATGACCGCCCAGGGAGAAGAAGTTGTCGTCGATACCGATCGCCGGAACGCCGAGCACCTCGGCGAACAGGCCGCACAGGATCTCCTCCCTCGGAGAGCGCGGGCCCCTGCCCGCGACCGTCCGCGCCTCGGGTTCGGGCAGGGCGCGGCGGTCCACCTTGCCGTGGGGCGTCAGAGGGATCTCGTGCACCACGACGACCGCGGACGGAACCATGTACTCGGGAAGGGTCCGGGCACACTGGGCCCGCAGCGCCGCCCCGTCCACCACGGCACCCGGCCCGGGTGCCACGTAGCCGACGAGTCGGCGGTCCGTCTCATCGTGGGCCCGAACCATCGCGACCGCGCGGGCCACCCCCGCGCAGCCCGCCAACGCGGCCTCGACCTCGCCCAGTTCGATGCGGAAGCCCCGCACCTTGACCTGGTCGTCGACCCGGCCCACGTACTCCAGGACACCGTCGGCGCGCCACCGCACCACGTCCCCGGTGCGGTACATCCGCTCGCCCGCGCCCTCGAAGGGGCATGCCACGAACCGCTCCGCCGTGACGTCCCCGCGGCCCCAGTAGCCGCGCGCCAGGGGCACGCCCGCCACATACAGCTCCCCGGGCACCCCGACGGGCACCGGCCGCAGGAACGAGTCCAGCACGAAGACCCGCGTGTTCCGAAACGGCGTGCCGATCGGTACGGGGCCCTGGGGTGTCGTGGCGCCCGGTTCCAGTCGCCACTCCGTGCAGTTCACCGTGGCCTCGGTCGGGCCATAGGCGTTGAAGACGGTCGCGGCGGGGTGGCGGCGACGCCAGCGGTCCAGCACCTCGCCCGTCAGCGCCTCGCCGCCGACCACCAGGGTTCCGCCCGGAGCGACCATGCCGGTGTGGTCCTCCATCAGCGCCAAGTGGCTCGGGGTGACCTTCAGCAGCGTCGCTGCGGCGCCGTCCCCCAGGTCGCCCAGGCGCACCCGGCCGCCGCTCACCAGCGGGGTGAACAGCGCCGTCACCGTCAGGTCGAAGGAGAGCGAGGTGTGCAACACGGAGTTCCCGGTGACTCCCGCGTAGGTCTCCCGGTTCCGCAGCAGGTAGGCACCGAGCGAGCGGTGCTCCACCACGACGCCCTTCGGCCGCCCGGTCGAACCCGAGGTGTACACCACGTACGCCGCCTGTTCCGGGCGCGGCTCCGGGGTTCCGGGCGGGGTCGGCGGCAGCTCGGCGAGTCGGGCCGCCTGTTCGGGGGCGTCGAGCAGGACCAGCGGTACGTCCGCGCGGCCGAACGGCTCGGTACCTTCGGTCACACCGGTGTCCGAGAGTGAGATCACCGCCGTCGGCTCGCAGTCCTTCAGCATGAAGGCGATCCGCTCCGCCGGATACGACGGGTCGACCGGGACGTAGGCGGCCCCGGCCTTCACCACGCCCAGCAGCGCGGCCACCGCGTCCACCGACCGCGGCAGCGCCACCACCACCCGCGACTCCGTGCCCGCCCCCAGCGACCTCAGGAGGCGCGCCAGGCGGTTCGCGCGGGCGTCCAGTTCCCCGTAGGTCACCGTGCCCCCGTCGCACTCCACCGCCGTGGCTTCCGGCGCGTGCGTCACCTGCTGCGCGAACAGCGCCGGCAGCGAAGCCCAGGGCGTTTCGGCCGCCGTGTCGTTCCACTCCTCCAGCACCCGTCGTCGCTCGCCGGGCAGCGACACGTCCAGCCCGCCCACGGGGTGTGCCGGGGTGCGGGCCATGGTCCGCAGGACGCGCTTCAGGGTGTCGGCGATCTTTTCGACTCGCTCGGTCGAGAACAGGTCGGGGCGGTGCACGAGACGGCCACCGATCAGCTCGCCCGTGCCGGAGATGAGCGTGAGGGGGTAGTGCGTGGCATTGCGGGACTGAACGTCCCTTACGCGCGGGGTGGCCGCGTCCGTGTCGTCGGTGTGCCGGGGGAAGTTCTCGAAGACCATGCCCGCGTCGAACAGTTCGTCCACGCCCGCGGCGCGTTGGATCTCCGTGAGGCCCAGGTGGTGGTGGTCGAGCATGCGGGTCTGTTCGCGCTGCACCCGGACGAGCAGATCGGAGAGCGACTCGTCCGGCCGCAGCCGGACGCGGAGCGGGACGGTGTTGATGAACAGGCCGACCATGAGTTCGGCGCCGTCCAGTTCGGCGGGGCGACCGGAGACGGTCATGCCGAACACGACGTCGTCGCGGCCGGTGAGCCCGCCGAGGACCAGGGCCCAGGCGCACTGGAGCACCGTGTTGAGGGTGACGCCACGGGCCCGTGCCACGTCCACCAGTGCGGCGCCGGCCTCCTGGTCCAGGGCGAAGTCGAGGCGTTCGGGCAGCACGCCGGCGCGGTCGGCGTCCGGCGCGAGCAGGCAGGGGCCGGGGAGCTCCGCCAGGGCTTCGGCCCAGGCCCGCTCGGCGGCGGCCCGGTCGCGGGTGCGCAGCCATGCCAGGTGGTCGCGGTGGGAGCGTACGGCGGGCAGGACGCCGGGGTCGGCGCCGTTGCGGTAGAGCACGACGAGTTCGCGCAGGAGCACCGCCATGGACCAGCCGTCGACGACGGCGTGGTGAGCGGTGAGCACGAAGCGGAAGCGTTCTTCTCCGAGGCGCAGCAGGGTGAAGCGGATCAGGGGGGCGGCGCCGAGGTCGAAGCGCCGCAGGCGGTCCGCCGACACCTCGGCGTCCAGGGCCTTGTCCCGCTCGGGGGCGGGAACGCCGCTCAGGTCCCGTTCGTGCCAGGGCAGGCGCACCCGGCGGCGCAGGATCCGCACCCATTCGCCGGTGCGGCGCTGGCGGAAGGAGGAGCGCAGGGTGGCGTGCCGGCGCAGGAGTTCGGCGGCGGCCGCGCGCAGGCCCGCCTCGTCCAGGGTGCCGTCCAGGTCGAAGGCGACCTGGGCCACGTAGGAGTCCGGTGCGCCGTCGTCGTAGACATGGTGGAAGATCATGCCCTCCTGCAGGGCGGTCACCGGCAGGATGTCCTCGATCGACTGTGCACGCGCGTTCACCACGGACGTCCCTTCACTCCACGAAGCTTTTCCCGTGTACGGGGAATTGGAAGCTAGTTGCCCTTTGAAGAGAGCGTCAAGACTTTCAGGAAGCGCCAAAAGCAAGGCGTTTTTCTGCGAAATGGTTCGGGTCCGTCACGGGCCCGGTGGGGAAATCCTCGGGGAATTCCGGTGCGGCCCGCTCAGTCTTCGGCGTCGAGTACCGAGCCGATGATGTCCGCGGTCTCCTGCGGCCGAGTGCTGGTGAAATAGTGGCCGCCCTCGGAGAGTTCGTGCAGTTCGACCCGGTCGGCGACGACCTTCCAGTCCCGGTAGCGTTCGGGGCCCCGCTCGGTGGACGGGTCGTCCGCGGCGAGGACCACGTGGACGGGGGCGTTGACGCGGTGCGCCCGCGGGTCGGCGTGCAGGGCCAGCAGGTGGGCGTTGGTGGTGCGCACGTCGTGGCGGTACGCCGTTCCAACGGGGGCCGCTCGCTCGGGCTCGAGGTGGTCCAGCTCGACGTAGGCGCTCTCCGCCGGCAGCCGCCGGGTGAGCTCGGCCGCGTCGAGTGCCTCGACCTCGGCCGTCTCCGCCTCCAGGGCGGCCACCGGGTCCAGGAGCATCGCTCCCAGGAAGATCCGGGTCGGTTCGGCTCCGCTCGCTTCCAGCAGCCGGGCGGTCGCCAGTGCGTGGGCGCTGCCGGCGCAGTGTCCCCAGAGCATGACGGGGCCTGTGACGTCGCATCGTATCTCGTCATGGACGCGGTGCGCGATCCGCGGGACGTCCTCGGGCTGTTCCGCGGCTCCGGCGAGGTCGCGGGCGGGTGGTTCCACACCGAGGACCGTGACGCGGCGCTCGGCCAGCCGCTTGGCCAGGGGCTGGAAGTTGACGGCGTTGCCGCCCGCATAGGGGAAGCAGACCAAGGTGGCCACCGGGTTCGGCACGGGTTCCGTCAGCCGCTGGAGCAGGCCGTGTCCGGCGTCCGGCGCCGCGCCGGTCTCGATGAGGGCGGCCAGTTCGGCGAGGACCGGGGTGGCGATGAGCTGTTTGAGGGAGATCGCCCGGTCGAGTCCGACCACCAGGCGGACGGCGGTGAGCGAGGTGGCGCCGAGGTCGAAGAAGTGATCGTGGCGGCCGATGCGTTCGACCGGGATGCCCAGCGCCTGCGCCCATTCCGTGGCGAGCCGGCGCTCGGTGGGCGTCTTGGGGGTGGACGGCGAGCCCGGTGCGTGCCCGAGGGTCCGCGCGAGGGCCGTGAGCGCCTTCTTGTCCACCTTGCCGTTCTCGTTCAGAGGCAGGGTGTCCAGGCGGTGGATGGGCGAGGGGACCATGTACGCGGGCAGCAGTGCCGCCAGCTGCCGGTGCAGGGCCTCCTCCTGGACGTGCTCCCCGGCCGCGACGAACGCGACCAGGCTCTTCTCCGTGCCGGTGGTGTGTTCGACGAGGACGGCGCAGTCCCGCACCCCCGTCGCGGCGCGCAGTTTGTTCTCGATCTCGCCGATCTCGATCCGGTAGCCACGGATCTTGACCTGCTGGTCGCGGCGGCCGAGGAACTCGATGGTGCCCTCGGGCAGCCAGCGGCCGAAGTCGCCGGTCCGGTACATGCGCTCTCCCGGCACGTACGGGTCGGTGACGAACGCCTGGCGGGTGCGTTCCGGGTCATTGATGTAGCCGCGGCCGACGGACACGCCGGCGAAGACGATCTCGCCGGGGGTGCCGAGGGGCGCGAGCCGCCCGTGGTCGTTCAGGACGTAGGTGCGGACGTTGCGCAGTGAGCGGCCCACCGACACGAAGTCGCGAACGGGTGGCGCGGTGAGCACCTCGTGCATGGTGTCGTCGCTGACCTCGGTGGCGCCGTAGGCGTTGACCAGCTGTACGTGCGGCTGGACGGCGAACCAGCGGCGGACCGGGTCGAGCTTGAGGGCCTCACCGGTGATGGAGATCGAGCGCAGCGCACCGAGGTCGCGGGGCCTGCGCTCCAACTCGCCGAGCAGGATCTCGAAGTACGAGGGCACCAGCTGCGCCACCGATACCCGGGCGCCGTCCAGCTCGGCGAGGAAGCGTTCGGGGTCGAGCTGTGTCGCGGTGTCCACGATGCGTGCCGAGGCACCGACGAGGAGCGGCGCCACGAGTTGCCACAGGGAGATGTCGAAGCACTGGGAAGCGGTCTGGGTGACCACGTCGCCCTCGTGCAGGTCGACGGAGTCGATCTTCGCGTAGAGGTGGTTGACCATTCCGGCGTGCTCGCACTGCGCGCCTTTGGGGGCGCCGGTGGAACCGGAGGTGAAGTAGACGTAGGCCAGCTGGTCCGGGCGGATCTCGACGCCGGGGTCCTTGGGGTCCGCGTCGTCCTGGAGCAGGTCCTCGACGAACAGGGACGTCCTGGCCCGGCCGGACTCCTCGGCGGTGGCCGTGAGGAGGGTCCGCGCCGACCTCTGGCCGAGGACGAACCGGCATGCGCTGCGGTCGAGCTGGGTCGCGACGCGGCGGGCCGGGAAGTCGGGGCGTACGGGCAGATAGGCTCCGCCGGCCTTGAGGACGCCCAGGACGGCCGCTGCCCAGGGCAGGGTGCGGTCCATGACCACGGCCACGACGTCCTCGGCCCGCAGCCCCTGGGCCAGCAGCGCCGCGGCGATGCGGTTGGCGGCGGCGTTGAGGGTGGCGTAGTCCCATGCGGTCCCGCCGTGGGAGACGGCGGTGGCGTGCGGGTGGGCGCGCGCCCGCGCCTCGAACAGCTGGGGGAACATGGCTTCGGGCAGGGGCCGGACAGGCCCGGCGAGACCGGTGAGGTGGTGCTCCCGCTCCTGGTCGGACAGCAGGTCCTGCAGGTGGTGCTCGGCGTCCGGGGTGGTGGTCAGCTGCTCGACGGCCGTGCGGAGGTAGCCGCCGAGCCGCGCCGCGTATGTGGTGTCGATGAGGTCCGTGCGGTGCTTCAGGCGCAGTCGGGGCGCGGTGGTGTCCGCCGTCCAGGTCACGTGGAGCGCGGTCTCCGGCGCGAGCGGGGCGGCCTCGTCGGGGTCCGCGGGCGCGGACGTGGGGCGCAGGTCGAGCACGATGTCGTGCGGGGTGCCGTCGTGGTCCGCGGAGCGGTCGGCGGACGCCTGCTCCCGGCCGGTGGCGACCGCCGCCACGACGTCGTGCCAGGAGCCGTCAGGTACCCGCACCGTCAGGGTGTGCGGCGTCGACCGCCCGCCCGGCGCCGCAGCGGAGAAGTATCCGACGGTCACGGTCTTTTCGGCGGTGACCGTGCTGAGCACCTTCATCAGGGCGGCCAGGAGCAGGGTCTCCGCGTCGGCCGGCGGGGCCGGGGCGGGGGGCAGCCGCACCACCTGCTCGCGGACCGTGGCCGGTGCCGCGCCACCGGGCGCGGCCCACCGGGGGATCCGTGTCGGCGCGGGACGATGAACTCTGGACATGACTCAACCCCCGTTTGCCGGGCGGGTGCGCCCGTGGCCGGACCGAACATGCGGACTGCCGCTCACCGTGTGAGCGTCGTGCTGCTCGTGGCCTTCAGCCGCCCATGGCCTCGATCAGGCTCTTGGGGCGCATGTCGGTCCAGCTCTCGTTGACGTAGTCGAGTGCCGACTGGCGGTCCGTCGACTCAAGGGCCACCGTCCAGCCGGCGGGCACTTCGGCGAACGTCGGCCAAAGGGAGTGCTGCCCTTCGTCGTTCACCAGGACCAGGTAGGTGCCGTCGGGGTCCTCGAAGGGATTCACGCTCACGGTCGGGCTCCTTCGCTCCTTCTTCTCGCGCGGTTTGCGCGACACACAGGACCGAAGTGTACGAATCCCGGTGTGCCGGATCACCGGCCGGCCGGAATTCCGGCGCGGATTCAGGAACGGCTTAATGACGGAAGAAGCAGCGAGCCGGAGTCGTCGCCTCAGTCATTCACCACCGATGAAAATCCGTGACAGTGGCAGGCGCGCTTGCCAGAGTGAACCGACACCCCGGGAGAGCCCCGGACCGTGGAAAGGTGGCGTGAACGTGGACACCGCGCACCCCGCCACAGCGACGAGCGGTGAGTTCCGTTCCTTCATGACGTGCTTCCCCTCCGGGGTCGCCGTGCTCACCACCGCGCTGCCCGACGGGACACCCCTCGGCATGACGTGTACGTCGCTGTGCAGTGTTTCGCTGTCGCCACCGGTCCTGCTGGTGTGCATCAGGAGTGCGAGCCCGACGCTGGAGGCCCTCCTGGCAGGGGGCGTCTTCGCGGCGAATCTGCTCCACGAGGACGCCCGGGTCACCTCCGAGCTGTTCAGTTCCGGCGCCCCCGACCGGTTCGACCGGGTGGACTGGGCGCCCGGGCCCGGCGGTGGTGCTCCGCATCTGGTCGCCGACGCCCATGCGATCGCCGACTGCGCGGTGCGCCGGCACGACGCCATGGGCGACCACCGGGTGGTCTTCGCCGAAGTGACCGGGGTGCGGATCGCCTCCGCCTCGCCCCGGCCGCTGCTGTACGGCCTGCGCCGGTACGCGGGGTGGCCGTCCGGCTGAGGTCCGGTCCCGTGCGAGGCCCCGCCCCGCGTGGGCCGGCACCGCTCAGGCGCGGGCGCCCGGTCCGGGACCGCACATGGAGGGCGTGGGCTCGGCCTTGCCGGTGTCGGGCGCGGGGCCGCCGACCATGGCCAGTGCCGAGCCGAGCGCGGTCAGCGAGTGCAGCATCGTGTTCGAGCGTCGTCGGCTGGTCACCAGGCCGGCTTCGCGCAGCACGGTCGCGTGCTGGCTGGCGGCGGCGGGCGAGATGCCGAGTCTGCGCCCCAGTTCGCTGGTGCTGCACGTCTCGGTCAGCGCCTGGAGCACCTTGGCCCTGGTCCGGCCGACGAGGGCGGCCAGCGCGCGGTCCCCGGCGCCCGCGGTGCTCCACAGGCTGTCCGCCGTGTCGAGGTCGAGCGGCACCGGGTAGACCAGCACGGGTGCCCGGTCCGTGCCGGCGGGGTCCGCGAAGACCATCGGCTGTGCGAGGAAGAGGGACGGCACGATGACGAGGCCGTTGCCCCGCAGTTCGATCTCCTGTGTGCGGACCGAGGCCACGGTGAGCACCGGCGGGGACCAGTCGATCCAGGCGTGCAACGTGCTGAGCAGGTGCTCTATCCCGCCGCCGACCAGGAGGCGGCAGCGGCGGTCGCGGTCGAGCTGGAGATGGGTGCGCGTCTGCGCCCAGTACGGGGCGACGCCCAGGTGGTGCACCCTCTCTATCACCGGGTCGGGGCATTCGATGTCGTCGGCCGACCCTTCCGAGGACACCAGGTCGAACAGCCAGCTGCCCCGGTTGCGCTGCTGCGACTCCGCGGTCTGCGGGGAGGATGGGGCCCGTGGCCCGGTGAGCGCGTCGACGGAGGAACGGGCCCGGCGCATCCTGAGGCCGACCGCCTCACGCCATTTGGCGAAGGGCGCACCCCCCGCTCCCCGTTTCAGCAGATCGACCGCGAAGACCGCCTCGGCGACGGGACCCACCGTCGGCACGATCTTCAGTTTCGCAAGGTCATCAATGGTGAAGTGCACGTTCTGCATGGATCCCCCAGGAGCGAGCACCCGCCGCTGGACCGGCGGACGCGCACGCGAACGTCTTGCGGACAGGATCAGCGCGGGCCATGGGGCCGCGCCGGACGGCGCCGCTCAACACATCGACCGTACCCACGACTTGGCAGCACTCCAGTTCGACTGCGGCCACGGCATGGCTTGATGTCGACACGATGAGGTGCGGGGAATCCCTCGGCGGCCCGGCGGCTCCACCGCCCGAGCGGTCCCGCATCACCATGAAGCACGGCGGGAGCGGGACGCCTGGAATTCACGACCCCCACCCCCATGAAGAAGCGCTCCAACTGTCCACACTCTAAAGCCACCATGTAGTAGACGTCACCACTATTTCAGGGCTTGTTATCTACCTCAGACGGCGTAGGGACGGCAGTAGTCGCCCGGGGAGAACGGCCCGGTCCGCCACCGCCGCGGGGGATCGACGGTGACGGCCGGAGCCGGGACCTGGCGGTGCGGCGGAACGCTGTCAGGCGTCCCGTCGACGCAGTACGGCCAGGCCGATCAGGTGGGCCGCGACGGCCCAGGACACCATGATCACCAGGCCCACCAGCGAGGGGTAGGGGTCACTGTCCCCCGCCATGAAGTGGTCGCCGGCGCTCTGCGGCAGGGCGTCATTGATCTTCCGGAGCACCTCGCTGCCCGGGCCGAGGAGGACGAACGGCAGGCCGGCCAGCAGGAAGAAGAGGGACGCCAGCGCGCCGACCGCGGACCTGCACACGAAGGCGACACCGACCGAGAGCACCGCGACCAGCGCCAAGTACACCCCGATCGACAGAAGTTGACCTACCGCCTCGCCCGTCTCGAACGAGGCGTGGCCGCTGAAGGGGACCCATGCCACGGCCATGCCCAGCGCGCCGAGCAGCACTCCGCCGGTGAACGAGACGGCACCGGTGACGACCGCCTTCGCCAACTGCACCCGATGTCTGACCGGAACCCACTGCAGCGAGGTGCGGATACTGCCGGTGGCGTATTCACTTGTCACGGACGTCATCGCCAGCACGACGACGATGAACTGCAGGAGCATGACGGAGGCGATCGGCGCCTTGCCCACCGCCTGCACCGGCTCGTCGTTGATCCGCGCGATGGAGCCGTAGTAGAAGGCGAACACCGCCATCAGCCCGACGCCCACCGCCAGGCAGACATACGGCGTACGGGTCGTCCACAGCTTGCCCCACTCCGCGGCGATCGCACCGCGCAGCCCACCGCCCTTGTGCTCCGCGCGCGGCCGCTCCGCGGCGTCCGCACGCGTCATACGTGTCACGGTCGCCATGTCCCTCACGCCTCCGTCTTCCGCTGAGCGGCCTGCACGCCGAAGACCGTGCTCGCCGTGCCGTACTCCACGCTTTCCGCTGTCAGTTCCATGTACGCCTGTTCCAGTGAGGCGGACACCGCATTCAAGCCATGCAGCCGCACGCCGAGTTGGTGCGCCACATCGCCGACCTCCTCCACCGTCCTGCCGCTGACCACGATCTCGTCCTCCCCGGCCGACTCCACCCGCACCTCGCCGGAGGCCGTCAACCGCTCGGTCAGGGCCCGCAGCCCTTCGGGGTGCGGGCTGCGCACCCGGACCCCGGCCCGGGAGCTGCTCGCGAGCAGCTCCGCGATGGGGGCGTCGGCCAGCAGCTTGCCTCTGCCGATGACCACGAGCTGGTCCGCCGTCAGCTGCATCTCGCTCATCAGATGGCTGGAGAGGAAGACGGTCCGGCCCTGCGCGGCCTGGGAGCGCACGAGTTCGCGGACCCAGCGCACGCCGTCGGGGTCCAGGCCGTTGACCGGTTCGTCGAAGATCAGCACCTTGGGGTCACCGAGCAGGGCGCCCGCGACGCCGAGCCGCTGGTACATGCCGAGCGAGAACGAACCGGCCCGCTTGCGCGCCACCTTCGTGAGGCCCACGGTGTCCAGCACCTCGTCCACGCGGCGCGCCGGGATGCCGTTGCTGCGCGCCATGGTGAGCAGGTGGTTGCGGGCCGAGCGGGCGGGGTGCAGCGCCTTGGCCTCCAGCAGGGCGCCGACCTCGCGCACGGGGTGGCGCAGCGAGGAGTACGGCTTGCCGTCGATGAGCGCCTCGCCCTCGGTGGGGTTGTCGAGGCCGAGGATCATGCGCATGGTCGTCGACTTGCCCGCGCCGTTGGGGCCGAGGAAACCCGTCACCTGCCCCTCCTTGACGTCCAGCGTCAAGCCGTCGACGGCGAGTGTGTCGCCGTACCGCTTGGTCAGTCCTCGCAGGGTGATCACGTGTGTCCCTCGTCCGTTCCTCGGGTCTCGTCCGGGATCAACCGTAGGAAGCCCGCGGCCCCGGCACATCGGACGTTCGGCAGCAGCTCCCCTTACCAACGGCAGGGGCACCCCCGACTTTCGTCGGGTGGGCGTGTCAAGGGGCCATACGGGGGGCCTGTTCTGACGGTCCGTCCGGTGGAGCGTCCGTATACTGCACCGGTGATCCAGGTGCTGCTGGCAGACGACGAGACCATGATCCGCGCGGGTGTCCGGGCGATCCTCGCGAAGGACCCCGGCATCGAGGTCGTCGCCGAGGCGGCCGACGGGCACGAGGCCGTCCAGGGAGTGCGCAGGCACCGGCCCGACGTGGCGCTGCTCGACATCCAGATGCCGCGGCTCGACGGCATCGCGGCGGCCGCGCAGATCCATCGCGAACTCGCGGGCACGGCCGTGCTCATGCTGACCACCTTCGGCGAGGACGACTTCATAGCCCGCGCTCTGCAGGAGGGCGCGAGCGGCTTCCTGCTCAAGGCGGGGGATCCCCGGGAGCTGATCGCGGGGGTGCACGCGGTCGCCGCGGGCGGCGCTTACCTGTCGCGGAAGGTGGCGGACCGGGTGGTGGCCGGGCTCCGCAGGGGTCACATGGCGAACGCGGCGTCCCGTTACCCCGTCGGGCACCTCACGGAGCGGGAGCACGAGGTCCTGGCACTGCTGGGCACGGGTCTGTCGAACGCCGAGATCGGGGCGCGCCTGCACCTGGTGGAGGGCACGGTGAAGGCCCACGTCAGCGCGATCCTCGGCAAACTCGGCGTCCGCAACCGGGTGGAGGCGGCGATCGCGGCCCACGAGGCGGGCCTGACATACCGCCGCCGCGACCAGTAGTGCTTCGTCAGGTTCTGGGAAGGCCGACGGAAGGTGTGAAATCGAAGTCCGCGGCGAGGTCGGCGACGCTCGGGGGGTGGCCGAGGCAGCTGTTGACCGCCGCTGACTCCACCGCTCGCAGGGACTGGCGGGCCAGGTGGGCCGGCAGGACGTCGATGTCGGTGAGCAGGGTGACCCAGACGTCCGACCCGCGTCCGCGCACCCGCAAGGTCTGCTCGGTGCCGTGTGCCCGGAAGGGGTCGGAGCAGGTCACCTCCGAGCGGAGCGGCTCGAGGTCGGCGCGGGTGGGCGCGGTGTCGAGCACGGCGCCCGGCTGCTTGTCGAGGCAGTCGAAGAGCCGCTCCAGGCGTACCGGCCCGTGCTCGGCGGCCGCCTCGGCGAACAGCCGCTCGACGCTCGTGATGTCGTACTTGCCGTGGTGGTAGGCCTTCAGCAGATCGTGCTGGCAGCGGCGTGCCGCCTCCATGACGGTCTCGGCGGGTGCGGTGCGCAGCACGGCCAGGCCGGGCTGGCACATGCACGCCAGGCTGCCGCCCGTGCCCGGTTCGAACCGGTTGGTGACCATCACCTTGAACGGGATCCGCTCCTGCCCGGTGTGCGCCGCGAACAGTGCGCAGAAAGGTGCGAGGGCCAGGGCGCCCAGGGAGACCCGCTCGGTGGCCCTGAGGCGGCGGGAGGCCGTGCGCAGGGCGGTGGAGTACAGGTCGACGCGGACCATGGTCCGGGGCCGCTTGCCCGTGATGCCCTCGGCACCCTCCGGGAGGCGGGGGCTCACCGGTGCTTCCAGGTACTTGGCGCGCAGATACGTCAGGGTGCGCTGGTGCCTGCGCCGGCCCGAGGGGGAGTTCTCGGAGGCGGCGATGTCGCAGGGCTGGGCGCGGTGTTCGTCCTGGCGCCACTCGTCCGGGGGTGTGGCGAGCAGCTGGTGGAACTCGCGTCTGAGCAGGGCGTGGGCGAAGGCGTCGGAGGCGCTGTGGTTGACCACGCACAGCACCAGCCGGACGAGCCCGCCGCCGCCGAGCACCAGACCGAACCGCACGGGCAGGTCACGGCTCAGGTCGAAGGGTGCCCCGGAGACCTGCTTGACCAAGGGATGTTCCAGCATGTTCGGCTCGTCGTCGGTCGCGGTGCCGACGGGAACGTCCAGCGGCCGTACCGCGTGCACCCGCTGCACGAGTCCGCCCGCGCCGTCCTGCGCCAGGGTGGTCCGCAGCCCCTCGTGCCGGCGCACCAGTTCGGCGAGAGCCGCCCGGACCGTCGCCTCGCCGGCCGGGACCTCCGGCTTCCACCACTGGCACAGGTTGAACAGATGACGTCGCTGCGGCGGTGCCGCCATCTGCTCGTACCACTGCCCCCGCTGTCCGAACGTGGCCGGCGCGGTGCGCACCACACCGGCTCCGTGTGCGGTCTCGTCGGAGCGGGTGAGGGCGGTCGGCCTTCCGTCGGGGCGGGTGCGGGGGTCGGCGGCGGTCATGCGGTGGTGTAGGCGTCGGCCTGCAGTGCGTACATGTCCGCGTAGCGGCCCCCGCTCGCCATGAGTTCGGCGTGGGTGCCCTGTTCGACGATGCGACCCTGGTGGAGGACGACGATGCGTTCCGCTCTGCGGACGTTGACCAGGCGGTGGGTGACCAGGATGGTCGTCCGTGACCCGGTGCCCTCGCCGTTCAGGGCGCTGGCGCGGCGGAGGCCCTCGAAGACGACGGCCTCCGCCTTGGCGTCCAGCGATGCCGTGGGTTCGTCGGCGAGGAGGACGGCGGCGTCGCGGTAGACGCCGCGGGCGACGCCGATGCGCTGCCACTGGCCTCCCGACAGGTCCCGGCCGCCGACGAACTCCTTGGACAGGATGGTGTCCTCGCCCTTGGGCAGGGACTGGACCACCTCGTCGGCTCCGGAGGCGGACACCGCGCGCCGCCAGCGCTCACCGGACGTGTCGTCGTCCTCCAGGCGTCCCATGCGGATGTTGTTGCCCGCGGTCATCGGCCAGCGGGCCGGTTCCTGGGAGATCAGCGCCACCTGGTCCAGGACCGATGCCTCGGTCGTGGTGGCGATGTCCACCCCGTCCCACAGCACCGCGCCGGACGAGGGCCGGTACAGACCCGCGATTATCTTGCTGAGGGTGGTTTTGCCCGACCCGTTCTCCCCGACGAGGGCGACCACCTCGCCGCGCCGGATGCTCAGGTTGATGTCGCGCAGGGCGTACTGGCTGCTGCCGGGGTATCCGAACTCGACGTTCTCGATGCGGATCTCGGCGGGGTTGTGCGGGGCCAGCGCCGTGCACTGCCGGTGGCGGCGGTCCACGGCGTCGTTCAGCAGACCGTGGTAGAGGTCGATGTAGTGCGACAGTTCGTACACCCGGTTGAGCGAGCGCATCGTGGCCGCGAGCCCGGTGTTGGCGTTGCGCATCGCCATGACGGCCGTGCCGGCCAGGGCCAGGGGCATGAGGCCTTGGTGCAGCAGGAAGCCCAGCAGGACGTAGGCGAGACCGGTGCTCAGACCGCTGAGGGTGCGGCCCACCAGCTGCACGAAGCCCTTCTTCGTCTCCAGCCGCACCGTCTCCTCGGTCAGCTGCGCCGCGACGCGGCGGTGCTCGGCCATGAGCTGGTCCTGGAGGCGGTACGCCCGCACTTCCGCCGCCAGCTCCCGCTTGACGATGAGGTCCTGCACGACACCGATGCGCAGCTGGCGGGTGGCGTTGCTCAGAAAGCTGAGGAAGTCCAGTTTGCCGACCTGGGTAGCCGACCACATCTCCGCGAGCGCCGCGAGCAGCATGACCGGCAGCAGCCACAGGCTCAGCACGGCGGTGGCGACGAGCGCGGACGCCATCGTCACCACGGATCTGAGCGCCTCGGCGAGGAGCCGGATGCTCTGGTCGATCGAGGGCAGGCCGCGCCGTATGCCCTGCCGGATCAGCTCGCGGAAGCTGGGGTCGTCGAAGGCCTTCAGTTCGACCGCCACGACCGCGCTGTTCATCGCGTCCTGCGCCTCTTCCATGATGCGCGGCCGCAACCGGCCCTGCAGGACCCCGGCCGCGCTGTCCATCAGGGCCCGCGTGGCGTACGAGGCGACGACCGCGAGCACCGACGGCAGGGACTCCATCACCCGGTCCGGTGTGGGGCCCTCGGACAGCAGGATGGTCAGGACGTTCGCGGTGGCGAGCAGACCGAGCGCGGCCACGGCGCCGGCCAGCAGCTGGGCCACGCCCACGACGACGGTGAGCGAGGGGGAGGCGCGCCAGGACAGTCGGACGATGGACGTGATGGCGGAGGGGACGGCGCGCAGGGTCGCCGCGACACTGCGGTGGGCGGCCGTCTCGCCCGGGGTGGCCCAGGTGGGCTTCGCGAAGTCCTCCGTGCCGATGAGGGAGCGGGTGCGCTGCACCGGTCCGTTGTCCACTGGTCTCCTCAGCTTCTCGGCGGAATCGGTGTGCGGGTGAGGTGGGCGGCGATGCGGTCGAGCCCGGCGCGCAGCTGGGCGTGGTCGCGTACGAGCGCGATCCTGACCCAGCCCTCCCCCGCTTCCGGCGGGGCGAAGAAGGACGCTCCCGGGGCGACGAGCACGCCGGCGTGTTCGACGAGGCGCCGGGCCAGCTCCCCGGAGTCACGGGCCAGCGCGGATGTGCCGGCCAGGACGAACCAGCCGCCCTGCGGGAGGCGCACCGTGCAGCCGGTCCGACGCAGCGCCTCGCCCACCAGGTCGCGGCGGTCCTGGAACAGTGCGCGGGCGGCGGCGACGGACGCCTCCTCGGTGGGCCCGAGCGCGACCGCGCCGCGTTGCAGCGGATGGGGCGCGCCGAGCGTGGTGCGCTCGTGCACCCGGCGCAGGGCCGCGGTGAGGTCGGGCGGGGCGAGGCAGTAGCCGAGCCGCCAGCCGCTCATGGCGCGGGTCTTGGAGAGGCTGCCGACGACGACGGAGCGGTGGCGCAGGGCGGGTACGGCGCCCACGGGTGACAGATGTCGGTGTCCGTCGTAGACGAACCGGTCGTAGACCTCGTCCGTGATCAGCGTCAGATCGTGCCGCTCGCACACGGCGGTGAGCGCGTCGAACTCGTCCCGGTCGAAGACGCGGCCGGTCGGGTTGTGCGGGTTGTTCAGGAGCACCGCCCGGGTGCGGGGGGTGACGGCGGCCTCCAGCGCGGCCTCGTCGAGGCGCCAGGCGTCCTCGGTCAACGGCACGAAACGGGGTACGGCGCCGGCCAGTTCGACCACTCCGGGGTGGTTTTCGAAGAACGGCTGCGGGACGAGCACCTCGTCACCCGGGTCGGTGGTCGCGATGAGCGCCACCAGCAGTCCCTCGGTGGCTCCGGCGCTGACGGTGATCTCGCGCTCGGCGTCGACAGGTGTGCCCCGCACGGCGCCCAGTTCGGCGGCCAGGGCGTGCCGGAGTTCCGGCAGCCCGGCCGGGTCGGCGTACTGGTTGCTCCCGGTGCGCAGGGCCGTGACGGCCGCTTCGACGGCGGCGTCGGCCGGGCTGCCCTGGGGGATGCCGAGGGCGAGGTCGATGGCCCCGCCCGCGCGGGCGGCGGGCAACAGCGCGGCGAGCGCCATCGGGGTGACCCGGGCCGTGCGCCGGGACAGCCGCGTCACGCGGGGCCGCCGGTGGGCCGCCGGGCCGGGCTCACAGCTCGCACTCCGCTCGGTCGACCGGGTCGCCCATCGCCACGAGGACCTCCCGTTCGCCCTGGAACGGTTCGCGGCCGTGGGCGAGCCTGATGTTGTCGACGACCATGAGGTCGCCGCGCTGCCAGCGCTCGGCGGTCCTGACCTTCTCGTGGGCGTCGTTGAGCAGTTCGATCTCGGCCCGGCCCACCGGTTCGCCGTTGCCGTGGAAGGTGCGGAAGGGCAGGTCGTCGCCGCACTCCTCGCGCAGCAGCCCGCGTACGTCCTCCGACAGGCTCCACTCGCTCCAGAACGCGACGTGGTTGAACCAGCACGTGTCACCGCTCTCGGGGTGGCGGATGAGCGCGGACCGGTGCTGGGTGGTGGTGAGCCGGTCGCCGTGCCAGCTCGTGGTGAGTCCTTGCGCGGCCGCGTACTTCTCCACCTCGTCGCGGTCGTCGGTGGCGAACGCCTCCTGCCAGGTCAGCCCGTAGTGCCCCCAGTAGTTGCGCACCAGCGTCCACCCCTCGTCGGCGAAGCGCCCCACCAGGCGGTCGGGGAGGAGCTCCACGACGGCGCGCATGTCGCCGAGGAAGGTCTCCCCGCCCGTGGCCGACGGGATCAGGCAGCCGAACACCAGGAGCCGGGGGAAGCTCAGCGCGTAGCTGTTCTCGTTGTGCAGCCGGATGCGCCGCCGCGCGGGAACGTCGGTCGCCGTGAACACGCCCTTGCCGTACGCGCTGCGGGGCGTGGCCTTCTCCACGTAATCGGCCGGGCGCCCCACGATCCGGTCGCGCAGCACGGCGAACTCCCGCGCCGTGCCGTACGGCAGGCCGCGCAGCAGCACCGCGCCGTGCTCGCGGCGCAGGGCGTGCAGGTCGTCGTGGTGCGCCGAGAGCCACTCGGCCGCGTCGGCCACGGTGCGGTGGTGCGCGGCGTCGAGGACGAACGGGGCCCGCTGCGGGTCGGGGTGCATGGGGTCCTCCTCCCGGGTCGGGTCAGCGTCCGGCGCTGACGGGCAGGTTCAGCAGGCCGCGCAGCGCCGCCGTGGGCCGGCGCCGCAGCCGCCCGGCGCGCCGCAGTCCGGGGAGCCGCTCGGCGAGGACGCTCAGCGCCACATCGGCCTCCATCCGGGCCAGCGGGGCGCCGACGCAGTAGTGGGCGCCGCTGAGGAAGGCCAGGTGCTGGCCCGCGTCGGAGCGGGTGATGTCGAAGCGGTGCGGGTCGGGGAAGACGTCGGGGTCGCGGTTGGCGGCGCCGAGGACGAGCATCAGGACGGCGCCCGCGGGCAGCGGTACGCCCTTGAGGTCCATGGCGTCGCGCACGACGCGGATGGAGTACTGCACCGGCGGGTCGTAGCGCAGCGACTCCTCCGCCACGGCGGGCGCGAGCTTCGGGTCGGCGGCGAGGGCGTCCCACTGCCCGCGGTCGGACAGCAGGCGCAGTACGGCGTTGGACACCAGGTTCGTGGTGGTCTCGAACCCGGCGGTGAGCAGGAGCTGGCAGGTGCCGATGATCTCCTGTTCGGGCAGCCGCTCGCCGTCCTGCGGCCGCAGCAGGTCGCTGACGAGGTCGTCGCCGGGTTCGTCGCGGCGCCTGCGGACCAGAGCGGTGAACATGGCGTCGAGTTCGGCGGCCGCCTCGCGGAACTCGGTGGCCTGCCGCACGGAGCGGACCCCGTCGATGGCCCGGCCGGTCACCAGGCCGTAGTGGGCGAAGCGGTCCACGTCGACGTCGGTGATGCCGAGCAGTTCGCTGATCACGGTGATCGGCAGCGGGGAGGCGAAGTCGGTGACGAGGTCGAAGTCGCCGCCCCGGTCCAGCGCGGCGTCGAGCAGGCGGTGGGCGACCTCCTCGGTGCGGTGCCGGTACTCGGCGATCTTGCGGGTGCGGAACGCGGGGGCGACCAGCCGTCGCCACCGCATGTGGTCGGCCACCTCACCGTCCAAGAAGGAGGCGTTGGTGCCCCCGGCCGGGGCGTCGCCGGAGTCCGGCAGACCGGTGGCGGCCGAGCCGTCCGCGGAGGCCGGGGTGTCGGTGGCGGCCGGGGCGCCGTCGGCGGTGGCCGCCGGGCCCGCGTCCTCGTTGCGGCGCCCGAACGCGGAGTCCCGCAGCACCTGACCGCACAGTTCGTGCGCCGTCACGGCCTGGACGCCGGCCCTGCTGCGGTACACCGGCCCCTTGGCCCGGATGTCCTCGTACAGCGGATACGGGTCGGCCAGATGCTCGTGCAGCATCAGGCGGCAGACCAGGTCGCCCCTCCTCGCGTGGCTCCAGAGCACGGCACGCTTGTACTGGAGCCTCGCGGCGCTGCGCAGCTCCTCCACGTTCGGCATGTTGGTACCCCCGGTCGGTGAATGCCACTGACTCTTCCAGTACGGCGGCGGCCGGACCAGATCGTTCAGACGGGGCCAAAAGACCCCGCCCCGCGACCTTCACCCGGCCCGGTCCGCGTCGCCCCGGACCCGTCGCCGTCGGCGCTGTCGTCGAGGTCATCGAAGTCTTCGAGGTCTTCGAGGTCGAGGGCGAACGCGTCGATCTCGTCCTGGCTCATGTGCGCCACGGCCACATCGGCGGGGGTGAGACCGCCGTGGGCGCCGCAGTGCCGGGCGAACGCCTCCAGCGCGGCGGCCCACAGATCGGCCAGCGCGCCGATCCGCTCCTGGGGCAGCGCGGTGGCCGGCCAGGTCCAGGTGGCCGCCAGCGCGGGCCCCTCGTCGCCGTCCGCGACCAGGGCGGTCAGCTCGAGGAGTTGGGCCAGGGGCGCGGCCGGGTCCTGGTCGCCCCCCGTGTCGTGACCGGCCACGGGGGTGAAGGCCTCCGGGCCCGCGGTGAGGCTCCGGGTGAGCCGGCCCAGGTAGTTGAAGGCCAGCTCCGGCGCGGGCAGGTCCGACAGGAGCGGGCGCGTGTGCGCGTTGAGATGGCGCAACAGCCCGTACCCCGCGGCGCGTTCGGGCAGCTCGTCCAGCTGCTCGCGCACGGCGCTCAGGAGCCGGCCCGCCGCGCCCGGGTCGGACCAGGCCTGGGCGCGGTCCGGGGCGGGGAGTTCGAGGCGGGCGGGATGGGTGGTGGTGAACCAGCCGACCGTACGGGACAGCTCCGTGCCGGGCAGCAGGTCCTCGTCACGGCCGTGCCCCTCGACCTCCACGACGACGGCCGCGGCGCCGTTCGCGTCCCGCCAGTCGGCCACCGCCCAGGCCAGCGCGGCCAGCAGGAGGTCCTTGAGCTCGCACCGGTAGGCGGCGCAGGCCTCGCCCAGCAGGAGCGCGGTGGTCCGCGGCGACAGCCGTGTGGTGTGCCGTCGCGCGGTGGCCACCAGGTCCACGGCGGGGTCCAGGGGCCGGTCGGCCAGGGTGACCCGGGGTGGGCGCAGCGTACGGACCCAGCGGGGGGCGTCCGCGGCCAGCGCGGGGTCCTGTGCCAGGTCGGCCAGGCGCCGCGCCCAGGTGCGCAGTGAGGTGCCCACCGGCTGGAGGTCGTGCCGTCGTCCGCCGCGGGCGGCCCGGCAGGCTTCGGCGAGGTCGGGCAGCAGGACCCGCCAGGAGACGGCGTCCACGGCGAGGTGGTGCACGACGAGCAGCAGCATCCCTGCCCGGTCGGGCCCCCGGTCGAACAGGACCGCTTGGAGGACGGCTCCCCGCGTCGGGTCGAGCCGGGCACGGGCCGCTTCGCCCTCGCGGGCCAGCACGCGCCGCAGTTCGGAGTCGTCGGCCGCGCTGACGTCCACGTGCCGCAGGCAGTCGCCGGCGCCGGTCGAGCCCGTCTCGCGCACGCGCAGTTCCCACCGGCCGTCGTCGTCGGTGAGGATCAGGCGGAGCGCGTCGTGGTGGTCGGCCAGGGCGGCGAGCGCGCTCGCGGTGTGCTCGGCGCCGAGGCCGGGCGGGGTGTGGACGAGCGTGGACTGGCAGAAGCGGGTGACGGGCGCCCCGCTGTCGCGCAGCCAGGAGACGATGGGGGTGAGCGGCACCGGGCCCACGCCGCTGCCCGGGGGTTCCGCGAGGGATCCGGCGGCGTCGGCAGCGACGGAGGCGAGCCGGGCCGGGGTGGCGTGCTCGAAGACCTGACGTGGCGTCAGGACGAGGCCGGCACGGCGGGCCCGGGCGACGAGGTCGATGGCGAGGATGCTGTCGCCGCCCAGGTCGAAGAAGCCGTCGTCGACGCCGAGCCCGGGCACGTTGAGGACGTCCCCGAACAGGCCGACCAGTGTCTCCTCGCGGGTCCCGGTGGCCGCGCGGGAGCGGCTCAGGGGGGTGAAGTCCGGTGCGGGCAGCGCGGCGCGGTCGAGCTTGCCGTGGGCGGTCGCGGGAAGGGCGGGGAGGACGAGGACGGCGGCGGGCACCAGTTGGCGCGGCAGCACGCGGGCGGCGTGCGCGCGGACCGCGGCCGGGTCGGGGGCGGCGCCCGGCTCGGGCACGACGTAGGCGACCAGGCGGGGCACGTCCTCGGCGGTGTGCAGGGTGACGACCGCGGTGGCGACCCCCTCCGCGGTGGCCACCGCGGCCTCCACCTCGCCCGTCTCGACGCGGACGCCCCGCAGTTGGACCTGGTCGTCGCCGCGCCCCAGGAAGTCGAGGCGGCCGTCGCGGCGCCGGCGGACGATGTCGCCGGTGCGGTAGGCGCGTTCGCCGGGCGCCCCGTACGGGAAGGCCACGAAGCGCTCGGCGGTGAGCGCGGGGCGCCCGAGGTAGCCGCGGGCCAGCCCGTCGCCGCAGACGTAGAGCTCGCCGGGGACGCCGACCGGGACCGGTCGCAGGGCGGCGTCGAGGACGTATGCGCGGGTGTGGCGGACCGGTCGGCCGATCGGTACGCCGTCGGCGCCGTCGAGCGGGTCGGAGGCGCAGACCATCACGGTGGACTCGGTGGGCCCGTAGGCGTTGACCACGCGCCGGCCGGGGGCCCAGCGCCGCACGAGTTCGGGCCCGCACGCCTCGCCGCCGACGACGAGCGTCGAGAGGGAGGCCAGCCGGTGCCGGGGCACGGTCGCGAGCGCGGCGGGCGGCACCAGGGCGTGCGTGACCCGGTGGGTGTCGACGGTGTCGGCGAGCAGGTCGCCCGCCAGGGGCCCCGGCTCCGGTACGACGAGGGCGGCGCCGGCGGTGAACGCCATGGTCAGTTCGAGCACCAGGGCGTCGAAGCCCGGCGCGGACAGTTGCAGGACCCTGCTGTCGGGGCGCACCGCGAACCGCTCCCGCTCCTCCGCGGCCAGGGCGGCCAGGCCGGTGTGCGGGACGACGACGCCCTTGGGGACGCCGGTGGACCCCGAGGTGTGCAGGACGTAGGCGGCGTTGTCGTGGCGCAGCGGGCGGACCCGGTCGCCGTCGGTGGGCGCGTGCCGGGGCCGGCTGCCCGGGTCGAGGTCCCGCACGGCGGCCGCGGGCACGTCCCGGACGCGTGCGGCGCCCGCCGGGTCGGTGAGGACCAGGGCGGCGGCGCAGTTGGTGAGCAGGGTCGTGACGCGGGCGTCGGGGAGGGCGGGGTCGACGGGGGTCCAGGCCGCGCCCGCCTTGCCGACGGCCAGGACGCACTCGATCAGGTCCGCGGATTTGGGGAGCAGCAGGGCGACGACGTCCTCGGTGCCGATACCACGGGCGATCAGCTCGTGGGCGAGGGCGTTGGCGCGTGCGTCGAGTTCGGCGTAGCTCCACTCGCGTGCGTCCGTGACGAGCGCCGTCGCGTCCGGTGTGCGCCGTGCCTGGCGCTCGAACAGCTCGGGCAGGGGGGCGCTGTCGGTGCCGTCGGCGGTGTCGTTCCACTCGGTCAGCAGCCGGTGGCGTTCGCCGGGGGGCAGCAGCTCCAGGGCGCCGACGGCGCGGTCCGGTTCGCTCACCGCGGAGGCGAGGAGGCGTACCAGGCGGGCGGTGATGAGTTCGGCGCTCTCCTGGTCGAACAGTTCGGCGCTGTACTGGAGTGAGCCCGTGCAGCCGCCCTCGGGGCGCTCGCCGAGGGCGAAGGACAGGTCGAACTTGACGGAGCCGGTGCCCACGGGAACGGATTCCGCCGTCAGCCCGGGGACGTCCGGCAGCGGGGGCGCGCTGTCGGCGTCGGCGGGTTCCACGGTGAGCGACACCTGGAACAGCGGGTGGCGGGCGGCGGAGCGCTCCGGGTCGATGGCCTCCACCAGCCGCTCGAAGGGCAGGTCCTGATGGGCGAAGGCGCGCAGGTCCGCGTGGCGCACGCGGGCCACGAGGTCGCGGAAGGAGGGGTCGCCCGATACGTCGGTCCGCAGTACCAGCGTGTTCACGAAGAACCCGACCAGGTCCTCCAGAGCGGCGTCCCCGCGGCCCGCGACGGGCGCGCCGATGGGGATGTCCTCTCCCGCGCCGAGCCGTGACAGCAGCAGGGCGAGCGCGGACTGCACCACCATGAACACCGTCGCGCCCGTCTCGCGGGCCAGGCGCACCATGTCCGCGTGCACCTCAGCGGGGACCGTGAACTCCGTGCGGCCGCCGTGCTGGGCGGCCACCACCGGCCGGGGACGGTCCACGGGGAGGTCCAGTTCCACCGGCAGGTCCACGAGTTCCGCGCGCCAGAAGTCGAGCTGGCGCGAGAGCGCGCTGTGCGGGTCGTCCTCGCCGCCCAGCGCCGCCCGCTGCCACAGGGCGTAGTCCGCGTACTGCACCGGGAGCGGGGGCGGGTCCGCCTGGGCGCCCGCGCACCGGGCCGCGAACGCCGCCGCGAAGTCCCGGGCGAGCGGCCCGACCGACCATCCGTCGCCCGCGATGTGGTGCAGCACGATCAGCACCACCGAGGTGTCCGGCGCGGTGCGGAACAGGAAGGCGCGCACGGGGAGGTCACCGGACAGGTCGAAGGGCGTGCGCGCGGCCTGCGTGAGACGCTCGGTCAGCTCCTCCTCCGGCACGTCCGCCGTGTGCCAGGGGATGACCGCGTCGCCGGCGAGGACCGTCTGGTGGGGGCCGTCGGCGTCCTCCGCGAAGACGGTGCGCAGGCTCTCGTGCCGCGTCACCACGTCACGCAGGGCTGCGCGCAGCGCCGTCTCGTCCAGCGGTCCGCGCAGCCGCAGGGCCATGGGTACGTTGTACGCCGCGCCCGGGCCGTCCAGCCGGTGCAGGAGCCACAGCCGGCGCTGCGCGTAGGACAGCGGCAGCCGTCGGGGGCGCGGGCCCGCGCGCAGGACGGGGCCGGCCGGGCGGTCGCCCGCGCCGAGCAGCGCGGCCGTACCGGCCGGGGTCGGGTGCTCGAAGAAGTCGGTGATGGTCAGGTCGGCGGCGAAGGTGGCGCGGACGCGGTTGATCAGCCGGATCGCGGCCAGGGAGTGCCCGCCGTGGGCGAAGAACGACTCGTGGGGGCCCACGGCCGGCACGTCGAGGAAGTCGGCGAAGAGGCCGCACAGGATCTCCTCGTGCGGAGTGCGCGGCGCCGTCGGGCGCGCCGGGGCCGGTGCGCCCGCGGGCCGGCGCGCGGTTCCGCTTCCGGCGTCGGGCTCTGTCCCGTGCCGGCGCCGGAGTTCACCGTTTCTGGTCCACCGGCCCCTTTCCCCTGTCGCCCGGAGCCACCGGCCGTGCGGGGCGAAGGGGTCGGCGAGCAGGCCGTCGCCGGGTTCGTCGGTCAGCTCGTGGATGTCGCCGGCCAGGCCCACCGGCAGCGGGCGCAGCCGCCCGTCGAGGACGTACGCGCCGGCCTGCCGCCCGAGGCTCAGCACGTGTTCCCGCTCGGCGGTGTCGAGGAGCGGGAGGTCGGCGACCGCCGTGTCGGGGTCGGCCGCGGCGGCCGCGAGGAGCCGCAGCAGCCGGTCGACGAGGGCTCGCGCGGTGGCCTGTTCGAACCGGTCGGTGCTGTAGGCGAGGGTGCCGGTCATGCCTGCCGGGGCTCCGTCGGCGAGGCTCTCGCCGAGTTCGAGGTCGAGGTCGAACTTGGCGGTGCCGGTGTCCACCGGGACCGGTTCGGTGCGCAGCCCCGGCAGGTCGCTCGCGGCGCCGAGCGCGGCGATGTCGTCGGCGGTGTGGCAGGTCAGCACGGTCTGGACGAGGGGGTGGCGGGTGGTGGCGCGCTCGGGGTTGAGGATCTCCACCAGCCGCTCGAAGGGCAGGTCCTGATGGGCGTACGCCTCCAGGTCCCGTTCCCGTACGCGGGCCACCAGTTCCCGGAACGTCGGGTCGCCCGACAGGTCCGTCCGCAGCACCAGGGTGTTCACGAAGAACCCGACCAGGCCCTCCAGGGCCGCGTCGCCACGGCCCGCGACGGGCGCGCCGATCGGTATGTCCTCACCGGCTCCCGAGCGCGAGAGCAGCGATGCCAACGCCGCCTGCAGCACCATGAACACCGTCGCTCCCGACGCGCGGGCCAGGCGCACCACGTCCGCGTGGACCTCGGCGGGCACGGTGAACTCCACGCGGCCGCCCCGGTCGCAGGCGGTGGCCGGGCGGGGGTGGTCCGCGGGCAGCTCGATCTCGGCGGGCAGTTCGGCGAGCCGCTCGCGCCAGTACGCGATCCGCGCCGTGATCACGCTGTCCGGGTCGTCCTCGGAGCCGAGCGACTCCCGCTGCCAGAGGGCGTAGTCCGCGTACTGCGCGGGCAACTCCCGCCATCGCGGCTCGTTTCCCGCCACTCGTGCCGCGAAGGCGGTCTTCAGGTCGCCCACCAACGGGCGGACGGACCAGCCGTCGCTCGCGATGTGGTGCACCAGCAGAAGCAGTACGTGTTCGTCGGTGCCCAGCTCGAACAGCACGGCCCGCAAGGGGAGTTCCCGTTGGAGGTCGAAGGCGTGCCGCGCGGCGGCCGCCAGTCGCTCCGCCAGCTCGCCCTCCGAGCAGCGCGCCACCGCGAACTCCGGTGCCGCGTCGCCCACTTCCCGGACCGCCTGGTACGCACCCCGCGCGTCCTGGGCGAACACCGTGCGCAGGCTCTCGTGCCGGGCCACGACATCGGCCAGCGCGAGCTGTAGGGCCTCCCGGTCCAGCCCGCCGCTGAGCCGCAGCGCCAACGGCACGTTGTACGCGGCGCCCGGCCCTTCCAGCTGATGCAGGAACCACAGCCGCCGCTGGCCGAACGACAACGGCAACCGTTCCGGGCGGGCCCCCGTCCGCAGTGCCGCCCCGGCCGTGCCGGCTTCCGCCACCCGGAGGGCGAGCCGGGCGGCGGTGGGGGCCTGGAAGACGTCGCTCACGGAGAGTTCCGCGCCCAGCGCGTCACGGACGCGGGTGACCAGACGGGCGGCGGTGAGGGAATGGCCGCCCCGGTCGAAGAAGCCCTCGTCGACGCCGACCGCGTCGAGGCCGAGGACATCGGCGAACAGGCCGCACAGGATCTCCTCGTGCGGGGTGCGCGGGCCGCGCAGGGCCTGGCCGGTCCCGGCGCGGGGGACGGTCAGCGCGGCGCGGTCGAGTTTGCCGTTGCGGTTCAGCGGCAGGTCGTCCACGAACAGGACCGCGGAGGGGACGAGGTGGGCGGGCAGCCGCCGGGCGAGCGCGGCCCGCAGCGCCGCCGGGTCCGGGTCGGTGCCCGGTTCGGCGATGACCAGGGCGACGAGGCGTTCGCCGTCCGCCGTCACGGCGCAGCGGGCGCCCCCGGCCTCTTCGCTCAGGCAGGCCTCCACCTCGGCCGGCTCGACGCGGAAGCCGCGCACCTTCACCTGGTCGTCGTCGCGGCCCACGAAGTCGAGGGTGCCGTCGGCCCGTCGGCGCACGAGGTCACCGGTCCGGTACATGCGGCCGCCGCCGGGCGCGGCGACGAACCGCTGCGCGGTGAGCGCGGGGTTGTTCAGGTAGCCCCGGGCGAGGCCGGGTCCGCGGAGGTACAGCTCGCCGGTGGCGCCGGGCGGCGCGGGCCGCAGCGCGAAGTCCAGGACGTGGACCGTGGCCCCGGTGGTGGGGCGGCCGATGGGCGGGACCCCCGTGTCGGGCGCCAGCGGCTCGGTCATGGTGGCGCAGACGGTGAACTCGGTGGGGCCGTAGGCGTTCACCAGGCGGCGGCCCGGTGCCCAGCGGCGTACGACCTCCGCGCTGCAGGCGTCCCCGGCCACGGTGATCGTGACGCCGGGGGGCACCGCGCCGTCGGGCAGGACCGCGAGTACCGCCGGGGGCAGGGTGACGTGGGTGATGTGCCGTTCCGAGAGGAGGGCGGTCAGGCCGGGGCCCGGCAGCAGCCGGTCGGCGGACGCGAACACGGCCGTGCCGCCGGACAGCAGGCCGAGCAGGAGTTCGGAGACGGAGGCGTCGAAGGTGGTGGAGGCGAACTGCAGGACGCGGCTGTCCGCGCGCACGGCGAAGCGCGCGATCTGTCCGGCGGCGAGGGCGGTCAGGCCCTGATGGGTGACGACCACCGCTTTGGGCCGGCCCGTGGAGCCGGAGGTGTGCACGGCGTAGGCCGGGTGGCGTGGATCGAGGGGGCGGTCCAGTTCCTCGTCCCGTACGTCGTGGCCGGGCAGCGCCGCGAGGTCGGCGCGGGTGACGGGCGCGTCCAGCGACACGGTGGGCACGGTGTGGGCGGTGAGGTCGACCTCGCCGGTGGTGACCAGGAGTACGGGCGCGGTGTCGGCGAGGACCAGCCGGGTGCGCTCCTCCGGGTGCGCGGGGTCGACGGGCACGTGGGCGGCGCCCGCCTTGGCGACGGCGAGGAGGGTGACCGCGAGGTCGGCCGAGCGGGGTACGGCCACGGCGACGAAGCGTTCGGGCCCCGCGCCGCGCGCGATCAGCAGGCGCGCGAGGCGGTTGGCCCGCTCGTTCAGCTCGGCCGCGGTGAGGGAGGTTCCCTCGTCGGTCACCGCGGTGTTCCTGGGGCTGCGGGCGGCACGCCGCTCGACCAGGCGGTGCCAGAACGCGTGCGGCGGCGCCTGCGGCCCCCGGCCGCGGGGTCCGTCCAGGTCGGCGGACTCGGCGGGGGTGAGCAGTTCGGCCTGCGCCACGCGCCGGTCCGGGGTGCGGCAGATCTGGCGCAGGACGTGGGTGAAGCGGTCGGCCACGGAGGCCAGTTCGCGGTCGTCGAAGAGGCCGGGGGCGCAGTCGAGCCGCAGGCGCAGCACGTCGTCGGGGTGTACGGCGAGGGCGAGGGGGAAGTGCGTGGCGTCGTAGCCGTCGGTGGCGGTGACCGTGAGGCCGGGGACGATCTCGGTGGTGCCGGCGCCGGGGGGGTAGTTCTCCACCACGAGCGCGGTGTCGAAGAGTTCGCCGTGTCCGGCCACCCGCTGGATCTCCGCGAGCCCCAGATGCTCGTGCGCCAGCAACCGCACCCGCTCACCCTGCACCCGCACCACCAGATCCCCCAGACACTCCGCAGGATCCAACCGCACCCGCAACGGCACCGTATTGATGAACAACCCCACCATCGACGCCACCCCGTCCAACTCCGCGGGACGCCCCGACACCGTCACCCCGAACACCACATCCCCACGCCCCACCAAGCCACCCAGCAACACCCCCCACGCCGCCTGCACCACCGCACCCACCGTCACCCCACGCCCCCGCGCGAACCCCACCACCGCGGCGGAGGTCGCCGCGTCGAGGGCCCTCTCCAGACGGCGGGGCCGCTCGGCCGTGCCCTTGAGGCCGGGGGCGAGCAGGGAAGGGGCGTCGAGGCCGGCGAGGGCGCCGCGCCAGGCCCGTACGGCCGCGTCCCGGTCCTGCTCGGCCAGCCACGCCAGATGGTCCCGGAACGGACGCACG
>NZ_JBVIJT010000021.1:0-10967 GCF_055581265.1 Streptomyces sp. NPDC031466
CGTCGGTGAGTTCATGTCGTCGCACCATACGAAACCACTTCCCACCCGAGCAAAAGATCCACCCAGCACACCAAGAGCCATCAGAAACGGCCTAGGTCCGGCCTCCCGGGGCGCTTTTCGCGCCGGGCGGCGTGGAGCTGCTGCCGCCCGGCGCCGGGAGGCGTCAGACCCGTACCGGTTGGGGCTCCCGCTCCAGTCGCTGGGCCGTCCGCTCCGCGGTGCCCCGGGCCCAGCGCCCGCTCGACAGCGCCCCGAGCAGCAGCACCGCGAGGCCGCAGCCCGCGATGATCCACCAGGCGGGCCGGCTGGCCCCGGCGAAGTCCCTCGCGTACGACGACGCCACACCCGAGGCCAGGACCGCGCCGATCACCGCGACGCCCAGCGTCTGGCCGATCTGGCGGCTGGTGGAGGCGACCGCCGCGGCCACGCCCGCCTGGGCGCGCGGCATCCCGGCCACCGCCGTGTTGGTGATCGGGGCGTTGACGAAGCCGAAGCCGAGCCCGAAGAGGACGTAGCCGACAAAGCGGGTCCCGCCCGTGTCCTCCGCCTCGAACGCGGCGAAGAGCACCCCGGACGCCGTCATCGCCACCCCCGCGACCAGCAGCGAGAGGCGCGGCCCGCGGCTGCCGACCAGCCGCCCCGACAGCGGGGCGCAGACCAGCGTCATGGCCGCCATCGGCAGCATCCACAGCCCGGCGTGCAGCGCGTCCAGACCCCGTACGTCCTGGAGGTACAGCGTCGACAGGAAGAGGAAGCCGGCCAGCGCCGCGAACGCGCTCACCGCGATCACGGTGGCCCCGGTGAACGGCGCCGACCGGAAGAACCGCAGGTCGATCAGGGGCTCGGCGCGACGCGGCTCGTAGCGGAGCAGGCCGAGCAGGGCCAGCAGGGCGGCGCCCGCGAAGGAGAGGATCAGCGGGGACGTCCAGCCGGCCGTGGGCGCCTCGATGATCGCGTACGTCAGCGCGCCGAGCAGCCCGATCACCAGCAGCTGCCCGACCGGGTCGGAGCGGCGCGGGTGCGGGGCGCGGGACTCGGGCACGTACCGCGTGGTCAGGAGGAGCGCGGCGAGGCCGACGGGCAGGTTGATCCAGAAGATCGAGCGCCAGCCGACCGAGTCGACGAGGAGCCCGCCGACGAGGGGGCCCGCCGCCATGGAGATGCCGACGACACCGCCCCACACGCCGATGGCGCGGGCCCGTTCGCGCGGTTCGGTGAAGGTGTTGGTGATGATGGACATCGCGACGGGGTTGAGCATCGAGCCGCCCACCGCCTGGACCATGCGGAACGCCACCAGCGACTCCAGGTTCGGTGCGAGCGAGCAGAGCACCGAGCCCAGGGTGAAGACGACCAGGCCCGCCCGGAAGACCTTGCGGCGGCCGATCCGGTCGGCGGTCGAGCCCGCGAGCATGAGGAGCGAGGCGAGGACGAGCGTGTACGCGTCGATCGTCCACTGCATGCCCGAGACGCTCGCGTCGAACTCACCGCGCATGGCGGGGAGCGCGACGTTCAGGACGGTGTTGTCGAGGCTGACGATCAGCAGGCTCATGCAGCAGATCGCGAGGACGAGCATCCGTCGACGGGAGGTGAGTTCATCGGCCATGTAAGTGACGGTAGCGCTCCGGGCCGCACTCTAGGCGAGCCGCCGCGGCAGCCGCAGACTCAGCAGCGCAAGCCCGAGCAGGCCCGCGAGCTGCGCCCCGAGTACGACGACGAACGCGTCCCGCATGCCGAGCCCCGGCACGAGCGCGAGGAACAGGGAGCCGATCGTCGCCACCCCCAGCGCCAGACAGGACTGCTGCACGGTCGCCGCGAGCCCGCTGCCGGCGCCCGCCCGCGCGGCCGGCACGGCGGCCAGGACGAGCCGGAAGTACAGGGCCAGTTCGACGCCCTGACCGAGGCCGCACAGGACGAGCCCCGGAGCGAGCGCGAGCGGCCCGAGCGAGGGCCACGGCAGCCACAGAGCGGTCAGGGCGAGCACCACCAGGCCCGAGCCGTGCGTGAGCGCCGCCACCGTCATCGCCCGGCCGCCGAGCCGCGACGCCAGCCGCGGGGCGAGGATCGAGGCGGCGAACTGCGCGAGGCCCATGGGCACGAGCGTCAGACCCGCCTTGAGCGCGCCGTAGCCGAGGCCCTGCTGGAGCGTCACCGCGCCGACGAACATCCAGCCGCTGAACCCGATGAAGATCGGCAGCCCGAGGGCGATCCCCCTGCGGACACCGGGCTCGCGCAGCAGCGACGGCGGCAGCAGCGGGCTGCCCCCGGTGTGCTCCGCCCGCCGCTCGACGGCCGTGAACGCCAGGCCCAGCGGGGGCGCGGCGGCCAGCAGCAGCACCGACCAGAGGGGCCAGCCGGTGGCCCGGCCCTCGGAGAGCGGCAGCAGCAGGGCGGTGAGGGCGGCGCCGAGCAGCAGGGTGCCGCCGATGTCGCCGCGCCGGGGCCGCTCGGCCCGGCTGTCCGGCACCGCGCGGACCGCGCACAGCAGGGCGGCCACCGCGACCGGCACGTTCACCAGGAACGCCATGCGCCAGCCGGTGCCCGCCAGGTCGGCGGCGACCAGGACCCCGCCGAGCACCTGCCCGAGGACGACGCCGAGTCCGCTGACGGAGCCGTACGCCGCGACGGCCTTCGCGCGCCGCTCGCCGCGGGTGGTCGCGTGGAGGGTGGCGAGGACCTGCGGCAGCATCAGCGCGGAGGCGGCGCCCTGGGCCGCGCGCGCCACCACCAGCCACCACACGCCGGGCGCGAGTCCGCAGGCCAGCGAGGTCAGGCCGAAGGCGGCGACGCCCCACAGGAACAGCTTCCTGCGGCCGTACGTGTCCCCGAGCCGCCCGCCGAGGACGAGCAGCACGGCGTAGGCCACCGCGTAGCCGGCGACGACCATCTCCAGGGTGGCGGGGGAGGCGCGGAGGTCGCGTCCGATGCCGGGCAGGGCGACGTTGACGACGAAGAAGTCGATGCTGGAGAGGGCGGCGCCGAGCAGGACCGTGAACAGGCCGAGCGGCGTGAGCGGGGCGGAGTCGGGGGCCGGGGTCGCGGGCGTCTTCGGTGAGTGGTTCGCGAGAGTCACGCCGACGACCCTCGTGCGGCCCGCGGAGGGGTACCAGAGCGTCTTTATCCTGGTACCGGACGCACCTGGAAACAGGATGGACCGTCCGCCAGGCTTGATCCGTGACCACGACCACGACCACGACCATGACCACGAGCACGACCATGACCGGAGGCGCGGCGGGGGCCGTCGCGCGGGGCGCTGCCACGGCGGGGGACGCCGCCGCGAGAGGCGCTGCTTCGGCGGGGGACACGGCCACGACGAGGGACGCCGGCGCCGACATCCGCAGGCGCGAACTCGCCGCCTTCCTGCGCAGCCGCCGCGAGCGGGTGACGCCCGAGCAGGCCGGTCTGCCGCGCGGGCCCCGGCGCCGCACCCCGGGGCTGCGCCGCGAGGAGGTGGCGCAGCTGTCGAGCGTGGGCGTCACCTGGTACACGTGGCTGGAGCAGGCGAGGCCGATCACGGTCTCGGCGCAGGTCCTGGACGCCGTCGCCCGCGCGCTGCTCATGGACTCCGGCGAGCGCGCCCACCTCTTCGCCCTCGCCGGCGCCGTCGACCCGCGCCCGGAGGCCGGACGCCCGACGCTCTCCGCGCCGGTCCGCCGGCTGATGCACCGGATCGCGCCCTATCCGGCCACCGTGCAGAACGGCCGCTACGACGTCCTCGCCCACAACCGTTCCTGGACGGACGTCTTCGGCGACTTCGACGCGATGGAGCCGCGCGACCGCAACTGCCTGTGGCTCCTGGCCACCAGCCGCCGCTGGCGCGAGACCTTCCTGGACCGGGACGAGATGCTGCGCGACCTGACGGCCAAGTTCCGCGGGTCGATGACCGAGCACGGCGCGGAGCCCGGGTGGAAGGAGCTGCGGGACCGGCTGCTCGCGGACTCGGCGGAGTTCCGCGAGCTGTGGGAGCGGCACGAGGTGGCGACGATGGTCCCGCACGTCAAGCGGTACCGGCACCCGAGGGTGGGGCTGCTGAAGCTGGAGCACCGCATGCTCTGGACGGCCCCGGTGGCGCGGGCGCACCGCCTCATCGCGTACGTCCCCGCGGACGACGAGACGGAGGAGCGCCTGGAGCGGCTCGCGGAGCTGTCGCAGCCGTCGTCACGGGCGCCGGGGGAGTGAGGGACAATAGAGGGTCCCGTCGTCCGTCCCGGAGAGCACCCATGCCGTCCCAGCCCCTCACGATCGGCCCGCACACCGTACAGCCGCCCGTCGTGCTCGCCCCCATGGCGGGCATCACGAACGCGCCGTTCAGGACGCTGTGCCGGGAGTTCTCCGGCGGCAAGGGCCTCTTCGTCAGCGAGATGATCACGACGCGCGCCCTGGTGGAGCGCAACGAGAAGACGATGCAGCTGATCCACTTCGACGCGACGGAGAAGCCGCGCTCGATCCAGCTGTACGGCGTCGACCCGGCGACCGTCGGCAAGGCCGTCCGCATGATCGCGGAAGAGGACCTGGCCGACCACATCGACCTGAACTTCGGCTGCCCCGTCCCCAAGGTGACCCGCAAGGGCGGCGGCTCCGCGCTGCCGTACAAGCGCAACCTGCTGCGCGCCATCCTGAAGGAGGCGGTCGCCGGCGCGGGCGACCTGCCCGTGACGATGAAGATGCGCAAGGGCATCGACGACGACCACATCACCTTCCTGGACGCGGGCCGCATCGCCGTCGAGGAGGGCGTCACCGCCATCGCGCTGCACGGCCGCACGGCCGCCCAGCACTACGGCGGCACGGCCGACTGGGACGCCATCGCCCGCCTCAAGGAGCACGTGCCCGAGATCCCGGTGCTCGGCAACGGCGACATCTGGTCGGCGGCGGACGCGATCCGGATGATGGACGAGACGGGCTGCGACGGCGTCGTCGTGGGCCGCGGCTGCCTCGGCCGGCCCTGGCTCTTCGGCGACCTGGTGGCCGCCTTCGAGGGCACGGGCGCCCCGCAGGCGCCGACCCTGCGCGAGGTCTCCCGGGTCATGCTCCGCCACGCGACGCTGCTCGGCGAGTGGATCGGCGACGAGTCGCGCGGCGTCATCGACTTCCGCAAGCACGTCGCCTGGTACCTGAAGGGCTTCGCGGTCGGCTCGGAGATGCGCAAGCGCCTCGCGGTCACCTCCTCGCTCGCCGAGCTGGAGGACGGCCTCGGCGAGCTGGACCTCGACCAGCCGTGGCCCACGGGCGCGGACGGCCCGCGCGGCCGCACGTCGGGCAACAACCGCGTGGTCCTGCCCGACGGCTGGCTGAAGGACCCCTACGACTGCGCGGGCGTCGGCGAGGACGCGGAACTGGATACCTCGGGCGGCTGAGTGGACGACGCCGTCGCGGACGACCACGCCCGGACGTCCGCGTACCTGCGCGTCGTCTCGGTGACCGCCGCCTCGCGGAGCCGCGACCGGGACCGCGCCCTCGTGGCCGCGATCCTGCGCGGCCCCAACGAGATGGGGGCGAAGACGGCGGTGGTCGCCCTCGTGGACGAGCTCGCGGGGAAGGCGACCGGTCCCGCCGAGTTCCGGCGGTGGGCGGACGAGCTGCTGCCGGAGACCGACCGGCTCAGGACGGAGGCGTACCGCGAGTTCATCCGCCGGCGCGTCGAGGACTGGCTGTTCCACCTGTCCGTCGAGGACGGCCACGTGCCCACGGCGACCGAGTTGGCGCAGGTCACGGACTGGATGCAGCGCCATCTCGCCGAGTGGTCGACGTCGCCGGCGGTGCTCGCCGTGGTCGCCGAGTCGGCCCGCACCAAGAAGACCCGGAACATCGCGAAGAACCGAGCCGGACGCCGTCCCCGCTGACCACGCCCGAACGCCCGAAGAGGCGGCACCCCCGCACAGGGTGCCGCCTCTTCGTCGTGGGCCGGGACCGCCGCCGCATCGGTACTGAGGGTCGGGGACACGGCGGCGGTCCCGGGGCTCTACCGGTGGTCGCTGCCCGCCGAGTGCGAGGCCGCGCGGCCCGCTTCGAGCCGGGCCACCGGGATGCGGAACGGCGAGCAGGAGACGTAGTCCAGGCCCACCTCGTGGAAGAAGTGCACGGACTCCGGGTCGCCGCCGTGCTCGCCGCAGACGCCGAGCTTCAGGTCGGGGCGGGTCTCGCGACCCGCCTTGACCGCGTCCTTGACCAGCTTGCCGACGCCGTCCTTGTCGATGGTCTCGAACGGCGAGACCCCGAAGATGCCCTTCTCCAGGTACGCGGTGAAGAAGCTCGCCTCCACGTCGTCACGGGAGAAGCCCCACACGGTCTGCGTGAGGTCGTTCGTGCCGAAGGAGAAGAACTCGGCGGCCTCCGCGAGCTGACCGGCGGTCAGCGCGGCGCGCGGCAGCTCGATCATCGTGCCGAGCGCCAGCTTCAGCTCGACGCCGGTGGACTCGACGACCTCCGCGATGACCTGCTCGGCCTCCTCGCGGACGATCTCCAGCTCCTGGACCGTGCCGACCAGCGGAATCATGATCTCCGCACGCGGGTCGCCCTTGGCGTTCTTCCGCTCGGCGGCCGCCTCCGCGATGGCCCGCACCTGCATGGTGAACAGGCCCGGGATGACCAGGCCGAGGCGCACACCGCGCAGGCCGAGCATCGGGTTCTGCTCGTGCAGGCGGTGCACCGCCTGGAGCAGGCGCAGGTCGTTCTCGTTGGAGTCCTTGCGGGACTCGGCGAGGGCGACGCGCACCGACAGCTCGGTGATGTCGGGCAGGAACTCGTGCAGCGGCGGGTCGAGCAGGCGGATGGTGACGGGCAGGCCGTCCATCGCCTCGAACAGCTCCACGAAGTCCCGCTTCTGCAGCGGCAGCAGCCCCTTGAGGGCCTCCTCGCGCTCGTCGTCGGCGTCGGCGAGGATCAGCCGCTCGACCAGCTCGCGGCGCTCGCCGAGGAACATGTGCTCGGTGCGGCACAGGCCGATGCCCTGCGCGCCGAAGCGGCGGGCGCGCAGCGCGTCCTCGGCGTTGTCGGCGTTGGCACGCACCCGCAGGCGCCGCACCCGGTCCGCGTACGCCATGATCCGGTGCACGGCGGCCACCAGCTCGTCGGCGTCGTCGGCGCCCGCGTGCATGCGGCCCTCGAAGTACTCCACGACGGGGGAGGGCACCACGGGTACCTCGCCGAGGTAGACCTTGCCGGTCGAGCCGTCGATGGAGACGACGTCGCCCTCCTCGACCACGGTGGAGCCGACCGTCATCCGGCGCCGCTTGGTGTCGACCTCCAGGTCCTCGGCGCCGCAGACACAGGTCTTGCCCATGCCGCGCGCCACGACGGCGGCGTGCGAGGTCTTGCCGCCGCGCGAGGTCAGGATGCCCTCGGCGGCGATCATGCCGTCGAGGTCGTCGGGGTTGGTCTCGCGGCGGATCAGGATGACCTTCTCGCCCGAACGCGACCACTTGATCGCGGTGTACGAGTCGAAGACGGCCTTGCCGACGGCGGCACCCGGTGACGCGGCGATGCCCCGGCCGAGCTGCTCGACCTTGGCGCTCTCGTCGAAGCGGGGGAACATCAGCTGGGCGAGCTGGGCGCCGTTGACGCGCTGGAGCGCCTCGGCCTCGTCGATCAGGCCCTGGTCCACGAGCTGCGTGGCGATGCGGAACGCGGCACCGGCGGTGCGCTTGCCGACGCGGGTCTGGAGCATCCACAGCTGGCCGCGCTCGATGGTGAACTCGATGTCGCACAGGTCCTTGTAGTGCGTTTCGAGGGTCTCCATGATCTGCATGAGCTGGTCGTACGACTTCTTGTCGATCTGCTCCAGATCGGCGAGCGGCACGGTGTTGCGGATGCCCGCGACGACGTCCTCGCCCTGCGCGTTCTGGAGGTAGTCGCCGTAGACGCCCTGGTGGCCGCTGGCCGGGTCGCGGGTGAAGGCGACGCCGGTGCCGGAGTCGGGGCCGAGGTTGCCGAAGACCATCGAGCAGACGTTGACGGCCGTGCCGAGGTCGTGCGGGATGCGCTCCTGGCGGCGGTAGAGCTTGGCGCGGTCGGTGTTCCAGGACTCGAAGACGGAACGGATCGCGAGGTCCATCTGCTCGCGCGGGTCCTGCGGGAAGTCCCGCCCGGCCTCCGTCTTGACGATCTTCTTGAACTTGGTGACCAGCTTCTTCAGGTCGCCGGCCTCCAGGTCCGTGTCGATCGTGACCTTCTTGGCCTCCTTGGCCTTCTCCAGCGCCTCCTCGAAGAGGTCGCCGTCGACGCCGAGGACGGTCTTGCCGAACATCTGGATGAGCCGGCGGTAGGAGTCCCACGCGAAGCGCTCGTCGCCGGACTGCTTGGCGAGCCCGGTCACGGACTTGTCGGAGAGCCCGATGTTCAGGACCGTGTCCATCATGCCGGGCATGGAGAACTTGGCGCCCGAGCGGACGGAGACGAGCAGCGGGTCGTCGGCCTGACCCAGCTTCTTGCCCATCTTGTGCTCCAGGGCGTCGAGGTGCGCGCTGACCTCGTCGCGCAGCTCGGTGGGCTCCTCGCCGCTGTCGAGGTAGGTCTTGCACGCCTCGGTGGTGATGGTGAAGCCCGGGGGAACGGGCAGCCCGAGGTTGGTCATCTCGGCGAGGTTCGCGCCCTTGCCGCCGAGAAGGTCCTTGAGGTCCCTGTTGCCCTCGGTGAAGTCGTAGACGAACTTCACCGCTTCGGTCGCCTCGGTCGTCTCACTCGTGTGAGCTACGTGGAGATCTTTGTTTTCCGACACGGGTCTCGACTCCTCGAGGACTCGGTGGCTGCCCTGACGGCGAGGAACATACCCAGATCGAAGGCGTCTGGGTACGTCCACTTGCGCGTCATGCGGCCGTAACCACCCGTCCGCCGCTAGATCGAAAGTGACTCAACGGTAGGGGCAGGGAGGAGACTGCGTTCAAGTCTTGAAGTGATTACCCCCGTAGACCCTGCTGAACGCTCAAACGAGCGGCAAGTTCTCAGATGTGAGTTCACGTCCTGAATGATCGAGCATTGGCACTGAGTGCCACCCCTTGGAGAAGTGCAGCCCTCCGACAATCGCTCATCTGAGCGTAAGATCGTTCAGGCGTGGCGAGAATCACGCTGCTCGGGGCGACCCGATATCGACATCCGGACGCCGGAACGGGACGCGCCCGCGCCGGCCGCGAGGGCCCCGGTGGTGCGAAAACGGGCGCGGTAGGCGGTCGGGGTGACGCCGAGCGTCTGCTGGAACACGCGGCGCAGGGTCTCCGAGGAGCCGAGGCCGGACTCCCTGGCCACCGCCTCCACGGAGTCGTTCCCCGCTTCGAGCAGGGCGCGGGCGGCCTCCAGCCGGACGGATTCCAGGTACCGGCCCGGCGTCATCCCGGTCTCGGCGCGAAACAGCCGACCCAGGTGGCGGGCGCTGACGTCGAGGTCCCGGGCGAGGGACGCCAGGCTGTGCGGGGCCGCCGGATGGGCTCCGATGCGGTCCATGGCCCGCCGCACCACGGGGTGCCCCGCCTCCCGCGGGGTCAGGCGCGCGCTGAACTGGGACTGCCCGCCGGGACGGGCCATGAAGACGACCAGCTCGCGGGCCACCTCCCGGGCGAGTCCCGCGCCGTGGTCCTCCTCGACCAGGGCCAGGGCGAGGTCGATGCCCGCGGTGACACCGGCGGAGGTGATGACGTCGCCGTCCCGGACGAAGACCGGGTCGGCCTCCACCCGCACCCGGGGGTAGGCGGCCGCGAGCTGCCCGGCCAGCCGCCAGTGCGTCGCCGCCCGCCGCCCGTCCAGGACGCCGGTCTGGGCCAGGACGAAGGCGCCGGCGCACACCGAGGCGATCCGGCGCGCCCGCCCGGAGAGTTCGCCGACCAGGGCGAGCAGGTCCGGGTCACCGACGGCCCGCCGCCAGTCGGGGCGGCCGGGGACGACGACCGTGTCCAGCCGCGCGGGCAGGCCCGCCGAGGTCCCGTCGACGCCGACGCGCACCCCCGCCGAGGTGCGCGCGTCCGCACCGGTCGCGGAGACGACGCGTACGTCGTAGTCGCCGCCGCAGGCGTTGGCCGTCGTGAAGACCTCCACGGGACCGGTGACGTCCAGCAGCTGCACCCCGTCGAAGGCGACCACCGCCACGACCCGGCCCGCCGGGCCGCCGGCCGCTACTCCGCCCACGGGGAGTCCAGGATCGTGCGCACGAAGTCCCCTCGCTCGAAGCCCGGCACGTAGTGCGCGAGGACGTCCGCCTTGACGTTGCCGAACGTCGTGTCCGGCTTGGGCCGGACCCCGTCGGTGAAGGCCGCGAGGATGCGCCGCTTGAAGTCGGGGCGCGGGTGCAGGGCGACCACCGCGGCGCGGTCCTCGGGCGCGAGATCGTGGTAGCCGATGCCGAGGACGTCGTACTCCACACCGGCCGTCACCAGCGCCACCTCCGGCTCCATGAACTCGGGGATGCCCGGCGTGGTGTGCAGGGCGATGGCGGTCCACACCCGCCGGATGCCCTCCTCGGGCACCTGGCGCGCCCGCAGGAAGCGGCGCGCCTCGTCGGCGCCGTCCACCTCGAAGCGCCGCCCGCTGTCGTGGAAGGGCCCGCCCAGGCCCAGATCGTGGAACATCGCCGCCACGTAGAGCAGCTCGGGATCGTGATCGAGGCCCCGCTCGCGCCCCTGGAGGCTGCCGAAGAAGTACACGCGGCGCGAGTGGTCGTAGATCAGGTCCGAGGTGCTGTCCCGCACCAGCTCGGTCGCCTCCCGCGCGAGCGCGGAGTCCGGCACGCGCACCCCTGCCGGGGCGGAGATCTTGTCCGTCATCGCATGTCACCTGGTCCTTCGGGTCGACTGTCCGCCGCTGCGGTGCCCTCAAGTCTCCGCGGCACGGGAGCACCGCGCCATGGCCGTGGGGCCACGTGTCCCACAGATACGGACACGCGCCCCGGACCGCCGCTAGGTCGTTTCTGATGGCTCTTGGACGGTGTCGCGGAGCCAGATGGCGATCGCTGCGACGGTGAGGGTGCCGTTGAAGATGTAGTCGCGTTT
>NZ_JBVIJT010000022.1:0-5749 GCF_055581265.1 Streptomyces sp. NPDC031466
ACCCGCGACTCCCCACCCACCCCCAACGACACCAAAAAACGCGCCAAACGATTCGCCCGCGCATCCAACTCCCCATACGACACACCAACCCCCGCGAACTCCACCGCCACAGCCCCCGGCGCACGCACAACCTGCTCCTCGAACAACTCTGGGAGTGAGGCCTTCGGTAGGGGCAGGTCCTCCCCGCGATGCGCGGGCGGAATCCGGCGTTCGGCGGGAGCGCGTACGTCGACGCGGCCGACCGGGAGCTGCGTCTCGTGGGCGATGGCGCGCAGGGCCTGGAGGAGCCGTTGGCCCAGTGACCGCGCCCGGGCCTCGGTGACGGCGTCCGTGCGGTATTCGAGACGCAGGCGCAGGCACTCGCCCGGGTGGACGAGGAGGGTCAGGGGATAGTGCGTGGCGTCACGGCCGCGCATGTCGGTGATACGCAGTTCGCCGCCGGTTCCGGTGTCGCCCACCGTGCCGCGCGGGGCGGCGGGGTAGTTCTCGTACACCAGGAGGCTGTCGAACATCTGGGTGGTGCCGGACAGGCCGCTGAGCTGTCGGATGGACGGCAGGTCCAAGTGGTGGTGCGGCATGAGCCGGGTCTGTTCCCGCTGGACGCGGCCGATCAGGTCGGCGAGGCGTTCGGCGGGGCGCAGCCGTACGCGTACGGGGATGGTGTTGATGAAGAGGCCGACCATGGTTTCGACGCCTTCGACGTCCGCCGGGCGTCCGGACACCGTCGCTCCGAAGACGATGTCGTCCTTGCCGGTGAACTGGGCCAGCACAAGGGCCCATGCTGTCTGCACGAGGGTGCCTGCGGTGACCCCGAGGCGGCGGGCGACCGGGGTGAGAGCGGCGGTCGTGGCGGTGTCCAGCTCCAGTTCGACCTCGTCCGGCAGCTCGGGGGCGGGAGCCGCCTGCGCGGCCGGGGCGATCAGCGAGGGTTCGTCGAAGCCGCCCACGGCTTCGGCCCATGCCGCGCGGTCGGCGGCCCGGTCCCGCCGTGAGAGCCACTCCAGGTGCTCGCGCGGCGAGCGCACCCTGGGCAGCTCGCGGTCGTCGCCTCCGGTGGCGTACAGGGTGACCAGGTCGCGCAGCACGATCGGCAGTGACCACCCGTCGAGCAGCAGGTGGTGGTTGGACATCACGAAGACGTGCCGGTCCCGCGCCACGCGGATGCACAGGAAGCGGACCAGGGGCGGGGTCGCGAGGTCGAAGCGCTCGTACCGGTCGGCGCGCAGCAGTTCCTCCAGGCGCCCGGCACGGTCCGGCTCCGCGGTCCCCGACAGGTCGTGATCGCGCCACGGCAGCGGGACTTGACGCGGGATCAGTTGTACGGGCCTGCTGAGTCCTTCGTGCCGGAAGGCGGCCCGCAGGCCGGGATGCCGGGCGAGGAGGGCCCGTGCCGCCTGCTTGAGCGAGGGCACGGACAGGTCGCCGGTCAGTTCGACGACCAGTTGGACGGCGTACACGTCGGGGGCGTCACCGCTGTAGAGCCGGTGGAAGAGGAGGCCTTCCTGCAGCGGGGAGAGCGGCAGGATGTCCTGCAGGCCCGAGGTGTTCATAAGGTCCTCCACTCGGCTTCGAGGGCGTCGATCTCGTCTTGGCTGAGGCCTGCGCCGAGCAGGTCCGACGGAGTGCGGCCGCCGGCGTCCGGTGCGGCGGCGTGGTCGGCCAGGGCGCCCAGGGCCTCGAACCACGTCCGGGCCAGCTCTTCCACGCGGTGCTTGTCGAACAATCCGTCCGCCCAGGTCCAGATGGCGACGAGGTGGGTGCCGGTGTCGTCCTCGCGCACCATCGTGTTCAGTTCGAGGGCGTGCGGGAGCGGGATGCGGGCGTCGTCCGTGCCGCCCAGGCCCTCCAGGCTGCCGAGGCCGTGTTCCGTTCGGTCGGCCGAGCCGCGGGTGCGGCCGAGGTTGTTGTAGCCGATCTGTGCGGCGGGCAGTGCTTTGAGCGCGTCGGCCGTGCGGGGGTTGAGGTAGCGCAGCAGTGCGTAGCCGTATCCGTCCCCGGGCAGGGCGCGCACCTGTTCCTTGACGGTCTTCAGCGCTTGGCCGGCGGCCGGGCCGGCGGCCAGGGCGTCGCCGATGTCGATGCCGGCGAGGTCCAGGCGTACCGGGTGGATGTCGGTGAACCAGCCGACGGTCGTCGTCAGGTCCGCCCCCGGCACCAGTTCCTCGTGCCGGCCGTGGCTCTCCACGTCCACGAGAAGGTCCGTTCCGGTGCCGCGCCAGTGTGCGACGGCCAGCGCCAGCGCGGTGAGCAGTACGTCGTCGACGCCGGCGTGGAAGGCGGCGGGCACGGCGTCGAGGGCGCGCCCCGCGACGTCGGGCGGCAGGGTGAGGGAGAGACTCCGCGCGGTGCCCAGCGTGTCCCTGGCCCGGTCCAGGGGGCGGCTGCCGAGCTGCTGTCGGGGTCCGGACAGTACCCGGATCCAGTCGTCGGCCTCGGCGGCGCGCTCGGGGCTGTGGGCGGCGGTGTGCATCGCGTGGGCCCAGCGGCGCAGTGACGTTCCGACGGGGCGCAGTTCGGGGGTGCGTCCTTCTCGGTGGGCGTTCCAGCATGTGATGAGTTCGGGCAGGAGGATGCGCCAGGACACCTCGTCGACCGCGAAGTGGTGGATCACGAGGAGGACCAGGCCCGGGTGTCCGGCGCCGCGGTCGAACCAGACCACCTCGACGAGGCGGCCCTCGCGGGGGGCGAGGCGGGCCCTGGCGGCGTCGGCCTCGGCGGCGACGCGGGCGGACAGGTCGTCGGGGGACGCGGCGGCTCGGGACAGGTCGACACGGCGCACGGATTCCGCGAGGTCCATGGTGTCCGGTTCCCGTACCTCCAGGACCTGGTCGTCGCCGTCGCCCACGAGGCGCAGCCGCAGCGCGTCGTGGCGGCGTACGACCGTGGTCACGGTGGCCACGAGCGTCGCGATGTCGCTGCCCGGCGGCAGCTCCACCAGCCGGGACTGGGCGAACCGGTCGATGGGGCCGCCGAGTTCGGTGAAGCGGCGCAGCACGGCGGTGGGCCGCAGCGGCCCCTCTTCGTGGATGTGCTCGTCGGCCGCCGCCCGGTCCCGCGAGCGGGCGGCGGTGGCGAGCGCGGCGGGCGTCTGGTGGGTGAACACGTCGCGCGGGCTCAGGTCCAGTCCGGCGGCGCGGGCCCGGCCGACGAACTGGATCGAGGAGATGCTGTCGCCCCCGAGGTCGAAGAAGCGGTCGTCGGGCCCGGCCGAGTCGAGGCCGAGCACCTCGGCGAAGATCTCGCACAGGAGCGTCTCGCGGCGACCGCGTGGCGTGGCTCGCACGGTGTGCTGCGGCTGGGGCAGCGCGGCGCGGTCGGCCTTGCCGTTCGGGGACAGGGGCAGTGCGTCCAGGACGACGAAGGCCGAGGGCACGGCGTGGGCGGGCAGGGTGGCCGAGGTGAACGCCCGCAGGGTCTCCGAGTCGAGTCGGGCGCCCGGTTCGGGGACGGCGTAGCCGACCAGCCTGCGCTGTCCGGGCCGGTCCTCGCGGACGGTGGCCGCGGCCTGCGCGACGCCGGGGCAGCGCAGCAGTACGGACTCGATCTCGCCGAGCTCGATCCGGAATCCGCCGAACTTCACCTGGTCGTCGCGGCGCCCGGCGAACTCCAGGGTGCCGTCGGTCCGTCGGCGCGCCAAGTCCCCGGTGTCGTACATCCGCTCTCCCGGGCGGCCGAAGGGATCGGCGACGAAACGTGCGGCCGTCAGGTCCGGCGCCCGGTGGTAGCCGCGGGCGAGTCCGGTGCCGGCGATCCACAGCTGCCCCACGGTGCCCGGTGGCACGGGTCGCAGTCGGGTGTCGAGTACGTAGATCCGCTTGTTGCGGAACGGGACACCGATCGGCACCGAGCCGGTCGCTTCCGGGTGGCCGGTGCCGATCTCCCCGGCGGTGGCCGCGATGGTCGTCTCGGTGGGCCCGTAGCCGTTGAACAGCCGGTGCCGGACGGACCAGCGCCGCGCGGTGGCCGGCGGGCAGGTGTCACCCGTGACGGTGATGACCCTGCCGGCGGGCAGCTCCTCCTCGGTCAGGCTGGCGACGACGGCGGGTGGCAGGGTCATGTGGGTGACGTCGGCTGCGGTGACGAAGCGGGTCAGGTCCTCGCCCAGCGCCTGGTCGGCGGGTGCCAGGACGAGTGTCGCCCCGGACAGCAGCGCGCCGAACACGTCCCACAGGGACGCGTCGAAGCTGGTGGACGCCATTTGCAGCACGCGGCTGCCGCGCTTCAGGCCCCAGCGGTCGACGGCGGTGGACACCATGCTCGGCAGACCGCCGTGCGGGATCACCACGCCCTTGGGGCGGCCGGTGGAACCGGAGGTGTAGATGACGTAGGCCGCGCTGTCCGGGCCGGTGGCGCTCGCGAGGTCGGGGTCGTCGGGAGCGAGGCAGGCAGCGAGGTCGGGGCCGGTGGTGGCCGTCAGGGCGGCCACCACCTCCGGGGCGTCCAGGATGAGCAGGGGGGTGCTCTGGTGCGCGATGCGCTCACGCAGGTCGCCCGCGGTGATGACCAGCTGCGGCGCACTGTCCTGGAGCATGAAGCGCAGACGGTCGTCCGGGTAGCCGGGGTCGAGGGGGAGGAACGCGCCGCCCGCCTTGAGGACCGCCAGGATCGCCACCACCCACGCCTCGGAGCGCTCCAGGGCGATGCCGACGAAGGTCTCCGGTCCGATGCCGTGCCCGGTGAGGAGGCGGGCCAGGCGGCCGGCGCGCCGGTCCAGCTCGGCGTAGGTCAGCGTCCTCGTGCCGAAGACCACGGCGGGGTCGTCCGGGGCGGCTGCCACGCAGGCGTCGAACATGGCTGTCACCGTGTCGGCGCCGATGGTGTGACGGGTGTCGTTCCACCCGTGGACGACGTCGTGCCGCTCGGCGGGGGTGAGGACGTCGTAGGCGTGCAGCCGGTGGCCGGGGTCGGTGACGAGTGAGGTCAGGAGGTGTACGAGGCGTTCGGCGAGGGCGGCGCAGGTCGCCGGGTCGAACAGGTCGGTGTTGTACTCCAGGATGCCGTGGAGACCGCCCCGTTCGGGGCCGTGGCCGCCGGGCTTCTCGGCAGCGGGCAGGTCGGCGAAGGCGAAGGTGAGATCGGTCTTGGCCGCCCCGGTCTCCACCGCCTGCGGCCGCACCGCAAGACCCGTCAGTTCCTGGATCTCCTGGGACGGAGGGACGATATCCGCGTTGTTGAGGGTGAGCATGACCTGGAAGAGGGGGTGGCGGGACAGGGACCGCTCAGGGTTGAGGATCTCCACCAGCCGCTCGAAGGGCAGGTCCTGATGCGCGTACGCCTCCAGGTCACTCTCCCGCACCCGGGCCACCAGCTCACGGAACGTCGGATCGCCCGAAACATCCGTGCGCAGCACGAGGCTGTTGATGAACAAGCCCACCAGGTCGTCCACCGCGTCGTCGGTACGCCCCGCGACCGGGGTGCCGATGGGGATGTCCTCCCCCGCACCGCACCGTGCCAGCAGCAGACCCAAAGCTGCCTGCAACACCATGAACACGCTCGCACCGCTCTCCCGGGCCACCCGCGCGATACCGGCATGCACGGGCCCGGGCACGGTGAACTCCACCCGTGCCCCGCGCTGCGAGGCAACCGCCGGACGCGGACGGTCCACCGGCAACACGATCTCCGCCGGCAGGCCGGCGAGCCGCTCCCGCCAATAGGCGACCTGCGCCGAGACCAGACTCTCCGGGTCCTCCTCCGAACCGAGCGCCTCCCGCTGCCACACAGCGAAGTCCGCGTACTGCACCGGCAACAC
>NZ_JBVIJT010000023.1:0-5482 GCF_055581265.1 Streptomyces sp. NPDC031466
ACGGTTCGTTTCGAGGAGACCGTCGGCGGTCTTCTCGCGGAGGGGGACGCTGTCTTCATCGAGGTATCCGCTCACCCGGTGCTGACCATCGGGCTCCAGGAGATCGCCGAGGCCCGAGGCGCGGAACAGAGCGTGGTGAGCGGCACCCTGCGCCGCAACGAGGGAGGCCCGCAGCGCTTCCTGACCTCCCTCGCCGAGGTGTACGTCCAGGGCGTGGCCGTCGACTGGACCAAGGCGTTCGACGGGGCTGGGGCCGCGCGGGTGGATCTGCCGACGTACGCCTTCCAGCGCCGGCGCTACTGGCTGAACGCCTCGCTCGGGGCCGCCGGCACCGGCGCGGTGACCGGCCTCGGGCTCGGCTCCGCCGAGCACCCGCTGCTCGGCGCGGCCGTCGAGCTCGCGGGTTCCGACGGCGTACTGCTGACCGGGCGGCTGTCGCTGCGCTCCCACCCCTGGCTCGCCGATCACGCGGTGGGCGGCACCGTGCTGCTGCCCGGCACCGCGTTCGTGGAACTCGCGGTCCGCGCGGGCGACGAGGTCGGCTACGACCTGGTGGAGGAGCTGACCCTCCAGGCGCCGCTGATCTTCCCGGACCGCGGCGGTGTACAGCTCCAGCTCACCGTCGAGGAGCCGGACCGTACGGGCAGGCGCGCGCTGAGCGTCTACTCACGGCGGGACGGCGACTACGGTTCGGACTCCTGGACGTGCCACGCGACGGGCGTCCTCGCCGTCGCCGACCAGTCCGCCGCCGCGCGACGGAACACGACGGTCGACCTGGCCAGCGTGTGGCCGCCGGTGGACGCGGTCCCGATCCAGGTCGAGGACCTGTACGAGAACTTCGCCGCCACCGGCTACGACTACGGGCCGGCCTTCCGGGGCGTACGGGCCGCGTGGCGGCGCGGGGACGAGATCTTCACCGAGGTCGTGCTCGACGAGGAGCACCACGCGGAGGCCGGCCGCTTCGGCGTCCACCCCGCGCTGCTCGACGCGTCGCTGCACGGGATGCGCCTGGGCGCGTTCTTCTCCGACAACGACCGGGTGAGCCTGCCGTTCTCGTGGAGCGGTGTGACCCTGCACGCCGCGGGAGCGGTGGTGCTGCGGGTCGCCCTCAGCCCCACCGAAGAAGGCCACGACACTGTGGCCATCACGGTGGCCGACGGTACGGGCGCGCCGGTCGCGACGGTCGAATCGCTCGTGCTGCGGCCGGTGGACCCGACCCAGTTGGGGCGCTCCCGCGACGGTCTGCGCGACGCGCTGTTCAGCGTCGAGTGGGTCGAGGGCGCGGAGACCCCTCGCCCGGAGGCGGCGCCGGCGGAGTCCACCGCGCCCGGGTCGTGGGTCATCGTCGGCAGCGACGAGTTCCGGGCGCGCTCCGCACTGATGGCCGCGGGGAAGTACGTCGAGGCCTACCCGGACCTGGCGGCGCTGAGCGCGGCCCTCGACACGGGTGCCGTCACGCCCGAGGTGGTGCTGGTCACCGCCCAGCCCGCGACGACCGGCCCGCTGACCCCCCAGGACGCGGCGGAAGCGGCTCACGAGACGGTCCTCTCGGCCCTTCGATCGGTCCAGGCGTGGCTCGCGGACGACAGGTTCGAGGAGTCCCGACTGGTCTTCCTCACCCGTGGCGCGGTCGCCGCCGAACTCACTAAGGGCACGCTCTGCCCGGCCGCCGGCGCCGTATGGGGCCTGATCCGCTCCGCGGAGACGGAGAGCCCGGGCAGGTTCGTCCTCCTGGACATCGACGACAGCCGCGCCTCCTGGCGCTCGGTGACGAAGGCACTGGCCTCGTACGAGCCGCAGCTCGTCCTGCGCAAGGGCAAGGCCCGCGTGCCGCGGCTGACCCGTAAGCCGGTGCCGCCGGCCGGCGAGGGCGCACCCGTGCTCGACCCGAACGGAACGGTGCTGGTCACCGGCGGTACCGGGCTGCTCGGCAGCCTGGTCGCCGACCGACTGGTGACCGAGCACGGCGTACGCAACCTCCTGCTCACCAGCCGCCAGGGGCCCGAGGCCCCTGGCGCGGCGGAGCTGGCGACGCGGCTGACCGAACGGGGCGCGCACGTCACCGTGGCCGCGTGCGACGTGGCCGACCGGGACGCCCTGGCGTGGCTGCTGGACTCGGTCCCCGCGGAGCACCCGCTGACCGCGGTCGTGCACACCGCTGGAGTCCTGGACGACGGCATCGTCCCCTCGCTGACCGAGGACCGGGTTCGGGCGGTGCTGCGCCCCAAGGTCGACGCGGCGCTCAACCTGCACGAGCTGACACAGGACCTGGACCTTTCGGCCTTCATTCTGTTCTCCTCCATCTCGGGCACCCTGGGCGGCGCGGGACAGGCCAACTACGCGGCCGCCAACGCCTTCCTGGACACGCTGGCCCAGGAGCGGCGGGCACGTGGTGGGCACGCCGTGTCGATGGCGTGGGGCCTATGGGCCGAGCGCAGCAGCATGACCGGCCACCTGGACCAGGCGGGAACGGCGCGTATGACCCGGTCGAGCCTGACCGAACTCACGTCGGCCGAGGGCATGGAGCTCTTCGACGCCGCCTGGCACCTGAGCAACGACGAGGCGTTCGTCGTGCCCGCCCGGCTCAACCACGCCGAGCTCAAGGAGCGGGCCAAGGCCGGGACCACACCGCCCCTGCTGCGCGGCATCGTGCGCACCGCGACACGCCGGACCGCCGAGTCCTCGGCCGAGGAAGTCGCCACGCTCAAGACGCGGTTGGCGGAACTGACCGACACCGAGCGGGAGGAAGTCCTCCTCGACCTGGTGCGCCAGTACGTCGCCGACGCCCTCGGTTACGGGTCGGCCGACCGGATCGCGCCGGAACAGGCCTTCAAGGACCTGGGCTTCGACTCGCTGTCGGCGCTCGACGTCCGCAACCGGCTCAACGCCGCCACGGACCTGCGGCTGCGGCCCACGCTCGTATTCGACTTCAGCACAGCGGGCCAAATCGCCCGGTACCTCAAGAAGGAAATCCTCGACAGCTGAATCTTTGGTCGAGGACACGAAAGGGAACGTGCAGTGAGAGTAGAAGACGTCTACATCAGCTCTGTCGGTGTGCACCTGCCCGAGTGGGTCAGCAGCGAGCAGGCGATCGCGGAGGGCATGTACGACGAAGATGTGTACAAGGCCAGCGGCCTGACCGGCACCCACGTGGCCGGTGACGTACCGGCGGTCGACATGGCCGTCAGCGCGGCGCGCAGCGCCATCGAGCGCGCCGGGGTGGAAGCCGAGTCGATCGACTCCCACATTCACAGCAGCGTCTACTACCAGGGCCCGGACGGCGCGTACCCGCCTGGTTACATCCTGCGGGAGCTGGGCGCGGGCAACATACCCGCCCTCGACATCCACCAGGGCTGCAACGGCATGCTCGCGGCGCTGGACACCGCTGTCGGCCAGATCACCGGCACCGCGAAGCTGGAGACGGTGCTGCTGACCACGGCCCAGAACTTCAGCACCCCCACGATCAACCGCTGGAAGGACTTCGGCACCACCTACATCCTCTCCGACGGCGCCGCGGCCGCCATCGTCAGCGCCGACAGCGGCTTCGCCGAGATCCGCGCGCTCAACACCGGCACGCTGCACAAGCTGGAGAAGTGGCACCGCGGCGAGGAGTCACTGCTGCCGCCGCAGACCAAGGCCTACGAGGAACTCAGCGTCGGCGAGCGGGCGATCCAGTTCAACGAGAACGACATGCCGCTCACCGAGATCCTGGAGAGCCTGTCCGCGTTCGACCTGGACATCCTCTTCCGCTCGCTGGTCGATGCCGACGTCAACGCCTCCGACATCGCCAAGGTCATCGCGATCAACCTCGACGGCCGCATGATCGACCAGGCGCTGATGCAGCCGCTCGGCCTGCCGATGGAGCGCTCCAGCTGGGAGTTCGGCAAGTCCGTCGGCCACGCGGGCGCCGCCGACCTGATCATCTCGCTCGAGCACAGCGTGCGCACCGGCGAGCTCTCCCCGGGCGACCACGTGCTCCTCACCTCCCAGGGCCCGGGATGGATCTGCTCGTCCGCCGTGCTCAAGATCACGGATGTGCCCAACTGGGCCAGCTGAGGCCTGCACCAGCCGACGCCGAGCGTCGGCCGAGAGAGGAAGTTGAAACACAGTGACCGGAGCATCCAGTGCCTGGGTCCGACAGTTCCACCCGGCCCCCGAGGCCGCGACGCGGCTCGTCTGCTTCCCCCACGCCGGGGGATCGGCGCCGTTCTACCATCCGGTCTCGCAGCGGCTGTCGCCGGCAGTGGACGTGCTGGCCATCCAGTACCCCGGACGGCAGGACCGGCGGCACGAGCCATGTGTCGAGACGGTCGAGGACCTGGCCGAGCAGTTGGTCGACGAACTGCGCCCGTGGCTCGACAAGCCGGTGACGCTCTTCGGACACAGCATGGGTGCCTCGGTCGCCTTCGAGGTGGCGCGCCGCCTGGAAGCCGCGGGTACGGTGCCGCTCGGCCTGTTCGCCTCGGGCCGCCGCGCACCGTCGCGCCACCGCGACGAACGCGTCCACGAGTCGGATGACGACGGCCTGATCGCCGAGATGAAGCGGCTGAGCGGCACCGACGCGGCGGTGCTCGGAGACGAGGAGCTGCTGCGCATGGTGCTGCCCGCCATCCGCGCCGACTACCGCGCCGCCGAGCTCTACCGCTACGCGCCGGGTCCGCGGCTGAACTGCCCGATCTACGCGCTGGTGGGTGAGGACGACCCCAAGGTGACGGTCGACGAGGCCACGTCCTGGGCCGACCACACCAACGGGCCGTTCGACATCAAGGTGTTCAAGGGCGGTCACTTCTACATCAATGCGAGTGCCTCGGCGGTGATGGACGCGATCGAGGCGCACATCGCGGGAGCCGCCCCGGTGGGCTGACCCAGCGCCGGGGAGGCAACGGACGGGGAAGGCAGCTCCTTGTTGGCCGGCAGAACACCTGACGCTAAATCAGCCGGGTGACAAGGGGCTGTCTTTGCCGGCGTGAGGGGAACCGCTGAACCGGTGCAACCTGTCCGAGTCACCGAAAGCAATAAGGCCAAACGGCCCAACTCCCCATGTTCCTACCGCTTGTGAGTGATGTCACAGCAGGTGGTCAAAGAGTGAGGCGGGAGGGCGATGATCACCCTAGGTGAGGGTACTCCGAGGCGCGGCGGTGATCTTGTGGCTCGCTGCCGCACCTCACTCCGAGTGCTGGTTACCGTCTGTGATTCCCGTTGCCATGTGTGACTCAAAGGCCTCCGGCCACACCGTTTCCCCCGCCCTTGGTCAGGCTTGACAGGGTGCCAGGGGTGCGATTTAGCTGTGTGTGACGCTAAAAGATAGAAGTAGCGTCCTTTAATAAAGATTTTACGAAGAGTTATTCGCCTTGGGTGTGCGGGTGAATGGCGACACGTTTTTACACCTTTTTTCGACCGAGCGGGGGCCGTCGATCGTGTTGTCGGATGCTGGTTTGGTGCGGGATGACGCGGTGGCTGTTGTTGGTGTGTCGTGTCGTTT
>NZ_JBVIJT010000024.1:0-3214 GCF_055581265.1 Streptomyces sp. NPDC031466
GTTTCAGAACCAACACAGTGGACGCGAGCAACTGAGGACAAGCCCTCGGCCTATTAGTACCAGTCACCTCCACCCGTTACCGGGCTTCCAGATCTGGCCTATCAACCCAGTCGTCTACTGGGAGCCTTAACCCCTCAAAGGGGGTGGGAATACTCATCTCGAAGCAGGCTTCCCGCTTAGATGCTTTCAGCGGTTATCCTTTCCGAACGTAGCCAACCAGCCATGCCCTTGGCAGGACAACTGGCACACCAGAGGTTCGTCCGTCCCGGTCCTCTCGTACTAGGGACAGCCCTTCTCAATATTCCTACGCGCACAGAGGATAGGGACCGAACTGTCTCACGACGTTCTAAACCCAGCTCGCGTACCGCTTTAATGGGCGAACAGCCCAACCCTTGGGACCGACTCCAGCCCCAGGATGCGACGAGCCGACATCGAGGTGCCAAACCATCCCGTCGATATGGACTCTTGGGGAAGATCAGCCTGTTATCCCCGGGGTACCTTTTATCCGTTGAGCGACGGCGCTTCCACAAGCCACCGCCGGATCACTAGTCCCGACTTTCGTCCCTGCTCGACCCGTCGGTCTCACAGTCAAGCTCCCTTGTGCACTTACACTCAACACCTGATTACCAACCAGGCTGAGGGAACCTTTGGGCGCCTCCGTTACTCTTTAGGAGGCAACCGCCCCAGTTAAACTACCCATCAGACACTGTCCCTGATCCGGATCACGGACCGAGGTTAGACATCCAGCACGACCAGAGTGGTATTTCAACGGCGACTCCACGAACACTGGCGTGCCCGCTTCAAAGTCTCCCACCTATCCTACACAAGCCGAACCGAACACCAATATCAAACTGTAGTAAAGGTCCCGGGGTCTTTCCGTCCTTCTGCGCGAAACGAGCATCTTTACTCGTAGTGCAATTTCACCGGGCCTATGGTTGAGACAGTCGAGAAGTCGTTACGCCATTCGTGCAGGTCGGAACTTACCCGACAAGGAATTTCGCTACCTTAGGATGGTTATAGTTACCACCGCCGTTTACTGGCGCTTAAGTTCTCAGCTTCGCACACCCGAAAGTGCACTAACCGGTCCCCTTAACGTTCCAGCACCGGGCAGGCGTCAGTCCGTATACATCGCCTTACGGCTTCGCACGGACCTGTGTTTTTAGTAAACAGTCGCTTCTCGCTGGTCTCTGCGGCCACCCCCAGCTCAGAGTGCAAGACTCCTCACCAGTGATGGCCCCCCTTCTCCCGAAGTTACGGGGGCATTTTGCCGAGTTCCTTAACCATAGTTCACCCGAACGCCTCGGTATTCTCTACCTGACCACCTGAGTCGGTTTAGGGTACGGGCCGCCATGAAACTCGCTAGAGGCTTTTCTCGACAGCATAGGATCATCCACTTCACCACAATCGGCTCGGCATCAGGTCTCAGCCTTAATGTGCGACGGATTTACCTACCGCACGGCCTACACCCTTACCCCGGGACAACCACCGCCCGGGCTGGACTACCTTCCTGCGTCACCCCATCACTCACCTACTACAAGTCTGGTCCGTCGGCTCCACCACTTTCCTTTCCCCGAAGGGTCCGGAACGGCTTCACGGACTTAGCATCGCCTGATTCAATGTTTGACGCTTCACAGCGGGTACCGGAATATCAACCGGTTATCCATCGACTACGCCTGTCGGCCTCGCCTTAGGTCCCGACTTACCCTGGGCAGATCAGCTTGACCCAGGAACCCTTAGTCAATCGGCGCACACGTTTCTCACGTATGTATCGCTACTCATGCCTGCATTCTCACTCGTGAACCGTCCACCACTGCCTTCCGGCGCAGCTTCACCCGGCACACGACGCTCCCCTACCCATCCCAGCCCCCGTTGGGGGTATGTGCTGGAATGACACGACTTCGGCGGTACGCTTGAGCCCCGCTACATTGTCGGCGCGGAATCACTAGACCAGTGAGCTATTACGCACTCTTTCAAGGGTGGCTGCTTCTAAGCCAACCTCCTGGTTGTCTGTGCGACTCCACATCCTTTCCCACTTAGCGTACGCTTAGGGGCCTTAGTCGATGCTCTGGGCTGTTTCCCTCTCGACCATGGAGCTTATCCCCCACAGTCTCACTGCCGTGCTCTCACTTACCGGCATTCGGAGTTTGGCTAAGGTCAGTAACCCGGTAGGGCCCATCGCCTATCCAGTGCTCTACCTCCGGCAAGAAACACACGACGCTGCACCTAAATGCATTTCGGGGAGAACCAGCTATCACGGAGTTTGATTGGCCTTTCACCCCTAACCACAGGTCATCCCCCAGGTTTTCAACCCTGGTGGGTTCGGTCCTCCACGACCTCTTACAGCCGCTTCAACCTGCCCATGGCTAGATCACTCCGCTTCGGGTCTTGAGCGCGCTACTAAATCGCCCTATTCGGACTCGCTTTCGCTACGGCTTCCCCACACGGGTTAACCTCGCAACACACCGCAAACTCGCAGGCTCATTCTTCAAAAGGCACGCAGTCACGACGCACCAAGCAAGCTTGATGCGCGACGCTCCCACGGCTTGTAGGCACACGGTTTCAGGTACTATTTCACTCCGCTCCCGCGGTACTTTTCACCATTCCCTCACGGTACTATCCGCTATCGGTCACCAGGGAATATTTAGGCTTAACGGGTGGTCCCGCCAGATTCACACGGGATTTCTCGGGCCCCGTGCTACTTGGGTGTCTCTCAAACGAGCCGCTGATGTTTCGACTACGGGGGTCTTACCCTCTACGCCGGACCTTTCGCATGTCCTTCGCCTACATCAACGGTTTCTGACTCGTCTCACAGCCGGCAGACTGTGAAAGAGAGATCCCACAACCCCCACGACGCAACCCCTGCCGGGTCTCACACGTCGTAGGTTTGGCCTCATCCGGTTTCGCTCGCCACTACTCCCGGAATCACGGTTGTTTTCTCTTCCTGCGGGTACTGAGATGTTTCACTTCCCCGCGTTCCCTCCACACTGCCTATGTGTTCAGCAGTGGGTGACAGCCCATGACGACTGCCGGGTTTCCCCATTCGGAAACCCCCGGATCAAAGCCTGGTTGACGACTCCCCGGGGACTATCGTGGCCTCCCACGTCCTTCATCGGTTCCTGGTGCCAAGGCATCCACCGTGCGCCCTTAAAAACTTGGCCACAGATGCTCGCGTCCACTGTGCAGTTCTCAAACAACGACCAACCACCCATCACAC
>NZ_JBVIJT010000025.1:0-4753 GCF_055581265.1 Streptomyces sp. NPDC031466
ACGGTGCCGCCCGTGGGTGACCTGACGGAATGGCCTCCCAAGGGCGCGGTCGCGCTGGACACCGATTCGCTGTACGAGGACTTCGCCGCCGCCGGATACGACTACGGGCCGGCCTTCCAGGGGCTGCGGGCGGCCTGGCGACGCGGGGACGAGATCTTCGCCGAGGCCGTGCTGCCGCGGGAGCGGCAGGCGGAGGCGGCACACTTCGCCATCCACCCGGCACTGCTGGACGCGGCGCTGCACGGTCTCAGGCTGGGCGCGTTCTTCGGCGACCCCGACGAGGTCCGGCTGCCGTTCACCTGGACCGGGGTGGCGCTGCACGCCGCGGGCGCCCCCGTACTGCGCGTGGCTCTCAAACCGTCCGGGCAGGACGCGGTGTCCGTGGCGGTGGCCGACGGAACCGGTGCGCCTGTGGCCTCTTTCGACTCGCTCGTGCTGCGGCCGATCGACCCGGCCCAGCTCGGCGCGGCACATGGCGAGTCGAGCGACGACTCGCTGTTCCGTGTCGGCTGGACGGCCCTGCCGCACCCGCGGCACACCGGCGCCGCCTGGGCCGTGGTCGGTCCAGACGAGTTCAAGCTGAGTGTGGAGCTGGGCGACGGCGAGGCGGAGGTGGCGGTGCACGCCGACCTGGCCGCGCTGGCCGACGCGATCGAGGCGGGCGCGCCGGCCCCGGACGCCGTGTTCGTGGCCTGCACCGCCGGCCGCAGGCCGGCGGATGCCGGACTCACCACGATGGCGAGCGACGTCCGTACAGCCGTCGGAAACGCCCTGGAGCTCGTACGGTCCTGGGTGGACGACGAGCGGTTCGCGGCCACGCGTCTGGTGTTCCTCACCCGGGGCGCCGTCGCAACCCGGTCCCCGCGGGAGATGGCCGACCTGGCGAACGCGCCGCTGTGGGGTCTGATCCGCTCGGCGCAGTCGGAGAACCCCGGCCGGTTCCTGCTCGTCGACCTGGACGAGGACGAAGCGTCGTGCCGGGCCCTGCCCGCCGCCGTCGAGGCGGGAGAGCCGCAGCTCGCCCTCCGCGGGGGCGAGCTCCTCGTCCCCCGGCTGGTCCGAGCCGGCACGGCCGCCGAAGGCGCGGGCCTGACCCTCGACCCGAGCGGAACGGTCCTCGTCACCGGCGCCACCGGCACGCTGGGCGGTCTGGTCGCCAGGCACCTGGTCACCGAGCACGGCGTGCGGCAGCTGCTGCTGACCAGCCGCCGCGGTCTGGACGCCGAAGGCGCCGCCGACCTCCAAGCGGAACTGACGGCACTCGGCGCGAGCGTGACCGTCGCCGCCTGTGACACGGCGGACCGGGAGCAGCTGGCCCGGGTGCTGGCCGCGGTGCCGGCCGAGCACCCGCTGAAGGCGGTCGTGCACGTGGCCGGAGTCCTGGACGACGGGGTCATCGCGACGCTCACCGCGGAGCGGATCGACCGGGTGCTGCGCCCGAAGGTGGACGCGGCGCTCCACCTGCACGAGCTGACCCTGGACCTGGATCTGGACGCGTTCATCCTCTTCTCCGGAGCCGCGGGCACGTTCGGCACCGCCGGTCAGGCCAACTACGCGGCGGCCAACGTCTTCCTGGACGCCCTGGCCCACCACCGCCGTTCGCTCGGCCTTCCGGCCGTGGCACTCGGCTGGGGCTTGTGGTCCGAGCGCAGCAGCATGACCGAGCACCTGGACGACAGCGCGGTCAAGCGATTGGCCCGCATGGGCATCGCGCCCCTGTCCTCCGAGCACGGCCTGGCGCTCTTCGACGCGGCGGGTGGACTGGACGAGGCCGTCATCCTGCCCGTACGGCTGGACATGGCCGCGCTGCGTGCCCGCGAGGACGTGGAGGAGATCGCGCCGCTGCTGCGCGGGCTGGTCAAGCCGGTCGCCCGTAGGGCCGCGAGCGGCGGCACGACAGCCGCCGGGGCCACGGGGGCCCCGTCGCTGCGCGACCGGCTCAGCGGGCTGAACGAGGCGGAGCAGGACCGTGTACTGCTGGACCTGGTGCGCGGCCACGTGGCCGGGGTGCTCGGGCACGCACGCCCCGAGGCGGCGGACGCGGGGCGGTCGTTCAAGGAGCTCGGCTTCGACTCGCTGACCGCGGTCGAGCTGCGCAACCTGCTGAACGACGCCACGGGGCTGCGGCTGCCGGCCACGCTGGTCTTCGACTACCCGACACCGGGTGCGATCGCGGAGTTCCTCAAGGCCGAGATCGGTCCGGCGCAGAACGCGGAGTCCACGGTCGGCCTGCGCGAGCTCGACGCCTTCGAGTCCGCGCTCACGGCGCACGACGCGCTGCCCGAGCCCGTCCAGGAGCGTCTGCGGGAGCTGCTGGCGAAGTACGGCATCCACTCCGGTGGACCGGTTGGTGGCCCGCCGGACGACTCGGTGGTGGACCAGATCGAAGAGGCATCGGACGAGGACCTCTTCAGCTTCATCGATGAGCAGCTCTGAGCAGCGACCTGTTCTGTTGCGACCTGCTGTGGCGTGAATTCTCGGAAATGTGAAAGGGAACGTTTTTCAGATGGCGAACGAGGAAAAGCTTCGCGCCTATCTCAAGCGGGTCACGGGGGATCTGCACCAGGCTCGGCAGCACATCAAGGACCTGGAGGGACAGGGCTCCGAGCCGATCGCGATCGTCGCGATGAGCTGCCGGTACCCGGGCAGTGTGCGTTCCCCCGAGGAACTGTGGAAGCTGGTCGCCTCCGGCACCGACGCGATCTCCGAGTTCCCGGAGAACCGCGGCTGGGCCGACGACCTGTACGACGTGGACCCGGAGAAGCCGGGTAAGAGCTACACCCGCGAGGGTGGATTCCTCCATGAGTCCGACCAGTTCGACCCCGCGTTCTTCAACCTCAGCCCGCGGGAGGCACTCACCATCGACCCCCAGCAGCGGCTGCTGCTGGAGACGTCATGGGAGGCGTTCGAGCGGGCCGGGATCGACCCGGCCACACTGCGCGGCAGCCACACGGGCGTCTACGCCGGCGTCATGTACAACGACTACGGGACGCGGCTGTACGGCACGCTGGACAACTTTGAGGGCTACCTCGTCAACGGCAGCGCGGGCAGCGTCGCATCGGGCCGTGTCGCGTACACCTTCGGCCTCGAAGGCCCCGCCGTCACCGTCGACACGGCCTGTTCGTCATCGCTGGTGACCCTCCACCTCGCGGCGCAGGCGTTGCGGCGCGGCGACTGCACCCTCGCGCTCGCGGGCGGCGTGGCCGTGATGTCGACACCCGAGATCTTCGTGGAGTTCAGCCGCCAGGGCGCACTGTCTCCCAACGGCCGCTGCAAGTCCTTCTCGGACCACGCGGACGGCACCGCGTGGGCCGAGGGCGCGGGCATGCTGCTCCTTGAGCGGCTCTCGGACGCCCGCCGCAACGGACACCCGGTGCTCGCGGTCATCCGGGGCAGCGCGATCAACCAGGACGGCGCCTCCAACGGCCTGACCGCCCCCAACGGCCCGGCGCAGCAACGTGTCATCCGCAAGGCGCTGGCGGACGCCCAGCTCACGCCCGAAGACGTGGACGCCGTCGAGGCGCACGGTACGGGTACGACGTTGGGCGACCCGATCGAGGCGCAGGCGCTGCTGGCCACGTACGGCCAGGGTCGCTCGGAGGAGCGGCCGCTGTGGCTGGGCTCGCTGAAGTCCAACATCGGTCATACGCAGGCCGCCGCCGGTGTGGCGGGTGTGATGAAGATGGTGCTGGCGATGCGGCATGGGGTGCTGCCGCGGACGCTGCATGTGGATGAGCCGTCGCGGCAGGTGGACTGGGAGGCCGGTGCGGTCGAGCTGCTCACCGAGGAGCGGGCCTGGCCCGAGACCGACCGCCCGCGTCGCGCGGGCGTGTCGTCGTTCGGCGTGAGCGGCACGAACGCGCACGTGATCATCGAGCAGGCCCCGAAGGCGGACGAAGTGCCGTCGGAACCGTCGGTGGCCCTTCCGGTCGTGCCGTGGGTGGTTTCGGGTCGTGGTGTGGAGGCGTTGCGGGGGCAGGCGGAGCGGCTGCTTTCCCGTGTGGAGGGCGACGAGAAGCTGTCCTTGGCGGATGTGGGGTGGTCGCTGGCTTCTGGGCGGTCGGCCTTTGAGTACCGCGGTGTGGTCATCGGCGGGGACCGGGATGCTCTCCTGGCCGGTCTGGGCGCGCTGGCGCGGGGTGAGGACGCTGCGGGTGTGGTGACCGGTCCGTCTTCGGGCGTGTCCGGTGCGGGTGACCGGGTGGTGTTTGTCTTCCCGGGTCAGGGTTCGCAGTGGGCGGGTATGGCGGTGGAGTTGTTGGATTCGGCGCCGGTGTTCGCGGAGCGGTTCGCTGAGTGTGGTCGGGTGTTGGGGGAGTTCGTTGGCTGGGATCTTGAGTCGGTGGTTCGGCAGGCGCCGGAGGCGCCGTCGTTGGAGCGGGTGGATGTTGTTCAGCCGGTGCTGTGGGCGGTGATGGTGTCCCTGGCGGAGCTGTGGCGTTCATATGGTGTTGAGCCTGCTGCGGTGGTGGGGCATTCGCAGGGTGAGATCGCGGCTGCGTGTGTGGCGGGTGGGTTGTCGTTGCGGGATGCGGCGAGGGTGGTGGCGCTGCGTTCGCAGGCGATTGCCGGTGGGCTGGCGGGGCTCGGCGGGATGGTGTCGGTGGCGTTGCCGTTGGTTGAGGTGGAGTCTCGGCTTGAGGCGTTCGGTGGCCGGGTCGAGGTCGCGGCGGTGAACGGGCCGGCGTCGGTGGTGGTGGCCGGTGATCCGGGTGCGCTCGATGAGCTGCTGGCCCAGTGCCAGGCCCAGGAG
>NZ_JBVIJT010000026.1:0-4591 GCF_055581265.1 Streptomyces sp. NPDC031466
CGAGCTCGAGGAACACGGACACGCCCTGCCCAGCGAGGGTGGCAGCCCCATCCGCGAAGCGGACTGCTTCCCTGACATGCCGGACCCAGTACTCGGCCGAGCCCAGCTCGTCGTTCGTGGCCAGCTTGCCGGTCACGTTCGAGACGACCGGAATACGCGGCGCCGCGTAGGTCAGGGACTCGGCAACCGCACGGAAGTCATCCAGCATCGGGGCCATGCGCGGCGAGTGGAACGCATGCGAGACGTCGAGGCGCTTGGTCTTACGGCCCTGGCCGCGCAGCGTCTCCGCGACGGCAAGGACGGCGTCCTCGTCACCGGAGACGACCACAGCAGTCGGCCCGTTGACCGCGGCGATGCCGATCCGGTCCCCGTACTCGGCCAGGAGAGGCGTGACCTCCTCTTCAGTGGCCTGCACGGCGATCATCGCCCCACCGGCGGGCAGTGCCTGCATCAGCCGGCCACGAGCCGCCACCAGCCGAACCGCATCCTCCAGCGAGAACACCCCGGCCACATGAGCCGCCGCTATCTCACCGATGGAATGCCCACCCACAAAGTCGGGTGCAACACCCCAGGACTCGATCAGCCGGAACAGCGCCACCTCGACCGCGAACAAACCGGCCTGCGTGAACACCGTCTGACCCAACAGACCAGCATCCCCGAACACCACCTCACGAACCGACCGCCCCACATGCCCGGCCAGCTCCTGATCCAGCAACCCGCACACCTGGTCAAACGCTTTCGCGAACACCGGATACAGGCCGTACAACTCACGGCCCATCCCCACCCGCTGACTGCCCTGACCCGAGAACAACACCGCCAACCGACCAGAACCCACACCCTGACCGACGACAACGCCAGGAGCCGACTCACCCCGCGCCAACGCACCCAACCCGACCCGCAGAGCATCCCGACCGTCACCGATCACCACAGCCCGGTGCTCGAAAGCAGAGCGCGCCGACGCCAGAGACCAGCCCACATCCACCGGCGACAACTCACCATGCGCCTCGACGTGAGACAGCAGGCGCTCCGCCTGACCCCGCAGCGCCTGGGCACCACGCCCCGACACCACCCACGGCACCACCGGAAGCGTCACCGCTGGCCCCGCGGGCTCCTCGGCCACCACTGGCGCCTGCTCCAAGATGACGTGCGCGTTCGTACCGCTCACACCGAAGGCGGAGACGCCTGCCCGGCGCGGCCGTCCGGTCTCCGGCCACTCCCGCTGCTCGGTGAGGAGCTCGACCGCTCCGGACCCCCAGTCCACCTTCGGGGAGGGCTCACCGACGTGCAGGGTGCGCGGAAGCTCGCCGTGCCGCATCGCCAGCACCATCTTCATCACACCGGCGACGCCCGCGGCGGCCTGCGGGTGGCCCATGTTGGACTTCAGCGAGCCCAACCACAGCGGCCGGTCCTCCGGCCGGTCCTGACCGTACGTGGCCAGCAGCGCCTCGGCCTCGATCGGGTCACCGAGCGTCGTGCCCGTACCGTGCGCCTCCACCGCGTCCACATCGGCGGCCGAGAGCCGCGCGTTCGCGAGCGCCTGGCGGATGACCCGCTGCTGCGAGAGTCCGTTGGGGGCGGTCAGGCCGTTGGAGGCGCCGTCCTGGTTGATCGCGCTGCCCCGGATGACCGCGAGCACCGGGTGTCCGTTGCGGCGGGCGTCGGAGAGCCGTTCCAGGACGAGCATGCCGGCGCCCTCGCCCCAGCCCGTACCGTCCGCGTCCGCGGAGAACGCCTTGCAGCGGCCGTCGGCCGAAAGGCCGCGCTGGCGGCTGAACTCGATGAACATGCCGGGCGCGGCCATGATCGTGACGCCGCCCGCGAGTGCCAGCGAGCACTCGCCCTGGCGCAGCGCCTGAGCGGCCAGGTGCAGGGTGACCAACGAGGACGAGCACGCCGTGTCAACGGTGATGGCGGGCCCTTGCAGTCCCAGGACGTACGCGATGCGCCCGGAGACGACGCTGGAGGACTTGCCGGTCAGCAGATAGCCCTCGACGGAGTTCGGGGCCTCGTGCAGCCGTGCGGCGTAATCCTGATAGGTCATTCCGGCGAAGACGCCGGTCATGCTGCCCTTGAGGGACTCCGGGTCGATACCGGCCCGCTCGAGCGCCTCCCACGTCGTTTCGAGCAGCAGCCGCTGCTGCGGGTCCATGGCCAGGGCCTCGCGCGGCGAGATCCCGAAGAACCCGGGGTCGAACTCGGCGGCGTCGTGCAGGAAGCCGCCTTCGCGGGTGTAGCTCTTGCCCGGCTGCTCGGGGTCGGGGTCATACAGCCCCTCGACGTCCCAACCCCGGTTGGTCGGCAGCTGGGAGATCGCGTCGCGGCCCTCGTCGAGGAGCTGCCACAGCTCCTCGGGCGTGCTGACGTCGCCGGGGAAGCGGCAGCCCATCGCGACGATCGCGATCGGCTCGTCGTCCGCGGGCAGTGCCACGGGGGTCGGTGCCGGAGCGGCGGTCTCGGCCGCCGCCGCGTCGCCCACCAGCTCCGTCCGCAGGTGCTGGGCCATGAGGGTGGCCGTGGGATGGTCGAAGACGGCGCCGGTGGCCAGTCGCAGACCGGTGGCGGCGTTCAGGCGGTTGCGCAGCTCCATGACCCGCATCGAGTCGAAGCCGAGGTCCTTGAAGGCGCGTCCGGCCGCGACCGCGTCCGCTTCGGCGTGCCCGAGCACGGCGGCGGCGTGCGTACGTACCAGTTCGAGCAGCAGCCGTTCCTGCTCGACCGGCGCGAGGCCGGCCAGCCGCCCGGCGAGTCCCGAGCCGGAATGCGACTCGGTGGCATCACCCTCGCCGGTGCCACGGTCCGCTCGGGCCTCGGGCAACTCGTCGAAGAGCCGGCTCGTACGGGTCGCGGTGAACTCCGCGGCGAACCGCGGCCACTCGATGTCGGCCACCGCGAGGAACGGCTCATCGCGGTCGGCCGCCTGGCCGAGCGCCTTGATGGCCACCTCGGGCGCCATCGACCTCAGGCCACGACGGCTCATCCGGTCGTCGATCGCACCGCCGACCATGCCGCCACCGCTCCATGTGCCCCAGGCCAGGGCCACCGACGGCAGGCCGCGCTGCCAGCGGTCCAGGGCGAGCGCGTCGAGGTAGGTGTTGGCCGCCGCGTAGGCGGCCTGACCGCCGTTGCCCAGCGCGCCCGCGACCGACGAGAAGAGCACGAACGCGTCGAGGTCCAGGTGCTCGGTGAGCTCGTCGAGGTGGCGTGCGGCGACCACCTTGGAACACAGCACCCGCTCCAGATGCTCGACGGTCAGCGATTCGATGACCCCGTCGTCGAGCACTCCGGCCGCGTGGACGATCGCGCTCAACGGGCGGTCGTCGGGAATCGATGCCAGCAGCTCGGCGAGCGCGGCCCGGTCGGACACGTCGCACGCGGCCACCGTCACCCCGACACCCAGCCCGGTGAGGTCGGCGGTCAGCTCGGCCGCGCCGGGGGCGTCCGAGCCCCTGCGGCTCGTCAGCACGAGGTGCTCGGCTCCGTGCCCGGCCAGCCAGCGGGCTACGTGGCCGCCCAACGCGCCCGTACCGCCCGTGACCAGGACCGTGCCCCGCGGCTTCCACTCACCGCGCGCCGCCGCGCTCCGGGGGGCGCGCGCCAGACGGCGTACGAACACACCCGCCGGGCGGATCGCGAGCTGGTCCTCGACCGAGGCGCCCGCAGTGGCACCGGCGAGCACCGCGCACAGCCGCTCCCGCGCCCGTGTGTCCCACGTCTCGGGAAGGTCGATCAGACCACCCCACCGCTCAGGGTGCTCAAGCGCGGCCACCCGGCCGAAACCCCACACCGGGGCCTGTGTGGTGCCCGTCTGCCGGTCGGCGCGGCCGACCGAGACAGCGCCGCGCGTGCCGCACCACAGCCGTGCCTCGACACCCGCGTCTTCCAGCGCGTGCAGCAGATTCAAGGTGCCCGCCAGGCCGGACGGCACACCCCCGTGCCGGGGGTGCGCGGTCTCGTCGAGCGCCAGCAGGGACAGGACGCCGGCGACGGGCGTGCTCTCGACCGCCTCGGACAGCTGCTGGGCCAGCCGCTGCCGGTCGGCGTCGGGGGCCACGATCAGGCGGATGGTGCGCGCCCCTCGGGAGCCCAGCGCCTGGACGGCCTCGGCGGCCCACTCGTCCTCGGCGTGCGTGGCGGGGACGACCGCGAGCCAGGTCCCGGACAGCGCCGAGTCCGGCGCCTTCTCCAGCGGCTGCCAGGTGATCCGGTAGCGCCAGCCGTCGAGCTTGGACTGCTCCTGCCGCAGCCGGTGCCAGGACGCCAGGGCGGGCAGGACCGTGCTGAACGGCTCTTCGCCGGAGATGTCGAGTGTGGTCACGACGGATTGGAGGTCCTCGCGCTCCACGGCCTCCCAGAAGCGCGCCTCCACCTCGTCCGCCTCGCGCTCATGGGCGGCGCCGGGGCGGGTCTGGGTCTCCAGCCAGTAACGCCGGCGTTGGAAGGCGTACGTGGGCAGATCGACGCGGGACGCGCCCGCGCCGGCGAAGGCCACACCCCAGTCGACAGTCACGCCCTGGACGTAGGCCTCGGCGAGGGAGGTCAGGAAGCGGTCGAGACCGCCTTCGTCACGCCGCAGCGAGCCGAGCGCCACTGT
>NZ_JBVIJT010000027.1:0-4388 GCF_055581265.1 Streptomyces sp. NPDC031466
GGTGGGGTTGTTCATCAATACGGTGCCGTTGCGGGTGCGGTTGGATCCTGCGGAGTGTCTGGGGGATCTGGTGGTGCGGGTGCAGGGTGAGCGGGCGCGGTTGCTGGCGCACGAGCATCTGGGGCTCGCGGAGATCCAGCGGGTGGCCGGGCACGGCGAACTCTTCGACACCACCACGGTCTTCGAGAACTACCCGGTGGACGGCCAGGCGCTGGCGGCGACCGCCGCCGCGGCCGGACTGCGGCTCGGCACGGCGGACATCAGCAACGCCGGGCACTACCCCGTCACCGTGACCGTCATGCCGTCGGAGCGGCTGCGCTTCCAACTGCGCTACCCCGGTGGCGCCTTCGACGCGGCCACCGCGCGAGCGACCGTCCGGCGGCTGGCCCGGCTCGTACGGCTGACGGCCGCCGAGCCCGGCACACCGGTGGCACGGGCCGAGATCCCCGGGCAGAACGAGAGGCGAACGACCGTGGAGCAGTGGAACGGCACGACAGGCGAGATACCCCCGGGCACCGTCGCGGACCACTTCCGCGCCACCGTCGCCCGCACACCGGACGCCGTCGCCGTGGTGGCGGCCGACGCCCGCCTGACCTTCGCCGAACTCGACGCCAGGGCCAACCGCCTGGCGCACGCGCTCATCGAGGCGGGCGCGGGCCCCGAGACGTACGTGGCCGTCCTGCTGCCCCGCACCACCCAGTGGACGGTCACACTCCTCGCGGTGCTCAAGGCGGGCGCGGCATACGTGCCCCTCGACCCGGAGCAGCCCGCCGAACGCATCGGCCGGCTGCTGGACGCCACGGCCCCCGTCGCCGTCGTCACCCGCACCGAACACGCCCCGGCGTGCGCGGCGGTGAAGGCCGAGCTGTTCGTGCTCGACACCCCCGAGACCCACCAGGCCCTGGCCCGTCATCGCGACGACGACCCGGGCGAGCGGGGCGCGCACGCCGCACACCCCGCCTACGTGGTGCACACCTCCGGCTCGACCGGCGAGCCGAAGGGCGTCGTCGTACCGCACAAGGCCCTCGCCAACCTCTACGCGGGCCACCGCGCCCGGCTGTTCCGGTCCGGCGGGGGCAGGACCCTGCGGGTGGCCCATCTGAGCCCCGCCTCCTTCGACGCGGCATGGAACCCGCTGCTGTGGATGGTCGACGGCCACGAACTGCACATCCTGGACGAGGCGACCCGGCTCGATGCGGACACGGTGGTCGCGCGCGTCCGCGAGCGGCGCCTGGACTTCCTCCAGGCCACGCCCACCTACGTCGACCGGCTCCTCGACGCCGGCCTGCTGCGCGGCGACCACGTCCCCGCCGTCCTCGCCCTCGGCGGGGAGGAGGTCGGCCCCGCCGCCTGGGACCGGCTGGCCGACGCGCCCACGACGGCCTGGAACCTGTACGGCCCCACCGAGTGCGCCGTCGACGTCACGGCCGCCACGATGGGCGCCGGGGACACCCCGCACCTCGGCCGGCCCCTGGCCAACGTCCGGGTCCACGTGCTCGACGCCGCCCTGCGTCCGGTGGCGCCCGGTGTCGTGGGCGAACTCCACGTCGCGGGCGCCGGCCTCGCCCGCGGCTACCTGGGGCGGCCCGACCTGACGGCGGAACGTTTCGTCGCCGACCCGTTCGGCGGCCCGGGCGAGCGGCTCTACCGCACCGGCGACCTGGCCCGCTGGCGGCCGGACGGCACCCTGGAGTTCGCCGGCCGCGCCGACGACCAGGTGAAGCTGCGCGGCTTCCGCATCGAACCCGGCGAGGTGGCCGCCGCCCTGGAGAGCCACCCCTGGGTCGCCGCCGCTGCCGTGACGGTCCGCGAGGACCGGCCCGGGGACCGGCGCCTGACCGCCTACGCCGTGCCGTCCACCGCGTACGCCGCGTCCGCCGCGGACACAGCCCCGGACCTGCGGGCCCACCTGGCGTCCAGGCTGCCCGACCACCTGGTCCCCGCCGCGGTCCAGGTGCTGTCCGAGCTGCCGCTGACCGCCCACGGCAAGCTGGACCGGCAGGCCCTGCCCGCGCCGGACCGGGCCCCGGCTGTTCCCGGCCGCGCACCCGCGTCCGAGCGGGAGGCGGTGCTGCGGCAGCTGTTCGCCGAGGTCCTCGGCGTCGAAGGGGCCGGGGTCGAGGACGACTTCTTCGGCCTCGGCGGGGACAGCATCCTGTCCATGCAGTTGGTCAGCCGCGCCCGCAAGGCCGGACTGACGCTCACGACCCGCGATGTGTTCGAACACCGCACCGCCGCCCGGCTCGCCGCCGCGTCGACCCCGGCGCCGGAGACCGGGCGGGCCGCGCCGGCCGACGACGGGGTGGGCGAGGTCCAGCTCACTCCCGTCATGGTCCGCTTCGCGGAGTCCGGCATCCCTGTGGACGACTACGCCCAGAGCGCCGCCGTCCGCCTGCCCGCCAAAGTCGCCCACCAGCACCTCACCGAGGCCCTGCAGGACCTCATCGACCACCACGACGCGCTCCGCCTGATCCTGGACTCCGACGACGCGGGCTGGATGCTCCGGGTACGGCCGCGCGGCGCCCTCGACGCGGCGACCTGCGTCGAACACCTGGACACCGCCGGGACAGGGGACGCCGGCCACGACGTGCGCGCGCTGAGCGCGCGGGCCACCGCCCGCCTGTCGCCGGGCACCGGATCGGTCGTACAGGCGGTGCACGCCGTCGCGGGCGACGGGCCGGACCTGCTCGTGCTCGCCGTGCACCACCTCGCCGTCGACGGGGTGTCCTGGCGCATCCTGCTCTCCGACCTCGCCGAGGCCGTGCGCTCCCGCGAGGCCGGACAGCGGCCGCGGCTGCCCGAGGTGACGACGTCGCTGCGCACCTGGGCGGACCAGCTGACCGAACAGGCCGCGTCCCGGCGCACCGAACTCGGCCTGTGGAAGGGCATCCTGGAGGCCCCGGACCCGCTCCTCGCCGCCCGGCCCCTGGACCCCGGACTCGACGGGCCCGGCACCCTGCGCCGCAAGGCGCTCACCCTTCCCGACGACCTCGGCCGCGCGGTTCTCGGCGCCGGCTCCCGCACCGACCACGTGCTGCTCGCCGCGCTCGCGGTGGCCGTGCGCGGCTGGCGCGCGGCGCGCGGCCACCGGCACGACACCGGTCTGCTCGTGGACGTCGAAGGACACGGCCGCGCCGAGCACCTGGTGGACGGCGCCGACCTGTCGCGCACCGTGGGCTGGTTCACCAGCGTCCACCCGCTGCGGATCGCGGCCGGCGGACCGGACGCGGACGACGTGGCCCGCATCGCGCTGCGCGAGACCGCCGAGAGCCTCGCGGCCGTTCCGGACGGCGGCGTCGGCTACGGCATGCTGCGCCACCTCAACCCCCGTACCGCGCCCGTGCTGGCACGCCTGCGGGACCCGCAGATCATGTTCAACTACCTGGGCCGGGTGGCCGCGCCGCGCGAGAGCGGATGGTCCGTGCTGGCCGAGGGGTTCGACGCCGTGGACGACACGGGCACGGCGCCCGGCCATGTGCTCGTCCTGGACGCCGTCACCGTGGACGACGGGAGCGGCCCCCGTCTCACCGCCATCTGGTCATGGGCCGGTGAACTGCTCTCCGCCAACGACATCACGGCCCTGGAGACGCTGTGGACCGAGGCCCTGCGCACCTTGACCCGCGACCCGGGCGAGGACTTCGGGGACGGCGGCGACAGCGGCGGTGGTGGCGGGTCGCGTCCCGGCGGCCCGTCGGCACCGGGGTCCGGCCCCGCGCGTCTCGCCCCCGCCGATGTGAGTCTGTCGCCGCTCACCCCGGCCGAGCACGACCATCTCGCGGCCACCGGACCCCGGTCGGCGGCCGTGCTCCCGCTGACCCCGCTGCAAGAAGGGCTGCTCTTCCACCACGCCCTCGGCACGGACGCGCCGGACGTCTACAACGCCCAGGCGAGCGCCGACCTGACGGGCACCCTCGACCCGGCCCGCCTGCGCGCCGCCATGGACGGACTGCTGGACCGCCACCCCAACCTGAAGGCTGACTTCCGGTTCGACGGAGTGCGTACGCCCGTCCAGGTCATCCCGCAGGAGACCCGGGTGCCCTGGACCGAGGCGGACCTGCGGGCACGGCAGGACCCCGAGGCCGACGCCGCGCGCCTGACGGACGAGGACCGCGACCGGCGCTTCGACCCGGCCCACGGGCCGCTGCTGCGCTGCCTGCTGTTGCGTCTCGCCGACGACCGGCACCGGCTCGTCATCACCAACCACCACGTCCTGTGGGACGGCTGGTCCCAGCCGATCCTCTTCCGTGACCTGCTGGAGCTGTACCGCGCGGGGGAGGCGCGGGACCTGCCGGCCGTGCGTCCGTTCCGGGACCATCTGGCGTGGCTGGCCGAGCAGGACCGGGACGCGGCCGTACGGGCCTGGCGCGGCGCCCTCGCCGGCCTCGACG
>NZ_JBVIJT010000028.1:0-4097 GCF_055581265.1 Streptomyces sp. NPDC031466
TTCGCACTGATCACCGAAACCGACCGGGCCACCCTCCCCACCGACGCCGTCGACGCCTACCCGCTCTCCCAAATCCAGACCGGCATGCTCGTCGAGATGTTCGCGAGTACAGGAAGCGGGCGTCGCAGCTACCACAACATCAACTCGTTCCGCATCCCGGACAGTGAGCCCTTCTCGCCGGACGCCCTGAGCGAGGCGTTCCGGGTCGTGGTCGGCCGGCACGACATCCTGCGGACCTCGATGCACCTGACCGGTTACAGCCAGCCCCTCCAGATCGTCCACGCGACCGCGAAGATCCCACTCGCCGTGCACGACCTGCGTGGCCAGGACGCCGAACAGCAGGCACAGGCAGGTCTCGACTTCGCTGAGCAGCAACGGGCCGACGTGTTCGATCCGGAGGTGGCACCCTTGGTCCGTGCCGCCGTGCACCTGGAGTCGGACGAGTCGTGGCGGCTCACCTTCACCCAGAGTCACGCGATCACCGAGGGCTGGAGTTACCACTCCCTCCTGATGGAAGTCCTGGAGCTCTACAGAGCGATCCGAGACGGCCAGGAGCCGGCCGTCCACGAGGGTCCGGGCGTCCGCTACGCCGACTACATCGCCGCCGAACTGGACTCCCTGAACGACCCGGACGACCAGCGGTACTGGCAGGACATCACCGACACCCACGCCCCCTTCGCCGTCCCCGAGACGTGGGCCGACCAGGAGAACCCTGCGGAGCGCTACCGCGTCCCGGTGCGGTTGGCCGGCATGGAGGACGGACTGCGGACGCTGGCCTCGCGGGCGGGCGCGTCCTTCAAGACGGTGCTGCTGGCCGCGCACCTGAAAGTGATGAGCGCCCTCACCACCGAGCGTTCGTTCCACACCGGGATGGTCACCCATGGGCGGCTGGAGGTGCCGGGTGCCGAGCGCGTCCTGGGCATGCACCTCAACACCCTGCCCGTACCGCACACCACGGGTGCGGCCCGTACCTGGCGGGAGCTGGTTGAGCAGACGTACGCCCGCGAGACCGAGGCGTGGGCCCATCGGCGCTATCCGCTGCCGGCCATCCAGCGGGACACGGGCATGGGGACGGGCAACGGTCATCGGCTGGTGTCCGTGATGTTCGACTACATCGACTTCCACCACGTCGACACCGACCGGATCGACGTCCAGGCCACGCTGATCGACGGCGCGACCGAGTTCGACCTGCACGTCTCCGGCACGGCCGAGGCGGTCAGCATCATCGGTTCGACCGACGTGGTCAGCCTGGCCGACGCCGAACGGCTGGCAGGCATGTTCCGACACGTCCTGGAGTCGATGGTCGCCGACCCCGAAGGCAGTGCCTGCGGCAGCGTGTTGCCTGCCGAGGAGACGGAGCAGTTGCTCGGCGAGTGGAATCGTTTCGTCCCTGAGCCGGTCGATGTCTGTGTGCACCAGGCCTTCGAGGCGCAGGCCGCCCGCACCCCGGACGCGGTCGCTCTGGTCTTCGAGGACGAGCAGCTCACCTACCGCGAACTGAACGAACGTGCCAACCGCATCGCCCACCGCCTGCGTGCCCTCGGTGCCCGCCCCGACACCCTGGTCGGCGTCTGCCTGGAACGCGGCATCCACCTCATCCCCGCCCTTTTGGGCGTCCTCAAATCCGGCGCCGCCTACCTCCCCCTGGACCCCGCCAACCCCCCCGAGCGCCTCCGCTACATCCTCCAGGACGCACACGCCTCACTGCTCATCACCCAGAGCACCGTCCAGGACCGCCTCCCCGCCGACCACACCGGCACCCGCCTCCTCCTGGACACCGACACCCTCCCCACCGAACCGGCCACCAACCCCACACCCACCACCACCCCCGACAACCTGATCTACGTCATCTACACCTCCGGCTCCACCGGCCGCCCCAAGGGCGTCACCCTCACCCACACCAACGTCGCGCGCCTCATGCGCTCCGCCGACCACCACTTCCACTTCGGCACCGACGACGTATGGACCCTCTTCCACTCCTACGCCTTCGACGTATCCGTATGGGAGATGTGGGGCGCCCTGCTGCACGGCGGCAGACTGGTACTGGCCCCCTTCGACACCCTGCGCTCCCCCGACGAATTCCTCGACCTGCTGGTCACCCAGCAGGTGAGCGTGCTGTGCCAGACACCGACCGCCTTCCACTCCCTCACCGCACTGGCCGCCGCAGACGACCCCCGCATCAACCGACTCGCCCTGCGCGCCGTGGTGTTCGCCGGCGAACGGCTCGACCCCGGCAACCTCCGGCCCTGGACCGACCGGCTGGGCCCGGCGACACCCGCCCTCATCAACATGTACGGCATCACCGAAACCACCGTGCACACCACCTACCACCAGATCGACGGGGAGGACCTCGACGCGGGCTTCCGAAGCCGGGTCGGGCGCCCGTTGTCGGATCTGAGCGTGCACCTGCTGGATGGGGACGGGAACCTGGTGCCCGTCGGCGTCCCCGGTGAGATCCACGTCGGTGGCGCCGGCGTGGCCCGCGGCTACCTCGCCCGCCCCGACCTGACCGCCGAACGCTTCGTCCCCGACCCCTTCGGACCAGCCGGCAGCCGCCTCTACCGCTCCGGCGACCTCGCCCGACGCCTGCCCGACGGCTCACTGGAGTTCCTCGGCCGCATCGACACCCAGGTCAAGATCCGCGGCTACCGCATCGAACTCGGCGAGATCACCCACCGCCTGCGCGACATCAACGGCATCACCGACGCCGCCGTCACCGCACACGACAACACCCTCACCGCCTACCTCGTCGGCAACACACCCGACCCCACCGAACTACGCACCCACCTCGCCACCACGCTGCCGGACTACATGATCCCCAGCGCCTACATCACCCTCGACCACATCCCCCTCACCCACAACGGAAAACTCGACACCAAAGCCCTCCCCGCACCCGACCGACAAGCCCTCACCACCAACAAGCACGTCGCCCCCACCACTGACACCGAACGCGCATTCGCTCAGGCCTGGGCCGACATCCTCAACCTCGACCCCGAGCACATCAGCACCCACGACAGCTTCTTCGACCTCGGCGGCGACTCCATCCGCGCCGTCCGACTGGCGGGCGCGCTGCGCACCCACGGCCACCAGATCACCATCCGCGACATCTTCGAACACCGCACCATCCACCACCTCGCCACACACACCACACCCACCACCGAAGAAACCGGCTTCACCCCCGTCACACCCTTCGCACTGATCAGCGAAACCGACCGGGCCGCGCTGCCGGCCGATGTGGTCGACGCCTACCCGCTGTCCCAGGTGCAGACCGGCATGCTCGTGGAGATGCTCACGGGTGAGCGCCCCGGCACCTACATCAACATCAACTCCTTCCGCATCCCGGCCCCCGACGGCCAGGGCTTCTCCGCCGAAGCCCTCCACGAAGCACTCCGAACCGTGGCCGACCGCCACGACATCCTGCGCACCTCCATGCACCTGGACGGCTACTCCCAGCCCCTCCAACTCGTCCACGCCTCCGTCGACGTACCGGTCCTGATCCACGACCTGCGGCAGCTGGACGAAGAGAGCCTGCGTGCGGCCGAGTTCACCTGGGCGCGCGAGGAGCGTGCGGGCGGGCTCGACGTCACCGTCGCACCGACGCTACGTGTCCACGTGCACCTGGAGTCGGACGCCATCTGGCGCCTGACCCTGGTGCAGAGCCACGCGGCCACCGAGGGCTGGAGTGTCAACGCGCTCACCGTGGAACTCCTCGAGGTATACGCCGCCCTGCGCGACGGCCGGGAGCTTCCGGCGTACGAGGCTCCTGCTGTCCGGTACGCCGATTTCGTGGCCGCCGAGCTGAAGTCGCTGGAGGACGCGGACGATCAGCGGTTCTGGGCAGAGGTCACCGGTACGCATGTACCGCTCGCCCTGCCCGAGGCCTGGGGTTCCGGCACGGACACGGATGCGGGTGCGGGTGCGGCCGAGGCGGTGCGGGTCGCCGCCCGGTACGCCGATCTGGAGCCACAGCTCCGCTCCCTCGCCTCCCAGGCAGGGGCCTCGCTGAAGAGCGTGTTGTTCGCAGCGCACCTGAAGGTGATGAGCGCGCTCACCACCGAGGACGCCTTCCACGTCGGGCTGGTCACCCACGGCCGCCT
>NZ_JBVIJT010000029.1:0-3599 GCF_055581265.1 Streptomyces sp. NPDC031466
GGTCGTGGTGCGCAGGCGTTGCGGGGGCAGGCGGAGCGTCTGTTGTCGCACGTCGAGGCGCATGGTGAGTTGTCACCGGTGGATGTGGGCTGGTCGCTCGTATCCGGGCGCGCGGAGTTCGAGAACCGCGCGGTCGTCATCGCTGATCGGGACGGGCTGCGTGCGGGTCTGAGCGCGCTGGCGCGGGGCGAGATCGCCTCTGGAGTGGTGGCCGGGCCGGCCGAGGGTGTGACACGGATGGCCGACCGGGTGGTGTTTGTCTTCCCTGGTCAGGGTTCGCAGTGGGCGGGTATGGCGGTGGAGTTGTTGGATTCGGCGCCGGTGTTCGCGGAGCGGATGGCTGAGTGTGGTCGGGCGTTGGGGGAGTTTGTCGACTGGGATCTTGAGTCGGTGGTTCGGCAGGCGCCGGAGGCGCCGTCGTTGGAGCGCGTAGATGTTGTTCAGCCGGTGCTGTGGGCGGTGATGGTGTCGCTGGCGGAGTTGTGGCGTTCGTATGGTGTTGAGCCTGCTGCGGTGGTGGGGCATTCGCAGGGTGAGATCGCGGCTGCGTGTGTGGCGGGTGCGTTGTCGCTGGGTGATGCGGCGAGGGTGGTGGCGCTGCGTTCGCAGGCGATTGCCGGTGGGCTGGCGGGGCTCGGCGGGATGGTGTCGGTGGCGTTGCCGTTGGCGGAGGTGGAGTCTCGGCTTGAGGCGTTCGGTGGCCGGATCGAGGTCGCGGCGGTGAACGGGCCGGCGTCGGTGGTGGTGGCCGGTGATCCGGGTGCGCTCGATGAGCTGCTGGCCCAGTGCCAGGCCCAGGAGGTCCGGGCGCGCAAGGTACCGGTGGATTACGCCTCGCACACCTCGCATGTCGAGCGCATCGAGGACGAGCTGGCGGAGCTTCTGGCGGGGATTGAGCCGAAGTCGTCGTCGGTGCCGTTCTATTCGACGGTCACGGGTGGTCTGTTGGACACCGTCGAGCTGGATGGCGGCTACTGGTATCGGAATCTGCGGCACACGGTTCGTTTCGAGGAGACCGTCGGCACGGTCCTGGAGGCGGGGGACGCGGTCTTCGTCGAGGCGTCGGCCCACCCGGTGCTGACCATCGGGCTTCAGGAGATCGCCGAGGCCCGAGGTGCGGACAACAGCGTGGTGCTGGGTTCGCTGCGGCGTGACGAAGGCGGTCTTGACCGCTTCTTGACCTCCCTCGCCGAGGCCTACGTCCAGGGCGTGCCCGTGGACTGGACGGCGGCGTTCACCGGGACCGACGCGACCTACGTCGATCTGCCGACGTACGCCTTCCAGCGCCGGCGCTACTGGCTGGAGACCTCGCCCAGCTCGGCGCGCGTCGACGAGGTGGAGGCGCGCTTCTGGGAGGCGATCGAGAGCGAGGACCTCGCGTCCCTCGCGGCCACTCTTGAGGTCGAGGGTGATCAAGAGCAGGCGTTGCTGAGCAGCTTGCTGCCCACGCTGGCCTCCTGGCGGCAGAAGCGGCAGACGCGGCGGCGACAGCCGGCCCAGCAGCAGTCCGGCACGTCGCTCACCGCCGCCGAGGAGGACCCCAACGCGAACGATGGACTCGCCGGGCGGCTCGCCGCGCTCGCCGTGGCCGAGCAGGAGAGGGTGCTGCTCGAGCTGGTGCGTACCCACACCGCGGCGGTGCTGGGGCACGCCGGTATGGACGCGGTCGCGGTGGGACGGGCGTTCAAAGAGCTCGGCTTCGACTCGATGCGCCTGATGGAGCTGCGGAAGCGGCTCAACGAGGCCACCGGGCTGCGGCTGCCGACGGGCGCGGTCTTCGACCACCCCACGGTCTCGCTGATGGCCGGGTACCTGCGTGCGGAACTCATGGGCCCCGGCGCCGACGCCGGCGCCGACGCGGCGGGGGCCGACGTGGCGACGCCGCTCGCGGACGACGAGCCGATCGCGATCGTCGCCATGGGCTGCCGCTTCCCCGGCGACATCAGCACGCCCGAGGAGCTGTGGCAGCTCGTCGCTGAGGGCCGGGACGCGATCTCCGAGATGCCGAGCGACCGCGGCTGGAACATCGAGGACCTCTACGACCCGGACCCCGAGCAGCCCGGCAAGAGCTACGTAAGGGCGGGCGGCTTCATCTACGACGCCCCAGAGTTCGACCCGGCGTTCTTCGGGATATCGCCGCGTGAGGCGTTGGCGATGGATCCGCAGCAGCGTTTGCTGCTGGAGACCACCTGGGAGGCGCTCGAGCGCGCGGGCATCGACCCGGCCTCGCTCAAGGGCAGCCAGACCGGCGTCTTCGCCGGTACGACGTACCAGGATTACGGCACGCCGCTGTACGTGGCGTCGGAGGGTCTCGACGGCTACCTGCTGACCGGCAAGGCGTCTGCCGTGGTCTCCGGTCGTCTCGCGTACTTCCTCGGCCTCGAAGGCCCCGCCATCACGGTCGACACGGCCTGCTCCTCGTCTCTCGTGGCGCTTCACCAGGCCGCCCAGGCGCTCCGGCACGGCGAGTGCTCGCTGGCCCTGGCCGGTGGTGTGACGGTCATGGGCGCGCCGGGCATCTTCATCGAGTTCAGCCGCCAGCGCGGCCTTTCGGCCGACGGCCGCTGCAAGGCGTTCTCCGCGGACGCGGACGGTACGGGCTGGGGCGAGGGCGCCGGCATGCTCGTCCTGGAACGGCTCTCCGACGCCCGCCGCAACGGACACCCGGTGCTCGCGGTCATCCGGGGCAGCGCGATCAACCAGGACGGCGCCTCCAACGGCCTGACCGCCCCCAACGGACTCTCGCAGCAGCGGGTCATCCGCCAGGCGCTCGCCAACTCCGGCCTTTCGACCACCGATGTGGACGTGGTCGAGGCGCACGGCACGGGCACCACGCTCGGCGATCCGATCGAGGCGGAGGCGCTGCTCGCCACGTACGGCCAGGGGCGGCCCGAGGACCAGCCGTTGTGGCTCGGTTCGCTCAAGTCCAACATCGGCCACACCCAGGCGGCGGGAGGGGTGGCCGGGGTGATGAAGATGGTGCTCGCCCTGCGGCACCGCGTCCTGCCGAAGACGCTCCACGCCGACCAGCCGTCGCCCAGGGTGGACTGGACGGCCGGGGCCGTGGAACTGCTCACCGAGCAGCGGGCATGGCCGGAGATCGGCCGACCGCGCCGGGCGGGCGTCTCCGCCTTCGGCGTCAGCGGGACCAACGCCCACCTCATCCTGGAGCAGGCCCCGGCCGAGGAGCCGACGCAGCCGGAGACGCCGGGCCGCGAACCGGTCATGGTGCCCTGGGTGCTCTCCGGTCGTGGTGTGGAGGCGTTGCGGGAGCAGGCGGAGCGGTTGCTGTCGCATGTCGAGGCGCGTGGTGAGTTGTCGCCGGTGGATGTGGGGTGGTCGCTCGCCTCTGGTCGGACGCGGTTCGAGCACCGTGCGGTCGTCGTCGGTGACCAAAGTGGGCTGCGTGCGGGTCTGGGTGCTCTGGCGCAGGGTGAGGACGATACGGGTGTGGTGACCGGCCCGTCTTCGGGCCTGTCCGGTGCGGGTGACCGGGTGGTGTTCGTCTTCCCGGGTCAGGGTTCGCAGTGGGCGGGTATGGCGGTGGAGTTGTTGGATTCGGCGCCGGTGTTCGCGGAGCGGTTCGCTGAGTGTGGTCG
>NZ_JBVIJT010000030.1:0-2696 GCF_055581265.1 Streptomyces sp. NPDC031466
GACCTGCCCTTCGAGCGGCTGGTGGAGATCCTCAACCCTGAGCGGTCCCTGTCCCGCCACCCCCTCTTCCAGGTCATGCTCACCCTCAACAACGCAGACGTCGCCTCGGCGCCGGGCCTGGGGGAGGAGGCGTATCCCGCAGGTGCCCTGGACGTGAGCCTGCACCCGGTCGAGACCGGCTCCGTACGCTATGACCTCAATTTTCACCTGGGCGAACGCCGGGACAACGGCGGTATGCGGGGCGTTCTCGACTTCAGCACCGACCGGTTCGACCGGGAGTCGGCGCAGCTTCTCGCGGACCGTCTCGTGCGGTTGCTGGCCCTGACAGTCGAGTCGCCGGACCTTCCCGTCAGCCAGGTGGACATGCTGCTGCCGGGGGAGCGGCGGCTGGTCCTGGAGGAGTGGAACGACACCGCCGCCAAGATGCCCGAGGCATCACTTTCGGTGCTGTTCGAACAGCAGGTGGCCAGGACCCCGGACGCCTGCGCCCTGGAATTCGAGGGTGTCACCCTGTCGTACCGAGAGCTGGACGGGCGCGCCAATCGCCTGGCCCACCTGCTCGGGTCCCTCGGGGTCGGCCCCGAGAGCCGGGTGGCGGTGGCGATCCCGCGGTCACTCGATCTGGTCGTCGCCCTGTTCGCCGTGCTCAAGGCGGGTGGCGCCTACCTGCCCGTGGACTCCGAGCATCCGGCCGAGCGCGTCGCGTTCATGCTCGCCGACGCGGAGCCCACGGCATTGCTGACCACTGAGCGGCTGAAGAGCGGGCTCGCCGCTCCCGCCGGTCTTCCGGTCGTCGTGGTGGACGACCCCGCGACGCGACGGAGAGTGGAGTCGTTCGCCGGGGAACAGCCACCGATCGCGCCGGTCTCCTCGCCGCACGCCGCCTACTTGATCTACACCTCGGGCTCGACCGGCAAGCCCAAGGGCGTCCTCGTTCCGCACCGGGGCATCGTCAACCGGCTGCGGTGGATGCAGGACGAATACCGCCTCACCTCGCAGGACCGGGTCCTCCAGAAGACCCCGGCGAGCTTCGACGTCTCGGTGTGGGAGTTCTTCTGGCCCCTGCTGAGCGGAGCGACACTGGTGCTCGCCCGCCCAGGAGGCCACCGGGAACCGGCCTATCTGTCGGGGCTCATCCGATCCGCCGGGATCACGACCGCGCACTTCGTGCCGTCGATGCTGGATGCCTTCCTGCGTGAGCCCACGGCCGCCGCGTGCACCGGACTGAAGCGCGTGCTGTGCAGCGGTGAGGCACTCACCGCCGGCACCGAACAACGCTTCCACCGCACTCTCGGCGCCGAACTGCACAACCTCTACGGGCCGACCGAGACATCGGTGGACGTGACCTCCTGGCACTGCGAGGACGACGGCCCGTCACGTCCCGCGCCCATCGGCAGGCCGGTGGCGAACACCCGGGTGTTCGTGCTCGACGCGTGCTTGCGACCGGTCCCGATCGGCGTATCGGGTGAGTTGTATGTGGCGGGAGCGCAGTTGGCTCGCGGCTACTGGGGTCGAAGGGCTTTGACGGCGGAGCGTTTTGTGGCGTGTCCGTTTGGTGGTGTGGGTGAGCGGATGTATCGCACGGGTGATGTGGTGCGGTGGCGCGGGGATGGGGCCCTGGAGTTCCTGGGCCGGGTGGATGATCAGGTCAAGGTGCGGGGTTTCCGTATCGAGTTGGGTGAGGTCGAGGCGGCGTTGGCGGGTTGTGCCGGGGTGGCTCGGGCGGTTGCGGTGGCGCGGGAGGACGTGTCGGGGGGCCGTCGGCTGGTCGCCGGTGTGGTTGCCGAAGAAGGTGTGCCGCTTGACCTGGGTGCGGTGCGTGCGGAGGTGGGTCGGCGTCTGCCGGACTACATGGTTCCCGCGCTGGTGGTGCTGGATGAGGTCCCGTTGACGCCGAACGGGAAGGTGGACCGCCGGGCACTGCCGGAACCCGAGCTGGAACCGGCGACAGGGCGGGAACCACGGTCACCGCGCGAGGAGATCCTGTGCGGCCTGTTCGCCGAAGTGCTGGGCGTCCCAGCGGTAGGCATTGACGACAACTTCTTCGTTCTGGGCGGTCATTCTTTGCTGGCGACGCGTCTGGTGGGTCGGGTGCGGTCGGTGCTGGACGCCGAGTTGTCGGTGCGGCAGTTGTTCGAGGCGCCGTCGGTGGCGGAGCTGGACCGGGTGTTGGACGGGGCGGCGCACAGTCGTGTTCCGGTTCTGCGTGCGGGGGTGCGTCCGGGGCGGTTGCCGTTGTCGTTCGGGCAGCAGCGGTTGTGGTTCTTGCATCAGCTGGAAGGTCCGGGCGCGGCCTATAACGTTCCTCTGGCGTTGCGGTTGAGTGGGGGGTTGGACCGGGAGGCGTTGCGGCTGGCCGTGGGCGATGTCGTGGCCCGGCACGAGAGCCTGCGCACCGTCTTCGCCGAGGACGCGCAGGGCGCGTACCAGATCGTCCGTGAAGTGAGCGTTTCCGTACCGGAGTTCTCGGTGGTGCGCTGCGCGGAGGGTGAGCTGGGGGCGCGGCTGACGGCTGCCGCGCGACACGCCTTCGACCTCGAACACGAACTGCCCCTGCGCAGCGTGTTGTTCGAGCTGGACACCGACGAGCATGTGCTGCTCCTGCTGGTGCACCACATCGCGAGCGACGGTTGGTCGGTGCGGCCCCTGGTGCGTGATCTGAGTGCCGCGTATGGGGCGCGGGTGGAGGGTGGCGA
>NZ_JBVIJT010000031.1:0-2221 GCF_055581265.1 Streptomyces sp. NPDC031466
GCCAAGCGGTTGGCCCGGGCGTTCAGTTCGCCATACGTCAGCGCACGGCCCTCGAACTCCACCGCCACCGCGTCCGGCGCACCCGCCACCACACCCTCGAACCACTCATGCACACACCGCTCCTCCGCCACCAGACCGGCCGGAGCCTCGTTCCACTCCTCCACCACACGCCGACGCTCGGCGGCCGGCAGGACGTCGATGTCAAGGGCCGCGGTGACGGCGCCGTCGCCCGCGGCGAGCGCGGAGACGATGCCGGACAGCGCCGTCTCGACGTATCCGACGAGCGCCTCGCACTGCACGGAGTCGTCCACGCGCACGTGCAGAGCGAGTTCGCTGCCGAAGTCGTCGAGCGAGACCACCAGCGGGTAGTTGATCGCGTCGGCCTCCGCCAGCCAGTGGATGCCCTGGCCCGCGACGGCGGACCCGGTCGTGTCGCCGTGGCCCGGCTCGAAGTGCCGGACGTTGATCACCGCGCTGAACAACGGGGTGTCGGCGTCCAGGCCGCTGCAGCGCTGCGCCAGGCTCAGCGCGCTCTGCTCGCGTGCGATCAGCTCCTTCAGGCCGGTGTCGACCTCCGCGACGAGGTCCTTGACGGAGCGATCCGCGAGGCGCACCCGCAGCGGCAGGGTGTTGATGAAGTTCCCGAGCATGCCCTCCACACCGGGAACGCCCTGCAGACGACCGGACATCACGGTTCCGAAAACGACGTCGTCGCTGCCGGCGGCCGCGGCCGTGACGCACGCCCACGCGGCGTGGAACAGGGTGGCGGGGCTGATGTGCAGCCGCTTGGCCTGGGCGCGCACCTCGGCGGTGAGGTCGGCGGGCAGAGCGCGGCGCAACTGCGGGTACCGGTGGCCGTCGCCGTGCACGTCCGTCAGGCCGAACGGCGTGGTCGGCTCGGTGACGTCCGCGAGCATGGCCCGGAAGTGGGCCTCCCCGTCGTCGGCGGTCGTCTGGCGCAGGGTGTGGGCGACGAAGTCGCGGTACGGCGCGGGCGCCTTGAGCAGCGCGGCCCGGCCCGCCATGTGGGTCGCCAGCTCCTGCAGGACGAGCCGCAGTGTCGTGGCGTCCTCGATGAGGTGATGGGCGCTCAGGAGCATGTAGCGCCGCTCGGAGTGCGGGTCCTCGGCGAGGAGGAGCCGCAGCAGGGGTGCGCCGTCGACCCGCATGCGCCGGGGGCTGTCCAGCAGGGCGCGCGCCTGCTCCTCGGCGTCCATGCCAACGTCGAGGCGCGTCCGCTCGACCGTCAGACGGGCGGTGCGGTGCACTACCTGCACGGGCTCGGGCAGGTCGGCGGTGAGCACGGCGGTGCGCAGCACGTCGTGCCGGTCGATCAACGCCTGCAGCGCCTCCGTGAAGGAGACGCACACCTTTTCGTCGTCGGCGGCGAGGAGGACGGAGACCAGGTAGGGGTCGTTGGCCGGGTCGAGGAGGTGGTGGAAGAGGATGCCCTCCTGCGCGGGCGCCAGCGGATAGACGTCTTGGACGTTGGGCGCGCCGCCGGGCACGGTGGCGACGACCGTGTCGATCTGCTCCTGGGTCAGCGCGACCAGGGGCAGCATGTCCGGGGTGATGCGCGGGCAGCCGAGCGGGATCAGGTTCGGCGGCACGCCGTCGTCCGCGACGTCGGTGTCGGCCCGCGCCCCGTCGATCTCCTCCGCGAGGCGGGCCAGCGTCGGGCTGCTGAACATGCTGCGCACCGAGACCTCGTGGCCCAGCTCCTTCAGCTTGGCCGCCAGGACCGTGATGAGCAGGGAATGGCCGCCGAGCTCGAAGAAGTTGTCGTCGGCGCCGACGCGGTCCTCGTCGAAGCCGAGGAGCTCCGCCCAGACCGCAGCGAGCGCCCGCTCGGTGGGGGTGCTCGGCGCCACGTACGCGCGCTGGGTGTAGGCGTCGATGGCGGGGGCCGGCAGGGCCTTCCGGTCGAGCTTGCCGTTGGTGGTCAGCGGCAGGGTGTCCAGGGCGATGTAGGCGCTGGGGACCATGTACTCGGGGAGCGTACGCTCGACGTGCCGCCCGAGCTCGGCGCGCAGGTCCGTCTTCGCGTGCGCGTCCTCCAGGACGACGTACGCGACGAGCTGCTTGTTGCCGGGCTGGTCCTCGCGGGCCATGACCACGCAGGAGCGGACCGCTTCGTGTCCGGCGAGGGCGGCTTCGATCTCCCCGAGCTCGATGCGGAAACCACGGATCTTGACCTGGTCGTCGTTGCGGCCCAGGTACT
>NZ_JBVIJT010000032.1:0-1787 GCF_055581265.1 Streptomyces sp. NPDC031466
GCTGAGGCGTGGGTTCAGGGCGTGGCCGTCGATTGGGCCAAGGCGTTCGAGGGGTGTGGGGCGTCGTGGGTGGATTTGCCGACGTATGCGTTTCAGCGGGAGCGTTTTTGGGTGGGTGAGGAGTCGGTGGTTCGGGTGGTGGAGTCGTCGGGTTCGGTGGGTTCGGTGGGTTCGGTGGGGTTGCGTGAGCGGTTGGTGGGGTGTTCTGAGGGTGAGCGGTTGGTGGTGTTGTCGGGGTTGGTGCGGTCGTTGGTTGCGGTGGTGTTGGGGTATGGGTCTGGGGATGCGGTGGATGTGGGGCGGTCGTTCAAGGATTTGGGTTTTGAGTCGTTGACGGCTGTTGAGTTGCGGAATCGGTTGAATGGTGCGACGGGGTTGCGGTTGCCGTCGTCGTTGTTGTTCGACTATCCGACGCCGGCTGTGTTGATTCGGCATGTGGATGGTGAGTTGGGTGGTGGTGTGGCTGTTGGTTCGGTGGGTGGTGAGGTGCCGGTGGTGTCGGTGGGGGATGAGCCGGTGGCGATTGTGGGGATGGGGTGTCGTCTTCCGGGTGGGGTGTCGTCTCCGGAGGGTTTGTGGGCGTTGTTGTCGTCGGGTGGGGATGCGGTGTCGGGGTTCCCGGTGGATCGGGGGTGGGATTTGGGGGCGTTGTTTGATGAGGATCCTGAGCGGTCGGGGGCGTCGTATGTGCGGGAGGGGGGTTTCTTGCATGATGCGGCGGAGTTTGATGCGGGGTTTTTTGGGATTTCGCCGCGTGAGGCGTTGGCGATGGATCCGCAGCAGCGGTTGTTGTTGGAGACGGCGTGGGAGGCGTTTGAGCGGGCTGGTGTTGATCCGGGGTCGGTGCGGGGGAGTCGGGCTGGGGTGTTTGTGGGGGCGATGGCGCAGGATTATGGGTCGCCGTTGCATGAGGCTGTGGAGGGGTTGGATGGTTATTTGCTGACGGGGCGTGCGGCGAGTGTGGTGTCGGGTCGTATTGCTTACGCCTTGGGGCTTGAGGGTCCTGCGGTGACGGTGGATACGGCGTGTTCGTCTTCGTTGGTTGCGTTGCATCAGGCGGTGCAGGCGTTGCGTCAGGGTGAGTGTTCGTTGGCGCTTGCTGGTGGTGTGACGGTGATGGCGTCGCCGGGGATGTTTGTGGAGTTCAGTCGTCAGCGGGGGTTGGCGGCGGATGGGCGGTCGAAGGCGTTTGCGGCGGCGGCGGATGGTACGTCGTGGGCTGAGGGTGCGGGGATGTTGTTGTTGGAGCGGCTTTCGGACGCGCGGCGTAACGGCCACCCGGTGTTGGCGGTGGTGCGTGGTTCTGCGGTGAATCAGGATGGTGCGTCGAATGGGTTGACGGCGCCGAATGGTCCGTCGCAGCAGCGGGTGATCCGTCAGGCGCTGGCGAATGCGGGTGTGTCGGCTGCTGAGGTGGATGTGGTGGAGGCGCATGGGACGGGGACGCGGTTGGGTGATCCGATTGAGGCGCAGGCTATTTTGGCGACGTATGGTCAGGGCCGGCCGGTGGGGCGGCCGTTGTGGTTGGGTTCGTTGAAGTCGAATATTGGTCATGCGCAGGCGGCTGCTGGTGTTGCTGGTGTGATCAAGATGGTGTTGGCGTTGGGGCATGGGGTGTTGCCGCGGACGTTGCATGTGGATGAGCCGACGCCGGAGGTTGACTGGGCTGCTGGTGCGGTGGAGTTGCTGACGCGGGAGCGGGTGTGGGAGAGCGATGGTCCGCGTCGTGCGGGGGTGTCCTCGTTCGGTATCAGTGGGACGAATGCGCATGTGATTATCGAGCAGGC
>NZ_JBVIJT010000033.1:0-1431 GCF_055581265.1 Streptomyces sp. NPDC031466
CTTTTTTCGACCGAGCGGGGGCCGTCGATCGTGTTGTCGGATGCTGGTTTGGTGCGGGATGACGCGGTGGCTGTTGTTGGTGTGTCGTGTCGTTTTCCTGGTGCGTCGGGTCCGGGGGAGTTTTGGGGTTTGTTGCGGGGTGGGGTGGATGCGGTTTCGGAGGCGCCTGTTGGTCGGGTGGGTGTTGAGGGTTCGTGGTGGGGTGGGTTTTTGGATCGGGTGGATGGGTTTGATCCGGGGTTTTTTGGTATTTCGCCGCGTGAGGCGGTGTTGATGGATCCGCAGCAGCGGTTGGTTTTGGAGTTGGTGTGGGAGGCGTTGGAGTTTGGTGGTGTGGTTCCCGGGGGGTTGCGGGAGTCGCGTACTGGTGTGTTTGTGGGGGCTATTTGGGATGATTATGTGGCGGTGGCGCGTGAGGTGGGTTTGGAGGGGGTGGGTCAGCATTCTTTGGCGGGGCAGGCGCGGAGTGTGATCGCGAATCGGGTGTCGTATGTGTTGGGGTTGCGGGGTCCGAGTGTGGTGGTGGATTCGGGTCAGTCGTCGTCTTTGGTTGCGGTGCATCAGGCGGTTCAGGCGTTGCGGGGTGGGGAGTGTTCGTTGGCGTTGGCGGGTGGGGTGAATTTGATGTTGTCGGGGGATTCGTGGGTGCGGTCGGAGAGGTTTGGTGGGTTGTCGCCGCGGGGGCGGTGTCGGGTTTTTGATGCGGGGGCTGATGGTTATGTGCGGGGTGAGGGTGGTGGGTTTGTTCTGTTGAAGCGGTTGTCGGATGCGGTGGCTGCTGGTGATCGGGTGTTGGCGGTTGTTCGTGGGTCTGCGGTGAATAACGATGGTGGGGGTGAGGGGTTGACTGCTCCGCGGGGTGTGGGGCAGGAGGATGTGTTGCGGTTGGCGTATGAGCGGGCTGGGGTGGATCCGGGTGGTGTGCAGTATGTGGAGTTGCATGGGACGGGGACGCGGTTGGGTGATCCGGTGGAGGCGGGGGCGTTGGGTGCGGTGGTGGGTGCTGCCGTGCGGGGGCGTGGTGGGGAGGTGCGGGTTGGTTCGGTGAAGACGAATGTGGGGCATTTGGAGGGTGCTGCGGGTATTGCGGGGTTGTTGAAGGCGGTTTTGTCGGTGTGGCATCGGGAGTTGCCGCCGAGTTTGCATTTTGAGTCTGCTAATCCGTTGATTCCTTTGGGTGAGTTGGGTTTGCGGGTGCAGTCGGAGTTGGGGGGTTGGCCGCGGCCGGGTGAGGTGTTGGTTGCGGGGGTGTCGTCGTTTGGTATGGGCGGGACGAATTGTCATGTGGTGGTGGAGGAGGCTCCTGGGTTCGTTTCCGGTTCCGTTTCCGGTGTCGGGGTTGCTGGTGGTGGTTCGGTTGAGCGGGGTGTGGTGCCGTGGGTGGTTTCGGGTCGTGGTGTGGAGGCGTTGCGGGGGCAGGCGGAGCGGCTG
>NZ_JBVIJT010000034.1:0-1275 GCF_055581265.1 Streptomyces sp. NPDC031466
GACCGCTTCGTGTCCGGCGAGGGCGGCTTCGATCTCCCCGAGCTCGATGCGGAAACCACGGATCTTGACCTGGTCGTCGTTGCGGCCCAGGTACTCCAGGGACCCGTCCGCCAACTGCCGCGCCAGATCACCCGTCTTGTACATCCGCGCCCCGCCACGACCCCGGAAGGGATCCGACACGAACCGCTCGGCGGTCAGCTCGGGGCGGTTGAGGTAACCCCGCGCCACGCCTTCACCACCGACGTACAACTCACCCACGGCACCGACCGGAACCGGCCGACCGTGCTCGTCCAGGACGTAGATCCGCAGGTCCGGGATGCGGTGACCGATCGGACTCGCCGAACCCTCCGTGTCCGCCCGCGACAACTCCCGGTAGGTGACATGAACCGTGGTCTCAGTGATCCCGTACATGTTCACCAGACGCGTCCCACGATTGACCGCACGCCGCATCCACGGCTTCAACGCCGCGACATCCAGCGCCTCACCACCAAAGACCACCGCCCGCAGACAATGCGGAGCCCCCTCCTCACCCTGCGCCGCGATCAACTGCCGGAACGCACTGGGCGTCTGGTTCAACACCGTCACACCAGCCGCACACACCAACTCATAGAACTCACGCGGACTCCGCGTCACCGCCTGCGGCACCACCACCAGACGCCCGCCGTACAGCAACGCACCCCACATCTCCCACACCGAGAAGTCGAACGCGAACGAATGGAACAACGTCCACACATCCGACTCCCCGAACCCGTACCAGCCATCCGTCGCCGTGAACAGACGCGTCACATTCCGGTGCTCGACCATCACGCCCTTCGGCGCCCCCGTCGACCCCGACGTATAGATCACATACGCCAGGTCACCAGGCCCCGAACCCTTCTCCGCCCGATCCAGGTCCGTATCGGGCAACCCGGCCCACACCCCGGCATCCACCCGCACGTCCACCACCGGGACGTCCGGGACGGCAAGGCCGTCGGGCAGTCCGCCGTCCACGACCAGGACACGCGGGGCACTGTCCCGCACCACGTGGTCGAGTCGCTCGACGGGCGCGGCCGGGTCCATCGGCACATAGCCGCCGCCCGCCTTCAGGACCGCGAGCACGCACACGACGATCCACTCGCTGCGCGGCAGGCACAGTCCGACCCTGACGTCGGGCCCCACACCCAGGTCACGCAGGTGGCGTGCCAAGCGGTTGGCCCGGGCGTTCAGTTCGCCATACGTCAGCGCACGGCCCTCGAACTCCACCGCCACCGCGTCCGGCGCACCCGCCACCACACC